>CACYTP010000001.1 GCA_902777385.1 uncultured bacterium
TTTTTAAACGCTAACTTTCGTTAGACTTGTTGTTGAATCATTTTCTTTTAGAATTAACAAGTATTGTTTCGTCTATCTATTCTTTTTTCAATGTTCTAAGTTATTCGTTCAACTTGCCCGACACCTTTTAGGTTGCCAACTACTCCAGTGCAATTCTCTGAACTCACATGTCCTTTGGGGCTAGTCCATCCAGTTCGTTTTTGCGAACTTTTTAATCATATTACTTAAATATTTTTTGTCAAGTAGTATAATTTTTACTTTTTAATAAATCTTAATATTGCTATTTAAATTTCAAAAAAAGCGATGTGTTATATACACCTTCTTTATTTTTACATGGAAATATCCTGAAATCAAGTCCATGCATTCATGGTTGTTAATAATTATTTACAAAAATTTTCTAATACATCAATAGACGCTATTTTATTACTGTTTACATATAATGTACAGGTATATCTATCGTGTGAAAGACGGCGTTTTTTATTAAATTTTACATTTTTACTTCAAATCTTAATTTTTCATTAAGGAAATTAAGATTTTGGAAAATATATTATATAAATATATTATAGTTAGTTTGCATGACATAAAGAAAAGGAGAAAATATTATGTTAAGACCTATAGGAGACAGAGTTGTAGTTAGAGTTATTGAAGATACCGAACAAACTTCGGGCGGAATTTTTATTCCTGACAGTGCAAAAGAAAAACCTCAAAAGGGTGAAGTTGTTGCTATCGGTATGGGTAAAATGAACGAAAAAGGGGAAAGAGAACCGCTTGATGTTAAAGTTGGTGAAACCGTACTTTACGCAAAATATGCAGGCACTGATGTAAAAACTGATGGTGTTGAATACAAGATTTTATCTGTAAAAGACGTTCTTGCCGTAATTGAATAGTTAAAAAGGAGAAATATAAAATGGCTAAAAAAATTGTATTTAATGAAGATGCAAGAAAATCACTTCTTGCAGGTATTGATGCCGTTGCCGATGCTGTTAAAGTTACACTCGGACCAAAGGGCAGAAATGTTATCTTAGAAAAGAAATTTGGAGCACCTCAAATCGTTAATGACGGCGTTACCATTGCTAAGGAAATCGAACTCAAAGACGGTTTGGAAAACGCAGGAGCTCAATTATTAAAAGAAGTTTCTTCAAAAACAAATGATGTAGCAGGTGACGGTACAACTACCGCATCAGTTTTGGCACAGGCTATTGTTAGAGAAGGCTTAAAAAACTTGACTGCTGGGGCTAACCCGATGTCTATGAAACGTGGTATTGATAAAGCTGTTGATATTGCGGTTAAGAAAGTTAAAGATATGTCTAAACCTGTTAATACAAAAGAAGAAATCGCTCAAGTTGCAGCAATTTCTGCAGGTAACAACAAAGAAATCGGTGAATTAATCGCTGAAGCTATGGAAAAAGTAGGTGCTGAAGGTGTTATAACTGTTGAAGAATCAAAGTCATTCGGTACAAACTTAAAAGTTGTTGAAGGTATGCAATTTGATAAAGGTTACTTATCACCATACTTCGTAACAGATCCTGAAAGAATGGAAGCTGTATTGGAAGATGCTTACGTTCTTTGTGTAAACAAGAAAATCAACATCATTTCAGACTTAGTACCTGTTTTGGAACAAGTTGCCCGTGACGGTCGTTCATTGTTGTTGATTGCGGAAGACGTTGAAGGTGAAGCTCTTGCAACATTGGTTGTTAATACTATGAGAAAAGTATTGAGAGCCGTTGCGGTTAAGGCTCCTGGATTCGGCGACAGAAGAAAAGCAATGCTTGAAGATATCGCTATTTTAACAGGCGGCGAGATGTTCACGGAAGAACTTGGCATTAAGTTAGAAAACATTACTACTCAAATGATGGGTAAAGCAAAACGTGTAACTGTTACAAAAGACGAAACAACTATCGTTGTTGGTGATGAAACTAAACAAGCTGTTCAAGAACGTGTTAAACTTATTAAACGTCAAATTGAAGCTTCTGACAGCGAATACGATAAAGAAAAACTACAGGAACGTGTTGCAAAACTTTCAGGCGGCGTAGCTGTTATTGAAGTTGGTGCAGCATCTGAAGTTGAATTGAAAGAAAGAAAATTGAGAATTGAAGATGCCCTGAATGCAACCCGTGCAGCTAACGAAGAAGGTATTGTTCCGGGTGGCGGCGTTGCTCTTATCAGAGTTCAGCAAGAGTTACAAAAACAACTTGAAGCTATTAACTTCTCATCTGATGATAAAAAAATCGGGTTCAAGATTTTGACTGCAGCTCTTGATGTACCTTTAAGAGCAATAGCATACAACGCAGGTGCTAAAGCTGACGTCGTAGTAGATGCAGTTCTTTCTCATGAAGGTGCTTATGGTTATGACGCATTAGACGATAAATTCGTTGACATGTTCAAATCAGGTATCGTTGATCCTGCTAAAGTTACCCGTTCAGCATTAGTGAATGCAGCATCAGTAGGTTCAATGTTATTAACAACAGAAGCTGCTGTAGTTGATATTCCGGAAGAAAAACCTGCAGCTCCTGCAATGCCTGGTATGGGCGGTATGGGCGGCATGATGTAATGATGTAAAACATTCTATATAGGATGTTCGCCTAAAATACAATAAATACATGAAACAAGGTACGTTATCAACGTACCTTGTTTTCATTTTTATTAGTACATAATTAAATTCATTTTTACAATTCGTTACATTTACAGAATTATACCGCAAAATTACATCTTGACACGTTTTAAATTCAGAGTAAAATTTAGACAAGGATATGGTCTAAAGCATTTATTCAGCAGGGGTTTCATGAAAGTATTACCGGTAATAACCAGTTATAACAATCATTTTAATGTGTACGAATACAAGAAACACAGTACACCGCAAAATTTATCGTTTAAGGGAACTCCTGAATACATGAGCCTGTCTTCTGATAATCTCGTAAACTACGATAAATTATCTCACGGGAGTTATCTTGACATACATGATGATTCATTTGCTCCTCAAAACAAAGCTATCCGTACACATAATTTAAGTTTTCTTGATAGCATAGATGAAATTTCTGCCCAAAAAAAGTTTATTGACCACTATAAGTCCGTAACAGGGTTTCCTAACCTTGCAGAAGTATCAAAGCGTATTGAAAATACATTTATTAACAGCGTAAAATCAGTTGCTTTGGGATTTGACGACTACAAATACAATGTCATAGCAGCCGGATATGACGGAACTTGCTCTGTCGGAAAACGTATGTCTTTACCCGGAAGTGATTTAGATAAAGCTTTTATTATTCTTAATGGGGATTATTTAAAAATATACGGAAGCGGAAAAGATGAAGAAATTGTCGGTGAATTCAAAAACAGATTATGGCATGCTACCGACCAAAGAATTTTGAGTTACAACCACGATACTTCTTTCCCATCCATTATGACCATAAATCAGATTAAAAATACAATGGCTGCAATAAGAGAATATACTGATAAAATGTCTTTTGACAGAAATATTATGGCTCAAAATGTCAAGGAGGAATATCTTGATTTAATAAAGGCATCGGATTTCAATATAATGCTTTCAAAATTGTTACCAAAAAGAAAATATGATGATCCTATAAATGCCATTAACAAAGAAAATATTAAAAATTTCGCATATTTTATTGAAGCTGTGCGTGACGGGAAAATCGTTATAACATCGCCTGAATTTCAAAAACTCACCGGAGAACTTGAAAACAACGATTTTTACAAATATTCTAATGTTGCACAGATGAGAGCAACAAAAAATGCTGTCGAAGCAGGTATAGAACAAAAAACTAAAATATTGCTCAGAAAAGAATTAGAAAATGATTTTTCTAACTGGAGCATATCAAAACAGTTTGAATTTATTAAAACATTAATAAGATATTCCTGTGAAGATAATGTATATTTCAAAGAATATTTTACCAATGACAGAAATTTCAAAGAACTATATAAACCTTTATTGGGACTGTTATGCTACGGAGATGAGAATAGAAGGTTAAATCCTGAATTCAAAATAAACAGTAACAGTATAGACTTATATCTTGAGAAATCAAATCCCGTAAGCTTATACAGAGGATTTTCACCTGATACAATGTGGATTGAAAGCTATGATTCAGGTATCATTGAAGACGTTTTACTCCATATTGACAAATTACGCAAAACAAAATTATTTGAATTTGTAAGTAAAGTTCAGGCACCTTTGCCAATTTTTGGAGAAATTCCTAAGAATTTCGGACTGATAAATTATTACACAAAAACAGGCAGACAAATAATCGAGAGGACTTTAAAATGAATATAGGACGTGTAAGCGGAATAAATTTTAAAGGCAATCCTTTGTCTGATGCTGTCAAAAAGAACAGCATCAATCCTCAAACTATGTTGTCACCAAATATTCAGCCTGAACAGAAGCAGGAAATTATGTCCGATAACCAAAGCGGAAAATCAAAAATATTATTGGCATATCTGGGAGCAGCAGGAGTTCTTGTTGCCTCCGGAATATACCTCATCAAACGTGGACGAGGAACAAAACAGATTGAAAGCCCTGTTTCAGCGGAAAAATTAAACAACACTGCAAATGAAATTAAAACTACGATTTCTGAAGAAATAATAACCCCTGTATCAGAATATTTATCTGAACTTGCAAAAGGACTGGAAAAAATGACAGGCAAAAAATTTGAACCGCAAAACTTATCATCTGTTATGGACAAAGAAGAATTTATTGAAGCAACATCTAAGCTTAAAAAAGAAAATTACATTGCAAGTAAAGAAAATATTGAAAACGGAATTTTTAAAGCAGACCTGCATTCGCATTCAAATTATTCTGACGGGGAGGGTACAGTTGAAAATATTTTGAATGAAGTTGTCGCCTACGCCGATAAACTGCACGAAAAAACAGGTGATAAATTTATTTTTGCACTTACGGACCATGACACAACAGAAGGTTCAAAAGAAGCATTAAAACTTATCTCTCAAAATCCGGAAAAGTTTAAAAATGTCAGATTTGTCATTGGTTCGGAAGTCAGCTATCTTATAAAATCAGACAAAACAACAAACCCTTGCGAAACATCAGAACTGCTTGTATTTGGGTTTAACCCGTTTGCAAAAAAAGTTGAAGCATTCTTCAATGACGTTCTTCAAAGACGACTTGATGCACAGAAAAATTATATAAAAGATTTATCGGAAAAATTCCCGAATACAAAATTTAGTGAAGAAGAATTTGTAAACGTATTTTTAGGTGACAGACTGCCAAACAAACCTATGATGAACTCTTTTTGGCAAATATACCATTACGGACAAATTAAAGACGTATTAAGCAACACAGCAAAGGCTAAAGGGCTTGAACCGGAAAACTACTTTAAAGAATGTATGGCAAAAGCCCCAAAAAGATTGAATCTTGAAGAATTCAAAAAACATGGGCTTATTGAAAACTGGATAACCGAAAATCCGCAAATAAGAACTATTAACGATAAATACCTGCCGAAAATTGACGGCAAGGGAAATATTATCAAAACAAGTGAAAATCTTATAGACGATATTGCAGATGCGTTCCGTGAAGAAAAAAATTGCATGATTGGTTTTGCACATCCGTACTATATATCGGAAAGAACAAGCAATATTACCTCCGTTATTGATGAAGTCCAATTCAAATTAGGCGATTTACTACGTTTCACAGAAAGTTATCATCAGGCATACTCTCCTGAACTGTTAAAAAATGAAGGACAAAAAATAGGAGAAATTTCAAAACTGTTTGAAAGAGAACATATAATACCTATCGGCGGCAGAGATAATCATACAGCTGATTTTTTGAAACTTTAAAATTAACAAACTTACCACGGATAATCATCTTTTATCTGCCAGCCGTCTGTTTGGATTAATGCAGGTAACGTCATTGCAGCAACTACACCGATTATCCCGAGGGTGATTAGAACTTCAGCGAGAGTAAAGGCGGTACGACGAGGCTTTGCAGACTGAGCAACGTGCGTAGCACCTTCGGCAAGGGTAAAGGCGGCTTTCTTTCCCATGTCATTGCGAGGGAGCAAGGAGTCTTGCGACCGTGGCAATCCAGCCGTTTTTGTCATAACTGTGAAATTTTGCCTCGCTCTTTTCTTTATATTTCCGTAATCTAATGGCTGGATTACTTCGCAAATCAAGCCTTTGATTTGCTCGTAATGACATGTATCCATACTATCAAAACTTTGTAAACCCATACTACGAGAGGATTTTACCCACGCCCCTATGCTTAAATCCAATCATGATAATATCCTCCGTGGTTTTTATACATTATCATTATAACATTTTTTTTTACTTCTGCAACCCTTTTATTTTTATCACGACTAACCTTTGAACTTCTATAAAGGCAGGTTAACCTGCTTTTTAACCCCACCTCGAAATCATAGATTTCAGTCCTCCCGTAAGGGGAGGACAATAATTACAGATAAATTACCGTGACATTGTATTTAATCACCTAAATCTATTCTTCACTTTCTAAAGATTCATGACCGGATTTGTGAGATTTCAAAAGAACACCTCTCTTTGAAGATTGAACAAACTCAATCATCTTTTCAATATATTCGTTTGTAGGAATTTCCGCTTTGATTTTTTCTATAGCCTGTGAAGTATTGTATTCATCAGAAATAAGAAGTTTAAATGCCTCATTCATATTAGTTCTTACTTCCTGAGAAACCCCACGGCGTTTCAAAGCAACAACATTAAGTCCACGAGGAACAGGTGGACGGCCTTCCCCTTTTGAATATGGAAGGATATCCTGACGTGAAGCTGAAAATCCGCTTATAATAGCCATATCACCTATTCTGATATTTTGGTGAAATACGCTCATGCCACCAACAAATGCACCAAATCCGACATGAACATGTCCGCCTAAAGTTACAAGGTTAGCCAAAATAACTTGATCAGCAAGTACGCAGTTATGAGCTACATGTGAACCTACCATCAGCAAACATTTGTTACCAATTCTTGTTGTAAAATCACCACAAGCAGCACCACGGTGAATAGTTACGTTTTCTTTTATAATAGTATCATCACCAATAACAACTTTTGTTTCTTCACCTTTATAACCCAAATCCTGAGGTTCAGAACCTATTGTCGCAAAAGGAGAAATTGTACATCTTTCACCTATTTCAGCATGTTCTATGTATGCATTTGCTATAACTCTTGTCTTACTTCCTATTTTTACATTTTCACCTATAACAACGTAAGGTCCGATTATTGCATCATCCGCAATCTGTGCCGAAGGGTGAATTACTGCAGTTTTATCTATCATTACTCTCTCCTTTTCTACTGATATTGGTTTAATTATATTATAAAAAATAAGAGTATCTCAAGATTTTAATATAATTTTAATACGCAATAAAAAAGCCTTTCAGATTTGAAAGGCTTGAAATTTCTACACTAACCATTTCGGGCTTACCTACTATCGCCCTTACATTGAGGAATCTAATGTATTAATCAATAAAATTTTTAATCATTTTTCTCCTTTTAAGATAATGCTTGCTTAAATGCTATAAACATTTCGTTAAATTGAGCGTAAATTGGAGCATATCGTGTAAACAAACCTAAATCTTTACACAATGCTCTGACCGCCGCAATTTTACTGCCGACCTGATTATAGATACCGTTATTCTTTGCGTATCCTTCCATTGCTGTAAGAATATGAGTGCTTAATTCCTTCTTTACGTCACTGTTTAATCTAAACTCATCAAAAATTGTTTCAAGTACGCATCTGTCATCACCGTGATTTTTCTTGAAATCACGATCCCAGATATGCAAGAATGCCATTATGTTTTTGGAATTTAATTTTTTTACATTGTTATAAATTATATCTTCCTGACTTGAATCCCAATCAGCACCCTTTGCAGCCTGAGATATTTGTTCTGCAATATCGGTAGCTTCCTGCTTCAATGCTCCTGAAGTTCTCTGAATTCTTGTATATATTCCGTTAATTTTAGCGTATATATCATTCAGTTCTTCCTGAGATTTACCTGCAGCTATTGCTTCCTGAAGTTCCTTTTGAGCTTCTTTTAGTGCCTTTTTATCTTTCTTAGGAACTAATGAAATGTCTTCCTGCAAGAGAGTTGAAATATTTTCATTCAGTTTTTCGCATTTATCTGCGAGATCTTTTTTATCTTGTTCTCTTTGTTTTTCTTCAGCCTCTTCAGCCTTTTTAATTTTATCCTGAATTCCTGTAATCATTTCACCGAGTTCATCATAAATCTTCTTGAGTTCTTCGTACGGTTTGTTTTCTTCAATAGCCTTTTCTAATTCTTTTTGTTTTTCTTCAAGTTTCTTTTTATCTTCCGCCGATACTTTATCATTTTTCATTATATCGTCAATTGTTTGTTTGACAGATTCATCATAAGCCTTTTTCAAAGACTCCAGATCATGGACTTCAGGAGTACCGTCATTTCCGTCATGTCCATCGTTTCCGTTAACACCGTCATTTCCGTTAACCCCATTATTACCGTTAGGGTTCTGTCCGGCTGTTACTTTATCATTGAATTCTTTTATTTGTTTATACAAAGCGTCATATTCAGCTTCCAGAGCTTCCATTTCACCAATTGCAACATCTACTGTTTTATTTGGAGAATTCTTTTTAAATTCTTCAATTTTTTTCTGCAATTCTTCAGCTTTCTTTTTAAATTCCTGAAGTTCCTTTTTCTGGTCATCAGTTATAGTGCTTGATTTTAAATGTTTATCCGCACTCGCAATTATATTAGCAGTATTAGATACTAAATAATTGTATCCGTTCTTCAAAATAATTTGTTTACCCTGTACAGAACCTTGTTGTTTAGCATTATCAATAGCAGCAGAGGCATCACCACCCGCACCTTGAACTCTGATTTGAGGTAAGTGATAAGGATCATACATCATCTGAGTCATTGCAGCAGCATCTTCAGGAGATGTATCAGTATCATAAGAACCAATACCCCAAGGAGTTGCAAATACATAAGGATAAAATATGCTTGCCATAGCTCGCTGAGTACCATTAAGGTAATGACCTGCAGCGTATGTATCTATCGGAGGTGTACAATAACCACGATAACCGTACCTGCTATATCCTCCAAAGATTGGATATGAATATGGAAAACAACATGATCCCCAAACCATTATCTTACTCCTTTTGTAATTTCCCCGTAAAGTCTTTTGATTCCCCTTACACCTATATAAAGTTTTTTTATAACTGCAAATTGCATGACTAACTGAAATCTGCTTAATACTTCTTAACATTCAGCAAAAAACACTGCTTTGGCAAATTCTAAAAAGTGTGTTATAATCGGAACATGGACTACAAAGATTTTAACGATAGAGAGAGAAAATATTATTCTCAGGATTTTTCACAAATGAATACCCTTATGAAGCGTATTCGTAATGCTTTTATACATAAAGTCACAGTTAAAATGACTAATTTAGACTTGAAAAATATCTGGGATTTTAATTCTAAAACAGGATTTACATATATAACACTGTTTCAGGAAGGTAAAAAGCCTTTAAGATATGGCAGCAGACGAGAAAACATAGCTGATACGGTTAACAGATGCATTCTTAAAATCAGGGAAAATAAACGCTTTTCGGAATTTGATATTGAAAATAAAGAAAAATGCCGCATACTTTTGGAATTTGTTATAGATAAAAAACTTACCGATTTAAGACATCTGCAAGGTGAAAAATTTGGTGAACACCGTTTTGAACCGGGGATAACCGGACTTGAATTAAAAAATGTATTTACGGATATTCCGATATTTTATATGCCTACAGATGCAATTGTTAACAGTCAAATGTCATTAAATCAGGCATTAGTAACTTTGATTAAAAGTACTCCTATCGGAAAAATGACAAACAAAAATCCTGAAAGAATAAAAATTTTATCGGAATCTGACGAATACGAAATGTACATATTCAGAAGCCGTGCATTTGTTACATATCACGATACCACAATTCCTATATATCGCGGAAACATTTTATACAATGAATTCAGCTATGATACTTTGCTTATGCAATTTATCAAAACTTCCGACTGGCTTGTAGAAAATATGTATGAAGACGGACGGTTTTTATATTATTACGATTGTGCGGAAGATAATTTCAAAGACCACGAACACCCGAACAGAAAAGAAGATAATCTGTATTACAATGATTTACGCCATTGCGGAGGTGCTATTACTTTAATGAAAGCATATCTGCAAACGCATAATACCAAATATCTTAATGCGGCTAAAAAAGCTATAGATTTTACGGCATCAATTTCAGAACCGCATGACTACAACGGAGAAGAAGCTTATTTTGTATTTTACAACAGGAAAGGAAAACTGGGCGGAACAGGTCTTGCTATGATTATGATGATGCAATACAGAATAATCACGGGAGATACCTCTTATGATAAATATATAAAAGGTTATGCAAGACATCTTATGAGCAGAATGTGTGAAAGCGGTGAATTTATGGGGTATTATATACATCCTCAGTATCATGATGGAGAACCGCTTATTGAAATGGCAGATCAAGAAAGAAGAGAAACTTTCTCATTCTATTATCCGGGAGAGGCTTTACTTGGACTGGCTTTGTTTATGAAACATTTTAAGGATGATGATAAATTAAATGCTGAAGTTCGTGAAAAATCAAAAATTGCACTTGACTGGATAGTAAACGAACGCCCTAAACTTTACGCTGACTTATTTACCGCATTACCGTCCGATGCATGGTTAATGCAGGCAATTGATGAGTTCGCCGAGGATGAAGAATTCAGAAAAAAAGAGTACATAAATTTTGTATATACAGACGCCCAAAGTATGATGGATAGAATGTATAGACGTGATGATTCACCGTATCTTGATTATGAAGGCGGATTTTATTATGAATACGGAGATCACTATTATCCTGACGGTGCAAGATCTGAAGGACTTGTTTCCGCATATTATCTTGCAAAAAAAATGGGAGATGAAGAATTCGCTCAAAAAGTATTGAATGCTTGTAAGTTAGCGGCTAAGAGTCAGTTCTCGCTGTTTAACTGTGAAGAATATACTTTTTCACATAAAAATCCTAAAAGATCGGCTAATGCTATAAGATTTAAAAATACAAGACAATGGGTTAGAGTTGATTCAATACAACACGTTGCCTGCTTTTTTATCAGACTATACTGGACAGAAAATGAAGTTTTTTAATTCTTAAAAAACCTTTATATAACATTGAAAAACAAGCTCTATTGCGTTAAAATCAGTTCAAAAGAGGATTAATAATGGTTGATATTCAAAAACGTATTTTAATAGTTGATGATGATGACGAAATCAGAGAATTGTTAGAGTTTGATGTATCCCACAGCGGATATTTTGTTGATACTGCCTCTGACGGTCTGGAAGGCTTGAACAAAGCGTTAAACAACTCGTATGATTTAATTTTACTTGATGTTATGATGCCTAAAATGAATGGTTTTGATGTATGCAAAAATATAAGACAGGCAAAATTATCTATTCCGATATTAATGCTCACAGCAAAAGGAACAATTGACGATAAGACGGAAGGTTTTGATTGCGGAGCAGATGATTATCTGGTCAAACCGTTTGATATTCAGGAGGTACTACTAAGGATAAGAGTACTACTAAGGCGTAACCATATTGAAGAAACTTCCTCCCTTTCAAATGAAGTTTTAAAAGCCGGAGATATAGAAATTTTTCCGGAAACACTTGAATGTGTAATCGTTAATAAAAAAACAAAGTTAACACCAACAGAATTTGAAATATTATACAGCCTGATGCAACACTTTAATAATCCGGTAACTCTTGCCACATTATTGGATGAAGTATGGGGATATGACAGTAATGAAGATGTCAGAATGCTCAGAGTACATGTCGGCGGATTAAGAAATAAAATTGAACCTGATGCCAAAAAACCTAAGTATCTTCACACAGTAACAAATGTCGGATATAAACTTACCCCGTTTGCGGAGAGTTAAGTTATGAAATTGTTTGGATTAAAGCATTTAAAAATAATCGAACAAATTGCAATCGTAGTATGCTTTGCTGTAGTTGCACCAATGACAGTAAGCGGATTGATTATTAGTAATGTAAATCAGCAGGCTGTACGTTCTCAACTTAAAGAGGCCGCTATTTTAACGGCAAACATGGTTTCAGATGAAATAGATTTTTTCTCTCAGACAATAAATACAAGTCTTGCTCAGGTATCTGATACTTTAAAATATATTCCAAAATACGAACGCCAAAAATATCTGAATAATGTTGCAAAAACATTCGATAATTGTGAAAAAATTGAAATAGTAAAAAACACAGAAGAATACGAACAACTGCACGAAATAAATAAAAAAAATGAAAAAGTTACTATATCAACAAGTCTGGATAATGGCGAATTACTTGTTGCAACATATACATTAAGTAAATTACGGGATGAGGTTTTCCATTCACTAAAGGATGACTTGCGTCAAATATATGTTATGACAAATGACGGATCGCTAATTACCGGTTACAATTATACGGATTCTGTATTTAAAGACACCCTTGCTTTACTGCCAAAAGAGCTTAAAACAGAAGAACCTGTGATATTCGGAGATGTAAAAAATCAGCCTCTGGTATATTTAAAAAAGCTTGATCCGCCTATAACAATTATTGTAAATACAACTGAAAAACTTACGGATAAGCTAATCAACAAAAACCGTGCAAAAATTATATGGTCAATCCTTTTTGCAACATTGATTATTATATTTATCGTGGCGTTGTATACATACTATTTGTACATAAATATCAGACAGCTTTTTAAAGGTATAATTGCAATTTCCAAAGGTAATTATGAAAGACAAATCCGTTTGTTTACAACAGCATTTACGCCGCACGAAATTGTGTTTCTTGCCTTTGAGTTTAACAGAATGGCCAGTGAAATCCACAAATCGTACATTCAGTTAAAGAAAAATAATATAGAATTAAAACAATTAAATGAATTCCGCTCTAATTTAATTGATACGGTAAGTCATGAGTTAAGAACACCGCTAACAAGTATTCAGGGATATACTTCAAGGCTTATGCGACAAGACATAGATATTGATGAAGAAACAAAACAAAAATCCCTCAGAATTATCAAAGACCAATCCGAAAGGCTGAAAAGACTAATCGAAGATTTATTAACCATACCTGATATTGAAGGAATGAAATTAAGAACAAATATCGAATCAGTATGGCTGCCGGAAGTCATGGAAACTGCGAAATTTCTTGTTAAAAATAAAGAGCAAAAAGAAATTGAGATAAATATTGATGAAAGTTTCCCAAATGTAATAGGAGATAAAAACCGTCTGGAACAGGTGTTTGTTAATCTGATAGAAAACGCTGTTAAATATTCATATCCTGAAACAAAAATTATTGTAGAAGCTATTGCCGAAGAAAATATAGCTAAAATTTATGTAAAAAATCAGTGTGATATTATCCCAAAAGACAAGTTAAATAAATTGTTTGACAAATTTATCAGACTTGATAACAACACAACAAGAACAACCAGAGGTACAGGATTAGGACTGTTTATAGTAAAAGGATTGATTGACGCTATGCATGGAAAAATCAATATCTCCTCAGATGAAACTTGCGGATTTTGTGTTGAAGTGACATTAAAATTTGTTCAGGATGAGGAATTATTATCATGATGGAGCTTGCAATAAAAGAAGCTCAGAACTCCGGTTTGGATATTCCTGTCGGGGCAATAATCACCCAAAACGGAAAAATAATCAGCCATGCTTGCAATAACAAGGAAAAAACCACTGATATAACAGGGCATGCAGAAATCCTTGCAATAAGAAATGCTGAAAAAACATTAAATAACTGGCGTTTAGATAACTGTGAAATGTACGTTACACTTGAGCCTTGTCCGATGTGTGCCTGGGCAATTATTCAATCCAGAATAAAAACAGTTTATTTTGGGAGTTATGATACAAACTATGGTGCATTAGGTTCAAAAACAGATTTAAGAGAATTAACCAAAACCAATTTGAAAGTTTTTGGCGGTATTATGGAAGAAAAATGCAACAATCTGCTAAAAGATTATTTTGAAAAAATGAGAAAACAATATTAAATATTGTAAAATTTTTACAGCGGATTAGCATAAATAAACATTTATAAACTTAAAATCCATGTTAAAAAATGGAAGGGAAATTATGACCGCAACAAAAATAATATTTAATGAAACTAATGTTCAGGCTGCTCAAAAAGTAGCAGAAAACGTTGAAAAAAGAGTTACTCAAAGTATTTCAAAATTAGCAGAACAGGCACCTGATTCATACTTTCCTTTGAAAAGAACTATCGTTCCATTTTATAATAAATTTTTACCTAAATTTTTACGCAGAACAACAAATTTGGAATTCTATCCAAATACTCAGGTAGTAAAAACTAAAAACGTATATAACCACGAAAATCAGATTATTAAATCACAATCATTTGACGAAACCGGATTTGAAACCTACTTTGAAAAATATAACCCGAAAACAAAATACTCATTTACCAGAGTAAGGTCTGAAGGAAAAACTATTGAACAGGAAATGATTGGCAATGTACTTCTTCGTAAAACAGAAAAAAATGCCAAAGGCATTATAATTTATGAAGAAACATTTAATCCAAAAACTAATATTCACAGAAAAGAAGTACTAAAAGACGGAGTACTTAAAGTCAAAGAAACAGTAGGTAAAAAAGAAATTCATACTTATGAACGTGCTGCAAACGGAGAAAGCGTTACAACATATACTAATCTTCAAACTAAAAAAAGATATATAATTGAAAATAAAATTATTAACGGTCACAAACCTATATTTACAAAATTAACAAGACAACGTAATGACGGCAGTTATTCGATAATTGAATATGAGCCGGGTTATGGATATAAATATTCTCAATTTGATGCAGAGGGAAATCAATTAAATTCAAACGATGAATATTTATTTAAAGCACATGTAAAATATCTTTTGCAGCATATTGTACATAATAATCTGCACTCTTAAGATTTATTTTTGGTTCTAATATTAAGGACAATCCCAAACAGGGTAAGTTTTATATGCTTAACACCGTTGGATTGTTCTTTTTTTCTTATGTTAAAGATTTTCGAGATAAAAAATCGCAGCGTCATTTCAGGAGGTTCGTCAGCCAATCTTGTATATAACGGCTTTTTACCTTCATTCTCAAGTTTTTGAAGATAATACGACGTTAGCCTTTCCGCAATCATTCCTATTGTCCTGTTTGATTTGTTGAATGATTTTTCCATCTCAAACAAAAGAGGGAAAATCCATTCACAATATCTGAAAAAATCTTCTTTTTTCATAATAAACAAATTCATCAAACCGCCATGGTTTTCTTTACTTATATATGAATTAAATTCTTTAGCATCCTGCGGATAAATATTTTCGTAAACTTCACAAAATTTATCGAAATCAGCAGGATCAAGATTATTTAACTTTGCACAATTAGTCCATTCAGCTCTAATTCCCATTTTAAAAAACGGAGAAGATAATTTTATAAAATCATAATTTTGGAAATATTTGTCTAAATTGGAATAATTTATTTTAAAAAATCTACGGTAGTGATTTAATCCTATATAATCAGGATTGCCGAGTTCTTCGTAATTTTTCCAAGCCCAATATATTCCTGTCATTTCATTTAAAAATCTGTTTTTATCGGAAATATTATCCCCCGTGTTATCACCTGACATATTATTTAAAAGCCAGTTGTAATCTTTTTCGGAAAGCTTACCGTCTTTTGTTTTTTCAAAAGCAATTTCTCTGCCTAAATGTATGGGAAATAAAACACTATTTTTAAATAATTTATCTCTTTTATGGTATGCAACAAGAATTTTTACTTTATTTTTCATTTACAACCCTGTGTTTCTTAAACTTAAATGTAATACCTAAAATTCTTAATAATTTATACTGTCTGTCAGGAGTATTTGTCAAAGAGAAAATCCAACGCACAATTTTACGGGTAATCCCATAGGGATAGAATAATCTTAATGGCAGCATCCAAAGAGCTTTCTTCATGTACTTTTTAACAAAATCGGCCCAAGGAGTACCCTTTAAAGCTTTAAAATACTCAACAGCCCAAGGCGTGGAATTAAGCGGTTTCCAGTGTACCCAAGGCTTTTTAGGAGAAATGAAATGCAGAATTGCAGGATCTTTTATTTTACTGAAAATAGTATCATGCAGTTTTTTTACCTGTGCATTATAAATATCCTCAACATATTCTATCCTACCGTCAAATACAGCATTAATAACATCCTGATCATGGCATTCAATTTTATCCTGATTGTTTCCAATCCAGTCTATTATTGTCTGAACAGAATTTTCTTCCCTCATTTTTTTACAATTTAAAAGAAGAACCCCGGCATTTATATATTTTGAAACCCCCAACCTTACAGAATGTTCTTTCACTGAACAATCAACAACACCATAGACCATATTATTTCCAAAATCTCTGTTATACAAATCTGACAAAGATTTTCTGACAATAATATCACAATCTAAATATAATATTCTGTCTTCATTCGGGATAAGTTCAGGTATCAACAATCTGTAATAAGTTGCAAGTGAAATATAATCACCTTTATATGTACAGCAATTTTTTAATTCTTCCATATTTGGTTGTACATAAGTAATGCTGCATAAGTATTTCTTTTCAAAATAGGATAATTTTTCTTTATTCGGAACAGAAATTCCGCCATCAAGCACATAGAATTTTATAAATTCGTCATCCTGTTTATGTTTCAAAATAGAGGACATTGTTGCCCCCATGTGTTGGACGTAATTGTTATCACAACCAAAGCATATTGCAATATTTTTTCTGTCCTGAACCAAGGTCCCGTCAATAAGTTTTTGAGTTTTATCAAAAATATTTTCAGCTGTCTGATTAGATTTAACAAGAACAGTATTATAAATATTAGGATTTGGTGTCCAATTATTAAGAGTAATTGTTTCGTAAAATACTGCCGTAGTAGGAACTCCAAGAGCATATCCGTAGTGCATAGTACCCGTATCAACACTTATTAATGCCGTACAATTTTTTAATACGCTTCCCAATTCAGGAATTGTTGTTTTATTTACAAGATTTATAAACTTGCATCCTGTATTTTCTAATTCATTTGCGTATTTAACGGTTTTGTCGCCTGTGCCGACCAAAACAGGTTTATATCCTGATTTGTTAATTTTATCAATTAAATCAACTGCCGTTAAAAATGGCATATCTTTTGGCGGATTTTTTGTTAAAACACACAAAGCAATATACTTATTACCTTGAGGCATCAATTCTTTTATATGCTCAGGTAAATTTTCATCAGCAAAACATTTGATTGGGAAGTTTTGTAAATTTTTATTTGTAAATTCCTTAAACAATAAGGTATGAGCTTCTTGCATAGGAATATTTCTGTTTCGTTTTCCAACAACAACATATTTGGAACCTATACCATTTGCAATGGTAGTATTTCTTGCATTGCCATAAGTGTTAAATGACGCAAACGGTTTTTTATAAGGAAACTCTTTTATAAATTTTCTTATACCTCTAAATCCTTTATGGATACCTTTTTTGTCATAAACTATAACATCATCAACATCCTTTTGGCATTTTGCAGCATCATAAAACGGCTTGTCAACTACAAAAACCACTTTTGAATTCGGATATGCCATTTTGATATTTTGGCATAATGTATTACATACCAGTACATCACCAAAACAAGCCGTATTAAATATTACAAAAACTTTTGAGTTATCAAATTCCTCGTATTTTGTATAAATTTTTATACCAAAAAGGTAAAACTCTTTACGATTACCATAATACTTTGTTGTATATAGCAAATGTCTATCTTTATAAATAGTAATTTCTTTTAAATTCAGGTTGTGTTCTTTTATATAATTTATAGTATTTAACATGGAATTAACTTTATCCATATCTTTAGCAATAGAATTTTTGGATTTTAGAATTGAATTAGGATTTGAAAAATAATGATACTTCACATCAGGAACTACAGTAATACTGTTAATCCTATCAATAACTTTTATTGTATAAGGTGCATCTTCAAAAAATACACCCTCCTCAAATCGTAAATCTTTTATAAGGTCTTTTTTATAAAGCCTACCCCACACAAACCAATATGGAGGCATTTGAAGCACTTTTATAATTTCATCTTTATCTGTGTAAGTTTTCTTTTCATCATATCTAAGACAATAAGTAAATTTACCTGAAGCTTTTTCCCTTATGGATGAAGATACAGCCATGTCCGAGTTTTCTTCCGAAATAGCATTATACATGGCTTCATAATAATTTTCATCTACCCAATCATCGCTATCTATAAAAGATATGTAATCACCTGTTGCAATGTTCATACCGGTATTTCTTGCAGCACCCAGTTTAGCATTAGTCTGATGTATAACTTTTATACGGTTATCTTTCTTAGCATAATCCTCGAGTACTTGAGGTGTATTATCTGTAGAACCGTCATCCACAACAATTATTTCCAAATCAGAAAAAGTTTGATTTATAAGCTTATCCAAACAGCGTTGAACATAAACACTATCATTATAAACAGGAATAATTACTGAAATCTTAGCCATATTCTCTCCAAAAATAAAAACTCTACAGATTATAATACCATAAATAAATTTTGGGGTAAACTTTATTGCACTATATCAGCATAATATGCTATAATCCACACATGGACGAAACTTTAAGAAAAGAGTATTTTGATAAAGCATTCAAGCTTCATTCCTCAGGAAATATTCAAGAAGCACAAAATTTATACACAAAAATACTGAATGAAAATCCGAAAGATTTTGAGGTTTTGAATTTAATAGGCATGATTGAACTTCAGCAAAAGAACTATGAAAAAGCTGAAGAATTTGTAACCCGTGCAATTTCAGTAAAAAAAGTACGCTATTTTTATGAAACTCTTGCACATATCTATTTTCAGCAAAAAAATTACGCAAAAGAATTAGAAATAAGACTTGAAGAAGAAAAAGAATTCGGTTTGGAATTTGAACTGGCTTTTGGGATAGGACTTGCATATAAAAATCTTCTTAATTTTGAAAAATCCGAAGAATATTACCTGAAAGCAGCGGAGCTTAGACCTGATTCCCGAGATACATACTTTAATCTTGCCAACCTCTATACGTTGTTTCATATTCCCGAAAAAGCAAAAGAATATTACCTCAAGTGTCTTGAAATAAACCCACAGGATAGAGAATCCAAATATTTTCTTGCATTAAATTATTTCAGAATGAAAGACTACGATAACGGACTAAAATATTTTGAAGTCAGATTGTGTCGTGAAACAGCTATTAATACGGAAGCTGTAACCTACCCAAACCTTATTCCTAATAAACCAATCTGGCACGGTGAAGATATTTCCGATAAAATTTTATACACATACTATGAGGCAGGTTTTGGGGATATGTTAATGTTTGCAAGATATATTCCGCTTATACAACAACGCTGTAAAAAGCTTATTATAAAACCACAAATTCAATTATGCGAACTTTTTAGAGAAAATTTCCCTGATGTTGAGGTTATGGATTATTTTTATGAAGAAAAAGATTTAAATTTTGATTTCCACATTCCGTTTTTAAGTATTCCATTTGTTCTAAATCTCGGTACAGACGGTATGTTTATTTCAAGGGATAAATACTTAAAATCAAACCCTGATAAAACAGCAGAATACAAAAAAACTTATTTTGCCAATGATGATTTTAAGATAGGAATTAAGTGGCAGGGGAATACCTACTACGAAACTTCCAGAGTAATAAATGTTGATGCGTTCTCAGGATTATTTAATTTGCCAAATACAAAAGTATATTCCGCACAGACTTTTGAGGGAGCGGAAGAATTTGAAAAACTTGCTTCAAAATACGATATTACTGATTTAAGTAAAAGCTTTAAAGACTTTTCTTATACGGCTGCTGCTATAGAAAATTTAGACCTTGTTATATGTAATGACACTTCACTTGCACATCTTGCAGGTGCAATGGGGAAACCTTGCGTAATACTCTTGCCATATAACTATAATTGGAGATGGCATACGGATTTAAGCTACTGTGACTGGTACGAAAGTGTAAAATTATATATTGCCGATAAACATGAGAATTGGAACTCTGTTATGGACAGGGTTATAAAAGATATAAAAAGGAATTTTAAAGTTATTAAGTAAACAAGTTATTAATTTCATGCTATAATACCCTTATGAAGAAACTTGCCTTATTATGCTTTATAATATTTTTAATCGGAAATCATCCTGTATATTCTGTGGATAATGAAATGATTGAAGATTATATGGATATTGTTTCAAACGACTGCATACTGGGAGATTATGCGGATGCAGTAAAATATTTGGATAAAGTTATTCAACTTTCACCGCAAAATAAAGAGTTCAAAGATTTGAAAGATTTATTGTATCAACTTGGCACACAAAATCAAAAATCTTTTATAACCGGATATAATGCTGATTTAGACAGAGCTATGGCATATAAACGGCTCGGAGACAGCTTAAATCAGGGTGCGGTTTTGAAAGAAGCCGTCAAAGGAGGCAATTTCTGGGTATATAATGCTCTGGGTGATTATTACAGAGATAATAAGGAATATAAATCAGCAGTAGAAGCATATTTCACGGCATATCAGTTTGAACCGTCATTCACACAGGCTCTTTTATCAATTGCAGCTTGTTATCTGGAATTAGGAGAATATGAATTAGTTAACGAACCTGTCAGACGATTTTTATATTTTAATCAGCAAAGTGATTTGGCTTATGCCCTTAGAGCAAAAGCTTATCTTGCACTTCACCAGTTGAATGATGCTGAAACTGAAATTGTTACAGCACTTGCACTAAAAGATGATGTTGAATATCAACTTATACATGGAATAATCCTATACAAAAAAGGAAATTATAATAAAGCCGTTCAGGTGTTGGAAAAAGTTTCAGAGGATGTTCAGACCTCAGATGTATTTAAGTATTTGGGTTTCAGCTATCTGGGTAAAAAAGATTATTCTAATGCTATGTTAAATTTGGATAAAGCAATCATTCTATCTGATGATGATAAAGAATTAAATCAGAAGTATAATGAAACAAGAGATTTAATAAAAAATATTAACACACAGAAATTACAAAATGAAGAGAGAACGGAAGTAAAGAATATTTATGAAAGTGAACCGCAAAAGGAAAAACCTGAAAGTTAAAAAAAGAGAATCAATGCTGTCACACGCATTAAACGGAATGTTTACCATAATTCTTGCAGGACTCTTGGTATGGGGTTATGAATGTTGTAGTGCAAGCGATTTAAAGTTTGCACAGGTTTCAGACGTACATTTTTCAACAAGAAAGGTAAATACAACCTTCAAACTGACTGCAGAATCTCCAAGGCTGCTGGATGATGCTATCAGTCAGATTAATGAAACTCCTGATATAGATTTTGTAATGTTTACAGGTGACTTAATTGATAAATCTTTTGAAAAAGAATTAACAGCGGTATTACCTCATGTAGAAAAATTGAAATATCCGTGGTATTTCGTATTTGGAAATCATGATCCTTGCGTTGGCGGATATTTGACAAAACAATTGTATATTGATATTTTAAGAAATCACAATAAAAATTTCACAACGACAAAACCGTATTACTCTTTTGTACCGCAAAAAGGTTATAAAGTAATAGGTTTGGATTCTATTATAGATACGAGAATTACCTCAAACGGTCAAATTGATGAAGAACAGTTAAAATGGCTGGATGAAGAGTTAAGCAAGTCTAAAAAAGATATTGTACTGATATTTTTACATGTGCCAATTATTGAACCATTCCCGAGTGAAGGGCATAAACTGCTTAATGCGGGTGAAGTTCAGGCTACAATCGAAAAATACAAAAATCCGATAGCCGTATTTCAGGGACATTATCACGCAAATAAAATTACACAACACGAAAATGTTTTGTATGTAAGTTCACCGGCTCTTGTATCTTATCCGAATGCTTTTAGAATAATCAGCATTAAGAATGAAAAGAAAAGAGTAATTTTTGATATTCAGCAACGTGATACAAGATTGGAAAATGTCAGAAATCTTGCAAAAATGATGGTTTTCTCATCTAAATTATATACAGGTGATGCTAAAGACCAAAACGGTGTATATGAAATTAAAAAAAAGAAATAATGAGGTTTTAATATGAGCGAATTTAAAATCAAATTCAGAGGAGTCCGAGGAAGTTATCCTGTAGTAAACAAAGATTTTTTGGAATACGGCGGAAACACATCCTGTGTAGAAGTTCATGTAGGCGGGCATCTTATTATACTTGATGCCGGAACAGGAATGATTAATCTGGGTGATGAATTAATGCAAGAATACATCATATCGGGTTCAAATAATGAAAACAGAACCCCTGTTAAAGCCGTTGTATTGTTATCACACATTCATCATGATCATATACAAGGGTTTACTTTCTTCAGACCGCTTCATATTCGCTCAACTGTTGTAGATGTTTACGGAAATGTAAATTACAATGAAAGTTTATCGGATGAACTTGCAACATTATTATTTGGAAAATCATTCCCGTTGGATTTGGGTGATATTGCAGGTAATCTGAATATTCACGATATAAATGAAACTGATGCAATTATTTTGAGAAAAGGACAAGACCCTGTAATAAAAAGAATTGAAACAGAAAAAGATCTTGAAACTGATGATGAAAGTGTAGTTATTACAAGCTACCGTTCATACGCACACCCTCAAGAAGGGGTATTAATCTACAAGATTTCATATAAAGGTAAAACTCTTGTATATGCAACAGACAAAGAAAGTTATTCGGGCGGCGACAGAAAACTCGCAAATTTTGCACAAGATTGTGATTTGATTATCCACGACAGCCAATATACAACAGAAGATTATATGGATGCTTATGTACCAAAACAAGGATACGGACATTCAACATTCGATATGGCAATCGAATGCAGAAAACAATTGAATGCAAAACGTATGATATTCTTCCATTATGATCCTTCTTATGATGATGAAAAACTTAACAGAATTAAAGAAGAGTTCAAAAATAAAGATGTAAATTCCGTATTCTCTCATGAAGGGTTGGAAATTAATCTTTTATAATTATATATATAACAGGCAGGTTATTGTATGAAAAAGTTTTGTATAACATCTTTAATACTTATGTCATTTTTATCTTCCGGATACAAAATGACAGAGTCTTATGTTATAGATTCGGAACAGAACGCATACATACATAATAATAAGGGACTTATTCACCTGAAAGAAAAATCTTATTATCCTGCAATACAGGAATTCAAAATTGCTATCAGCTTATCACCAAATACGCAGGCAAGCTCAGTATTTTACAATAATCTTGGTGAATGTTATATGGAGCTTGGACATCCTGAAATGGCACAAGACTGTTTTGAAAGAGCTTTGCAACAATTCACTTTAAATTTCAAATACTATCAAAATCTTGCAAAATGTTACTATGACTTAGGTTATGCTCAGGAGCAGATACAGCATTCACAAAATGATAAAAATCCGCTCAGTATGATATTAAGAGGACTTTTGTATGAAATGTCAGGCGACAAAATCAGGGCAATTACCACGCTGGATGAGTTTGCAGCCCGTGAACCCGATTTAATTATTACAGAAGCAGTAAAGCAACATATAAAAGAACTTGTTAAACAAACTTATGATGATGATAAATAGGGTTACAAGTTAATATTTCTTAATAGTTTAGCAATAAAAAATTTTGAAATTCTTTTAAATAAATGTATAATAATATAGTAGACAAAGGAGATATTTGTATAAATGAAAAGAATAGCAATTGTATTAGGAATGTTATTAGTTGCACAATCTGCATTTGCAGGCGGCACTGTTTTGTATATGAATGGTGGCGGTTATACAGATGATTTACAATATCAACAACAATTACAACAGACCGATCCTAATTCAACCTTGTACACTGCAGACGGAATTCAGGGTGGTACAAGCAGCACGACTACCACAAAAAGAAAATTCCGTTTTGGTCGTCAGAATTATAATGACCCTAATGTATATTGGAATTTTGGAAGAGTTAACTTCGGCAACGGATTTACCTCTGTTGGCGGTGGCGACAAAAAATACTAATCAAGGATAATATGAATTATAAATTTGATATAGGCATTGTCGGCAGTGGTCCTGCGGGATACACTGCCGCATTGCATGGAAGAAGAAGAGGACTGAGTGTAGTTTTATTTGAAAAATCAGAAATTGGCGGAGTATGCTTAAACAGAGGCTGTATTCCGACAAAGGCTGTTTTGCATTCTGCGGAATTATATGAAGAAATAAAATCAGGTGACATATTAGGGATTAAGGCACCTGATGTACAAATAGATTTTTCTAAGGTTATGGACAGAAAAAATCAGGTTGTTACAAAACTTAGGAAAGGGCTTGAACTTAGCCTTAAAAACAGCGGTGTTGTTACAGTAAATTCCGAAGCCAAAATTAAGGATAAGAATACTATTGAAGCTAACGGACAGATTTATATATGCAATCAGATTATTGCCGCAACAGGCTCTGAGCCAAAAAGTATTAAGGGAATGGAAACAGATAACGATAAAGTTTTGAATTCCGACGGTATTTTAAATCTCACAACAATACCAAAAAGCATTGCAATAATAGGTTCCGGAGCAATAGGAACAGAGTGGGCAAGAATATTTGCAGCTTTTGGAGCAGAAGTTACGGTTATTGAATTGGCAGACAATCTTCTTCCTTTAGCTGATATTGAAGTTTCAAAACGTGTTGAAAGAATTTTTAAAGCCAAAAAAATCAGGATATATAAATCTGTAAGAGTAGAAAAAATAGACAGAGAAAATACATGTAAAATTAAATTAAGCAACGGGGAAATTATCGAATCCGACAAAGTTCTTGTTGCGGTGGGAAGATCAATCAATAATTCTGAAAAGGTTGATGGAGTCGAATATATAGGAGATGTGTGCGGAGAAATTATGCTTGCACATTATGCTTCAAAACAGGCTATAGAAATTGTTGACGGAATTAAATTTGATAAAACGCTGGTACCGTCAGTTGTATATGGAAATCCGGAAATTGCCTGGGTAGGGCAACGAGAGCAGGATTTGGAAGAGGGAAGTTATAAGAAATCAACTCTTTTAATTTCTGCAATAGGAAAATCCCATTGCGACAATGCTACAGACGGTTTTATCAAGATACTTTCGAGAGATAGCAAAATTATAGGGGCACACATTATCTCTAAAGAAGCTGCTTCTTTAATACAACAAATTATTATTGCAATGCAAAATAATATTACTGTAGAGGATTTAAAAGAGGTATGTTTTGCACATCCTACATACTCTGAGGGTATTTTTGAAGCACTGTTTGGATTGTAAATTCTATCATATATTTAGGTGACGTCCTTTTCAATTTTTTATAATAGAATGACATTAAAACATAAACACGAGAAGGATAATGGCAATTACACCCCTAATCGGAAGTAATCCGGTATTCACAAATGTGCATAATTCAATTAACCGTGAAAAAAATGATATTTCGTACGGTCAAATTTCTTTGTCTGATAGTGAAAAGAAAAATTTTAGCAAAGAAAATCTGCTTGCATTTATTGGTTCTTTGGGTGGAGTATTAACCGTTTTGGGTGGAATGATGAAACACCAAAAGGTAAAAAATCCGTTTAATCTGGAATATAAAGTTCAACACATGCTAACAATGGCAGGCTGTGCCGATATGGGTGGAATTCTTTTAAGTTCAGCAGGTAAAAATTCATCCGAACAAAAAAAGAAATGGGAAGAAGGTGCATTCCAGTTTGCCCTGACATCAACTCCGTTAATATTTGTTGATACTATATTAAAACAATGTTCTAAAGCATCAAGCAAATTAATCAATAACAACCTCACAAAGATTATTGCATCTGTTGCTGGCGTATATACAGGCTCTCACCTTGCTTTATGGATTTCAAACAAATTGAGAAATAAAAAAGAAGCCCAAAAACCAAACCGAGAATTAAAACCTGTAGATATGATTGCAAATTTAGATGATGCTGTTGCAATTATGGTACTTGCAAAAATTCCTTTTGCTGACAAAATTCAAATAAAACATTTACTTCCGTTTATATATTCTTTTTGCGGCTACCGCTCAGGTACAGGAAATATTAGAAATTAAAAGAAATATTACAATTTGCCTTTTAAATAAAAAATTAGTATAATTATATGTAAGGATTATGAAGAGGGGTATATTTTTAGCATTAATAATATCTATCACTGCTAATTGTGTATTAGCGGCAGATACGAATGCCGTACAGACAACACCGAACTTGAAAAACGATGCTGTGCCTTTGTTGCGTCCGAAATACGAAATTATACCTGAGTCAAATACACAAATATTAACTCCTGCTCCTGTTGTTAATAATATAAAGACAAATATTGATAATGCAAAGGAACAAACAACTGAAATTATCAAAAATACAGAAGTTAAAGTCCAAAGCATTCAAATTCCTGATATAAAACAACACACAGAAGAAGTTAAAAATTCTGTTCAGGAACTGAAAGAAAATTCTGCTCAGGCTATTGAAAATAAGGCGGAAGAAATTAAAAGTTCCGTAAAAGAAATTCCAAATACAGTTCAAAAAGCCGAAGAAAATTCCGTACAAGACGTTGTAAACAAAACGGAAGAAGTTAAAAATTCCGTTCAGGAACTGAAAGAAAATTCTGCTCAGGCTATTGAAAACAAGACGGACGAAATTAAAAGTTCCGTAAAAGAAATCCCAAATACAGTTCATAAAACCCAAGAAAATTCCGTACAAAACGTTGTAAACAAAGCGGAAGAAGTTAAAAATTCCGTGCAGGAAGTTAAGGAAAATATAAATTTTAGCGAAAAAGATTTTCAAAAAGAAGAAACCCAAAAAGAAGTATTAAACAATAATATACAAACTGAAGAAAAATATTTGGAACAAAAAACAGAAGAACAGAATCTTAAAGTTGAAACGCAGCCTGTAAAACCGATTATAGAAACAAAAAATACGGAATTAAATCAGGAAGAAACAAAAAATACATTAACAGAAAACAAAAAACCTTCTTATGCTCAGGAACTTGAAGCTGCCGCACCTGAAGAAAAGTTCAGCAAAGAAGAAGAATATAATCCGGTATATGATACTGATGAAATCACACCTGATTTTCCGGCAATTAATATGCCTAAACTTAAAACAAATTCTGTTAAGATAGTTCCTATGAAAATTGACTCCTCAGACAAGGTAGAATCTCAAATTAAACTTTTAAATTACAAATCTTATGATGCAACCGACGAATTTATAAAGAAAAATATTACTTACACAAACAGTTCAAAGAACAATGATAATAAAACAAAAATGTCGCCGGATACTAAAGTTATGAAAAATAACAACATCAATCTCAGCATGGGTAAAACCAATACTTCATATCACACAGACAGCACCTTTTTTCACAGATAATTTTTATGTCAGGCTGTGTGAAACTTCGGGCTTAATCGGTAAATAAGACTGAGGATAATTATAATCTTCTTTAAATCCTATATTACGATACAGGCTTAATGCTTTAAAATTATTTGTTTCTGTTGTTGTATTAACTTCAGTTATAGGTTTTTCACCCTTATCAGTCATTTCTATAAGTTTTCTGACTGACTTTTGAAGTAAATGTTTGGCAAGTCCTTTACCCTGATGTTCTCTTTTCATGCCAAACAAAGGAATATTTGCAATACTTCCGCCTGTCAAATTCATAAGACAAATACCAACAGGTTCGTCATCATACAACAGCACACTTGACGCTTGCGGCAAGAATTCGGCATAAACGTCTTCCGTAACTTTCGTGAGAATATCTCTCACACCGCTGTCAGATTTAAATCTCGGATCAAAAAGAGCATCCGCACTGTTATCAAATGCTTCTCTGATAATATCAACAGCATAGCCGTAATATTCATCCTTCCACTCGGAAAGACTATATCCTTCCGGTAACTCAGGGATATTCTGCATCTCCAGTATGTCACGGGAACTTGTATTAAACATCATAAATCTCAACACTACAATACCGATAAATTTAAATCCAAACTGAGCCACTTCATTAATCAAATTTTTCTGACTTCCCAACATCGGATAACAAACAACTTTTTCACGTCTTTCCATCTGAGTTTGACGCATAAATTCTTTTATCAGATATTTACTTCTTTCCGAAACATTTTCCATTTTATATGAATGAACAATATTTAATTCTACAGCCTCAGAAATTGAAGTTGTATAAATCAAAAAAGCAACAGGAATACTGTCTTCAAATAAAACAATGCACTTAATCAAATCCTTTTCTACGGCACTGATAAACTCTTTATACTCTATCGGAGGCAATTCAAATTTATACTCATCAACGGCAATTTCTTTAAAATCATTATAAATAGCCTCAAAGCCCGTATAATCTTCTTTCGTTATTAATCTTGCTTCAAAAACTGTTTTCATAAAATTTCCTTTAATGATTTATTTCTACAAACACAACACTTTTATAAAGTATGGTGCATCTTATTCTTCTTTGTGTCCAGATAGTACTTGTTATATTCAGTTACTTCCGATTCAACCTTTATTATATCATTAACTTGTAATCCGTAACCATTCAATCCGATGATTTTTTTAGGATTATTAGTTATCAGGTTGAATTTGTTATAACCGATATCCCTTATAATCTGAGCACCTATGCCATAATCTCTTAAATCAGGCTTAAATCCGAGTGAAATATTAGCTTCAATTGTATCCTGACCCTGTTCCTGAAGCTTGTATGCCTTAATTTTATTGACAATACCAATTCCACGACCTTCGTGACCTCTCATATAGACAACAGCACCTTTTCCGTAATTTTCTATCATTCTTAAAGCACCATGTAATTGGGAATTACAATCACATTTAAGACTGTGAAAAATATCTCCTGTCAGGCATTCACTGTGAACTCTTACCATAGGAATTTTGTCACTTCCGTCATCTTTAACAAGAGCAACATGTTCTTCTCCTGTCAATTTATTCACATAACCATATATCTTAAAATGTCCGTATTTTGTAGGTAAATCAGCTTCTGCCTCACGGGAAATAAGTTTTTCTGATTTAAGCCTGTACGCAATTAATTCAGCAACAGAAATAAATTTTATACCATATTCATCAGCAAATTGTCTGAGATAATCACGTCTTGCCATGTGACCATCTTTGGTCATAATTTCACACATAGCACCTGCCTGAACATGACCGCAAAGCCTTGCCAAATCAACTACCGCCTCGGTATGACCTGTTCTTTGCAACACTCCGCCCTTTCTTGCGACACAAGGGAATAAATGCCCCGGACGTCTTAAATCTGACGGAACTGCATCATTTGCAAGTGCAACTTCTATTGTTTTTGCTCTGTCATAAGCAGAAATACCGGTTGTTACGCCATATTTTTCATCAGCATCAATACTTACGGTAAATGCTGTTTTCATTGATTCGCTGTTTTGTTCAACCATTTGCGGCAAATCTAATTTTTCTGCTATTTCATTTGAAATTGCAAGACAAATCAAACCGCCTGCTTCTCTTGCCATAAAATTTATTACTTCAGGTGTAACTTTTTCTCCGGAGCAAATAATATCGCCCTCATTTTCACGGTCTTCATCATCAGCAACGATAAGCATTTTACCTTGTTTGAAATCTTCTATTGCATCTTCAATCTTGTCAAATTTAAATTCTTCCATTCTTACATAAACCCGTTTTCAATTAAGAAACTCTCACTTATTCTACTGTTATTATTACCCGTTGATAAAAGTTTTTCAATATATCTTCCCAGTATATCGGTTTCAATATTTACAAAATCGCCGTTTTTTATAACAGATAAAGTTGTATTCAGGTATGTATGCGGTATAACAGCCGTCTTAAAAACATTTCCCGTTACGTCAGCAATCGTAAGGCTCACGCCATTAACTGCTATTGAACCTTTCTGAACAATATATTTTGTGTATTCATTATCAACTTCAAAACTCATATTATAAAAATCAGATAATTTTTCAATATTAATCAATCTGCCTTTACAATCGACATGTCCTTGAACAATATGTCCGCCCATTCTGGCTGACGGTGTTAAAGCTCTTTCCAGATTAACCCTGTCACCTGATTTCATATTAACAAAAGTAGTTACTTTCAAAGTTTCGTCACTAACATCTGCTGTGAAAAAATTATCGCCAAATGACGTAACCGTCTGACAGCAGCCGTTAATTGAAATGCTGTCACCAACTTTTATATCATCAAGAATAGTATTACATCTGATTTTTAATCCGGCACCGTTTGAAAATTTCGAAAACTCTATAACACTGCCGATTTCTTCAATAATCCCTGTGAACATACCTTGATTATAACATAAAAATACAACTTGTAATTTTAATGAGCAAACAGGGAAATTCAAACCTCGAACATAACTTGTTTTACTTATTATAAACTAATAACTATTTTTTAATTGAACTTGTAATCTGGGAACGAATTTTATTAGCTTTAGCAAGATATTCTGTCAACTTTCTGTAATTTTCGGCAGTTTCGCCGTAAGGAGTTTTCATCTTCAACAGCTCGTCAACGTTACGGTTAATATTATCCAATTTTTCCAAAGAATCGCTTAAAGTCATGAGCGAATTAAATTTTCTTGAAACTCTTGCAAGCACCTGACGTTTAATAAATCTTTTGACAGCATTAATTACGGGCATTTTTCTTTGCCGAACGCTGTTTACACCACCGGAAATTCTTGACGGTAAATCTTGATGAGAGTATTCTTTGTATAAATCTCTCAACTCCAAATCAAGCCGTTGTTTTTTAACACGCAGGGTAAATAATTCCTGTTGATTATCGACGCTTTCTGCAAACTTAATTTTGTCATTAATTTCTTTTAAAGCTTTTTCTTTTTCTTCAATTTTGTATTCAAGTTTGAGCGGTTCATCCTCGACTTTTAGGTATGCTTTTTCCTCCAGAATTTTGGAATCCAAATCATTAAGCCTGTTAGTTCTTGCAGTGGGCTGAGGATTAGAACTGAACGATGAAGACAAAGCAACAGACTGCTGAGGTGACAAAAACCAATTATTTTCGGCACCTTTCATAGTAGCAAATATATTTTTCTTTTCACCTTCTGCCATACACTTATCATAAAATATAAACAAAAAATTTTTTTCCACCAAATACTGTAATTTGTAACAATTGTAAATTGAAATTACAACATAGCTTTAGGTTTTTGTTCTTCTTGTTTCTGTGATTGACCGCCGAGAAGCCATTTTAAACCTAATGTTCCACCTACACCGTTACGTCCGCCGTTGCGGATTGCGACTTGTGCGAATGCCGTAAAGTTATCGCTAAATAATTTTTGAATACCTAAACCGTATTGAATATAAGGTTTCATACTCAATTCAGGCAAGGTTGTATCTGCTGCTTTAAAATGTCCTGCATTCATAATATTCCAATTCATACCAACAAAAGCGTACGGTTGCCAATGATTTTTTGTATTAAATGAAAATCTTATATTCGGATTAATTTGTACTGCATGTAATGGTGCGGTATCTATTCTCACCCCTGCACCGTTTTTGTAATCAAAGGTATTTACAAACGTGTAGCTGACTAACAAACTTGGTTGAATAATAAATTTGCCGTCTTTAAATTCGATATTATAGCCCGTTTTACTCGCAACACCTGTTGTAAGCATCGGGAAGTCCTCGTTACCGTACATTGTGCTTGCTTCGGTAACATTAGCACCCACACCTGCAGTTAAGCCTGTAAAGAAATTACCTTTATACAATGTTCCTGCAAACCCAAGAGAACCGCCGTTTTGGTAAACACTATTACCCGAATAGTGTTGATGTGCACCCTGATAAGAAATATACGGACTAAATTCACCATACAAGCCATTTCCAAAATTGTGCATACCAAAATCACCACCGATAAATGAACCATAAGATAAGTTATTAACTCTTGGACCATTTTTCAACCCAACACTATCATAGCTTGTGTATGGTCTAATCCAAATGCCGTTAGAGTTCGTTTCGTTGCTTATATAAGTTCCACCACTGCCGTCAGCAATAGCGTACTTGTTGGCACTAAGTTCTGCCGAACGCAGATGTTTTGGTTTTAGCATATACATATCCATATGATTAAATGCATTGCCGTAATTATCCAACATGCCTGCATAGCCGCCTAATTGTGCAGCAACAGGAGAAGCCATAATCGCAGGGTTTAAATCATCGTATGTCGGTTGCGGTTGTGGATTATCACCACCACCTCCGCCACCGCCGGAGTTACTTCTTGTAAATTGAAATTCACCGTTATTTTGGTCGTATTTTACACCGTATTTATAGATAGGAGAATACGCAACCTCAGAAACGCTCGTTGTTACGTTGTTTCTCAATTGTTCGTCCGCAAACTCAATATCTGTTCTGACTTCTTTTGCGTCAGATAACAGGTTCATTTTGTTGACGTTAATTTTATTTTCTCCAAGATTGTATGTGTTTGCACTAATTCTATCCATAGATTTATTTGCCAAATCAACATCAACGCCAAGGTTCAAGTTGTCATTTAGGGTTACACTGTTCAACTGCATTGTGCCGACTGAATTATTTATCATAGAAACATTTGATGCACTTGCAACGGTCAGATTTTGACCGTTAAATACGTTGTCGGATACCAAGTTTGCAGTTGTTCCGTCCATATTGATATCAAGGTCGGTAACGGATTTGTGAAATTCGACCTGTCCTGCTTTGAGGTTAAGTTTTGCACCCGAAACACCTTTTAATTTGTCTTTGAATGTGACGTCATAACCCTCGCCGTCAAGACCGTTCAAGGTTATTATAGAATTTTCATCCGTAACTTCAATGCCGTTGCCATTGTTTTCAAAAAGCGATTTTCCGCTAATATTTACGGAGCCGGCTGTCGTAATTCCGCTTGCGTTGTTCTTTAATTCGGCATTATTCATATTTATAACGGCATTTTTGTTTGTGCCGGATACGACAGAGTTTGCACCCTGAATTTTTACGTTGTTTAGGTTCAGAGTCGTCGGATTACTCAATGCAAACATATTGTAGTTGTTGCCGTTTATGGTAGAACGGGTTTCCCCTGACTTAACCCCATTAACATTCATTGTACCTGCCGAACTTGTGCCAAGATCTGAAGTTACGTTGTAAACATCATTTGCCGTATCAAAATTAAAGTTTCTGTTTTCTTCGGTTTCAAGCTGATTTACAAGTGCCAAAGTATCGCCCATAGAACCGCTAACTGCTTTTTCATCCCATTCGGTACTTGTAACCTTTAATTGCAAACTGTCGTTTATTGTGTTGGTGGTTGCAACGTCAATGTTACCGTAGTTTGTGCCGTTTTGGGTGTATTTATTGAAAGTCTGATTCCATTTTGCAGTCGGTGTAACCGTATCTTGTGAAGTCTTTGTAACTGTACCAATTTTATGATTCTTACCGGCGATATCAGGGTCAACAGAAAGCTGAATATTATTATCTTGAGCATTCAGGACTTGTACCGTAAATTCATCACTCGGGCTATCGCCGTTTACGAAGTTGATTTCAGAAACGTTAACCGTACCGCTTGAACCTGTTCCGACAGTGAGAGTATCAGCACCCGAGCCCGATGAATCAACCTCAAAAATCCAGTTTGCGGACTCGTCAGAGGTTAATTGTCCGATGTCGTAGTTTTCTACCTGTCCTGTGACTAAATCAACAGTACCTGATAAGGTAGAAAACTCGGCATCTTTGAAGGTGTCAGTGTTAAATTTTAGGTCTCCGCCGTTGTGGGTAGCGTTAGCTTTACCTACTCCGCCGTTAATTATTGTTCTGTCGGATGTGTCGCCGGTGATGTTTAATTTGTAGCTGTTTTCGCTCGCAATACTTCCGTTAAGGTCAGCATTTTGTAAGTTCACAACAGCGTTCTGGTTGTTTACGGTGATAAGCGTGTTGTTACCAGTCAACCTTGTATCATTGATATTTAAGGTTGTTGTATTATCCAACTCAAACCCATTGTGTCCGTTAAGGTTAATCTCAGACCTGCTTGGTGTTTGAGTTGGAGCATAAACCCCGTTAATACTCAAATTCCCTGCTGTAGTCGTACCAAGGTCAGACGAAACATTATATTTGTCATTAGCTGTATCAAACGTAAAACTCCTATCCTCAGTTGTTTCTAACTGATTAACCAGTGCTAACGTATCACCGAGTGATTCGATATTGGTTTTTGTTGTCTTTGTTTCAATATTAAATTTTAAGCTATCGTTTGTTGTAGAAGTAGTTCCAATTCCAACTGTACCAACCTTACTTGAATTTTCATCATAACTTTCAAATTTATCATTCCATTTTGCATCTTTTTTTATTTCATCAATTTTATGTTCTGTTTCAAGATTTTTAATAATAAATTCTTTATTAGCTAAATTATTACCGACTGCTAGTTTAAGATTGTTATTTTGAGTATTAAGAACTTGTATAGTGTAACTATCATTGTTAGCCGAATCTACATTCATTAAATTTATGTCATTTAATGTTACAGTGCCTTCTGAAGTGTTACTTGTTGTTATCTTATCAGAACTCCCTGAACCCTGTAAATTTACATCAATGTTATATTTTGCATTAGCATTTGAATTTAGACTTGTAAAATTGTAATTATGAGTATCATTATTTACCATATCAACATTTACATTATTTACAGTGACTTTTGGACCTTTAATGTCATTATATAAATGTATAGTACCGGTAGAATTACCGGTCATAACAATATTAGAATTGCTTGTACCTTTAATATTGTCATACATATAAATATGTCCATTATTTTGTGCTTTTAATCTAACAGTAGCATTTGCACCATCTGCATATATAGCATTTTTATCTATAGTCCCTTTAGAATTTGTATAATTACCTCTAAATGTAGATGTACCATTATTTGCAACAATATCTAAATTGCTATCTGTATAAATAGCACCACCGTATGCAGTCCCATTTGTTGATTTTACATAATTATTGTAAAAATTAGAATTTACTATACCATTTGTTACTGTTCCGGTATTGGAAATTGCACCACCATAACCCGATGAACCACTTTGTATATTATTACTATCAAAATTTCCATTTATACTATTTACGACATTATCATTTGCTATTGCACCACCATAAGCTATTTTGGGAGTATTAACATTGTTGTTAATGAAATTTCCTTTAATATCCTTTATTGTTCCGTAATTGTATATTGCCCCACCGTCACTTGAATCAGTGTTATTTCCTGTAGTGGTAGAAATATGATTTTCTATAAAATTACCAGTTATATCTTGTATTGTTGCATCCTCAGAATTAAATATAGCACCACCGGTACCAGCTGAATCTGCTAATATAGAATTGTTTAAAAAATCTCCGGTAATATTTTTTATATCTGCAAATTGGTTTACGATAGCTCCTCCAGAACCTTCTTTAGCATGTACTGAATTATCTATAAAATCGCCTGTAATGTTGCCTATAGAACCTCTTGCAGTTTCATCCCATTCTGCCATTACGTTGGTAATAGCTCCCCCAGAAGCATTGTCTGTCGCTTGTGCATAATTACCTACAAAATTTCCTGTGATATTTCCAATATTTGAAGCTTCGTTTGCAATTGCACCTCCTGAGGCAATTGCATATGTTCCATTATATTTTGAATCAACAAAATTACCTATAAAATTTCCTGTAATATCTATTATACTTGATTTAACATTGTCATCAGAAGTATTATAAATTGCACCACCTGCCGCAAGAGTTATATTGTTTCCACTACTAGCATAAGAATATATATGATTATCTACAAAACTACCTTTTATATTACCAATGTTACCTAAATTAGTGATTGCACCACCTGCACCTCTACTTGTAGTAGATATAATGTGGTTTTTAATAAAATCACTACTTATATTATATCCGTTATTATTTATATTTAATATTGCTCCCCCAGTAAGACTATTTAATTGGTCATAAAATACTGCATTGCTAATAGTTGAATTTAAATTGCTAATACGAGATAAATTTTGATAGTATGAAGGCTTATTGTATGTATAATAGTAATACTTTTTTTCATTATTTGGTAAAACTACAAATATTGTATTTGTTCCACTTAATTCATTGATTTCTTGCCAAGACATGCCAATTGGACCAAATTTGCTAGTATCTAAATTAGTTTTGTAGTAATTAGTTACTAAATTCCCGTTATTATCATAATTATGGGTAGAAAAATTATAATTACTGAAAGTACCGTTAGTTATAGAATAAGCACTTTGAGGATAGATAACAGATGGGTTAGAGTCAGGAATAATAGCACCTTCATTATGTAGCTTAGTCAATGTTGGCACTGGTGCATACACATCATCAGCTTTTGCGGAGTTAGAACTAATACCAATCATCGCCAACGGCACCATCGCCGATATTAATAATCTATTTTTAATACTATTACTACTCTTTTTCATAACTATTCTTCTCCCTTTTGATATTTACATACATAAATATTCGCATTTGGTACATTTATATAATTTATATAATTTATATTTTTTGTATCTTTAATATAGTTGTTAAGGAAATCTATATCTGCTTTAATCCCATAATTAAACTTATTGTTGACATCTTTAACTATTTCTTTCACTTTTTCGTTAGGATTTTTAAACAATTTTGAAAATTCAAAAAATATATCAATAGAATTTGAACTAACTATCTTACAAGTTATATTCAAGTAGTCAGTTTCATAAGGTTTTAAATTATTTTCAATCTCTTTTATTTTTCTTTCTATATCCATGCTTTTTCCCTTTAAATTACCCAATTAAACTATTTACTGAACCAATCTTTTCATAAATTTTATAGGTTAGATAATACTGAAAACCTTTTATTGTAACTTGGTATGTATCATTTTCATTTTTAGTTAAGTAATTTTCATCACATAAACCATTTATTATGTCTGCAATTTCCTTTTCATTATTGCACTCTTGATGTCTTTTTATATCTTCTACATTTAAAACAATATTTTCGTTAAAATAAGATGATTTATTGATGAAATATTGAAGTACTATTTTTATCTTTTTGCATACACTTTTACATCTGTTTTCTGTCATATTTTTCTCCTACTTTTTATTATTATTGTTGTTTGCTTTTTTAGAAGTTTTTTGGGTATTTTGTACTTTTTTGCAAGCAGCTAGGGCTCTGTCATTCAAATTTGGTTTTGGTTCTTTAATTATTGCCGGCACCTTGTCGCCTTTGTCCTCTATCAGTTCAATAATAATTTTAGATATTTTAATTGATTCTGATATCTGTTTAAATATCTTGTGTTCTTTTAGTAAAATATTAAAAGCCTTTTCATAGTCTTGAATAAATGTTTTAACTATTTTTTTGTATTTCTTAAAACCATTTTCAAATATTAATTTGATATTTATTTCATTAATTTCAATTTTTACATTGTATTTATTTTCAAATTCTTTACAAAAATTTTTCTTTTCTTCCATGCTTTTCTCCGATATGTTTTGCTTTTTAATTATTGTGTAATGGATTTATTATGAATTTTCCTTGACATATAGTTCTTGTTTACTGATTTATAAATCAATAACATTAATTATAAGTCATTAGATATTTATGTCAAATACGTTACACTGTTTGTATGAATAGAGAAGAAATCATCAAACTGTTTGCGGAAAATTTAAGAATCGAACGAGCAAGAAAAAAACTTCCTCAAGAAAAATTAGCTGAATTGGCTAATATTACACCTGAATATCTTTCCCGCATTGAATCAGGAAAATTCAGCCCTTCTCTTGTCGTTATCACTAATCTCGCTTTGGCTCTTGATGTTTCTGTAGATACTCTTATTCCGATTAATAAAAAATAAGTTCTACCCAAAAGTTTTCGGGGACGGGAAGTCCTCATAGCCTGCATACATCACATACCCCACATAATTCACCATAGGTACATACGCTACTCTATCACCGTACGGTGAAAATGAGAATTTTTGCCAATGCTTTTTGCTCTGATTTGTTATCAGGCGATTTCCGTTTCTGATTTCCCCCAGATAAAATCCGTTAGTACCATAAATTTCCCCACCGTCAATTTTTCCGACGTGATGTCCGTCGTGCGTCCACAAATCTTCGCCGTCTATATAACCGAAGCACTCTCCGCCCCATGTCCATACCCAGTCCATTATTTCTCCTTGTATTCATACTTCAAATAAAATTATAAATTTTTATCTTTGTCATAACAATTACCCGAATTTCTATGCTTTAATCTTATCTCTAATTTCTTTACTGCATTGAATGTATATTACTTCAACAATCAGTCAACTATTCTGTTACTATGTAAATAATTAATAACATTAAAGACTTTAAAATATTTATGTAATATAATTATTATGTTATTACACTATTTAAATTTGATTAGGAATTATAGCTTTGAATAAGAAGAAATATCATTTTATAGCAATTGGCGGAGTAGGTATGAGCGGTTTGGCAAAATATTTACTCGAAAACGGTTGCGAAGTATCAGGCTCGGACGTATGTGACAGCAAATATGTTCATAAAGTTAAGGATTTGGGTGCTGTGGTACACATCGGACACAGTGCCGATAATGTTCCGGAAGGTGCCGTTGTAATCGCAAGTACAGCAATAAGAGATAACAACCCTGAAATTATCCGTGCTAAAGAATTGGGTTTACCTATTTATCACAGATCCGATTTACTGGCAGAAATTTCCAGAGAAGGAAAATTTTTCCTCGGATATTCCGGTACTCACGGCAAAACAACGACAAGCGGTCTGTGTTCTTATGTACTTGAAAAAGCAGGTCTTAAGCCCTCATACGTTGTCGGCGGAATTATTCCGGAATTAGATACAAACGCTCACTGCCAGAACGGTAAGTTCTTTGCTGCAGAACTTGATGAAAGCGACGGAACTATCGTTAAATATGTTCCGAACATCTGCGTTGTGAACAATCTGGAAGCTGATCATCTCGATTTTTACAAAGACGGCTTAAAATCTATTCTGGAAACTTTTGAACAATTTATTTCCAAAATGCCTGATGACGGTGTAGTTCTCGTAAATTATGACTGCGAAGCTTCTAAAAGTCTGCATAATCACAAGACTATGACCTTCGGGTTAACGGAAGACGCAGACTATTCTGCACGAAATATCAAATATAATGAAGATTGTACAACATTTGATATTTACTTTAAAGGCGAATTTTTAACTGATTTGAAAATAATTCTGAAGGGTAAACATAATGTTTATAACTCACTTTCCGTACTTGCAAGTTTGCATCAGGCAGGAGTTGACTTGAATTTGGTTAAACCTCATTTTGCAACTTTTACCGGTATGGGCAGAAGATTTCAAAAAGTTGGAGAATTTAACGGAGTAGTCATATATGACGACTATGCTCATCACCCTACGGAAATTAAAGCGGCATTATCTTCCGCCGCAAGTTTTAAAGATAAAAATATTATTGCGGTATTTCAACCACACAGATACAGCCGCCTAAAAAATCTTTGGAATGATTTTATGGGTGCATTTGATAATGTTAATAAAGTGATAGTAACTGATATTTATGCAGCATCCGAAGATCCTATTGACGGAATTAACTCTGAAAAATTCACTCATGAATTATCCAAAAAAGTTACCTGTGAACACCTATCAGGTGATATGAAAGAAGTCGCAAAAAAATTATTCCCTACATTAAAAAGCGGTGATATAGTAATCGGACTGGGTGCAGGTACGATTAATAAATTAGGACCTGAACTTGTAAAATTAAGTGAAGAGGTTGTTGACGTTGCTCGCTGAGGTTAGAGAAAATTTTGATGTAAAGAATTTAACTTCATTTAAAATAGGCGGTAAAATTTCAAAAGTATATTTTCCAAAATCCGTTGATGAATTTGAAGAAATTTTATCTTGTGAAAAAAATGTCAAAGTTTTTGGGAATTTATCAAACACGCTTGTATCAACTGACGGTTACGACGGGGTTGTTATTATTACCTCTAAAATGAACAATTATCTGTGGACTGAGGATAGTTCTTACTTTTGGGCAGAAGCAGGCTGCAAAGGTCCTATGCTCGCTCGGATGACGGAAAATGCCGGACTTAGCGGTTTTGAATTTATGATTGGGTTCCCCGGTTCTTTGGGCGGGAATATATTTATGAATGCTTCTGCTCACGGACAATGTATAAGTGATAAATTAATCAGCGTAAAATGTTACTCAAAAGAAAAGGGTGTTTTTGAGCTGTCAAAAGATGAAATGCAATTCGGTTACAGAAGTTCCATTTGCCAGAAAGAAGATATTTATGTACTCGGTGCCGAATTTGAACTGGGGAAAAAATCTTCTGAAGAAATAAAAATGAAGATGGAAGAGAATTTAGCATTCAGAAAAGCTCATCAGCCGTCATTAAGTTTACCAAACTGCGGAAGTGTATTCAGAAATCCTGAAGGGAACTCTGCGGGAAGATTGCTGGATGAAGTTGGGGCAAAAAGCTTTACGTCAGGTGGTGTAAAGGTTTGGGAAAACCATGCAAATTTCATTGTAAATTCAAATCAGACAGGAACATCCACAGACGTTTTGGAATTAATGTTAAAAATGTTTTCATCAGTTAAAGAAAAATTTGAAATTGAGTTAATTCCCGAGGTAAGATATTTAGGTAATAATAATATAAGAGAGGTTGAGTTATGCAAAACATTGAATATAAGGTAGATAAAAATGCAAAAATTGCCGTACTCTGCGGCGGAATGTCCTCTGAAGCAGAGGTATCATTACGTTCAGGCAAGGGTTGTTTTGAAGCGTTAAAAAGACTCGGTTACAATAATGCGGAAATGGTTATTGTAGACAGAGATATTGCACAAAAACTTGCTAACGGTCATTATGACTACGCATTCAATGCTTTGCATGGTAAATATGGTGAAGACGGATGTGTTCAGGGTATATTAGAAATTCTGAAAATTCCTTATGCAGGATGCGGTGTTATGGCAAGCTCAATTTGTATGAACAAAGAATATACAAAACGTGTATTATCAACCTGTAAAGACATTCCGCTTATCAAATCCGTGTTTGTTAAACGAGGTGAAGATGTCTTAAAAGCTTGCGAAAATCTGAGATATCCGCTTATTACAAAACCTGTTTGTGAAGGTTCAAGCTTTGGAATGACAAAAGTTAACACTAAAGAAGAACTCCTCCCTGCTTACAAAGAAGCTACAAAATTTAATGCCGATGTTCTGATAGAAGAATTCATTGACGGATTTTTCATTACAGTCGGAGTTTTGGAAAAAGACGGAAAAGCTTTTGCTACAGAAATCCTTGAAATCAGACCAAAAAATGAATGGTATGATTTCGAAGCAAAATACACTAAAGGGATGTCTGATTTCATAGTTCCGTCAACAACATTGTCTGAAAATGCAACAAAACACATCAAAGAAATTGCCGTAAAAGCTCATGAAACTGCCGGATGTTCAGGCGTTTCCAGAGTAGATTTTATGGTTATGAATGATGAACCATACTTCCTTGAAATCAATACAAGTCCCGGAATGACTGAAACAAGCGATTTACCGGCACAAGCTGCTGCTATGGGCATAAGTTATAATGAATTGGTACTTTTAATATTGAATAGTGTAGGATTAAACAAATAATAATGTCTGAAGAAGAAGAACAAAAACAAACAGAAGAAGAGGTTATCGATCCTGTCAAATTAGTCAGAAAGGTTCGAAAATCCAGAAAGTTGAGAAAGGGACGCCGTAAACAATCGGTATTCCGCAAAACTTTTCGCTTTGTTATGACATTGTTTATTCTTTTTGCACTTATATATGTATCAAAAATGCCACAGTGGTACTTACCAAAAAATGCTTATACTACTGTAGGAAACAATGCTGTTATGATTGTCAATAACCGCATTGTTAAACCCCACAGAATTTTAGCATTTTTAAAACTGCATAAAGTACCGGAAGTTCCAATTTATATGATGAAAACCGCAGACATTGAAAAAGATATTAAAAAACTCAGACCCATAAAAGATGTCTACATAAGAAGATATGCCTTCCCTGCAAGATTGCAGATTATAGTTAAAGAAAGAACTCCGGCAATTTCTATTGCTCTAAACGAAAATGCACCTGTAGTCGGAGCATTTGCAGAAGACGGAGTGCTAATCGGGCATGAATTTATGCCGCTTAATCCAAGTATCAAAACAATTAAAGTACTTGCTGTGTACGGCGGCAACAACAGTTACACCAAATGGACTTTGGCAAAAATTAATGAGATAAGGAAAATTGCTACTTATATTCAGAGTTACGCCAAAGAACCTATAGAATATATTGATATGCGAAATCCTAATGACGTGTTTGTAAAAGTTAAAACTACAAAAATACGTTTGGGTAAACTTGACGGAACTGTTTATGAAAGAATTACAAGGATACCTTCTATCCTGCCGCAAATCAAAATTATTAAATCGAATGTTGAATATCTTGATGTAAGCTGGGAAAAAGTTAATTACCTAAAGCTGAAATAATCCCCTGAGCCGCAACATAAGCAGTTGACCAGCAGTTTTGGAGATTAAATCCTCCGCAAAAACCGTCTATATCTATGACTTCACCGCAAAAATATACCCCCTCGGCAATTCTTGACTGCATAGTTTTTGAATTAATTTCTTTTAAATCAACACCACCGGAAGTTACGACTTCACCACCATTTGAGGCAGAAATAATATTTACTTCAAAATTATGTAATTTATCCAATATCATATCACGCAATTTGCCGTTAATAGTGTGAGATTTTATTGTTCCGTCAATATTACAGCATTCTAAAACATATTCGGCAAATGATTTCGGCAAATATTCCGCTATCAGATTTTTTATATTTTTATGAGGATTTTTGTTCAATTCATCCTGTAAATCAATATCGCCAATCAAATCAAAAGAAATTTTGTACGGAAATTTATCACGGGCTTTAACGGAAGAAATTTTATACACCAAAGGTCCTGAAATTCCCTCGTGTGTAAATAAAATATCATCCTTAAACCCTAGTGCTTTTACATTTTTAAGACTTACACCACTCAATTTTTCAAATTTTTCTTTTGTTTTCAAAGCAGTTAAAGAAGGTTTTGGATCTATAATATTATGACCTAAGAATTTTGCACAATCATAACCGCTATGACCTCCTGCGGCAATTACCACTTTGTCAAATACATAACTTCCGCAATCCGTAACAATAGTCAGAGGATTTTGATTAATTCTCAAAACATGCTCTTTTTTAAAATGAATTTTTTTTAATTTGTTCAAAAAATTTTCTCTGACATCAGATGCACTGTCCGATTTTGGGAAAACTCTCATATCCTCCTGAACATACAAAGGTACGCCAATATTTTCAAAAAATTCCATAGTTTCAGCAGTACCAAACTTAGAAAAAACTGAATACAAGAATTTTTCACCTCGTGGATAATTTTTTGCCAATTCCTTATAATCAAATTCATAATGTGCAAGGTTACATCTGCCGCCACCTGTTGGCAATAAAGTTGCAAGCGGTTTTTTATACTCGAAAACAGTAACATCAAACAAATTTTGCAGGTAATAAGCACAAAAACATCCTGCCGGCCCGCCTCCAATTATACCAATTTTATATGTCGACTCTTGTACCATACAAAAATACCATTTCAGGATTTTCTAAATCATTGTGCAATTCGCTTATAGTCTTGTGTAAAATAGGATGCTCAAAATCAGGTATAAGTTCCAACAGCGGAACAAGAGTAAACGCCCTTAAATGAAGATATTTGTGAGGAATAATTAAGTTGTCATTATTAATAATTTCTTTACCGTAAAACAAAATATCTATATCAATTGTTCTATCTGCATATCCGGCAGTTTCTTTTGGAGTTCTGCCTAATTGACGCTCAATCCTTTGGCATTCTTTCAACAAATCCTCGGGAGATAAAGAAGTTTTTAACTCTATAACTGCATTTACAAACCAAGTATTTGTTGTCATATTCCATGGCTCTGTTTCATAAAAAGCAGACGTTCTGACAATAGTAATATTATCGGTCAAATTCAGCAAACTCGTTGCCTGCTGTACATAACCTATTCTGTCTCCCTGATTTGAACCTAAGCTTAAATAAACTATCGCCATAATGTTATTTTAGAGTGTTTATCCGCTATTGTCAAGGGAACTTCATATTCAAATAATATTACAATTACCTGAAAAAGTAATATTACAACTTACGTCTTATTACGGTATTTGAACCCTGAGAAGATATAAATAAAATTCCATCTCTTATGTGTAAGCAGTATGGCTTTGGAATATTACTTAAATATTGCACAACAGCTCCAGACGGAGTAACCTTTACAACATTATCAGTATTGTAATTAGCTACATAAATATTACCTGCATCATCAGATTCTATATCAATAGGGCCGTTCAATTTATCACTTTTTACAAAATCACTTTTAGCCCCGTTTGGTGTAATTTTTGTAATGGAATTATTACTAAAACTTGCTACAAATATATTACCATTCCTATCAGTTGTAATACCTGTAGGACTTGGTATATTAGAATACGAACCGTTTGACTGCGGTAAATTTGAAGTATTTGCAGCAGCCTGTTCAGCCAAATCTTTTGCAATAGTTTGAATATCGGTATTCATTGAATTTGCAAGTCCCTGAGCCCTTGAATATACAGGACTGCTTTGAGGAATTAATGCAAGATATTTTTTAGCATTATCAGCTTGTCCTAATTTCAAACTCAATTCTGCTGCATTATAAACAGCTTCAAAATCATCCGGTTTTCTAACCATAATTTGCTTAAATACACTCAGTGCTTCAGCGTTATCATTCATCTGACGAAGTATTACACCAAGATTATAATAAGCATCTATGTAATTTGCATCAACACCTATTGCTTTTCTGAATGAATTTACAGACTGTGCATACTGCCCTGCTCTGTAAAAATCTACACCCTGATTGTAATACATTTTAGCTTCGTTACTGATATCAGCAAACGCAATCGTGCATGTTGCACATGTCAAAACTAATGCTGTCGTTAAAAATTTCTTCATCATACCTATATCTCACTTAATTCTTCTATCAATTTATGATTTTTCTTTGCAAATTTCTCTCCTCTTGCTATAATAGCAAGTTTTAAAATATTTGCAAGGTCTATTGATTTTAAAGATTTATAATTATCCGGTAATCTTAAACTCCAGTTTGCATCACCCGAAGTTCCCGGTCTGTTGTAAACATCATAAATATTGAAATAATCCGTAAAGAATATTTGGATATTTTCAGCTTTTGATGCAAATATTTCAACCAGCTTTGTCTGAGCAAGAAATTCTGCATTCTTTGTTAACTCAATAATAAGTGCATCTTTATCATCCCAGTCAGGAAAATCCAAATCTTCAACAAGATTTTTAACATGCAAATATCCTTCATGAGAATTAATCATTGAATCAGCCCACATTTTGACAGGTTCATTATCGTGAGTACCAACCATAGCCCAGCATCTTTCGTTAATATTTTTGCATCTGTATGGATCTTCAGGTTTTTCAGGTTCAGTAAACTGAGTTAATTTCATACCCTGCAAATCATAAGCCTTCATAACTGCAGCTACAGGATTTGTTAATGTACCAAGGTCTTCACAAACAATTGCATCTTTATCTAAACCTTCTTCTTTTGCAGCAGCAATAACAATTTTTTCAATTAATCTGCCGTATAACTTAATTTGTTTATCGGTTAATTTTTTAACACGTTTTTCTTTATCGGCAGGAATTTCCGGATCTAAGTCATCAATTGAAGGAATTGCAAATTTGCCTAAAAAGTCATGCTCCGGAGATGAATATAATCTGCCTGCACCATCTTCTATTTTAGGCTTTTTACCTGCTTTATATACCCAAGGATCAATTAAACCAACGATATGGTCAATTCTTACACCACCCGGATTTTCTTTGAACATCTTTTTGAAAAGATTTTTCATCAATATTCCGCCGTCATCCAGTGAACCGTCAGCTTTATATAATTTTTCAGGATTCATTACAGGGAAACCCCATGCCTGACCGTCTTTTGAAAAATAATCCGGAGGACAACCAAGCATCCAACCTTCAAGGAATAATGACTGATATGCCCAGCAATCTCTGTCTGAGAATGCCACTTGTCTGTCGGCAATCATTTTTATGCCTTTTTTCTTTGCATATTTTAGAGTTTCTTCATTTTGTTTATTTAATACAAATTGAACAAATTTGTAGTAATCAATATCATCAGCATATTTCTTAGAAATTTCCTCGATACGTTTGCCGAATTCTAATTGTTGTTCTATAGATTTAGGATTAAATAAATTTTTATCCGTTTCAGAATCCCATAAAGGCCAGTAATCATTGCCATGTTCTATTGATAACGCTTCATATAAGCTGTCTTTATCAAGCCAAGAATCATTTTCCATTTTATACAATGAAAATTCTTTCATCCATTTTTTATCATTTTTTGCCTTAAAATTTTCCCAAGCTTCTCTCAAAGCTTCATCTTGTTTTTTATAAATATAAGAATATGCAGTCTTATTTGTATCCTTATTCGGGTTGTTCAAAACAATATTTTCATAAGTTTCCGCAGACAAAATATTCATCCATTCTTTTTTTGTTAATTGTTTCAAATCGATAAACAACGGATTGCCTGAAAAAATTGTACCCGTATATGGAGAAGAATCACAGCTTTTAGTTTTACCTGCAGGTCCCAATTGAATTGAAGAAAAAATACCACTTGCCCAGTCTATAAAATCTCTTCCGCCCTGAGAATTAATTGAGCCAAAACCTGTATTTTCACCTTCAGCAGCAGGGAAACTCCCATTGTGCATAATAAATGCCAAATTCTTTTTATCAAGAACTTTTAGTGCTTTTTCAATAGTCTTAGCAGCATTTTTCTCCAAAGTACAAACCATATAAACTTTCTCCTTATAACCTATAACAACATTTTGATAGTATCATGAGCATATAATTTTCGCAAGCGGTAGTGACGGTAATATAGCAAGTTCTTTGTTTTTATGGTATTATTAAAAAAGAATAAAGAGAATTGGAGTTTTATGGAAAAAATTAATGTTGGTATAGCTTGTGACGATAATTATTCCCAATATGCCGGAGTAGTTATAGCATCAATTTTGGATAATGCAGATAAAAATTCTGAATTATGTTTTTATATCCTTGATGGGGGAATTTCTGAAGAAAACAAAAATAAAATTATCTCTCTAAAATCAATCAAAGAGTGTGATATAAATTTTGTGCAAATTAATGAAGAAATGTTTGAAGAATACAAAAAAATTAAAACACATGCTTACATTTCAATTGCTACATATTACAGACTAAAACTGGCTACATTATTACCCGATATTGAAAGAATAATATATTTTGACTGTGATATGGTTGTTAACAAAGATTTAGCAGAACTGTATAATATTGATTTTGGAGAAAATATTGTTGCAGGAGTAAAAGATTTAAACTTCAGAATGCTCAGAAAAAATCCTTCTTATACTAATGCAGGCATGTTAGTCATGAACCTTAAAAAAATTAAAGAAAAAAATATTGAAGCAGAGTTTTTGGAATATACAAAAGCTCATATAGACACCATTAAAATGGGGGATCAGGAAATTATCAACGAGGTTCTGAAAGGCAAAATCAAAATATTACCTGATAAATGGAATGTACAGACAAGTAATTTTACTAACCGTTCTACATATACGAATGACCCATGGATTATTCATTATGTTGGGAAACAAAAACCATGGAAATTCGGAAACTGGAATTATCACATTGAATACTATTACAAATATTTACGGCTTACTCCATGGAAACTGGATGAAAAAGAAGAAAAGGAATATTTGAAAAAAAGCTTTTTTGCAGCGTTAACAGGATATGTAAAATACAGACCGCTATTTATGCTAAGACCACGTTTTTATAAAGCAATCTGGCAAACTTATATTCTCAGAAAATAAGAATTTCATACACTCAACTTTGAAATTTTTACGTTAAATATAGCTTCCAAATCCGTACGGCAAATTATGTATTCTATCCAGTCTTCAGGTCTTAAACCTTTTAAAGATTCGATTTGCGGAATTAAACCTAGTACCGGAATTTGAGTATTATTTTCAAGCATTTTCAGAACATCTCTGCCGGTAGTTTTTAACTCACTCATAGGGCATCCGTTCAAAATAATTCCCCGAAGATTCATTTGCTTCTTTTTCATAAGCTGTAAATAATCTAACATTTCGTCAGGAGTAGAATTTTGCATAGAAGCAATCAGAACAATCGGACTTGCTATTGTCCTTAATAATTCTTCTTCATTAAAATTCGTCTCAAATAATGTTGTCATATCGGATTGTCCGGCAACAATAACACATTCGTGACTGTTTACAACATTCATATAGTCCTGAAATATGACATTTTTATCCATATATAACTGTTCCTGAGCAAAAACTTTAGGAGATAATTTTTTACTTTTATACAAATAAGAACAGTATGTCGTAACATTTTTATCCATAAATTTGGTAAACAAAACATCAGGTGCCTGAATAAAGCCGTCTTTATATTTTGCACCGGTTTGAGCAGGAATATAAACAGCAGTCGAATATCCTAATCCCTGCATTGCTGCAGCAATTCCTCCTGTTATAAATGTTGTTCCCGATTCGGGTTTTATTCCTGTAAGATAAATTTCCAGCATCGACCTTTACCGTTTTATTTGTTTATTGCAAAATAAACTTCCTTCAACCTTTTTTTGCTTATGTGAGTGTATAATTGCGTTGTAGAAACATCACTGTGACCTAACAATTCCTGTACAACTCTTAAATCAGCTCCGTTTTCTATCAAGTGTGTTGCAAAACTGTGTCGGAGAGTATGAGGGGAAATTGCTTTGTGAATTTTTTTCCCTTGTTCATGTACAAAACTGTATATGTCCTGTCTGTTTATTTCTCTTCCATCATCTGTTACTAACAAATGATTGTCAACCATATTATATTTTTTTACTACAAAATCTCTTTGCGGTAAATATCTTTTCAAAGCCGCTATAGCTTTGCTCCCAAGAGGAACAATGCGTTCTTTTGAACCTTTACCAAAGCATTGCAGATATTTTGATTTGATATTTATATCGGAAATTTTAAGATTTACAAGTTCAGAAACCCTGAGTCCGCAACCATATAACAACTCTATTATAACTTTTTGAGTAACTGTTAATTCCTGATTGAGAATATCCTCAATTTCTTTTACTGAAACAACTTTTGGCAATCGTTTCGGTAATTTTGGTTGTTCAATTGTTATTGTAGGGTTTACCGTACAGTAATCATTTGTACAAAGCCACTTAAAAAATCCTCTGAGAGATGCTATTTTTCTCATAATACTTGTAGGCGAATACTTATCATCATGAAGCTTTAAAATATAAGCAGAAATATTATTACGGGAAACATCTTCTAAATTTTCTACACCTATAGAATTGCAAAAATCCCAAAACTCACTCAAATCACGTCTATACGCATCTGTAGTATTTTGAGCAAGACCTTTTTCCACATCAAGATATTCTACATATTCAGCAAGAATTTGTACACTCATAGATTTCATTATACAACTTTCAGTCAATGATTTAATAATATGAATGTATTATTTTTATCGTGAAATACATGCATTAAGATAATCTATGGTGCTTACCTTTTCATCATACAAATATTTTATAAAATGCAGATACGCTTCATCATAAGAACTGATTATAATATTGATTTCAAATCCGTCAGTACAAAACGGTTCGTAATCATATACAACGTAACTGTTATATTTACTTTTCCATTCTTTTTTTTCTATCCGGCTGTAGTTTTCTTCAATAATATCTTCCAGCCAGCCTATAATATCTTTATTAACGTTTTTTATTTCCATACGACTGTATTTACAGCTGTACCAGGTATTTTCAGTGAACATAATAATACTCCAAAATCTATATACAAAAATTGTACTTGTTTTGGAATGTTAAATAATCCCCCCAAGGTATATTATAAAATAGTAAAAATCGGTAATTTTTTATTTATTAAGATAACTTATAAAACTTACCACAAAATATTAAAGTCCAGCTATCAAAAGTTTGGGTAAAACTTTTATTATATCATCTCTCCATCTGTATTTAAGACATATTTCATTACAAATTACACAGAAATATTACAGGTTCTCCTGTAATTAATTATAATGGAAGTTTATACACGATTTTTATATTTGATTTTGTGACAAGATAGCAGCAGTTTTACGGTAAAATATTTTGCATAATTAACCTCTTTTTATGGTAAAATAAGGATATACAGGGGAAAGACAATTGAAGTACTATATTTTTGCAGATGAAAGTAATACAGATAAATCCAGATTTATGTTAATAGGTGGAATTTGGGTTGATGAGCCAACTTATTTGCAGGTAGTATCAGAATGTAAAAGGTTTAAACAAGAAAATGATTGGAATGAAAATACAAAATTTAATTGGAAAAATATTTCAAAGAAAACATTAGAACAGTATTATAAATTTATTGACATATTTTTCAAGTATAACCTTCAATTTAACTGTATTATTATTGACAGAAAAGAAATCAATCTAAAAGAAAATATTAACAAAGATGCAGAATTAGGTTTTTATATATTTTACTATGAACTTCTTAGACGGAACTCAAAAATCAATATCCCATATTACATATATCTTGATAGACGAAATAACAGACAAAAATCAAGAGGAGAAACTTTAAAACAGCTATTGCAAAAAGATATGCATCCAATAAACAAACATGGAAAAAGAACAATAGATAAAGGCAGAGATGTAAAAGTTTTAGAATTTGTAAATTCAAATGCCTATAATTTGATACAATTTGCAGATTTAATTATGGGAGCAATCGGTTATCATTACAATAAAAAACACCTATTACCCGATGCGAGTCAACACAAATCCTCTTTTGCAATGTATATATGTAATAAAATAAGTAAAAAAGATTTGATATTTAACACAAATAAAAATGGTTACAAAAACTTTAATTTGTGGTTATATCAATCAAATAAAAATCTTGCAAAAAAATAAAAGCCATAATACCTACATATGCTTAAAGCATATACCCTTCATTCAAAGGTCCGTGGAATCATCCAAAGAGTTCAGTATAATGACTTTCTGATTATATTATGTACGATTTAATTTAAAAAATCAAGTGTTTTATTAAGATTTCTTTGTGTTTTTTATGAAACGTTAAATATAAACCACAATATACTTTTATTTTGAGTAACAAATGAATATAAGTTTCTATTTTAAATATTTATCTAAAATTAATTGTTCTTTAATTGGCAGATCTGCGAATTCCTCTGGTTTAAATCCTTTGTTTTTTAGTTCTTGAAACTCATTAATAATTTTCTTTTGTATTGTTTTTGGCGGAATAGGGATTTCTATTTTTTTAAAAATTGGAATATTAATATTTTTTTGTTGTGAACCCTTCCCACAGGCATATATTATGTCTTGATTATGGATAAGTAATATATTCAAATATTCTTGTAAAAGGTCTTGAGATTTGCTTTTAATTGTAAAACCTGAATCATTTAAGAAAAATTTACCACTGACAAATCTTACGCACTGTTTAGACATTCCAAATCTAGATATTACTAATTCATCTTCTCTATTAAATTCATCTGTTCTAAAACTTTCACCGCCACCTCCGTATACAGGATAAGTTTTTTCTTTATTTTCGTCTTTTTTGATTCTTGTGCCATATTTGATTTCAATAACATTTCTTAATTTATCTTTATCGTATTTACTTTCTATAATCATATTTTTTTGCTTTATATTTATAATAGGTTCTGCATTAAGATTAGGATATTCAATAATCTCATTTAAATTACATTTTTTAATTCTATTATCCAAAAAATTATTTGCTTCATGAAGATCTATTTTATTAGTATTATTAAGATGACTATAAATATAATAACTTAACTTAGTTTTATCCATAATTTTACTTGGATTATACAATTTTGAAATAATAGCATTTCTGTTTGAATACGTATCTAACTCTTCAATTAATGAATTACTTAATTCTTTTAAACCTTCTGTTCCCTTTCTTTTTGAGAATTTGTATCCCAAAAATTTTGCTCTTTCATCTTTTGTTGAACCTGTAGAGGCAATTATTGTTTCTACATTTTCATTTAATAAATAAATTTGTAACTTTTCTTTTTCTATATTTATTAAATTTGAATAATCAATATTATCTTTAGTTAATTTAGTATTTTTGTGTTGCTCTATATAGTTTGTATAATAATCATCTGCTAATTCGGAATTTTTAAAGTTTTCATTAGGTGCATTTTTAAACAATGTTATATAATCTTCATATTTTAAATCGTCATGTGTGTCATTTAAATATTGTTGAATGATTTGGGATTTTTCATTAAAATTAAAATCCTGTAAATTTTCAATAAATCGTTTTATTAAGTTCTGAATTTCTTTTTTACGTTCATTTTTCCTTTTCTTTAAGAATAATACAACTGTATTAGTTTCAGTTGCCATAAATGCACCTTTACCCAATTCAATTATTGCTTTTATTTCAAAATTTTCAAATATAAATTTTCTTGTTTTTATTCTTATATCAGGAGAGGATACATCAAGTAATGCATCTTGTAGTATGATTGCAGCAATGCCATTTTCTTTAAGAAGTTGTTTTGCTCTTTCTACAAAAAGACATTCTATATCATCAGAATTTTCTCCAAGTTCGTTATACAGTTCAAAACATGTTTCTCCAAAAGGTTCTCCGTCAGCGGTCTTTAGTGTATCTCTAAAGTTTTGAACAGAATAAGGTGGATTTGCAATGAGGACGTCAAACATTTCGTTATTTTTACGGTATTCACCTATATTATCTTGGTGTAAAATTCCTTTAAAATCAGGACTATCAAAACGATCTAAACCATTACCAGTTATTACTTTTGCTTCACCATCTCCATTTAAAAAACAGGCTATTTTAGAAGTTTTTGTTAGGCGGTAATCTTTTTCAATTCCATATACAAATTCTTTTGCCCACTTATATGCACCACCATTCCATGAATCAAAATTATCCAGTTGTTGTTTATTGACAAAATCTTTTTCTCTATTTTTTGACATTAAAATAGGTTCAATTCTGTGCATATATTCCGTAAGAAAATGTCCTGCACCACAAGCATAATCAATCATATATGGTAAAAAATTTTTATCACCTGATTTTATTTTTTTATCAACAATTTTCTCAAATGGAATAGAATTAACTATAAAATTTGCAATTGGTATCGGAGTAAAAAATTGCCCTTCTGTTTGCTTAATACCAATATTAAGTAATCTTTCAAAAAAATCCCCTAAAAATTGCTGTTTATCTGTATATTTTATTTGTACTCCTTGGAATAATTTAATAACTTCTTTTAAAATTTGAATATTTTGATTAAATGTATCTTTGTTAAATACCTCAATAAATGCAAATTCATTATTTTTTATAAACCGGATTTCATTAAATTCTTTTTTTAATTCTTCAAATAAATTTTTATCATTTATAACATATTGTGCAAGTTTATCTATAAATGTTTCTTTAGAATAATCCGTAACCTTTATACCTAAATAATCTTCAATTCCTTGTTTATATAAATTTGATAATTTATCTAATACATCATAATCTGTTTCTTCTTTCTTCCATTGAAATTGAATTTGATAATCATTATTAGCAAACATGTTATCTTCATCAACAATTTTACATAAAAATAGATTGAAAAGCTTATTATAAGCATTTGTTGAATCAGAAACCGCATATTTTCTTAATATTCTTGCAAACCCATTATATAGCTTATTATTCCTATCTATACGCTTTAATTTAGTAATTCCAGTTGAAGTACTACCATATAAATCTTCAAATATACCTGATGTCTCAAATTGCTTATTCCATTTATTAAATATAGCACGTTTGTCAGAGCCTTCAAACTCCGAAGAATCTATTATTTTATATTCTTTCTTAATTTCCCCATCCATTAACACTGAAGAATATAAACATAAACCTTTTACCCCTCTATCATTTGTATAGTAAGTAAATAATTGTCCTCCATTATTTAATAAATTTTTTAATTCCTCTTCATACTTTTCTCCATAAGTCTTACACTCAATCATATAGTATGATGAGCCTTCTTTTTCAATTAATATATCTAAATATTGACCACTTTCTTTTCTTCCACTAGGATAGTCTTTTTCTAAAATAATAGAATTAGGAGAATAACCTTTATCCAATAATCTATTTACACATTCTAAAACAACAAAAGTTTCAGATTTATAATCTAAAATGGTATCTTTTTTATTTAAATATTGAGTTGTTCTTCGTCCACACTTTATACTATCACCATAGTTAATTTTAGACTTTTTATAATCTGTTTCATTTAGTTCAACAGTAATTGCATAATTATTACATTTATCATATTTTTTTTCATAAATAGAAGCATTTTCACCATCTTTTAATTTAAATTTAATAGCATTTAAAAACTGTTTGATTTGATTAATATTATCCATTAGCGAGTCCCCTATTATTTGACTTACTAATAAATTTATACATATATGGTACTTGAAGTACACCCCATCCTACAACAGTATTGGTTTCCAACATATTCCTTATTAAACTCTCTCCGTAAAAATATCCTTATCCACATTTTAATTAAAAAATTTATTCAGTGCAAATCAGTATATTTTTGTAAAATATTCATTTAAAATTTTTTATTAAAATATAGGAGTTTTTAACATGAACATAAAACTACTAACGAAAGAATTAGAGAAAAACATTACGAAAACCAGCATATCAGCGGTCTGATTTCACCGCATTCAAGTTCATACTTTTCGGCAGTATCACTTCTTAAAACCTTATCTGTCATTAGACTTTCCATTATCGGATTTTCTAAAGTAATCTCTTTTTGGGATTTATCATAAATTTCACTATAATTTAAGCCTGAATTTACACATTCAGGAAGTCTTACTATACCTTTATCAACATAAGCAAGACCAAATGTACGGCAAACAATTCCTCTGTATTCATACAAAGAACATTCATTATTGACCAAAAACGGACACCTGTAATTTTTTGAAGTTTCATAAGTCTTAAGCACATCTTTAATATTTTGTTTTATCCTATCCTGTACCTGAGGAGAAAGACGTACAAATCCGCTCATAATATATTCGGCTTCAAGTCTTGAAAACGGGTACTCTCCTATTTCACAGCATTCTGTACAACCCTTTTTACAACAAATAAAATTCTTATGGGCAATATAATACTTTTCCAATTTCTTATCAAATTCTTCAAGAAAAAGTTTGTAACGTTTTAACATAAATTATTTCCAGCTGCATTTTAGCAAACATAAGTCTTCACCGGTTTCAGAATTCTTTAAATGATGAACAGTAGTTAAATCATCCGTAAACTGAATTTGAGTAACAAGTTTTTCCCCAAATTTTGCCTCTTTTTTGAAAACCATATCAATCGTTTTAGGTTTATGGTTAACCTTAAAATCATAATCCAATGGTTCAAATGCCCATACAATATAATTTCCGTTATTTGCATGCCTGTTTACATCTAAATCATTATAACGAACTTCAAATTCCTTTTCCACAGAAATATTTTCTATAGCAGGGATTTTTTCATAAGACAAATCATCTTCCTTAGATTGAAATCTCACCATATAAGGATTATTAACAGCTTTATCAACCGGAGTAATAGACATATTTGTAAAATCCACAAGTGACCAGGTACTTGCTGCCCTCGCAAGTAATTTATCTCCGGAATATAATTCAAAATCACGGTATGCAAAAAGTTTGTTATATCCTCTCGGAGCAGTTTTCAATCTGAGATTATATAATCCGACAGGATATTCTTCAAATTCTATTCTGTATTTAATCAAAAACCACATCAAATTTTTTGGAGTAATGTAAGAATAACCAAATCCCCATTCCTCTGCATTTTCGCTTGCTGCATCCTGAAAATAATTCAGGAGCGAATACGGTTTCAAACTTTTATCAAAATCCATTTCGGAATATTTTACATTTATTTCTTTTACATAACCGTTCTCAATCATTAGCTTAATCCTCTTTTAGAAAATTATATCATAGTGATTGTTTAATTGTAAATTTTTTTAAAATTTAAAGTTTTTTTTTTATAAAGAATATTCAAAACAAGCCGATAACAATGGAGAGCATTACAACAAAAAGGTTATTTGTATGGGGCAAGATTATTTGCAAAATAAATCAGTAACAGATGTAAAAGGCGTATATGATACACCGTCTTCCAAGCCATCAACGGTTAAAAGCAATAATGGCAGCAAATCTGCATCAATTTTTACAGGTAATAAAAAAGATACACCGGCACAAGAGGGTACAGCTCCTCAAAATGTTGAATTTGATAAAAACGGTTATCCGAAAATAATAGTACAAAACGGGGAAACTCCAGAAAGTTTGGCTAAGAAATTTGGCTGTTCACCTCAGGATATAATTAATGCAAATCCAAAAGCCTGGAACGGTAAATGGTTTAATGTAGGAACGAAAATTACTATTCCAAAAGTAATTTCACCTGACAGCAAAGCATTACAGGGAAGAAAATCTAAATCGGAAGCGGAAGCGGAATGGGTAGCTTCAAAAGCAAAACATTCCAAGAATACCCCAAGTGCTTCTAAACCGAAAAGCACTACACCTTCTTCACCTGCAAAACGAGGTACTTCAAAACAAACTGTTTCTCCGGAACTGGATAAAAACCTAAGAGAAAAACTCGGACTTATTAATTATAACGGCAGAGGAGAAACCATAATCTCAAAGTCCGGCAAAACTTATACCGTAATAGGTCAGGCTAATAATGCAAGAAAAATTGTTCAGGATGCTCAGGGCAACATAAAGGTTATGTCCCACGATAAACAAATTCTGAAACAAGATTATGTACTTAACAGCAACGATTTTGAAAAGCAGGAAAAAGTTACTGCCAAAATGCGAAATAAAGACGGTACGCTGGTAGACAGACAATTTGTAAAAGTTAAAGATTTAGATAACGGAAGAGAACTTGTAAAAGACAAAACCGGAAAAACATACATTAAATCAGGCGACACAATAATTACAGACTCTTACGCAAAAACTCACACTACACCTAAAAAAGCAGATAACCCGACAAAAACACAGGATACTGCACCGGCACAAAATACGCCGCAAACAACCCAAACGCCTCAATCAGGAAAAGATATAGCACAAAGCCTTGTTGACGATATATTTGGACTTGGAACAGGAAAAGAAATTTCCGGACATATAAAAAATATCAACAGTTCAAATGTGACAGATGTACTTAACAACTATAAATCTATGTCTGATAAAAAAGCTTTTGGAAAAGGTGAAACCCTTATGGACGGTATTTTGGGTGAAAATATTTCAGACAGTGATAAGAAAAGATATATTAATCACATAAAAGATGCTCTTGTACAGAGAGCAAATGAATTAGGCGGCGACGCAACAAGTATTGGAGAAACTCTTAAAAATGAAATAAATTATGCACTCGTAAGCAGTTGGCCAATGCAAGATGCCTCCGCACTAAACAATGCAATAAACAAATTTAACAATCGCATCAGTCAGCTGGAAAAAATGAATAAAAAATCTTCAGATGTATCAGCGGATAAAGCTGCCCGAGGAGAACAGGTATATGCAGGTGACGGTTCAGACAAATATGGTAACGGTCAACTTGACGGTAATGCCGTACAGATGACAGGTAACTGCTGGGCTCATGCCGGTCTTAATGCAATGAGAGCCACCGCAAGAGGAAGAGAAATTCTCGCAAACAGCATAGTTAAAAAAGACGGCGTAACAACTGTATATCTTGCCGGAGCTAAAAAATTAGGCTTGCCAAAGCCAAATGGTGACGGATTATATTCATATTCAGAAAAAGATTTGCAGGCAGGCATGAAAACTCTTTCTTCAGGTGACGGAGATTATACTGCAGTAATGATGGCATTGGAGGATTACAGAAGACAATCAACAGCTGTCGGCGGAAGTGCCGTATCTCTGCGTTCGGAAACTCAGTCTTTGACAGGCAGAGGCGGTACTGTTGGTGAAGTTATAAAAATTATGACAGGAAATGAATGGGAATCCCAAAATTCAGGAATCCCGACTTATTCTGATTTAAAAAGTGCCTTTGACAGTGGAAATGTATCCATAGACTTTGCCGTCGGACATGGTAAAGGTGAAATGTATTACACAGGAACAATACAAAATGGCAAAGTACAACGTAATATCGGGGCTGTAATAGGTTCAGGTGAAGGCGAAACCGGAGGACATGCAGTTGCAGTAACCGGTATGACCGATGATTTTGTTTACGCCGTAGAATCAAACAAGCCGGATACTACCTTGGTAATTCCGAGAGAAGAATTCATGAAACATGTCGTTAATCTCAATATGTGGAATTTAAAAACAAATACAGGTAAAGTTTACATGGCGTAATTACTATTCACCGAAGAATATTAACGGCAAATCATTTTTTGCAAAGTATTCTCTAATTAAAAAATTCTACCCTCAAAAATTGACTTTATTACAAAAATCATTAATTTATATGATAACAAAACATGGCGTTAGTTCTATAATTACGGTAATCAGATAAGGGTAGAGTAGAGATATGTTTTCAGAAATGATACAACATCTTTTAAATTCCGGCGGAAAGACGGAGGCTATGCAGCGTTATGCTTCAATGTCCAATCAGGTCAAAAGCATTCACCATAAACTGCAATCTCCGGTTCAGCAGGTTAAAAATCCTATAGATACAATTTACCCTGCTGACAGACCTATCAGCGGTTTTGAAAGCATATTGCAATCTTCTCAACCTGCGGCGTTTGGGAATATGATTTTGAATAATTCCGCTGCAATGAATGTCAATGCAAAAATTATGGATACAAGTCCTGTATCAGAAATTCAAAACACCATAAGAGGTCTTTCGGCAAATAATTCAATATCACAGGCAGCAGCAATAATGCAGGGAGCACCCGTCCAGTCTTCAAAATCTCAGATACTGGATATGGTTGAACAAATTTCTGAAAAACACGGCGTTGACAGCAACCTCGTAAAAGCTCTTATCAAACAGGAATCAGGATTTAATCCTAATGCAAAATCAAAAGCAGGTGCTATGGGATTAATGCAATTGATGCCGCAAACAGCCAAAGGACTTGGTGTCAGCGATCCTTATAATCCTGTACAAAATGTTGAAGGCGGAGTTAAGTACCTGAAATCAATGCTGAACAAATACAACGGTAACATTATTCTTGCATTAGCTGCATACAACGCAGGTCCAAATGCCGTTGACAAATATTCGGGAGTGCCTCCGTACAAAGAAACCCAAAACTACGTTAAAAATATACTTTCAAATTATCTGTAAAATAAAAAATGATATATCTGAAATTGGCTATTGGGTTATTGAGTGATTATGTTATTACGGCAACAACACATATACCTGTAGGCGTAACCTACTACGACCGCTTGGATTGCTTTTTAGGCAAATGTTTTTTTCATCTCATTGCGAGCAAACAACGTGAGCGTGGCAATCCAGCCGTTTTTTCGATTGTTGATACTAAAGATTTAACACCATCTGAAAGGTCTGACCCCTCACCAGAAAATCTGACTTTCGCTTTGCTCAAGTCGATTTTCTGCCCTCTCCCGACGGTAGAGGAGTAATTTGAAATTACTATTTTTATTATGACGAATCTTTGCATCCAACGAGCGAAGTATCTATAAAGACAGGCTTGCTAACTATAATTAATTTTTAAATTTTTTATATACAAAATCGTATTGAAGACAAATCATTATTTAATAAGAACTCCGATTTTATAATAATCGGAGTTCTTTATTTTTGTTGTTTGTCGAGATAAAAGTACTAAATAGTAAGTGCTTTTACTTCAACTTCTAACTCGACCGGAGTTTCATCAACAACTTCCACTTTTGCGGCAACTTCTTTAACCTGTATTAACTCGGGAGCCGGCTGAACTTTTGCCTGAACAGCTTTTTGAGTTGTAACAGTATGCTGTACCGCAACAGGCTTATTCAATGCTGCTGCTTTTTGTGCCTCAGCCTTTTGAGCTGCTGCTTTTTGAGCCGCCGCTTTCTGGGCTGCCGCTTTCTGAGCTGAAGCAGCTTTTGCTGATTTAATGACGTTATCAGGATTAGCCTTTAAATAAGTATAATCCTTCATAATTTTACTAACAAAATTCTTTGTTTCTGCAAACGGCGGAACAGTCTTATTATAACGTTTTACATTACCCGGTCCCGCATTGTATGCAGCTAACGCCAACTCAACAGAGCCAAACATCTTGTACATAGATTTATAATACATAATCCCGCCTTTGATGTTATCACTCAATGAGTATGGATTAAGCCCCATTCTTCTCGCCGTGGAAGGCATTAATTGAAAAACTCCTACTGCTCCATGTCTTGAACGAGCATTGTGGTTGAAACCTGATTCAGTTCTTGCAATACTCAGTGCAATTGCCGGTTCTACTCCCATTTCAATAGCCTGTTTTGCAATCAATGCTTTTACCGAATTGATATCGGCCGCCTGAGCAGGCACAAAGCACAATGTCACTAACATGATAGTGAAAAGTAATAGTTTTCTCAAAATGTAATCCTCTGGTTGTAAATTGAAAATCCCCAAGAGCAATTCGCTATCTCTTTGTGTTCGTCAAGTTTTAACTCTCAAGAATAAAATTTATATAATTATGTTATTACAAAAATTTAAAATTTCAACCCCATGTCAATTTTTTACAAGTGTTCAAAACGTCAAAGCAGGCATATAGCAAGCTTTTTCAGAATTGTAAATTTTTAGATTTTTGGTGTATTTTTGACAATATATTACCATTTTTGATGGTAAAAACATGCATATTATGATTAGATTTTTATAATGTTAGTACTTTATACACTTCTTCTAATCTGTTTTTGTCATGCAAATACCACCAGCCAATAAGTGTTTCAAAAGCTGTTGCCAAGCGATATTCTGTCTGAATTTGGCGTCTACCCACCGGGATAGGAAGATTTCTGCCTCTTCGTGAAAGTTCTTTTTCCTCATCAGTCAGTATATCTTCAAGTTTGTGCAGACATTCTGCCTGATATGAAGCCTTTACTTTTTCGGTAGTTAATTTATGCAAATTACGGGCATTATTGGTTAAGGTAATAGTTTTGGAACGAATTTTAAGTTCCCACACAGCATCACCAATATAAGCGTAATTTTTTAAATTCATTTCACTCATAACGTAAATGTTAACACAAAAATATTTTTGCTATTCAATTATATTATTTTTAACAGCAATATAAACGGCTTCCGTACGATTAGATACATCCAGTTTTCTATAGGCTTTTTTCAGATGAGCTTTTACGGTATGAGGACTAATATATAATATTTTTCCGATATCAGGATTATCTAATCCGAGAGCGGCAAGTTTTAAAACTTTTCTTTCACGGATTGACAATCTGACTTTACTGTAATCGACCAGTGTTCCGCATCCGGAATTGTTATGTCGTAAAAATTCTAAGTAATTCATTTTTTCTCTCCACATCTATATCTTTATTATATATATAATATTGCGAAAATTTATTATGATAATAATAGTTAATGATAATTCCGATATAATATGCAGAAAAATACGCAATATGAAAAGCCTTGATATGCAAGAAATAGCACTATATTTGACTGCATAAAAGATAATAATAAAAAATAGCCTATTGGATATTAATTTATATTACAAATTTTAAAAAAATTACAAAATAAAAAATCTGAATGTAAAAATATGTAACAAATAGCACACAAACACTAAAGATTTTAAGACACATAACCGATAGATAGATGTGTACTTAGGATATACAGAGGAGTGTGTTATGAAAAATAAAAAAATTCTTGATACGGACGAGATGATGGTAGATTATGCAGAGATGACGAGTTTTGATTTTAATTCGCTCAGTTATAAACAGATGTGTGAATTACAGGAGATAACAGACAGCGAGTATGACGAAAAGTTAGTACCATTTAAATATGGTAAATTTGATTTAGTTGATTTATTCCATTCATTTATCACGCAAAAAGATTAGACAAAGAGGATAGCGATTATGGATATGGATATAAAAGAATTATTTGCGAATGGCTGTTTTGTACCTGACTGGACGGAAGTAACGGCAGAGGTACAGGAGGCGGCACCGGTTCCGGAACGGAAGGAACTGAGGGTATTATTAGACGAGCTTGCAGAAATCAAAGAGAATATTGAAAATTTACAGGCAAGGAGTTGGTATTTGGGTAAGCTCCGAGAATATACCGAGAATGGTTTTTCAAGAACGTAACCCCCTTTGTTAAGACACGACTACCGAGATTTGGGATAGCAGCTACAATGTAGCAAAATTTTATCGCCTGAATAATTATCAGGCGATTTTTGTATAAAAAATTTTTGGTAATTATGTAATATTTTTAGATTTTTAGGGAGTAGAATTTCATTTAAAAATAAGGGACTTGATTTTAAAAAATGTTTATAGTAGATTAATTCATGCTGAATGTGAATAGCATTTAACACACATGAGGGCTGCTAGCTCAGGTGGTTAGAGCGCACCCCTGATAAGGGTGAGGTCGGTGGTTCGAGTCCACTGCGGCCCAGATAAAAGAGAGGTAAGGTTTATCCTTAACCTCTCTTTTATTGTGTGCTGATACTAGAGGACGAGAACCACACTGACCGAAAGGTCAGTTTTGGTTCGAACGCGAGGTGGCAAAGGGCGAAGGCTTGATTGCGGAATAATTGAAAATTATGTAGCAATCAACCGCAGACCCGTTTAATGCCACCGAGCAAGACAGTCCACTGCGGCCCAGATAAAAAGGACGATAACTTTTGTTATCGTCTTTTTTATTGTCTGTAGTAGGGCGAGAACCACCCGTTTGTGGTTCGGCGGATTTGCGGACGGATGAAGTGAGTATAGCGAACGTAATTGACAATTAATATAAAGCGTGAAATGATAATCCAATACAAAGTACTTAATCTAATGTTTTTGGAGAATGTTATGAAAAAAATAATAAATTTATTAACAATGATTATACCCGCAGTAGTGCTTATTAGTTTAATAACAGGCTGTACTGATATTAAAGACAGTAATTCTGTAAAACCAGAATCTGCAACAACAGCATACTTTCATAAAGGAGTATATAAAAGTTATTCTCCCGCTTCAAAAAATACATCACAATATTATTTCTACATTTTTTATGACGAAAATTCCGGTTATACTGAAGATAGTGAGCTTGGTATTGGTTTACCTTTTTCTTGTATTCAAACTGTTGATTCTATAAAGTTTAAATTTGGAGGAGCTGAAGAACCTGAAGAGGTATTCAAAATAAAATCCATAAAAAAGAATGTTGTTACAGGTTCATTTAAAAATGATGAATTACTTATTTTTGTTCCTGTCCCAAAGGCAAACCCCGATAAATTTGATGCTCTTGAATATATAAAAAATGAAAAAAATGGAAGAATTGAAACAGATTAATTTTTACTACCCGTTCCAAGAAATTCGTGGAATTAGTTAAAAGGTTTACTTGTTTCTCTTATTTTTCAATATTTATAAATTCCAAATCGTAATTCAGTAATTTAGCGATAAGTTTTGCCTCTTTGAGTGACAGACTTTCTCTGTTAAGTTTGCCTAAAAGGCTGTTATAAGTATAATCTTTTCCCGTTGCATTACGCATTAAGTCTGCCAGATTTTTCAATGTAATACCCCTGGAGACGGCTAGTAATTTTATTTGTTTTTTAACGTCCATAATAGTTTTATTATAGTCCATATTGACTAATCGGATATAATTGTTTATAATCATATTCATATTTGAACATTAATATTTAAATGTAAATAATTATGGTAAGTGTTATTTTAGGAGCATAATTTAGTAAGAAATCATTGTTATGATTGATTAATTCGCAAAAATTTTGTGAGGAATTAGGGTTATATTTCCGGTACCATAAGGTTACAAATAAAACAGTAATACCGGTCGGCAATCCGCAATGATGATATACATCATAGTCATATTTAAATCCATCATAGTTTCATCGTTAAACGGATTGCCTATTTTCTTACTAAACTATTCGACACATTCTATCACCGTTCATAGCTTTTTTAATATTAATCATGGTCTGAGTTAAGTTGTTATCAATTGCATCCTGAGTTGCATAAGCAATACACGGCGTTATAATCGCATTTTCATGTTTGCAGAATTTTTTTATAAATTCCATTTGGTTTAAGCACTCAAGATTAGAAGGATATAATTTATCGGAAAGATTTTTGCAGTTGTAACAAATGCTTTCGCAAGGCGAAGTATCCAAAGCTATCTTTTTTATTTTTCCGGTTTCAAAATATTTCAGCAAAACTTCTAAATCAACAATTTCGCTTTTGGAAGTATTAATAAAATACAATCCGTCTTTGCAATTTGATAAAATCTCTTCGTCAAACAAGTGATAAGTTTCAGGCATGTAATCAAGATGAACTGTAACAATATCCGCCTGTTTAACCAAATCCGAAAGAGGCATGTATTGCAGTTCATATTTATCGATTAATTCTTGTTTTGTTTTAGTGTCATAGGCAATAACTTTCATTCCAAATGCTTTTGCAAATTTACATACATAAGCACCTGTTATTCCTGTACCTGCAATACCCAAAGTCAAATTATCCAAATCACGCCCCAAAAATCCGCCGAAATATTTTTCTCCTGACTTAATAAGATTATTGGCAGGAATAATATTTCTGACAAGGTTTATTATAAGTCCTATTGTATATTCAGCTACAGATTGTGCCCCGAATTGAGGAATATTTACTACCGCAATATTTTTGTCTTCACAAGTGCTTATACAAATGTGATCAAAATGTGCTGCCCTTACGGATATTATTCTCAGATTTTTAAAATTTTTGAGTACTTCTTTTGTAACGGTTGAATTATTAAATATGCTTATGACGTGTGTATTTTCAAGTAATTCCGGTGAAAGATTATGTAAAAAATCTTCGTCCAAGCATTCCTCAAATGTTGTAATATTGTATCCCTCAAACGGATGTTCTTCCAAATACTGTTTTTCAGCCTCTTTGATTTCAAACATTAAAATATTAATTGCCATTTGTTATTTCTCCATTACTTATAAGTTTAATAACCCCAAATATCAAAAACCGTATTCCCTGACAGAATAATAATTAAGTATTATTATTAAAACTTTTTACAACCCCCTTGCAATAAAGACAGGTTTGTGTTTTCATGAAAATCGGAACGGGCAATTCCTCTTAGCCTTGTTCAAGGGAAACCGGCAAGCGGCGGTCGGAATTCCGCAAAAGTACAATAATAAGAAGGAAAAACAAAATGTTAAAAATCAGATTAAAAAGATTAGGTGCAAAGAAAAACCCTACATACAGAGTTATAGTTATCAATTCAACAACAAAAAGAGAAGGTCGTCCTATTCAGGAATTAGGTCACTACAATCCTAAGACAAAAGTTATGAAATTGGATTTGACTTCCGCTCAGGAATGGGTTAAGAAGGGTGCTCAACCTACTGAAACAGTTGCATACTTAATGAAAAATTGCAACGCTGACGGCACTTTGAACTATAAAAAGAAAGAAACAGTAAAACTTTCTAAGAAAGCTCAAGCAAAAGCAGCAGCAGAGGCTGAAGCAAAAGCAGCGGCTGAAGCAGAAGCAAAGGCAGCAGCAGAAGCTGAAGCAACTACTGAAGCTTAGTCTTTTGTATAAAAAATTACTAAAAACCCTGTCTTTGTAAGACAGGGTTTTTTATATGCAAAAATATTCCTAAAATATTTGCACACAACTACTCATCATGATACAATTACCTTATGGTTGCGGATAACAAATTACATATCAAAATCAGACCGATGGTTCAGACTGATATAGATGATGTCGTTAAGATTGAAGAGGCATCTTATGGAAAGCATCACTGGTCAAGAGAATCTTTTTTCAATGAATTAAGTAATGATTTGGCATTTTATTTTTGTGCAATTAATGATGAAAATAAAATTGTAGGTTATATCGGTACATGGCAAATAATGGAAGAGGCTCATATAACCAATGTTTCTGTTAATCCGGAATACAGGCGAAAAAAGATTGGTGAAGCATTATTGCATCAGGCTATAGAAAATTGCTACTCAAACAAAGTTAAATATATTACTTTGGAAGTTCGTGTATCAAATGAAAAAGCGATAAATTTATATGAAAAATACGGTTTTAAATCTCTCGGAACACGAAAAGGATATTATCAGGATAATAATGAAGATGCCTTAATAATGTGGACAGAAAACATTTTTTACGATAAATTTAAGACATTGTATAATGAAAATATAGAAAATCTTAAAAAGGTTATTGTTATAAATGAGTGAATTCGAAGAACACAGTGAAAACAACGAAATTTCAAATTCCCCTGAAGATGAGAAAATCGTTTTATCAAAATTGAAAAAATTAAAGAAAATAAAAAAACGGAAAACAAAAGAGGAAAAATTAAAGGAGAAGGCTGAACAAAAAAAGAAAAAGGGTATCCATATCGGAATTGGTATGACTATGCTTGTTTTGTTCTGTTCATTTTTGCTTGTTGTTGCAACATTTTTGCAATTAAATATTACTCATTTTATAATTCCGCCAAAATTATTTGTGCTTGATACCTGTACAATAGATGATTATTTATTTTCAATAAAATATATTCCGCAAATTCCTATTGCAATGTTTATTGTAGGATTGCTTGGAAGAAAATTCGGGTTTATAAGCATATTGACTTACATTATTGCAGGACTTTTCTTCATGCCTGTATTTGCACTTGGCGGCGGATGGAGATATGTCGGCGAATACAGTTTTGGGTATATTTTAGCATTTTTACCTGCAGCAATAATATTAGGTTCTGTTATTAAAAAAGATTATTCTTATAAAAATGTTGCAAAAGCTGTTTTATTAAGTGTTTTGACAATACATTTAATCGGCATAATTTATATGACGGGACTGGCATATTTCAGACACGCAGGGTTGGAATTTGTAACCGGTTGGATTGCAGCACAAAGCGGTCTGAAAATTATTTATGATTTAATTTTTAGTTATTTACTTGTGCTTTTGTCAAAGTATGCAAGGATAATTCTTTGGTTTTATATGTAAACCATAAATTCACTTCTTTTCTCTGATTACTAATTCATATCCTAAATAATCTATGATTTGTTGGACTTCTTCAAATCGGATAGTTCCATGGTTAAATTTATTTGACAAACCGCCTGCTTTTGGTACTTTATATCCGGAATCAATTAGCTCTTTTGCCAATTTACGCATAGAAAGCCCCTTCCTTAACAACAAAATTCTTACTTCTTCATAAATATTCAACATAATTACAGTGTATTTATATTTGTATATATTGACAAAATTATAAATCATTGTATTATTATAAATGACAATGTTATAAATAGAGGTACAATTATGAAGTTAGCAGAAGTAAAAAATCCGGATTTTTATAACGAGGAAGAAGATATTATTCTTTCTGAAAATCTTTTGAGCGAGATAATTTATATAATTAACGAATTGTACTGTATTATAAGAAACAAAAAAGATAAAAGTGAAAAAATTAAAAGGTTAAAACGTCAAATAACGTTCTTTGTAAAACCTTATTTGGCAAAATAGTTTTATTCGCAAATATAAAGGGAGGATTTTAATTCCTCCCTTATCTTTTATATTAAGAATTTTCCGTTCTCATAAATTAATTTATCATCGGCATATATTTTTCCGCCGTCTTTCATATTTTTTATTAAATCCCAGTGCAAACCTGAGACATTTTTTCCGCCTGTTTCCGGATAGGATGCACCCACAGCCATGTGGATTGCACCGCCTATTTTTTCATCAAACAAGATATTACCGGTAATATCTTGTATTTCATTGTTTGTACCGATAGCAATTTCTCCGATACCTCTGGAACCTTCGTCCATATCAAACATTGCATTCAGGTAATCTTCTCCTTTATCTGCTTTTGCGGTAACAACTTTTCCGTTCTCTATCCACAGGTGTACGCCGTGAGCTTCATTACCCCTGTATATCTGAGGGAAGTCAAAATAAATTTCACCATTAATACCATCTTCTACAGGAGATGTAAAAACTTCGCCGTCAGGGTAGTTATTTTTACCCGAACAACTAATCCATTTTCTGCCTTCAACATTGAAAGTAATATCTGTTCTGTCACCTGTGATGTGAAGTGTTTTTATTCCGTTAAGATAGTCTGCCCACTTTGTTTGCTTTTCATCCAGCTCTTTTAATTTAGCAACAGGATCATCCAAATCCAAATAGCAGGATTTGAATAAAAATTCAGAGTACTCATCAAATGACATTTTTGCTTCCTGAGCAAGAGCATGAGTCGGAACATCAGCTACAACCCAACTTGCAGTGCCGTCCGCAGAACGTTTCATCAGGCATTCCGATAAAAATTTTGTTGCTTTTCCACGGCGTGCAAGCTTTTTAATATCTGCTTTTGCAAGATTTTTAGTATTCATCGGAGCACCGATAGAAATAAATTTATCTACTTTTTCGTATTCTAATTTTACAATATCATCAACGTAATCTAATTGTTCATCAGAAGCATATTTGATAAAAATATCAGAAAAATCTTCCAGAGATGTTCGTAAAATCGGATGTCCGCCAAGCTGTAATACTCTTTTATAAACAGCTTTTACCAAATCTTTTGCATATACACTTGTTGCTCTGATTTGAACCAAATCACCCTTTTTAACCTCTGTAGAATAATCAACCAAAACTTTTGCATATTTATCCCAAATAGTTTCCATAAAGTTTTCTCCTCTCTGAATATATATAAACATATTTACGAAAATAATGCAATTCACCGATTAAAAAAATAAGGTTAGTTAATATTTTCCAGCGGTTTGTTATTTGTAATATTTTTATTTCTGAATAATATTAAAGCGGCAATACACAATACCGTTCCGCCAAACAAAACTTCCACCGGAAATCTTAACAGCAAACTTTTATCTATTATCATCGGGATTAATAATATAGCACCGGCAGGCGGGAAATTAATTCTGATTTTGTGCAAAGCAATAAATAATATAAGGCATGCCAAAGCAGTACAAATTGAAAGCGGCAAACCGAGATAAATATTTAAAACATATCTGAGCAAACAGCCGACAAAAGCACCAAATGTCATTAACCCTACAATATAATGCGGTTTTTTACGGGCAGGACTGTTTACATTAGACAACTCGGTAAACATAACAATTAATGGCGGAGCAAGAAAATATATCTGATGTGTTTTAAAAGGTATCAAAGCTATTAATCCAAATACCAATAGCAATTTTGACCATTTTATAATTTGAGTTTTGGTATCAAAATTGCATGGTGAAAATTTATTAATAGGTCGAAAATGGAATTTTTCCATAAGCCATTGGGCTATTATAATCATAAGAGCCATAACCGTAACAGAAATCGGGTAAATCCAGCTTTTCGTACCCAAATATACGGGTAATATGCAAGCCGATATTATCGGGACAAAATTTGTTCTGCAAAGCGTTAGGATAAAACCTGTAAATCCAAAACATAAACATACCTGAAAAATTAAAGGTACATGCACATATCTTACAATCAGAACGCCAAATAATGCTGCAACTGACATTAAGAAAAAAATTCTTCTTTTATTTGTTTTCCATGGCTGCTGTTCAGAAATCCATGCACCTATCGTTAATGCACAAATTTCGGGAAAAATGATTTCCTGTTCTCCGCTAAGTTCAGCGACACCAACCATAGCAAGTGCCATAAGTATTCCAAATATATATCGTTCTATTCTTATTTGCTTGAGTATTTCGGCTTTCATATAAATATAATGCTAATCCAAGAATAATTAATATTCAAATATAATTTTTGAGATAAGATTATATCAAATTAATTGTCACAGGATAGTATTTTTTTCTAAATTCAGCAGATTTTGTTTAACAGAATTTCCGTATGCAAAACCGCCGATTTCACCGTTCTTGGATATTACTCTGTGGCAAGGAATAATTATCATCAACGGATTTTTATTGCAAGCAGAACCCACAGCTCTTTGAGCATTTTTATTTCCTACGGCTTCTGCAATATCTGAATAGCTTTTTGTTTCACCGTAAGGAATTTTTTGAAGTTCTTTCCATACAAATTTTTGGAAATCAGTCCCTTGCGGATTAATTTTTATATCAAAACAATGCCTTTTACCTAAAAAATATTCTTCAAGCTGTAGTTTTATATTCTTTATGAAAACGGTTTCCTTAGAAGATTGATTAAAATCTGCAGATAATTTTAAATAAATAAGCTCATCATTTTCACAGGCAAATTCCAAGATTCCTATCGGCGATTTGTAAAAACTCTTTTCCATTCAAGTATTATACTATAAATTTTTACTGCAACAAATTCTCATTTCAGATATGAATATTTTTATGTATAAATAATTAAATCTTTTGATGGATTTTTTCTTATTGAATTATGATTACAATGATTGTGTCATTTTTGTTTTTAAGAATTATAAAGTATTTGACAACAGTATAATTTCAAATAGAATAAAAATGTTAAAAGTGTACAAAAAACAATCAATAATCTTCGGAACAAAAATTTATGTGCGTAAAAATACCACCCATTAATAACATACCGGTTCGCAGCAGAGAAAGCCGTACCCTGTTTCGTCAAAGAACACCCAAAGCTGCAACCCTTGTTTCGGATCATGCTCAATATATTACACAGAATGTAAAATTTAATCGTTTATCAATATTATTGTTTAATATGATAGATGGATTAGCACCGGTATTAAACAAAAGCACTAAGTTAGCTAAACCATTGTTATCATTTGTTGAACGAGTTGTTAATTTTTCAGAACATGTTTAATATATTTTCCTGAAATATTATTCTGTTATTTGTTAACAGATAACGGAGTTCCTTTTTCTCCAATATAAAAAACAACAAGTTCAACCGGCTCATTACCGGTATTTTTACCATAATGATACTTCCCTACTAACTCAGGTAAAACTTCTCCCTCGTGTAGTGTTATTTCTTTATAATCATCTGTGATAACCGTTAAAGTTCCTTTTTTTACATAAGCAATATTAACTAAATCATGTTTATGCATAGGTAATTCTTCATTCATATTTATAATGATTTTTAATACAGTAACTTCGGGTTTTTTAATTTTTAATTTTTTATACTCCGCATTATCCCAGGTGGAAGTTGTTTTTAATAATACGTTTTTCTCAGCCGAATATGATAAATTTGTTGTACATAAAATCATTATAAAAAACATTATGACTAATTTTATTTTTTTATTCATACCATTTAATCCCTAAAACTTAAATACGAAAACCAAGAATCATAATACAACAAATTCACATAAAATTCTACAGTATATTGTAAATTACTACACACAATACAACTCTGTGCTATAATATTTTTAAATTTAAATAAATTTGAGGATTCTGTATATGGCTACATTAAAAACATCGGTATTAGGAATTGAGTTTGAAAATCCTTTTTTATTAGCATCTGCACCACCTGCCGCATCAATAGAAAGTATTGATAAAGCTTTTGAAATGGGGTGGGGCGGAGCTGTTTTAAAAACCATAACCCCTGATAATTTGGAAATGATAGAAGCAAGTCCTCGCTATGCAACCATAAAAGAAAAAGGCAAAGTAATATGTCTTCAAAATATAGAATTATTGAGCCATGAAACCATAGAATACTGGGTTGAAGGAATTAAATATTTAAAAAAGAAACATCCTTCAAAAGTAATAATAGCAAGTATTATGGCACCCGTTGAACGTGAGGAATGGCAGAACCTTGTTAAAACACTGAATGAAACCCCGATTGATGCTTATGAACTCAATTTCTCATGTCCGCACGGAATGCCTGAAAAACACATCGGCATGGCAATAGGAACAAGTGCAGAGATTTCAACACTCATAACAGCATGGGTAAAAGCTGTGGCAACAAAACCTGTTTTTGTAAAATTAACTCCGAATGTAACTGATGTTACATGGATTGCCGGTGCAGTTGAAAGAGCAGGAGCAGACGGTCTGGCAGCGATTAATACAGTACAAAGTTTTATGGGTATTAATCTTGACACTTTAGAGCCTATTCTTAATATTGACGGACATTCAACTTATGGCGGATTATCAGGTGAAGCAATTAAGCCTATAGGGTTTAGATGTGTTGCTCAATTAAGGCAAAATTTCGATTTACCGATACTTGGTATGGGGGGAATATCAAACTGGGAAGATGCTGCACAATATATTGCACTCGGGGCTGATGCCGTTCAAATTTGCACAGAAGTTATGATAAATGGCTACGGTATTATTAACGGTTTAAAATCAGGTTTGCTGAATTATTTGGAATCTAAAGGATTTAATGACATATCGGAATTAAAAAATATTGCAGTTCCGAAAATTACATCACATGAAAATTTAAATAAAAAAAATCACCTTTATCCTTCTATAGATAAAGAGAAATGTGTATCTTGCGGAAAATGTGTAAAAATATGTTCCGAATCCGAATACAATGCACTAAATCTTGATGAAAATTGTTTGAGTCTGGATAAAACCTCTTGTGCAGGGTGTTCGTTATGCAGCCATGTATGCCCGAAAGAAGCAATAAAAATGTGCTGTTAGACAAGATAAACGGAGTATTATATGGATATTTTATTATACATAATATGTACTATATTATTTTTGTTTACAATAATTACTACTTTAAAAATAATTGAATTAAAAAATATTGAATATAAAAAACCTGAAATTTTATCAGGCAAAAGGATTTTAACGGTTTATTATTCAAATGGCAGTAATACAAAGAATGTTGCACAAAATCTTCACTCTATAATGGGAGGCGATATAAAAGAAATTGAATTAACGGAAAATTATCCGAAAAATATTTTTAAAATGTCAAATCTTGTCAGAAAACAAATAAAAGAAGGCTATTTACCTAAAATAGAAGAAATTGATATATCGGATTATGATGTTATTTTTGTAGGTACACCAATTTGGAATTTTTCAATATCATTACCCGTAAAAGCGTTTTTAAAAAATAATAACTTTGAAAATAAAATCCTAATTCCGTTTTTCACATATTCCGGCGGTACTTGTAAAAATAAAATTTTGAATGAATTTAAAGATTATACAAATGTAAAAGAGGTAAAAAAGCCTTTATCAATGTTTGAAAACGGGATTTTTATGGTTAAAGAGCAAATTATAAAATGGTTAAATAACGAAATTTATTAAGAAAGTTTGAGTATAATTATAATTGCAAAAAATTGCATCAAAGCCTGAATTAATTTATACCTATGGGAATATTACTATAAATTAAAAGAAAAATTTGCTTAGTCCGATATGTGTTGAAGCGGAACAATAAATTGAAAAATAATAAGATTTATTATATTATTATATTATTATTTTGTTGTAAAAAGTTAATAGGAGGTTATATGATAAAATTGTTTAACAATGAAATTCCAATTAACACTATTCTTTTTGGATTTTTCGTTGTTCTTTGTTTATTTTTTATGTTTACAAATGTGGATGTAGCAATAATGCTATTTATATCATTAGTGTTTGCTTGCTCATTAAATCCTATTGTTGATAAATTAGAAAAGAAAATGCCAAGACCTGTTGCTACATGCATTGTATTTTTCGGTGCATTATCTATATTAGGTTTATTATTGGCATTTATATTTATGCTGGGTGCTTATCAAATTAGCGAACTAATTAAAGAATATCCTAATTATGTTAAAAATTTAAATGAAGCTATTAAAGGCAGTGTTTTGTTTCAATCAATGGGCATAACAAAAATAGACCTTGACGGAATTACTGCTTCTATGGCAAGTTCTACCGAAGGTGCAATAGATTATGTTGCAGGGTTAATAAAAGGCATGGGTTCAAGTTTTGCTTATTGTTTAACCGGTTTAATCTTTTTATTTTTCTTTATGCAGGATAAAAAGAACATTAAAGCAACTATTTTGAAGTATTTTCCGTCAAATATGAAAGACAGAACAGAAGAAATTATAGACAATATATCCTCAAAAATGGGTGGCTATGTATTTGCTCAAACGATGGCTGTGCTTAGCGTTTTTGTTGTAAATGCAGTCGGTTTATTAATTTTTCGAAACCCTTATGCAATTTCTATTGCAGTCATTGCTGCAATTTTGGATATAGTTCCTGTTATTGGACCTGCTGTTGCAATTGTTATTTGTTTAATAGGTGTTTATGAATTTGGTTTGAAAGTACTTATTATAACACTTGTTATAATGGTTTTGGCACAACTTGTAGAAAACAATTTAGTCAGACCTTATGCGTTCAGTAAATTAATGGATTTACATCCGACAATTATTTTCTTATCGTTAATTTTAGGCGGAAAGTATTTCGGTTTTATCGGAGTTCTTTTTGGACCTGCAATGGCGGCAACAATTTGTGTTTTACTTGATGAATTATATGTAAAAAATATAAAAGAAAAAGAAGAAAAAATTGAATTAACAACAAAGGAGTAAAATTAGTATGAAAAAATTTCTAAAAGGTATTTGCGTATTATCCATACTTGTAGCATTTTCTGCAACTACAACTGCAAATGCAGCGAGCATGATTAAAGACTATCATGCATACAGAATAAAAGATCAAAATATAAGAACAGTAATTCCTGTTGTGGATAATATTTTAAGTAATGAAGTCGAAGTTAAGAAACTTGCAAGAAACGCATATTATGCAACGTATGGCGATGAACATTATTACATGAAATTCTATCCTGCATTACATGATACGGATGTATATATTGTAACTGACGGAGAATATAACAAAGATGACAATGATGTTACGACATTCTTTAAAAGTCAAAATTACCAATATGAAACTTTAGAGGATAGAGAGGCATATAAAGAATATAAGTTTGATTTTATAGATTACGCAAGATCAGGAGCTTTGGACGGTTTATTCACTCTTCCTGACGGTTTAAAACCGATTAAAACCGGTGTAAGTAAATTGAATGACAAATTGTCAAAGGGAAACCAAAAGACTTCTGCAATTCCGTATACAGAGGATAATGATCCGATTGACTTAACATGTGTTGATACGCAGGAATTCTATAATGCAGAAACCGGAGTTACGGTAACAATTAATGAGTATCGTTTAAAAAATAAAGAAAATAAATATGTACATGCATTTGAATACCTTGTTAAAAACAATACAAATTCAGATATAAAAGTAGAAAAAGTTTACTCAGAAAGACTTGCGGCACTAAAAGATATTACAACATCAACATTTGTAGATTTTGACAAATTAGATGTTGCAGATAACTTGGGAGTACCTCTTGCAGTTGCTACCGGCGGTTTGTCATTAGGCTTTACTGTTGCAAACAATATCAGGCTTGCAATGGTTATCAAGGAAGCTACAAGATTCTCTCATTCATTGCCTGAAAATTATGACTTAAAGGCAAATTCTACAATGAGAATACTTTGCTTAAAATTTAAAAATGATATGCAGCCGCTTCAATTTACAATTCAGAAGCAGGGACAAACTTATCAGTTTACATACTAATAAATATTTATTAGCAAAAATCGGGTTGAAAAAACATTCAACCCGATTTTTTTATGGAATTTTTTGATATTACTGATAAATGATATCACTTGTAACCTACAGGTCAGGCTCTCATTCTTTTATGTCTATATCCCTGATACTGTTTATAAGTAAAGTTTTGTAAAATAAAGGTATAATCTATCTTTACAGATTTTGCCATGCTCTATTACTATAAATATAGTAGATATTCATATAATAGGAAAGGAAAATAAAATGTATTACAATTACCCTTTATTTCAACAATTACAACTATTTAAAGACATGTATGATTACACCGACGCATGCAGAACAATTCACAATCCGTTTAAATCAGATTTTGAAAGATTCCACGCATGCATAACAATAGGTCAGTTTTGGAATAAGTATTTGTTTAGATAATACCTTCTCTTTTCAGCATTTTTTGTAATTGATAAAATGTTTGATTAATATTATTTTCAGAAAATGGAATGTATTGTAAACCGTCTATATTACTGAAAGTTTCTACTCCGTCTTGTTTTAGAATTGCGACTTTCTCAAAACCTAATTTACCTTGAAAAAATCCCGTTTCATGTATAACATTTTGTCTTGTTCGCATTGTGTTGTCTTTGGTTTCATCTTCAGCAGTCATTACAATAATTGCAAAGGTTGTTTCATTTTGGAATGTTCGTAAGGCATCACCAATAAATTGCCCTGTGTGAGATTCTTTTTCAAAATAATTTACACAAGATAAATTAAGTTCATCTTTCAAAAATAATGCCACTTCTTTCCATAAATTACTATGTCCATGTCCAATAAAAATACAATTTTCTTTATTTTCGTTGAATGATTCAGTTTCTTGTTCAAGAACTATAGTATTATCCTCAATACTATCTTTTAGAGCGGTTATTATTCCAAGATATCTTTTTGTTAAAGAACAATTAGTAATCATAGAGATTTTCTCGTTAAAAGCATCTAAACTTGTTTTGAATTTTTCATCTTGCGATAAAAATACTTTTAATTTATTTTTCCAAATATTAAATAAATTATCATCAACGAATTTAATACTTCCATACAACGATGAATCTGAATAATGTTGCGTGCTAAGAACTTTATTACCCTCTGTAATTAAATTATTCAATTTATTTAAAGCTTTATCTTTATACATAATTTCTCCATATTTTTAACTAATATTTGTTTGTATATTTTTAGTAGTTTTAACTGTTTTTATTTGTTGTAAATAACTTTTTCCTCTTTTAGTAATTTGAATGAATTCAATTACTCCATGCTTAGTAGATTTTGCGGGATATACATCTATTAAACCTTGTGCATTGAGTTGGATTTTTATAGTATTTGCGTCATCTTCATCGACAAAAGTATTTGCATAATTCTTTTGTGTAATTTTATTAATAAATTTTGTATCCATTTTGTATTTTAAACTATCTGCGGACAGTGGGCTTATCAACTTAGGTGCAATGTAAGAAAAAATCTGATTCCAACTCACATTAAAAGATGAATTATAATAATTAGCACCACTATGATTTGATTTGTACTCAAAATGAAGCTCAAATAATTCATCCATATCAGCTATATCAGTTATTTTTGGAACTAATTGTTTTTTGTATTCTGATACAGTTTTTTCTAATTCTAAGTTATGTTTTCGTAGTTCATTTATTTCATTTAAAAGTTTTGAATTATCATATTCATCTGGTCTTATCCAACCCCTTTGTGGTTTCTCATCGAATGCATTATGTAAGCTATTAATTACTTTTAAACACAAGTCATCTTTGTTCTTCCATGTCTTATGTAACCGATTTTCAGAAACTTTATCGATAAAATTTTGTATATTTGTTAAATCTTCATCTCTTTTGGATTTTGGTAATTTTCTTATATTTTCATAAGGAAAAATCAAAATCGGTATATTCTTTTCTATCGCATAATTGTACTCCATTTCGGTATAACTTATGCCTGTATTTTTGCTAACTGACCCATAACAACCACCAAGTATAAGAACATAGTAATCGCAATTATTTATGATTCGTTTAATATATTCAAATTGTTCATCATCAGAAGCAACAAATAATTCCATACCAACTGGTAAATGTCCCATATTCAATATTTGCTCAATTACTGCTTTTCGCTCATTTTTTAAATCTTTATATGTTGAACTTACAAATATTTGATATTTTTTGTCTGACATACTATTCTTCTTCCCTTAGTCTATATTCTATTTCGTAGTTTTTGATGTAGTTGGTTTCTTCGTCTGTTAAGCCGTATAGTTTGCAGACTATATCATCAATTTGTCTTATATAATCAAATGATTTAACTATCTTGTATTCTTTGAATGTTGCAACATTGTATGATTTTGCCTCATGTGTAATTGCATTTTTGTCTATATCTTCTAAATATTGCTCGTATATCTGTTCTAACTTTTTGATGTCATCATCTGTAAGATTAGGTATTGGGAAATTTTTGATTTCATAATCCTTAATATGCAAGCCGTCGGTATAAATTTGCAAGAAATACCAAAATAATGTACTGCTTAAAATACAACCAATGCTTGAATACAATTTTTCATCAAGGAATATTGGGGTTTCTTGTGTTGAACCTGTTGAATGATTTGTTATTATTTTAAAATATCTTCCACCTGTTGTTCTGTAATAAATGGGTTTACCATTATCATTACAGTAACTTTCAAGTTTTTTATTCTTAAATATTTTTTCTAAAATGCTTAAGTCAATTTTTTCCCCGATTTTTGCATATCTGCCGTGTAAATTAAAATCTTTAGAATTAATAAATTTCAACGATTTCATCATTTCATTTGGATTATCAGTTTTTCTTTTTCGTTGTAATTTTGTATTTTCTATACTATTGCATATAAATTTTGCTTTATTGGGGTTATATTTTATTGTGTTATATAATTCAATAATTGATACTCTTAAGCAAGCACTATCAAAAATCTGAGTTGGTCTTTCTTGATAAGAAGAAATTTTAATTTTTTCACTTGTTTGTTCCATTATATTCTGTATAGGAACACATTCATCACTTGATGTTATTGACATTGGAACAATATAGAACAAATTTGAGTGTTCTTTTAGGAGTTGCAAACCGCGTTCAATAAATACTACATAAGTATTTGTAGAACCTTTTTGCTTACCTTTAATCGATTTTGAACAATTATAATTATTTTTATAAAATTCTTTTTCTTGATTTTCTAATTTTACACCATAAGGAGGGTTTCCAATAATCAAATCAAAACCTTGAAAAATACCATTTCCATCCAAAATCTCAGGAAAAGAAATAGCCCATTCTAATGAACCATGCATAGTATTAAATTTTGCTTTAGCAATTGCATTTGCTTTTTCAAGATTGTATTTAATTGATTCATCTTCTACCAATTGAAGTTGAACAGCACAGCCTTGTTCTAACCTTTTGTATATAGCTATAATTTTATTATTTATTTCATTTTTCTTTTCTTTATCTGAAGAATCTTTATATTCCTTTACAAGTTGTTTATATTTATTAACTTCTTCTGTTATTTTTTTGCCAAGAGATGACGGTATTGATTTTCCTACTTCAAACTTAATATTACTTGTTAAGGAGTTACCGCATTTGATATTTATATCAATGTTTGGTAATATCTGCATTTCATCAGTATTGCCGATATAATAAGTGTTTTTCAAAAGTTCTATCCATAAACGCAAACAACATATTTGTACAGAGTTTGGGTTAATATCAACACCGAACAAACAGTTTTCTATAATTTTGCGTTTTTCATCAAATATTGCTTTCTGTACGGTTAATGATTCTTGATTGTTGCGTTTGTACTCAAATTGCGTTTCTCCGTCTTGCTCATAAATTACAAGTGAATCATTTTGTATTTCTACCTTATTGCGAACAGGCAACAACCCTAATTCACTTTTCAGGGCAACAATATAATTTAAAACAGAAACTAAAAAGTGTCCTGAACCGACAGCAGGGTCGCATATTTTTAAACTGTCTATAATTTCGTTATAAAAATCTCTGCGTTTTTTAATATGCACATCATACGAAATTAAAGATTTTAGATCTTCAATAGTGTTACAAGGTGCTTTTTCTTCGCCAAAAGCATTATTAAATTTCTGCAAAACAATGTTATTTATTGAAGTTTCTGCCATGTATTCGGTTATATATGCAGGTGTGAAGAATGAACCGTCTTTATATCCGTTTAGTTTTTCAAATATCAAACCTAATACAGAAGAATTGATAATGTCTTTTTTATCATCATTTTCAGTTATGTTTGAACTAAAACTGTATGCTTCAAGAAAATCAAGCAAATATTTCAGTAATGTCGGATTCTGTGGATAATTTTTGACTTTTGATAAAATACTGCCTTTGCATAAAGGTAAAGTTATTTCGCTATCAATGTTTGAAATATTACCGTATTTTGATTCAAGTTCTGACCTTTCAAAAAGTGAACTGTTTAAATATGGTATTTCGTGTTCATCTCTTTGGTCTAACGGCTTGCCTAAAACATTGAAAAATAATCTGTTTAATTTAGCGAATGTCGGTATTTTTTCAAAATTTAAAAAAGCATAAGTTTTGTTATTGTCATTAAAAGAAATTAACTGACTTTCAAATAGTTTTAAGAATAACAAACGATTTAACCATACAATAATTAAATTTATAACATCATCAAATCTGTTACAGTTCAAATCATAAGAAATTCTATCCCTCAATGTGCCTTTTGTATCAGAAGCTACGATTTTCTTTTGATTTTTACCTTCTTCTTTTAAACCTAAAATATACAATAACTCATTGTAGAATTTGGAATTCAATTCGTTAGAATCTTTTGGCGAAAATTCTCTTAACAAGAAATCAGGATGTAAAGCTTTGTACAAATATTTTAACTGTCTTAAATCATTATCGTTTAATGAATTGTTTAAAATCTTCGCTTTGTATTGAATCAAGTTAAATTCAGCATAATCAAAAGAAATACATTTTTCTTTTATCTTTGCTCCGATTTGGTCATAAAGAGTTTTGGTATCTGTATAAGCAACTTGATTATTTCTGAATTGCAAACAAATACGCTCTAAATCCTTATTGCAAAATTGTTTAGGATTAAAGAAAAATAAGTGTTCAGTATCGGTAATAACAACATTTTTGATGTTATAACTAATTTCTTTACTATCTTGATTGTAAAAATACCAAATAGCCTCTTGCAAAGCCTTTTTATTTACATCTTCATTATCAGCTTGCAGCATTTCAGCTTTATTGTTAGGTGCTTTAAATTCAAATATAACCTGTGTTTTGTTATCTTTTTTAACCGATAAATCAACACGATTTTCATTGAGCAAAGTAGTATAATTTTTTAGTAAATGCTTGTTAAAAACACCTTTTAACAATTCTTCATTAGTTTTATCCACAGTTTCTAATTCTGCAAAAAAATCACGCAAATTTTTCAGAAAAGAATTAAAATCTTTTTCGTCAATATTTTTGCTTTTGTATGCTTTATTATAAGACCCTAGAAAATTATAAAACCTTGACTTCGCCACACTCAATTCTCCTATGATTTGAGTTGATTATATCATGAAATAAAGTGTTATGTGGCTACAGATTATATTTTTCTTTCGATTCTTTTATTTTTTTAGCAAATAGTGGGCTGTCATGGATTTTTGGAATTCATAATTTAACTCTGTGTTATAATAATCTAAAGTCAAATTGACTTTTTTGTATCAAGTCAACATATATCGGAAATTTAAATATGAAAAATATTGTTATTTTTATTATGGTTTTAATCTTTTCTGCACAAAATGCTACATTTGCATATACAAATGATTTTATCGGCAGGTGGACAGAAAAAATATCCGAGCATGTTGTTGCTACACCGAATAGTTTGAATGCAGGTAATAATTTGAAGGATAAATATAACCTTAAAAAAGATTATTTTGACTATTCTATTGTATTAGAGGAATTTCCAAAAGATTACTATTATACAACCGTAAAAATTAACAAATCCAAAGAACGCATTTTAATTATTACAGATGAGGTAAATGTAAATAACAATTCTAACCACGGTTTATTTTATTATTTTGCAAAAAATGGTTTTGTCTATCCGTTGGGACTTATTGAAAGCAAAACACCTTTTGCTCAATCAAAAAATTATCTTTATTATAATGACGGAAATAAAGATATAAAATTCTATATGTCGGATAAGAGTTTATCAATAATTAAATCCAAAATAACAAAGTCTGACAAAACTGTAGAGAATATTGAATTTGTAACAATTGAAAGTGCAGACAAATTCGCAGGTGATTTTGGAGAACCGGCCGGCGATGATGTAATTCGGACAAGTATCGATGGATTTTATTTTGAATACCATAAACCTCAATACAAAAGAAAGTACATCAAAACTCTTATGGAAGAATGTATAAATGACGAAGTAAAAACACAAGTTCAGATGTATTGTTGTATGGTTAAAAAATTACACCCTTAAATAAAATGGAAAAAGTGGAAAGAAACAGACAGTCTGCAATTTTGCAATCTGCACTACTTTCTACAGCAATTTTTCAAAAACTTCCGCCTAAATATGTCAGCATAAGGCAGACAAGTTCACTGGGGTTTATTTGGGACATTTGAATTGTAATTAATTAGCCTGTGTTAGCGGACACGTTGGGGTAATAGCGATTTTTTACGAATTGACTCAAATGTGACGAAACTGCTCTTTTTGTCCACTTTCTGTCACCCAAAAGTCCGGTATAAAACCGAACAAATCGCCAAAATTCAAACACACTCTATATCATAGCTATGACACGTTCAGGACAAAAAAGTCCATTTTGAAATTTCAAATTTTCAAGTCGGAAACAAGCCGGAAGTGTTTATGTCATTTGAATAGCGGTAAATTTTCCACTAAAAAACATTACAAAATAACTAAAAACCACTATAAAATCTAACGGTTTCAGTCAAGTTTTTCCTTAATATTTTAATCTACATACCCAAATTCTGTTGCAATTTTCTTAAATTCTTCTCTTAATTCATTCCACTTCTTTTGAGCACTTAAATCATTAGGATTATTTTTAACATACAATTCTAAATATTTTAAATTGATCTGTTTTATTAATAAAATTGTTTGTCTTGGAACATTTGAACCTCCAATATGTAGCATCTCCCAAAAAGGATGATCAAATGGATTTTCATAATATGGAATATTTTCGATTGGAGATAAATCAACGTCATGCTGTTTAAGATATTCTGTAAGGTTATTCCAAAGGTTGTCTGTAAATTCTCCTAATTCAGAGAGCATCCGCGAAAGAGTTGTAATATTTTCAATAATAGAATTAGTTAATTCCATGTAATCTTTGCTAACGTCAACTGGCATCCTAAATTCTTCAGGTGCTGTATGTTTGTACTTATTTAAAAAATCTATATTTTGCCAATAATCATTTATTTGCAGCATAATTGATTTTAATGTTTCTTCATTAATATTAAAAGATTCATTTGTAAATTTTTCTTCGTGTAATCTTTTCATTTCTTTTAACTTACTAACAGGAAATTCATTTACATTATTTGTTTCAACATGATGTTCATGACATAATAAAATTAAATTGGAATAATCTCGTCTGTCTTCATCGCTTTGATTTGGATTATATCTTTCCCCGCCGATTTCGGCAGCTTCAATATGGCAAACTTCTCCTATGAGTTGGTTCTTCTCATTGATTATAAGATGATTACAACCAGGAAATGAACATTGGTTTCCTGATTTTGCAAATAGTGCACGTAATGTATTTAATTTAGGAGTTAATCTTGTCATATCAGCCCTTTTAAATAATTAGTTTTTCGTATACCAAGCACCGCGGGTTTTGCCGTGTTTTGTAAGATAATTATTTTCAACCAAACTTGATAAATGCTTTTTGATTGTATTTATATTTGTTCCGGTTAATTCTGATAATTCGGAAATTGTTGCTCTGTCTTTTGTTTCAAATACTTCCATTATTTTTGCCGAAACCTCCGGTAAATCCAAATTTGCTTGAACTGAAGTATTAGCGTGTTCAATTTTATATTCAAGTCTGATTTTTTGCTTTTGCAATGTCTTCAGGAAAAACATCAACCAAGGCTCATAATCAGGATCTTTTAAACCATTTAATGTTGTTTGAGTTTGTCTTAATGCTCTGTAATATCCCTCTTTGTTGTCCTCAATTATTGATTCTGTTGAGCTATAAGGGACATAAGCATAACCTGATTTTAATAACAAAAGGTTTGTTAATGCTCTTGATAATCTACCATTCCCATCTTGGAACGGGTGAATTGTAAGAAAATTAACAACAAAAATTCCGATAACAATCAGCGGATGATAATATCTATCCGACAAATTCTTGTTAGTCCAATCTACAAGTTCATGCATTTTTAAAGGTGTTTCAAACGGAGTCGCAGTCTCAAAAACAACACCAAGTTCTTTACCTTCGCTATCATATGCAGCAACGGCATTAGAAACCTTTTTATATTCGCCCTTGTGCTTTTCATCTTTTGAGGAATATTCAAGCAAAATCTTATGTAATTGTTTTATATAATTTTCTGATAACGGAATAACTTCCCAATCCTCAAAAATTGTATCAGCGAGCTTGGCATAGCCTGCAACCTCTTCTTCATCACGATTTGCAAAAGATTGTTTTTTTATTCGGGATAATAATTCTTCTACCTGTTTATCGGAAAGTTTATTTCCTTCAATACGATTTGAAGAACCAACACTTTCAATAGTTGCAACTTTTTTTAATGCTCTTAATTTTTCAGGAGCCATTTTCCCTAATAACTTCCAGGAACCTTTGAACTCATCAATCTCAGAGATTATTGAAAGCATTTGGTTATTTATTTTAATATCAATATTTTCTAACATATTTATACCCAATTAGACCTAATATGACCTAATAATATATTATTTTTATCTAATTGTCAAGATTGCTAAACCTTAAATCGTCAAACATATAATTGATTAATCCAAGTTTCTGTTTTACTTTATAAAAATCTTTCCGTATTTTGCGTTTTAATGATTTCTTTTGTTGTTCACTACCTGTTAAAATGGTGTTCAATGGCTGTTTTAAAGTGATTGATTTTTGAACAATTGGAATCATATATGGATATTTCTTTTTAATGATTCTAAAAAGTTGCACCAATTGTTCCGGAGTCAAAATTTGTATCTGTCTCCTTGGTATATCAGCAATTCTTTTTACTTCAAAAACACAAGTTTTATCGATATAACCCTCATTTTGAAAATGTTTTATTATTTGATTTAATAAGCATAAAATATTTTTGATTCGGCGCTCGGATTTTTTATTTTCTTGCAAATATTTTCTAAAATTCTCAATATCCAGACTTGTTATCTCTTTAAGCTTAAACTTTTTAAAATATGGAATAATTTGTGCGTAGACAAAAGTTTTATAAGTTTGAAATGATGTTTCTGTCATAGTTTTCTGTTTTATTTCTAAAAACATTTCACAAGCGGCAACAACTGTAATGTCCGAATTTTCACTTGGGATATTTTTATCAATAATTTTAAATTTATCTTCAACTTTTACTGTTTCAATGTATTCAAATTTATCCCCACAGAATTTTATATTTTTCGATTTTTCCAGAAATTTTTCTGCGTTTTCAGCATCTATTTCACAAAACATAACAATATCTTCAAGAGTAAATGTCCTTAATCTTTTTGCTACCTTTAAAATTTTATCCACCGAGTACCTCCTGAGTTATATTTTCATTAATTTGTGTTAATCCGTTTGCCTGAGCTACTTTTTCAAATGCATCAATTGTGTTTACAATTTGCCTGAAACTTTTGGCTTTGTTGTGGATCAAATGCACCGATTCTTTTGTAATTTCAACCTCAGATATTTCTTCTACAATTTGCTTAATATCAGAATATTCAAATTCTCTAAATTTGTATATTTCAGAAATCCTGTCAAACAGGTGCATATGCTTTTTGAGCTTGTGCTTCGCAAGCGGCATTCCGACTAAAATTATCGGAACACCTGTTTCATCATGTAAATCTCTCAATGTTTCTATTGTCCTGAAATCTGCCAGCAGATAATCAATTTCGTCGACTATAATTATTTGCGGATTAGTTTTTAAAATATTAACACATTGCCTGAAAATATCTGCAGTATAAAATCTTGGTATCTCATCAAGTTCTTTTGCTATTTCTTCTAATAGCCACTTCGGACTCATTGAATTTGTTGCTCTGATATAAATTGCATCATACTGTATTGAAAGATAAAGTGCCGTTTTTGTTTTACCAAGTCCGGCATTACCATAAACCAAGCCGATTTTTGTAATATTCTCCGGTTTATTTTTCAGGTTATGAATTAGGTTAATAAAACCTTTTACGTTCTTCGTTTTAACAAATATCGGTTTCATATTCTTTAAACTCCTTTGATTTTTTGTACCCTGTAAGCCAAACCCTGTCTTCATTACAAATGCAACCGTGCTCCATCAGGTATTCATATCTTTCTCTGCTTGTTTTGAATAGTGGCTTAACCGCAGGGTTATATTTTTCCGAATTTTCATTTTTAATTTCTATCTTGGGAATAATTAGTGAGGGTAAAATCTCTTCCTCTTCTTTTTCGATTTCACACTCCAAAATTTTCAAATCTTCAACATTCAAAAACTCTTTACAAGCCTTTATTGTTTTGTTTTTAAGCTGTTTTTGCTTTTGGATTTTTTGTTTGTAATCCTCAATATCCTTAACTTCACCTGTGTAATATGCAAGCGGATGTGTTAGGGTAATCCTGTCTGCTCGACATAAAAATTTTCCGGTAATTGTATAAACATTGATATAGCTCAAATCAAACAGACTGTATTTTATTATTACTTTCTGCCTTAAACCATATAGTGCGTCATTATAGTAATCTGATTTTAAAAATCTTATTTCCTGACTTGTTATAGTTTTAATTTCCTGTGCAAGCATCAAATCGTCTAACTCTCTTGGGTTTATTTCTTGTCGTCCAATACTATCAAGCATTTCTTTAATACTTTTTGTTCTATCATTCGGACACGTCAGAGAATTTTTATACTCAAGCCAACTGTTTATCATTTGAATTGTTTGTTGAATCGTAGGCACAAATTCTTGATGAATTTCTGCGTGGAATTTTTCGTTTCTTCTTAATCTTGCCGGCTTGTTTTCTATATTTGTACCAATATAACTTGGCAGCAGCTTTTCAAAACTTTCCTGCATTTCCAAGAAAAATCTTTCAATAACTTTTGCTCTGGCGTTATACGGATTTGCAAAAACTGTTGTTATACCTAGTTTTTCATAAATCCCTTTTAACCCAATTTCGTCAAATTTTGCGCTTCCTATAAAGTATTTACTCCTAAATGCTCTGCCGTTATCTAAATACACAAACTTTGGAATTTTACCTAAATTCAGTATTGCATTACGAAGAGCTGAGGCAATATTTTGCGTATTTTCTTCAATCATTATTTCATAGCCAACTAAAGCTGTTGATTTCCAATCCAAAAATCCGATTAAAGTTGCTCGGCAAGGTTTTCCGGTAAATGGATTTATTACCTGAAAATTTAATCTTTTCCCATCTGCAACAAGAACTTCTCCGACTTCAATCTTGGAAATATCCCTTTTAATATGCGGAATAACTTCTTCTTTTAATGCTTTTTCGCCGTCACGCAAAAGTGTCCATTTGTCAAAATAATTTGATTTATACCAGTTAGCGAATCTTCTGAAAGTCGGTGCGGCAGGGATATATTCGGCACCCTGAGCTTTTAAAACATACTGAGTTAAAGATATAGCTTTTCCGAGACTGAATTTATTCGGGTGCAAAAGTAATTTCAAAAATATCTGTTTTTCATAATCCGTTAAGCAGGTTCTTGAATAATCTTCATAATGATAATTCGGAATCAAAAGTTCATAGTTATTACTGTTTCCTAAAATGCGTTTCCACCTTTGGAGTGTACCAATTGATATTTTTCCGAGTTTTGCATAGATCTCAGGATACAAAACTTGTGTGTTATATGCACCTAAAAAATCATTATCAAACTGAGTTTTATTCTGCTGATTTTTGCGTTCATTTTTCCATAGATTTAATAAATCCAAGCGAGCTAGTGCAATTACTTTCGCTTTATCCGGTTTATGAAAGTCGGTTGGCGAAGGAAGCTGTTTTTCTGTATAAGTTGGAACTATTTTGGAATAATATTTATCCTGAAGTTCCGGTTCGATACTTGATAACAGAATTTCAAAACTCTTTCCGCCTTTGACGGTTATCTCACGGGTAATGTATTTGCCTTTTGATAACCTAATAGCACGAGTGCTCACGCCTTTTAGTTCTGCTAATTCTTTGATTGTAATGTATTTTTCTCCGTTCATCATCGCTTTTGGCTCCTGTGGGTATTTCGGCACCATTCGCCTAAGCCGGCTCATTGCCTCAATTATCCTACGCTATCGTAGTGCTTACGCACCGGCTACGCATTTCATTAATCACTCTAAACTCGGAAGAATGGAACTGTTTCCGACTAGTTTTGTATCATTCGGACACAGCGCGAGTGAGCAGAGGGTGAAAGCCGTAAGGCGGTACCCGTTTAACGCAAACGAAGCAAGAATAGTCAGAAGTGAATCAAGACTTGATGTTTCTGCAAAACGAGTTAAAATGTGTGTACCCCAATGTTTATCCGTTAATTTTAAGGAGTTTTTATGCGTAAAGAATTAAGAAAACAGATTGAATTGCTTGAACAAAAAATGTCAAAAAGTCCTAATAATGTGAACAATGGCGGAAGTCATTTTTTGTACCGCAGGGAAAGAATGATACGTTTCAAAATGCTGCAGAAAAATATTCCGCAAAAAATGCTTGCAAAAAGATTAAACCTAACAGAAAGCTACATTTCAAAACTCATCACCGGCGAGCGGTATAACAAAGATTTTGAGAGGTATATTATTCATATTCTAGATGTTAATTATTGCTGTATTTAATATGTTTTTACAAAAATTAATCCCCAAATATAATAAAAGGTAAATTTCTTTCGATTGCATACAGGCTTAGAAATTCAATATCATTTTAATCTTAATATATGAATAAAATTATTTTAAAGTATCATATTTTGCTTTTAGTATTTGTAATTTTTGAGCAATTTCAGGTTTGTGCATTAATGTATTTACTTCCGAAGTAATCAGATCCGTTAATTCATAACTATAATTTGCCGATATATCATCACCATGTACACGCAAACTTGAAGCTATAATTCTTGTAACAGTATTTAGAAAATCAGTATTTTCTAAATACTGCCTATCAACAAATAAACCCTTCAAATTCTTATCATTAACTGCGGCATAAATATCGGTGTGCTTTTGAGCCGAAGCATCAAAAATATACAGCTTATCAGGAGTTATTTTAGGAATAGTTCCTCGGGTGTCATTTTTAGCAAATAATTGAATTGCTTCGTTTATCAATTGAAGTTTTTGGTGTTCAATTTTTGTTGGTTCTAATGATTTTATCCTATGTTCATTCTTATATGCAAGACTAACATTAGGTACCCCTATATCCTTAAATGATTCTGGAACAAATCGATAACCTCTTTTTAATAAATCCGAAACCTCTTGTTCATTATACTTCAGATCAGAATCTGAAACGGTTGCCATTTTTAAATCTTTTAGGTCAATTTGTATATGTTTAGAAGCTGCGGCACTAACCAATCCGCAAATAAAATTTAATTCTGTAGAATTAATAAGTTTTTCATTGTCAAGATTTCGTCCAAGCAAACTGCCTACAGGCAACGTATAAAAATTTCTTAATGCCGAGATCGTATGAACTAATTCTTGTTCACTCATTGTCATACCGTACGTCCGACCCAATTCTCTCGCTTGTGAACTTGATATTGAAACTCTATCACGACCAGTTTCGACTGATCTTCTAACGATAATATTATGCCCTTGAGCTTTCTTGATTTCAGGATCTTTATCACCTTTTTTGAGAACAATACTAATACCTTTCATATCTTGTTCAGGATTTTCTGTTTCATATTTTTGAACCAAATAAAAACTACCTTGTTTTTCTTTATTTTCAAGTACTTTTATTCCGAAAAATTCATTTTCATAGAGCATATTTTGAAAATCAGGATTTTCAGGATGATAGAAGAAATCTTTAGAGTTTATGATTTCTTTAATTAATTTTTCGTTTCCTGTTTTAAATTCAATGTAATTACCTTTCACAGGAGAAGAATTTTTATGTAGAGTTTGAGTCATATCTGCGGTTTGAATATCATCAGAAGAACGACCAAAATTCATTTCCCAATCACCACAAGCATATTTTACATAAGGGGTATCAAGATGCGAAAGTAAATTAACCGCAACAATTCTCGTTCCTTCACCAAATGCTCCGGCATTATCAAAATCACCATCTTTTGTACTGTCACCTATTGACTCAAGATGTGAATAATCATATTGTCCATTACCTGAAATTCTTACTCTATAACTTCCATCAGGATCTCTATCAATTTTAATATCGACACCTTCAAGTGTATGACCATTACCATCATAGAAGTTTTGCATAATATCACGAGCGATTTTAAATTCGCTCCAATTTGTTTTTGCACCGTATCTTATCTTAATTTTTGCTTTAAGTATTTTATCTAATTTTGAAATATCATCCGTATGAATAATAGGATTTTCTGCATTTGTCGGATTCATTCCTCCTTTATTCGGAATTGATATTTCAACTCTACCAGACTCACTTAGTTGCGTTAATACTTCATTAGTTGTAGGTAATGTGGTTTCAATTTTTGTGTATTCTTGTCTTTCAGGATGTTCAAATTCGTATTTCTTTGTAGGAACTTCGTATTTACTTGACATAGGAGCTGGATAAAATCCTTTTGACTTACGAAATACTCTGCGAACCTTTGCTAATAAACCTGATCCTTCATCTATTGGCAAAGTTTCTATATTAATACTCTTAGACATACTTTTAGCAATGCCTTGGTTGGTTTCTTCTTTATATTCAACATAATAAAAAGGCTCTGATAAGATTTTTTCTATATCTTTGCTAAATTTTAAAGCATTAAATTTTCCATCAGCCACATATTTTTCAACAACAGACTTGCCATCAACTTCATTGAAAACATCTTCAAGTACTCTTAATTTTGCTAATGATTCAGGATTATGTACAAGACCTTTCATAATTGTAACTTGTAGATTTACCAATGCATCAGAGAATGATGAACTTATGTCTCCACCATATTTATGAGTAATTTCATGTAGTTTTGTACTCAGTAAAGTAGTAAATCTTTCACATTCTAAATGGGCTCTTGTCATCCACTCACCTTTTAATTCTCCATTAGACAAAATAGCTTCAGCAGCTTCATTAGGATCAGTTCCTTCCTCAACTATAATAGTTGGAGCATGCGCTTCTTTATCTGAGATATGCCCATAATTTTCAAGTTCAAGATTATCTTTAATTACCCCAACAGCTTCACTAACTAATTGAAGTTTTTGAAGTTCTCTTTGAGTTGGAACAATTGGTTGTTTTTGGTTCTCGTTAGGTCTTGCAAATTCTTGTATTCCCATGCCTGCAAGTTCATGAATAACTGGCGTATAACCCATTAATCTAATCATCTCTATATCATTAGGGGATGCGACTTCTGGAACAGCCATATATTTCAGACCAATGCCAAAGGCTTTCATAATTTTTTTAGTTTTAGCATCGGGTTCTTCAAATGCAAAACCGAGTTTTCTGCTTTTTGCTTCTTCTATTAGAGGCAACAGCATTTTATTAGGAGTTTTTTCTTTGCTAACAATCCAAGAATCTTTCATTGTTGCAAGTGTTTGCATTAATTCTTCATCAGGGACTGTTTTTAAATATCTTGAAATTAGTTCTCCTATTTTTCTTTCACTTAAAAGAATTCTGTCCCTGCCTGTTTCAATTTCAAATTCTTGACCGTCATTTTTCTCAGTAATTTCCGGATCATTTGGCATTTTCTTGAACACCAGTGATAGATTTTCCAAGGAGTTTTCTATACCATCTTGTGTTTCATATCGTTGAACAACATATATATTACCTTTTTCATTAGGTAAAAGTTTAAATCCAAAGAATTCGTTTTCATAGTCAAAATTTTGAAAATCTTTGTTATAAGGCTGGTAAAAATAATCTTTTGAATTAAGAATTTCTTTGACAAGTTCCTCATCAGCAGTTTCAAATTCAATATAATTACCTTTAACTTTTTGACTATTTTTATTTAAAGTTTGAGTCATATCTGCTGTTTGAATATCATCAGATGAACGTCCAAAATTCATTTCCCATTCACCGCAAGCATATTTTATATTTTTAGTATCAGGTCTTGCTAATAAATTGACTGCAACAATTCTTGTACCTTCACCAAAAGCACCTGCATTTGACGAATCTCCGTCTTTTGAACTGTTACCTAATGATTCCAAGCGATCATAATCATAATTACCCTCTCCACTGACCTTAACTACATATTTGCCTTCAGGAGTTTTGGTAACTTCAATATTTACACCTTCTAAAGTATGACCATTGCCATCATAGAAGTTTTGCATAATATCACGAGCAATTTTTGAATTGCTCCAATTTGTCTTTGCACCATATTTAATTTTTATTCCTGCTTTTTCTACCTGACCCAATCTTGAAACATCGTCAGGGTGAATGATTGGTTCTTCTGTTCTTGTAGGATTTAAACCACCTTTATTTTTAATATCAATTTGAACTTTACCATTTTGCTCTAATTGTTCCATAGATTCTTTTGTTGTAGGAAGATTTTCCAATACAACCTCTGTTTTAGTTTTCTCTAATGGCTTAAACTGAACAAGCTTTTCTGCTCTATATGCTCTTGTTCCAAAAGAAAATATGAAATTTCTCTCACTTGATACTTCCAATGCTTCTTGAATATCATAAGGTTGTGGCTTTTCAAGTTCAGTTTTTATTGTTCTTCTATATGCATCGGTATCTAAAGTTCCTCCTTCACGATTTTCAACAGGAGTAACAATTTTTCTGTATTCTTCTATTGGCATATTCAAAAGATTTTTCCAAGTTTCAAATTTGAATTTTTTAACATTATCAATCAATTCAGGACGCTCATTTATACGCTGAATTTTTGCCTCAAATTCTTCCTTTGTGCAATACAAAAATTCTTCATAATAGTCTGTTGCACGACCACCACTTAAACCAAGTTTATTTTCAATTAAATTTACCAAATCACGATTTGCTATTTCTCTATAATCAAATTTCGCACGTTTAATTTGTTCTTCTACAGAACCTCTACTATCACTTGTCAATATATCATTTACAATGTTTATTTCTTGTGCTGATAATCTTTTAAATATTTTTCCTTTATATAAAGTATTATAGACTTCAAATGGATTGAATTGCTCATCGTTTAAGCCATTATTATCTTTTAAGCATCTCAAAACCCAGATAATATTAGAATTCCCTTCTGTCATCTGATTATATTTCTCTAAGAACCGATGTACAATAGATTTATCGTTATCACGAATTTTATCAGCAGTAACTGAACCATAACTCTGTTTAACAATAACTGCTTTCATTAATTCTTTTTCTTCCGCAGTTAATTTTAAATCAACATCATCCCATAATAATTCTTCCAAAAGTTCTATTCCTTCTTTTTTCCTCTTTGTGTTATATGTGGAAGTATCAACACGTGATAAAATATCATCTAACATTTTGTCAACTTTTTCAATCAGAACTTCTTTTTCAGTTTTGGTATCTTTATATTCAATTTTAATACGTGGTTCACCAGAAACTTCTTTATCTACAACTATTTCATTTGAACCCTCTATATCAGGTTTATTTTGGGGCTTAAATTTTTCTGTTTTAACTTCTATTTCAAGAGTTGCTTTAACCTCACCTTCAGGTTTGGTTGTTTGAGTTCTTGTTTGAGGTTTTACACTTCCCGTTTCAACTTCACTCAATGATTTTGCAAGGAATTCCATTTGCATTGCCATTTGACAAGTTGCAATGGCTTGTTCAGGTGAAGATACTACGGCTCTGTTTCCGTTCGGATAAGTTACTTCATAAACTTCGTGACCGTTGATTTCTGCTTTTTTGAACTTAATATTCTTTAAGGCTTCACTTTCAGATAAAAATTCGTTCAACATCGCTTTTTGAGCGACTTTGCCACCTTTACGCATCATCAAGAACATAGAAACACCCTTTATAGTTCCGAGATTTGAAAGTTGTTCGCCAAATTTATCACACAAATATTTAACATCAATATTATCAGGTAATCTGCCTGTTTTTGGATCAATTAAGTCTTTTATTACATCCAATCCTGCTTCGTAAGCAGTAAAGCCTGTAACTTCTGCTCCGAAACCAACCCCTTTTGCTGTTGCAGTTCTTGCAAAGTTTGCCAATTCTTGAGAATTCATCTTAAACAAACCATCTAACTTCAAACCGCCACTTTCTGAAACAGTTTGCATAATCTGTTTGCCTGTTAATTCGCCTTGTTCTGTTAATGCTTTACTTACGGCTTGAGTTGCTTTTGTTGCAGGTTTTTCAATTGCTTTTACAATCGGAGCAACAACAGTTTCATTTAATAAACCGCCGAAAGCACCAAATCCGAACGATTCAGCACTTGCAATTCCTGTTTCCTTCCAAGTTTCCCAATTCGTTGCATCACGCATTGGGTTAGAAAGATTGTTCAATGTTTCTTTGCCAAGTGTAAAACCGCCAAGAGTTGTTCCACCCATTGTCATAGATGTACCGATTTTGGCAGTTTTTTGTGCGGCAGTCTTGCTCATAAATTTGCCGGCACCTTTTTCTAATGCTCCATAAACTCCCTGTGTTGCTTTACCCATAACTTTTAATTCGGAAGCCGCACCGAGAGTATAAAGCATAACTGCAATATCTCCAATATTACCTGCCATCTGTCCTGTTTGGATATATTTTTCTGTGTTTTCAACACCTTTAAATCCAAAGGCTTTTTTGCAGGCATTTTTAAATTTATCGCTATTTATATCAACGTCACCACTTTGGATGAGGTTCATAAATTCTTGAACATTTTGTTGATTATAATCAGCAGTTACCAATCCGTCTTTTTTTAGTTGTGCATATTCTCTTTTAAATGTCTCAGGATTATCTGTGTGCATCTGTCTAAATCTTTGAGCGGCTTTTCTGCAATCAGATGCAACATGCAAAGTGCTACGCATATCTATTCCGAAAAGATTATCAGGAGTAATCCAATCTGTTATATTTTTTAGTCCTTCAAGATACGTTCCGGCATCAAATACACCATGATTATGGTAATATTCTTCCATCATATCAGCGGCTCTGTCATAGATATTAGCAAGCATTTCAGATGTAAATTTCTGTTGAGGAATACCAAGTCTTTCTGCTTGTTGGTTTCTTCTGTTTAATTCTATTTGGTTTTCAAATTGCGTACGGATATTTACACCGCTTGTTTCAAATCTGTTTGCAATATCGTTGAAATCGGATTTTGATAAATCCCCAAAATTTGAGCCGTTAATTCTGCCCAATTCTTCTTGAGGCAAACTTGCAAGTCTTTCATAAACTTGTCTGCCTACATCTGATTTCAAATCCAATTTTAAAGTTTCAGTCAGAAATGTTTCTAATGCAACAGGATTTTTTCTTTGGTATGCAGGAGTACCAAAAGATGAATTCATAGGGATAACTTTACCTGAATCAAACAAGTTAATTTCAGGGAATGTTTCAAGTATTCTTGCTTTAATTTTATTAGGATCGGTTATCTTTTGGCTTCTGCAATACTTAATCACACTCAAAACATTCTGTTGTTGTTGAGAGTTAAGTGCATTAAATCTGTTATAAAAAATAGCATTTTCTCTTGTCGGTTTGAAACCGTTATTAGATAATTCTGTTACGAATTTAGAATCAGGTGCTTTTGCCGCAATCTGAACTTTTGTACCTTTTTTAAATTTAATATTACCGTTTGCAACTAATATTTCATTTGCTTTGTTGTTTACCTGATGATTTGACGGATTTTTTACACCGTCTGCTGCTAATAATGCTCTTGCGTAACTATAAGCATCTTTGTAATCTTTATCAAGAGTTACTTCTTGCATTGATGAAGAATAAAGTCTTTCTGCTACACGACCAACTTCATCGTTTGCAAAATCTTGCATTGCACCCTGTTTGCTTTTTCTTCTTGTCATTACACGAGCATCGGCATTATATTCGCCCGGAACAACAATATCTGCTCCGACTTGAGTGATTGCATTTTTACCTCTTGCAGGATTAAGTTTGCGTAACGAAGATTCTTTTACTCCGAATTTTTTAGCAATAGCAGACGGTGATTCACCGTTTTGAACAACTGTTCTTGTGTTGCCATTGCCGTCATAAGCAACCTCGTGTACTTCACCTTTTAATTCTGTTCTTTGGTAAACTCTGTGTAATTTTTTGTTATCGTAATCCTCAATGCTATCGCCATTATAAATAGTATCAATCTTCTTGCCGTTTGGTTTTACTTGTTGTTCTATTACACAATTATTTTCTGTGAAAATATGAGTAGTTGTGCCATCCATTGAAGTTGTTTGGCGGTCAATAAAATCTTCATTGCCAAAATTTCCGTTTTCGTCTATTTCCAAAACATTTGTCATTACTTTGGATTGGTCTGCTTTTTTCGTTTCAACCGTAACGAACGGAACATCTGCATCATCATTATATTTGTATGTTGTAGTTTCAGTTGTATTACCATTTTTAGTTTTGGTTTGAGTTAAAGGTCTGCCACCTGAAAATGTAACAGTAGTTTCAAAAACATTGCCTTTATCATCAGTTGATTTAATTGTTCTTTCTAAAACTTCATCACCGTCTTTTAGTTCAGAGATTTCATTTCCGCTATCGTCAGTATAGGTGGTTTGCTCGTGGTTATTTCGCATAATGACAGATTCATTATGTTCAAGCATAACTCCTGTGTACCATTCCCCTTTGTTATTTCCTGAAAGTGACTTAGATAATTCGGCTTGTAATTGTTGTTCAGAAAGCGTAGCAAGACGGGCTCTAAGGTTTTCTAATTCTTTTCCCTTTAAACCCGAATTTGATAATATTTGTTGTTCTAATAAGTTTCTATCGTTGTTTATTGCCACTTTCTGTACCTATTTTCTTGTATGTTAAGGTTATGACGTCAAAATTAAAACCTTTCACACTCCATGTATATCGGCATTTTTTGCAAAATCTTCAAGATTTTGTGGCAAAAATTTACAATTGCAAATAAATTGTTACAAAAATGAAATGATATAATTTCCGACACATATACTTGATATTTCCTCTCCCGAGAGTGATGAATGGTGTAGCTTGAAAGGAGTATTATATGGCTGAAAAAGATTATAAATTATACGGAACAAAGATTTTAAATTTAAAAACACAGGAAATCGGACTGTTGATTTGTTTATGGGAAAACAAGTTCGCTGATAAAACTGTAGATTTTGCGACCTGCGTCGATAAAAACGGCAAACGCTACAATATTAAGCTTGATAATATCAGAGGGTTTGAAGATGATTTTGAAAAATAAATTAACCAAAGAAACGTTGGATATTCCGTATTCTGAATTTAGGATAAAATTTGCAAAAGAAATTCAGGATGCATTTGAAAGTTACCGTAAAACACAATTAAATAAATATTCTTGGAACTTCAAAGATGACAATTCTTTGGAGTTTAATTTTTATTTTGAATTACACTGGAATTTCAATCATTTTGGAATGTCTAACTGGTATATTGAAATAATGTAAAATTTGAACTCTAATAAAACACCTTTTAAACGGCATTTAAACGCCATTTAAATTTTGCCAAACTTTCAAAAACTTCCGACTAATATCTCAAACTCGCGATACTTTATGTCAAAATCCCTGATACAAAACAGTCAAACTTGCGATACTTTATGTCAAACTCCCTGATACAAAACTCTAATACTACAAAAAAAAATGAACATAGAACTAAGTCTATGTTCATTTTTTTGGAGAATAGGAGACTCGAACTCCTAACCCCCTGCGTGCAAAGCAGGTGCTCTACCAATTGAGCTAATCCCCCATAGGGTTTCTATTTATTTTTCACATACCACCTTTTTGGGGTACTTCTTTATTCTACATGCTGATTTTTTTTTGTAAAGTACTTTTTTAAATTTTTTCTTTTTGCAATTTAGGCTGATTACATTATCATACTTTTATTTGATGACATATTTTCCGTGTTTTTGTAGAATTGCCGTATGGATGAAAAAGATTTGAATGTATTTAAAAGATTCTGGATTTATCAGAAAGAAAGATTCCCGTTTTTGTCTTATGGCTTAATGGTATTTACGTTCACTTTCTCTGCAATGTCGTATTCTAAATTTTTAAGAGGAAGTTTTGAGTTTTCGTTTCTTGCACTCATTATCGGTGCAATGACGTCTTTCGGATATTTCTTTCTGCTCAGGTTGTTTGACGAGTTCAAAGATGCTGAAGATGATGCCAAATATCGTCCGTACAGGGCTGTTCCAAGAGGTTTGGTTTCCTTTAAAGAACTCAGGTTTCTTATTATTTTAATAATTTTAGCTCAGGGAATTTTAAATTTTATATTTATTCCAAAAATGCTTTGGATTTGGGGTTTAGTCATTATTTATATGTTCATTATGGCAAAAGAATTTTTTGTCAGAGATTGGCTAAGACTTCATCCGATTGCATACCTTGTATCACACATGATGGTCATGCCCGTAATCGATTTTTATACAACAGGCTTAGACTGGAATAATGCAAACCTTGGTTTGCCAAACGGGTTAATTATATTCCTCGTTGTAACATTCTTAAACGGTGTTGTTATAGAAATAGGAAGAAAAATCCGAGCAAAAGAAGCTGAAGAAACAGGCGTTGAAACTTACTCATATCTGTGGGGCGAAAAAGGTGCTGCTTTAACTTGGCTTTGCATATTATTTATAACGTTTATTTTCGCAAATATTGCCTGCTTTTATGCAGGATTTGGAAAACTTACATTCGCATTTTTGGTTATATTCCTTTTAATATGTGCTATTCCGGCTCTTATATTTCTGAAAAAACGAGAACAAAAATATGCTGCCAAAATCGAAACCATGGCAGGTATCTGGACTTTGGGGATGTATCTTTCATTAGGCGGTATTCCAATGATATTACACTTTATAAGGAGTTTTAATGGATTTTAGTAATGAAAAAGAAGTTGGCGGTAAAGCTTATAATTTAGATATATTAACCAAAAACGGAATAAATGTACCAAAATGGTTTGTTGTAAAATCTGCCGATGAAGATTTTGAAGTTGACGAAACAAGACTGTATGCCGTTCGCTCATCAGCCGTTGGAGAAGATAACCGTGACAATTCGTTTGCCGGACAAATGGAATCTTATTTGTATGTGAAACCTTGCGATATAAGAAATCGAATTCAGGACGTTATAAATTCTGCAAATTCTGACAGAATAAAGTTTTACAGGCAGCAAAACGGTTTGGATAATGAAAATATTAAAGTCGGCGTAATTATTCAGGAAATGATAAATTCTGAAGTTTCCGGTGTTGCTTTTTCTTCTAATCCTATTACCGGAAAAAGAAATTCCGTTGTAATCTCAAGCGTTTTCGGTCTTGGAGAAGGGCTTGTGTCAGGAGAACTTAATGCTGATACTTACACGATTGAAAATAACGAAATCTCAAAAAATATAACAAACAAACCATATAAAATTGTATTTGATGAAGATAACGGCTTTGGAACAAAACAAACTGAAAATACTAATCCTGATGAGTCTTCTTTGAATGATACTCAAATAAAAGAGATTTGCGACAAAATAAAAGAGATTGTATCAATTTACGAAAAACCGCAAGATATAGAATGGGCTTATGAAAACGGTCAACTGTACATATTGCAGAGCCGTCCCATAACAACATTGGAAAATATTTCGGACAAATCCCAGCAGGAAGTTATATGGGATAATTCCAATATTATTGAGAGTTATTCAGGTGTAACCACTCCGTTAACTTTCTCTTTTATTAAAGATGTTTATACGGAAGTTTATAAACAATTCCTTTTAATTATGGGGGTTGAACAGGAATTAATTGAGGAAAATTCAGATATATTTCAGATGCTCGGACTGATTGAGGGCAGAGTATATTACAACCTTTTGAATTGGTACAGACTTTTACGCCTGATGCCGGGGTATGAAATTAATGCCGGATTTATGGAATCTATGATGGGTGTAAAGCAAAAATTAAACCAAATCCCAAAAGTTAAACCTAGCAAGAAAAATGAGTATGTCCGATTATTTAACCTTGTAAAATCACTTGTTGTAAATTTGTTCAGGCTACCAAAGGATATAGAAAAATTTTACACACACATAAATAATACTTTATCTCCTTATGAAAACGGCTTTTTAGAGGGTAAAACTTCTTATGAACTTATGGAAATTTATTTTGAATTAGAATCAAAATTAATGAAAAAATGGCAGGCACCGTTAGTTAATGATTTTTATGCCATGATATTTTACGGGTTACTGAAAAAGAAACTGACAAAAATTGATACTAACGGAACATTACAAAATGATTTGCTTACTGGTGAAACTGGTATAATTTCTACAGAACCTATCAGGCGAATAAAAGAGATTTCTAATAAAATTTGTGCGGATGAAAGAGTTAAAGACTTTTTCTTAAATAATTCTGAAGAAAAAATACAAAAACATTTAAAAGAATTTGAGGTTTACAAAGATATTACGGCATTTATAAATAAATTCGGAAACCGTTGTATAGGCGAATTAAAGCTTGAAACCGTAACATATAAACAGGATGCAAAATTACTTTTGTATATAATCAAATCTTATGTAAAACAGGGTATTATTGATTTAGAAAAAGAACGGGGAAAAGAACAAGAAATTCGCAAAAATGCAGAAAAAATTGTAAAAGAAAAAATTAAATCACCATTTTTTGGATTTATATTAAATAATGCCCGCTTGAGAGTTAAAAACAGAGAAAATTTAAGATTTGAGAGGACAAGACTTTTTGGACTTGTAAGAGAAATTTTCCTTGAATTAGGCAGGAATTTTGCTTACGAAAATATTATTGAAAATAAAAGAGATATTTTTTATCTGACAAAAGAAGAAATTTTCAGTTATATCAGAGGCACAAGTGTAGAAATTGATTTAAAAACTCTTATAAAAACGAGAAAAGAGCAATTTAAATTATTTGAGAATAAAAATCCTGCGGACAGATTTTCTACCTATGGAGCTGTATATAAGTCAAATAATTATATCTCAGAAAATAAAAATCCCGAACAGGCAAAATCTGACGGAGATTTAAACGGTATCGGCTGCTGTGCCGGTATTGTAAGAGCTAAGGTTAAGATAGTACGTTCTGTTGCGGAATCGTCAGGTTTAGAGGGCTGTATAATGGTTGCGGAACGAACTGATCCGGGGTGGGTTCCTTTATTCCCGATAAGTAAAGGTATTTTGGTTGAGAGAGGAAGTATTTTATCTCATTCTGCAATTGTTGCAAGAGAAATGGGTATCCCTGCAATTGTCGGAATAAATAATCTTTTGACCACTCTAAAAGATGGTGATGAAGTTGAAATGGATGGTTCTACAGGAATTATAAGGATTATAAATAATGGGTAAAGAAATTCAGGAAAGAGCAAAATTTGACAGAATAAGATATGCTAACTGTTGGGAAGACAGTGAACTTTTATTGGAAGCACTTGAAATTACCCCTGATAAAAAATGTATTTCAATAGCTTCTGCCGGTGATAATTCACTTTCTTTACTTATCAAAAATCCTCAGTTGGTTTGGGCAGTAGATTTAAGTATTCCGCAAATTGCCTGTACCCAATTAAAAAAATATGCAATTAAGTTTTTGGATTATGACAGTTTTTTAAAACTTTTAGGTTTTAAGAATTGTAATAACCGTACGGAAATTTTTAAGTCAATTGAAGAACATCTGTCAACCGAGGCAAAATATTATTTTACGAATCATCCTGATATAATTGAAAAAGGAATAATTCATCAGGGAAAATTTGAACATTATTTTCAGCTTTTTGCGACAAAAATTATGCCGCTTGTACATAATCAAAAAAATATGACTGAATTATTTTTACCTAAAGCTCTTGAAGCTCAAAAACTTTTTTATGACAAAACATGGAATAATTTAAGATTTAAGCTTTTGTTCAAATTATTCTTTAATAAATTTATCATGGGACGTCTTGGCAGAGATAAAGAATTTTTTAAATACGTTGACACAGCAATGATTTCAAAAAACATAAAAGAAAGAACTGACAGAGCTTTGAGGGATGTCCCTACATGGAATAATCCTTATTTAAACTATATTTTACTGAATAATTTTGAGTTTGCTTTGCCTGATTTTGCAAAGGAAGAAAATTTCAATATTATAAAAAACAATATTGATGCACTGGAAGTGAAAGTCGGAACGATTAACGAAACAGCTAAAAATTCGGGTATGAAATTTGATTGCTTTAATCTTTCTGATATTTTTGAGTATATGGATGTACAATTATTCAAAGACATTTCTGAACAGCTTTTATCCGTTTCAAATAATGGGGCGAGATATTGCTATTGGAATATGATGGTAGACAGACGAATTTCGGAAATTTTACCTGAACATTTTACATACAAAGAAGATTTGTCAAAAAAATTATACGAAAAAGACAGAGCATTTTTCTATAAGAGTTTTATTGTAGATGAGGTAATATAATATGGGTGATATAATATGGGGCAGCATAGTTTCTGCAATATTTCTTTTATTATTTGTAATTGCGGAAATTGCATATAAAAAAGGGGCTGATGTAGAATTTACCAGAAAATTTGTACATTTTGGCGGAGCTTTTGTTACAATATTTTTCCCGTTTATTATTCACTCTCATTGGACGGTACTTGCTCTTGCAATTGCTTTTGCAGGAATAATGATTTTTACTAAAAAGCTTAATCTTTTACAGTCTGTACACGGAGTTACAAGAAAATCCGAAGGAGCATTATATCATCCTATTGCAATATATTCCTGCTTTTTATATGCGGAAATCCTGCAACAGCCATGGTTTTATGTAATTTCAATTTTAATCCTTGCAATTTCTGATGCTTCCGCAGCACTTGTCGGGAAAAGTTACGGAGCTTATGAATATGTGGTTGAGGTCGGAACAAGAAAAACTATGGAAGGTTCAGTAACTTTCTTCTTAACCTCATTTTTAATAACTCACTTAATATTATTACTTACAACAAGTACAGGAAGGGTTGAAAGTGTTTTAATTGCTCTTTTGATTTCCATAATAGTTACAATATTTGAGGGAGTAAGTCTTAAAGGTGCTGATAATCTTTTTATTCCGTTAGCTACAATGTTTATTTTATCGAAAAACTTAACACCAACAGTATTTGGTATAACCCGTCAGATTTGTATTTTGGTTTTGTTCATATTATTTTATTTAATCATTATGAAACCATATAAAAGAGTAGGGTTTTCGGGAGTTTTGCTTTTAGGTCTGATAAACTATGTTGTATGGGCATTGTTAGGAAATATATATGCATTTATTTTGTTTGCGTTTGCATTTTTATGTCAAAAAACCGATTTGATATTAAATTACAGCTGTGATGTTGCCGATGCATACAGAGTAAAGCCTGTATTTTATATACTTGCCGTACCTATTGCGTGTGCATTTTTGGGACAAGTTTTTGGTAATATAATCTGTATACCGTTTATAACTTCTCTTATTTGTGAAGGCTATATTATAAGAACTAAAATTTTTAATGGTGACTTAAACAAAGGGTTAACCGTAACTTCAATAATATCAATATTTGTTACTTTAATAGCATTAGGAGTAAAACATGTATTTATCGGATAGTAGAGAAGATTTTATAGATTTACCAAAAAATTTATATGCAGGAGATCCTTTTTATACTACAAAATCTGAAGATATTTCCTGTTGTGAAAAAATTTTTGTCGTAAAAGAAGAAGATAAAATTTTAGCAAGAGCAGGAGTTATTTATAATTCCGGTTTATGTTACAAAAATCATAAAACGTTACAGTTGGGTTTTTTTGAAGCTGAAAACAATTTTGCTGCCGTAAAATTTTTGTTTGATGAAATAAAAAAATATGCAAAAACATCCGGTTATGAATACATTATCGGACCAATTAACGGTTCAACATGGAAAAAATACCGCATAACTTTACCGTCAAATAATATGCCTTTTCTAATGGATAATTATAATAAACTGTATTATGCTGAGTTATTTGAAGGTTACGGCTTTGAAACCATTTCAAACTATACATCGTCTGTTACCAAAAAATTAGATAAAGATTATTCAAGACTGGAAAAATTTAGTAAAATTTTTAACAGCAAAGGAATAAAAATTCGAAAATTTAATCCTGATAAATTTGACGAAGATATAAGAAAAATTTATGATGTATCTGTCAAAAGTTTTGTAAATAATTTTCTTTATACACCGATTGGTTTTGATGATTTTTATAAAATGTACGAACCGGTTAAAAGTTTTTTAAATCCGGAGTGGATTTTAATTGCAGAAAATGAAAATAATAGTCCGATTGCATTTATTTTTGGATTTGACAATTTATTTTCTCGTGACAAAAAATCTTTGGTTGTAAAAACTCTTGCACAAATTCCTGATTACAAATACAGAGGTGTCGGCTCATATTTAACGGAATACATGCACAAGAAAGCTTTTTTAAATAATTATGACAGCGTTATTCACGCCCTTATGCATGAATCTAATGTTTCTGCAAATATTCTTACGGGTGAACTTTACCACGAATATAAATTATACGGAGTAAAATTATGATAAATAATATAGTGGAAATTTTATTTGAAAATGCACAAAAATTTCCGAATAAACTTGCAATTATTCATAAAAATGAAAAAATTACATATTCCAAACTGGCAAAAGATGTCAAAGAATACGCAAACTATTTTTTGTCAAAAGGATTAAAAAAGGGTGATAATGTACTAATTTTTGTACCAATGACCATTGAACTGTACAAAATTTTATCCGCAATATTCTATATTGGTGCAACGGCAGTATTTGTTGATGCCTGGGCAGATAAAAACAGGTTAACTCAAGCTTTAACTATCGTTCCTTGCAAAGCTTTTATCGGTTGTCCTAAAGCTTTCATTCTGAAACTTTTATCTAAAAAAGTTCGTGAAGTAAAACTTAATTTTGTATCTAATCATATCGGAAAATCCCATAAGCAAATGGAAATAGAACCGGCTACACCTGAAACAACTGCATTAATAACATTCACTACAGGTTCAACCGGATTGCCGAAAGCAGCAAAAAGAACTCATGAATTTTTGCTTGAGCAGCATTACATATTAAAGAAACATCTTAATCCCGATATTAATGATGTAGATTTGGCAAGTTTACCTATATTTGTTTTACATAATCTTGCCTGTGGTACGACTTCCGTTATTCCTGATTTTAATCCGCAAAAACCGGCTGATATAAATCCAAAGAAAATTTTAAAAGATATAGAGCAAAATAAAATAAATACATCTGTCGGTTCACCAAGATTTTATGAAAAACTTGCAGAATATTCGGAAGTAAGAGGACTTGAGAGAATATTTACCGGAGGAGCTCCTGTTTTTCCAAAATCAGCAAAACTTTTACAGAAAAAATTTACAGGTTGTAATGTTGAAATAGTCTATGGTTCTACAGAAGCAGAACCTATCGCATCAATTTCAACTAAAGAACTTCTTGATTTTAACGGAGATGTAAAAGACGGTTTATTTGTTGGAAAACCTATTGATGACATCAATATAAAAATAATTAAGCCGACTGATGATATTGTAGAAAATTTTGAAGAAATGTGGCTTGATGTCGGACAAGTCGGAGAAATTTGTGTCGAAGGTAAGCATGTTTTAAAAGAATACTATAACAGCGAACAAGCACAAAAATTCGCTAAAATACATTACAATAATCAGATTTGGCACAGAACAGGTGATGCAGGATATCTGGATAAAGATAACAATTTATTCCTTATGGGACGAGTTAAAAACAGATTTGAACATAATGGAAAAGAAATTTATGTTTTTCCGATAGAAAATGCTCTGACGGAAATTAACGGAATAGAAATCGGAACCGTTTTGAAAATAAAAGACGAAATTGTTTTAGCAATAGAACTTGAACCTTTATCTAAAATTAATTCAACTGAAATTATTGATAAATTATCGGTTTTTGATTGTGATAGGACAGTATTTCTAAAAATACCGAGAGATCCAAGACATAATTCTAAAATAGATTATGATAAACTTTTGAAACTTCTCTTATAAAATCTTATACCTTTTGCTTCTGCTCAAGAGCTTTTTTAAAACTTCTGACTGTATGTGTACTTACATTTAAATTTTTTGCTATTTCTTTTTCTGTTTTGCCTTCTTGGGTAAATTTCAAAATTTTTCTTTCTGTTTCATTTAGCTCAACCATTCCAAAAACTCCTTTTAGATACCTTTTAACAGTATCGTAAAAAAGAAATTTTTTATATTACCCGTTTTTCTATTTTTACCGCTTATTAAAATACATCAGATTTAATCGGATTTTTAAATTTGGTAATATTACCCTGAAACAGAAGTTTGACCGTACCGACAGGACCGCTTCTGTGTTTTGCAATAATAATTTCTGATTCACCTTTATTTATTGCTTTTACGGTTTCTTCTTCTTCACCGTCTTCCGCTTTTCTGTAATATTCATCACGATAAATAAACATTACTATATCTGCATCCTGTTCGATTGAACCGGATTCTCTTAAATCTGAAAGCATTGGTCTTTTATCCGTTCTGCTTTCTACAGCACGGGATAACTGTGATAATGCTATTACCGGAACATCAAGTTCTTTTGCAAGAGTTTTTAACCCTCTTGATATTGTTGATACAGCCTGAAACCTGTCTTCTTTTCCACTGCTTTCCATCAACTGTAAATAGTCTATTACAACCAATCCTAAGTCTTTTTGTGCCATTTTCAAACGGCGGCATTTTGCTCTTATATCCGTTAATGTACAACCCGGAGTATCATCTATATATATTGGAGCCTGAGCAAAACTGTTCATGGCATCTGCCAAATTTTCCCAGTCTTTTGACTGCATATTACCTGTTTTTAATTTCTGAGTATCAACTTCCGCTACAGAACACAGCATTCTTTGCATTAATTGCTGTTTTGACATTTCAAGCGAAAATATTGCAACCGGAACTTTTGCTTTTATTCCTACATTTTGTGCAATATTCAGAGCAAATGCCGTTTTTCCCATTGCCGGTCGTGCTGCAAGAATTATCAGGTCTGAACGTTGTAAACCGTTCATCAAGGTGTCTAACTCATAAAAGTCTGTTGGGATACCCAGTAACTCATCTTGATGTTCATAACGGTACTCTATTTTTTCATAAGTTTCAAGCACCAAATCTTTTACCGGAACTAAGTCTGTTGTTGCTTTTCTTGATGCAATTTCAAATATTAATCTTTCCGCCTGATCAAGAGATTCGTCAATTGTATTCATGTCATATCCAAAAGATACTATTTCCGAACCGGCATTTATTAAAGCTCTTTTTATTGCTTTTTCTTGAATTATTTTGGCATAATATTCTATATTTGCTGTTGTAATTGCGTTGTAGCTTAAATCATTTATGAAAGAACGTCCGCCGACTGCATCTAATTTTGAATTAAAATTTAATACGTCACAAACTGTTATAATATCTATTTTTTCGTTTGAATTGAATAATTGAAGCATTGCCTCATATATATATCTGTGTGCAGGCTTGTAAAAGCTTTCAGGTTTCAGTATTTCTACAACCTTTGTTATAACTCTGGGATTAACAAGTATTGCTCCTAATACAGCTTCTTCTGCCTCATTATTCTGTGGCAACAAATGTAAATCTTTATTTTTTTCTTTTGTAGGCATGCCTCAAATCATCCTTTCCCTTTTTCTCCATGATATTGCGTAAATTTTTCTTATCACCATGATTTTTTATTTTTTTTACATTTTTTATCATCTTGTAGTTTTTTGTTTTTTTATTTATCATCTTTTTATGGTTGACAGAAAACTTAAAAAACTTTGTAAATTTTTATCTGAAAATAATTTAAAAATTGCAACATCAGAATCTTGTACAGGCGGACTGTTAAGCTCCCGATTTACGGATATTTCCGGAAGTTCTGATTTTGTCAGCCTTAATTTTGTAACTTATGCAAACGAAGCAAAAGAAGAAATACTAAATGTACCTCATGATGTCTTATCTTCTGTCGGTGCTGTTAGTGAAGAATGTGCATATAATATGGCAAAAGGATTAAGGATTAAAACAAACTGCGATATTGCCATTTGCACAACAGGAATTGCCGGTCCAACGGGTGGTTCAAAAGATAAACCTGTCGGTTTGATTTTTGTTTCCGTATATTTTCACAATGAAGTTTCTGTTAAAAAATTTGTTTTTCCGTCTTTTTTACCAAGAAAAATTATGAAATTTGTTTTCACCCAAGCTGCAATTAATTTTGCATGTGATGTTGTTTTTTCTAAATAATTATTATTTTACATAAAATTCAGCCTGTGCAAGAACTTTTTGAGGGTTATCTCTGGAGTAAGCTTTCATTATATAAGCCCCTCTCTCATTAATTACAAAATAATCCGTATAATATTTTTGTTCTTCATCTCTTAGTTTTATTGTTCTTGTCATATAAAGACTGTAACCCAAATATTCATTTTTTCCTTTTTGAATTATCTGGATATCCAAAATTCTTGATACCTGAGTTTTTGGCATTAATATCAAATAATATATCCTTGTATTTGGCTGAAATACACTGGACATATCCATTACATTTTGGGTAGTTATCGGTCTTTGATTAAATATTATTGCCGGTTTATCTGCCTGAGAACATCCGGTCAAAAAAAACATTGTCATTAATATAAATATTGATGAAATAAATTTTTTCATTACTTTTTAAGACTCTTTATTCTTGATTGAACATCTTTGTTTGCAGCTTCGTCTGTGCTGTATTTTATAAAGTTTTCATAATTTTTTATTGCAGAAGCATTATCTTTTTCTGCTTCATTTGCTCTTGCTAAAGCATAGTACGCATACGCATATTTTGGATTTATTTCTATTGTTTTTTCAAAACATTTTTTACTTTGAACAATATTCTTCTGGTCAGCATGTACTATTCCGAGATTAAACCATCCGTCTGCATATTCCGGTTTTACAAATATTGATTTTTTATAAAATTCTATTGCTTTTGCGTCATCTTTTTTGCTTCTGTATAAATTTCCTATTTTTAACAGAGTAACTTCATCAGAAGGTTTTAACAATAATGCTTCCTTATAATTCGCAATTGCTTCGTCATATTTTTTTTCTTTATAGTTTTTATCTCCTTCAGAAATTAGTTTTTTATTTTTTTCTATATTTTCAATGTAAGAATTGTCTTCTGCCGGTTTTGAAACTTCGGATACAGGTATATCTATTGTAACACTGCTTATCTCTCCTCCGTTTGTATTTTCCGGTTCTTGCTGTTTATTTATATCAGATATAAACTTTGCAAAATCTTTGCTGTATTCTGTTTTGTCCGGATCAAGAGCAATTGCTTTTTCATAATATTCTGTAGCTTTGTCATTTACGCCTGTTGCCTGATATGCTTTTGCAAGTCCATAATACGCATAACTGTCTTTTGTTCCTCTTGATATTGCTTTGACATATCCGTCTATTGCGTTTTTATAATTTTTTGCTTCCAAATCTTTTGTTGATTGTGAAACGATTGCATCTGTTAAATTGGATTGTACCATTTCACTGTCTTTTTTATCCAAAATTTCTTCATACAGAGTAATTGCATCCTGATATTGTCCCAATGCATGGAGTGCAATTGCTTTATTTGTTTTTGTTTCTATATCTTCTGCATCCTGTTTCAATATTTCATCATAAAATACAATCGCATTTTTATAATCTTTTTGCAGATGATAACATTCTGCTAAATCTTTTTTGGTATTTATATCATTGCTGCTTTTACTTAATGCTTTTTTATAATTTTCTATTGCATTTTTATAATCTTTTTCTCTTTTGTAAACAATACCAAGATTTCTGTAAGCATTTCCGTCCTCAGGATAGGAAGTCAGATATTTTTTATATTCTTCTATTGCTTTTGCATTATTTCCCATATCTGCAAGAAGATTTGCATAATCATATCTTATAGAATTTAATCCGTTTTCATCTTTTAATACTGCATTAAACTGTGCAAGTGCCAAATCATTTTTTTCTAAGTTCTGATATGTCATTGCAAGACATACTTTTGCTGTTGTATTTGTATCGTCTTTTTCTATTGCTTTTTCCAATATTTCCTGTGCTTTTTCATAATTTGCAGTCTTAAATAGGGCAATACCAAAATTTGCGTAATCATCAAAATTCTCATTATTATTTATATACAAATTCTGGAATTCTTCTACTGCTTTTTCCGGATTTCCGGCTGAAAGATATGAATTTGCCAGACTTTTTCTTGCTTCCCAGTGCTGAGAATATGTATCTAAAAATAATTTATAATTTTCTATTGCACTCTTGTAATCTTTTGTTTGGTATTGCACATTTGCAAGATTTAAGTAGTTGTATTTATATTCGGGAAATATCCTCAGTGCATTTTCGTACGCCGCAAGTGCTTCTTTATATTTATTTTGTGTTTCGTATATACTTCCGAGACTAATATAAATAAATGCATCATTCGGTTTTATTTCTATTGCTTTTAAGTAAATATCAACCGCATTATCGTAATCATTTAATTCTGTATAAAGACCTGCCAATTTCGTAAGAAGAATTGAATCTTCAGGAGAAATTTTTATTGCATCTTTTAACTTTTCTATTGCACCATTATATTCATGCTGATATTCCAAAGAACAAGCCTCCTGATATAGTTCGCTTGCTTCCGGCGACATTGCAGAATATGCTATATTTGCAGTACTTAGTGCAATTATTAATGCTGTTAAAAATAAGTGCTTTTTAATTTTCCCTACTCCTTATATCCGAATACGATTTTAGCAAAAAATTATATTTGTGTAAAGCTGTCAGAATATACTTCTTTATTTAATATAATCTTTGCTGTTTTTATTATTTTACATTCTTCTTCATTGCTTTTATTATACTCTACATTTTCCAATTCTTCAAAATTTTCTGTCATAGAACACAGTTTTAAATACAGGTTATCAATTTCTTTTTCAGAATTTCTTTTTTCCAGCATTCTTAATATTCTGCATAATTCTTCGTCTTTTGCATCAATTATCGCTGCATCCAAACCTGCACCAACCGCCATTACCGCAAATACTCTGTTTATTAAAGGTCTTATGTCATTTGGGCATCCGTTTGATACATTAGAAAGTCCTACCACTGTTTTTATCCCTTTTTCAAAACTTTCTTTTATCATTTTTATTGTATTTATGGCTTCTCCTGCTTGTGACTGGTCTGCTGTTATCGGTAAAACCAACGGATCAAAATACACTTTCTCTGTATCCATGCCTTTTTCTATAAATCTTTCATACATATCACAGGCAATTTCCAATCTTCCGTCACAAAATTTTGGAATTCCTGTTTCTTTTGACATTGTGAGTGCAATAAGATTACAGTTTTTATTTATCGCTAATTCTGTTAATATATCAAACTTTTCACTATCTGAAGGCGTGCTGTTAATAAATATATTATCTGAATTATTTAATTCTTCCAGACCTGTTTTCATTTCGTCTATATTTGTAGTATCCAGAGAAATACCAATTTTGGGATTTGTTTTCTTTACTATATTTATTAAATAAGGAATAATACCGGAAAACAAACCCTTTGCCGGCCCAACATTCAAATCAATAAAATCCATATTTTTTTGAATTTCAATAAGATTTGTAAAATATTTTTCATTTTTTGACAAATATGCTTCTTTTACATTTTTAGATATTATATGAATATTTTCACCAATCAATTCCATAAAAATATTCTAGCATAAATATTTTTTTAAAAATAAATAATTATTAAAAACTAATTCTTTTTGGTAATTGAAAAAATATATTATGTACGTTATAATAATCAATAATAAAAAATGGTGTGAAAATCAAGTGTAAAAGGAGTAGGTAATGGAAACAGTAACAAAAGCTACAAGTCCTAAAAAAATGGCAAAATCAAAATTTAATGACGAATTTGAAGCTTATTTAAAGAAACAATGTATGAAAACAACATTCAATGGAATTGAATTAGAAACGTTTTCTTGGTACAAAAAAGTTTTAGGTTTGGCTTAAAAATTTGACCGGCTTTAAAAAGCCGGTTTTTTAATGAAAATTTTTTTATTATATATTAATATAAATATAAAATATAAAAATAATCATTCATCATAAGCATTCAAAATTTGTAGAAAAGTCTGATTATTATTGCTGTCGTTAGATAATAAGTAGTAAAAAAATTGTAGAAAATAAAATAAAAAAAGAAGAAACAAAATAAAAAAAATAAAAAAAAAATAAAAATGTAGAAAACCTCAGAGTTTTCTACAAAAACAAATCGGTTTTCTACAATTCTGAAAAAGGAGTTTACTATGCTGCATTTATGTTTGGTTTGCCGATAATATTTATTAATTCATCTATTACTCTTGGCATTTGACATTTAAAAGAGTAATTACCGTTTCGGAGTGAACATTTGCTGCAATCACAATTTATTGAATAACATTCAATAGCTTGTTCCGTCCAGCTTTGAGTAATAGAATTGGAAAGTTCTCCGTCCGTTCCGGGAATGTAGTATTCTATGATTTTATCGTTTTCTACCATATTAACCCCCGAACAATTATACCTAACCCACTATCATTTTAAATTGTAAAAGAAATAATTTAATCCTTTAAACAGATGATTTTTGAAAAATTTTTTATTATGTGTTAAATATAATTCTATGGAAAAAAGAAAGACGGAATTATTAGCTCCTGCAAAAGATTTAAAAACAGCAATTTGTGCAATAAATTGTGGAGCTGACGCTGTCTATATAGGAGCTTCTGCTTTTGGTGCAAGATATAATGCCGGAAATGATTTATCTGACATAGAAAAGCTTGTGAATTTCGCACACAAATTTTATGTAAAAGTACATGTTACAGTAAATACAATTCTTACAGATGAAGAACTTTTTAATGCAAAAGATTTAATAAAGAAATTATATGAAATTGGTGTAGACGCTATTATAGTACAAGATATGGGAATAATAAATCTTGCAATAAAAGGTGAATTACCGCCGATAGTATTGCATGCAAGTACTCAATGTAATAACAGAACAAAAGAGAAAGTTTTATTCCTGAATAATGTTGGATTTTCAAGAATTATACTAGCAAGAGAATTATCGGCAGAACAAATAAAAGATATTTGCAATTCAACAAAAAAAGAAATAGAAACATTTGTTCACGGAGCATTGTGTGTTTGTTACAGCGGACAATGCTATTTAAGTTACTCAATCGGCGGCAGATCTGCAAACAGAGGTGAATGTGCACAACCATGCCGTAAAAAATATACATTGGTTGATAATGAAGGTAATGTAATATCAAAGGACAAATATTTGCTTTCGATGAAAGATTTTAACGCAACTGCAAATCTAAAAGATTTGGTAAATGCCGGCGTTAAATCCTTTAAAATAGAAGGTCGTTTAAAAGATGAAAACTATGTAAAAAATATAGTTTTAAATTACAGGAAAGAATTGGATAAAATATCGGATAAAACCTCTTCAGGTAAAATTTTTAGTGACTTTGAACCGGATGTTAAAAAGAGTTTTAACAGGGATTTCACGACATACTTTTTGAATGGAAGAGAGAAGTGCTATAACTTTGATACTCCAAAATATAAAGGATATTTTATAGGAAAAGTAAAAAAATCCGATTTTGGATGGGTAGAACTCGACAAAAAAATAATACTACATCCTCAAGACGGCATTTGTTTTTTTGAGAATAAGGAATTAACAGGTTGTTTGGTAAATAAACAAGAAAATAACAAAGTTTTATTAAACAAAAAGATAAAAATAAAAACAGGAACAGAGGTATATAGAAATATCGATATTGATTTTGAAAAGACACTGAAAAATACAAAAACAATACGCAAAATAGGAGTAATTTTTATATATAAAAACGGAAAATTAACAGTAACCGATGAAGATAATAATAAAGCATGTGTACAATTACAAGGTGAAGAAAAATCAAAAAATCCTGAAAAAATGAAAGAAACATTAATAAAACAGCTTTCAAAGACAGGAGAATCGGATTTTTATGTAACAGAAATAAAAACGGAAGGTGAAATACCGTTTATTCCCGTATCCGAAATAAATGAAACAAGAAGAAATATATTAGAAAAATTAATGAGTGAACGTCTGAAAAATTATCCAAAAGAAGTTCAAAATAAACTAAATTATGCACAATACATAAAAAATGAAGCAGATTATCATGAGAATATCCATAATAAGGAAGCAGAAGATTTTTATAGAAAATGCGGCTGTAAAATAAAGGAAAAATCAGTGGAAAGCCAAAATAATTTTAAAAACAAAGAATTAATGAGGACAAAACACTGTCTAAAATACGCATTTAATATGTGCAAATCTCCAAAAAAATTGTTTTTGGCAGATGAAAAAGGACAAAAATATAATTTAGATTTTGATTGTAAAAACTGCGAAATGATAATTTCTTAAAATTAAAAATACAGTAAACAAAGTATTACAGATAAAGTTTTATCTGTTATAAATAAGAAAAAGGTAAATAGGAGCTAATATGAGCGTAAATTTTGAATTAAATGAATTTTTGAAAAAAGCAGTAAGTTGCGGAGCATCAGATATTCACTTAAAAGTGGGACAACCTCCGATGATAAGGAAAAACGGACAAATTTTAAGATCAAAAATAGCTCCGTTAACAAAAGAACAACTAAATGATATCGTAACCCTTATAACACCATATTTCTTCCGTTCAAAAATAGGAAGAGAAACCGATATGGATTTTTCATATAATTTGCAGGGAGTATCAAGATTCAGGGTAAATTTATCACAATCAATGTACACTCCGAATATTGTATTCAGAGCAATACCTTTTCAGGTTCCAAAATTTGCAGAACTAGGATTACCAAGTTCCGTACAACAATTTGCAGAATTAAATAACGGATTGGTTTTAATTACAGGTCCTACCGGCTGCGGTAAATCAACAACGATTGCAGCAATGATAGATTTTATAAATGAAAAATATAAAAAGCATATTGTAACAATAGAAGATCCTGTTGAATTTGAGTATAGCGACAAATTATGTAAAATATCACAAAGACAGGTAGGAGTTGATACTCCAACATTTACTTCAGGTATAAAATATGCACTGCGTCAAGATCCGGATGTAATTCTGGTAGGTGAAATTAGAGATTTGGAAACCCTGGATGCATCATTAAAAGCTGCAGAAACAGGACACCTTGTATTTGCAACATTACATACAAACGACGCTGTTCAAACAGTGTACAGAATAATTAATATGTATGATCCGGCAGTAAGAGATCAGGTAAGAAAACAATTAGCACAAGCTCTAAGAGGTTCAATTGCTCAAAAACTTGTGGTAACAACAGACGGAACAAGACGAGTTCCGGCAACAGAAATTATGGTTGTAACACCAACAATAAAAGATTTGATAATAAAAAATCAAATTGATGATATATATGAATATATTGAAAAAGGTGCATATAGCGGTATGGTAACAATGAATGGCTCTCTTGCCGGTCTTGTAGAAGCTGGACATATTACGCAGGAAATTGCATTGGAAATATCCGATAATAAAACAGAATTAGAACAGATTTTCAGAGGCGTGTACAGAGGTACAAAAATCGGTGATGACGAATAAAAAAAACAAGAAATATTAAATATTATAAAAATGTTCAGTAAATTTCTTACTGAACATTTTTTAATATACTGATTGTTCTTTCAATTGAATTTTTCAAATTGAATAGTTCCATATTAATATTATTTTTACTATATTCAGCACCGGTATCGGTATATGCTAAATATTTTTTATACTTTTCTGCATCAGCTCTCAGTTTTGAAACATCTTTTGCTTTATTACTGACTTTGATAATTTGTTTGAATGCGGAATAATTACTTTCCGGTTTATTTTGGTATTTTTCTTGTAAATATTCGGTATTAATATTCAGATAATAAACTCTTGACGCAAATCTTTGAACACTCTCTTCGTTTTCAATAGAATCTTCAATTTTTTCAAGCATATCAATAAATTCCTGAATATCATTGTAAAATTCGGATGTTTTATCCTTTTTCAAAATAATGTTAACGAAAACAGGATCATCTGTAGGGGTAGGTTTTATTTTGTTTGCAGAATTAAAATCCTGAGCCTTATCAAAAATCGGTGGAGAAACAATAGGTTCACTCGGTTTATGTTCTGTAGTTAAATCCGGCAGTTTACCGACATAACCCTGTGAAGTATCAATATTTGGATTATCTTTTTTAAAAAAAGCACCAAAACAATTTGGCTGTACAAAACATAATATGAAAAATATTAAAAGAAGCTTTCTCATACCGTTATTATAATGTTTTATTGCAAAAAATCATCATTTAAATAAATTACCTTACAAATATTAAAATATCTTAATAAAAACAATCATGAAATTAAATAAATAGAAGAAATTTACCGTAATAAGTTATAGAGGTATTTCCATGAGCATAGTAATTGATTCAGACATAACCCTATTAATGCAGCGTTTACACATCTCTTCACAGAAGATGCAAGAACAGTATGCTTCAATGAGTCTTGAAGAAATTGTTGAAAAAGAAGCAGAAGCAGGAAATCAGGATGCCGTAAAATTTGCTCAGGAAATTTTTAATTCACCAAGAATGCTTGTAAAAATCTTTCAGCTGGCAGATCCTCAAAACAAATTGGAATTTCTTAAAAATATGAGTTCTGACCAATTAAGAGAATTTTTACCGTTAATGGAAGAAGAAGATATAAATCAAGGTTTATATTTCTTTGATATAAACAAATTAATGGATATGTTACAGGATATTCCTCCGGAACAGCTTGTACAGACTGTTTTTCAGATGTTTTCACCGGAACAGATTATGGCGTATTTGCCGGAAGAACAACTTGATAAATTTTTGGAAAGTCCTGATATTGATAAAACACAAATAATGAAAAATCTGCAATTGATACCTCAAGAATACCTTGCACAAATGTACGAAGCCGTTAGCGGAGAAGACTCCGATAAAATAAGTTCAAAAGAACTTTTGGAAAAAATCGGAAATTTAAATCCACATCAATTTCAAGATGCTTTAAGGGTTATGCAGCCTGTTGCAAAACAAAAACTTGTAATGGATATTGCAAACGCTCATCAAGATTTATACGAAAAATTTGATGCGGATGCTTATACAAATATGATGAAAGCCCATAAATTCCAGCCGGAAATTGTTAAGGCAATGGAAGTTATTGATGAAGATGAAAAAATAAAAATGCTTGAACAATTGCCAAAAGACCTGCTTGCAATTGTGATAACTCAAATGGATGCAAAGGTTTTTGCAGACCAACTATTAAAAGAACATCCGGATTTAATCGCTCAGGCAATGTTAAAATAATAAAAAAGGAAGCTTGACGGTTTGGCAGCACTGAAAATACTGCTTGTTTGATGCAAATAGCAGGGTTGCAGAAGTTAAAAAAAATGTTATAATAATAATGTACAAAAACCACGGAGGATATTACCATGATTGGAATTAAGTATAGGGGGGGGGGTAAAATCCTCTCGTAGCAAGGGTTTACAGGATTTTATAGCTGAGAAGTTCAGCTATTTTGGAATAGGGAATTTCCCCTCTACCGTTGGGAGAGGGTTGAAAATCGACTTTAGCAAAGCGAAAGTCAGATTTTCGGGTGAGGGGTCAGACCTTTCAGATGGTGTTAAATCTTTAGTATCAACAATCGAAAAAACGGCTGGATTGCCACGGTCGCAAGGCTACTTGCTCCCTCGCAATGACATGAGTAGGAAAGCCGCCTTTACCCTAGTCGAGGGTGCTACACCCATTAAATGTCATGCTGAACTCGTTTCAGCATCTAACCAATGTCATTCTTTAGGTAGTGCATATAGTGAAAGTCGTAATGATGTAAAGATGGCTAGATCCCGAAACAAGTTCGGGATGACATCAAAGAAAGCTGCGTTTACTCTGGCGGAAGTTTTAATCACCCTTGGCATAATCGGTATTATTGCCGCAATGACACTACCTGCATTAATGATAAAATATAAAAAAACTCAGACCGAAACGAAATTACAAAAATTTTATTCAATAATGAGTCAGGCTGTGTTGAGGTGGGAAACCGATGAAGGATTAGAACCCGATCAGGTGAAGTTTACTGTGACTACTAATGATGAAGGCGAAAGAGATTTTGTAGGTGATTTTCAAACCTGGTATGTTGCTAATTTGGGTAAATATCTTAATAGTATTGATAAAGATGTAAAGTCAAAAGTTTTTGAAACTGATGACGGTGATGTAACACAGTCAAGATATACAATTGTACTGAATGACGGTTCAGGTTTTAACGGATATATTGAAAGTGAAAGCAGACTTTGGATTTTTTATTGTACGGAAGCAAAATATTGTGCCCCGGAATCTTATGACGGAAAAAATACATTTTTATTTTCAATAATTAACGGAAAATTTATAACAGGAGCTATTCCAAATTCAGATTTAAGTCGAGAAGCAATACGGCAAAATTGTATTAGTGGTCTTAGGAACGGCTATTGCCATAATTGTGCAAGATTAATTCAAATGGATGGCTGGAAAATATCTGATGATTATCCTGTAAAATTTTAAACAAATGCCTCACAGAAAAAGGTTTTATTAAAAATATTAAGTCTTGTAACAAGATTTTCCTAAAAAATTTGTTTTTTTTTTATAAATAAAATACAATGAAATTGGGAAAATTTGAGGGATTATTAATATGGCAAATACAGCGACTAAGGAAAGAACCTTAACTCCACAAGAAGTTAGAGCTATTTTGAATACAGATAATAAAGAAATTATTGAACTTTGCAAAAAGGCTTCAATTATGCCGAGAAAAAACAGCAAAGGTATGACATACTTTTCTTATGAAGAAGTAAAAAATCTGAGAAAAGTTCAGGCAATCAAGAAAAAAGAAGCTCCTGTAAAAACTACTGTTGTTGAAAAAAAGGCTGTTCCTGCAGCTTCTGTTGCGGCTTCTCATTCTGCACTAATGCAATCTTCCGTCGCTCAAACAGCAGCAATCCAAAGAATGCTTACGGCTGTTCAATCTATGGAAACAACTCTTAGTGACAGAATTGCCAAAGTAATTGACGAAAAACTTGAAGGCATGGATGAAGTTGTTGTTGAATTAATCAGATGCAAAACTGATAATGAAACCCTCAGACAAAAGATTGTTGACCTGAACAAAGAGGTTTATCAATTAAAGAATACTTTAAATTGCTACAAACCTGTCGGTTTAGGTTTTTATGTAAAAAAAGAACAACGTGTTTGGGAATAATTAAGAGGATATAAGTTTAATGGCAGTCAAAGAAAAAGAAACTACGGCCACTTCTGTTTCTGATGAAAGAAGTAAGGCTCTAAAGTTAGCTATCGAAAAAATAGAAAAAGATTTTGGGAAAGGTGCAATAATGAAGCTTGGGGATAAAGCTACAGTGAATGTAGATGCTATCCCGACAGGTTCTTTAGCATTAGATATAGCTTTAGGTATCGGTGGTGTTCCAAGAGGTCGTATTATAGAAATATATGGACCTGAGAGTTCAGGTAAAACAACTCTTGCACAACACATTGTTGCAGAATGCCAAAAAAGAGGCGGAATTGCTGCTTATGTGGATGCAGAACATGCTTTGGATCCTGAATATGCAAGAAATTTAGGTGTACAGGTTGATGATTTGCTTATTTCACAACCGGATACAGGCGAACAGGCATTAGATATTACGGAAGAACTTGTACGTTCCGGTGCTGTTGACGTTGTTGTTGTTGACTCGGTTGCCGCACTTGTTCCAAAAGCAGAAATAGAAGGTTCTATGGAAGATCAGCAAATGGGCTTGCAGGCTCGTTTGATGAGTAAAGCATTGAGAAAATTAACCGGTATTATCGGAAAAACAAGCACTACAGTTATTTTCATTAACCAATTGAGAATGAAAATAGGTGTTATGTACGGAAATCCGGAAACAACTACAGGCGGTAATGCTCTTAAATATTATGCAAGTGTCCGTCTTGAGATAAGAAGAACTGAAGGTTTGAAAGGCGATGGCGAAGAAATCGGTAACCATGTCAGAGTAAGAGTTCTTAAAAATAAGGTTGCTCCTCCGTTCAGAACTGCTGAATTTGATATTATATTTGGTAAAGGTATTTGTAAAATCGGTAATATACTTGATGTTGCCGTAAATATGAATATTGTCAATAAAGCCGGTTCATGGTTCAGCTATAAGGATGAAAAACTCGGTCAGGGCAGAGATAAAGCAAAAGAATACCTGTCGGAACATACTGACATGTTACAGGAAATCGAAGCTCTTATCAGAGAAAAATTGGCGGAAGAATAATAAATATTAAGTTTTATAAACTTAAATAATGTGCTGAAAGCCAATAATATCAATATAAAAAAAATTTAAGAACATGTTTTTTGCAGCAAACTAGCAATAAAAAACATGTTCCTTTTTATAATAAACATCAAAAAAATAAATAATTTACATAGGAGGTAAATAAATGTCATTGTCAGTAGGTGCAATAAAAAATTATTCAGAAACAACAAATATTCAAGCCCCATCAAAAAGAGCGGTATCTGCTCCGCAGCAAAACGATAGTGCTGTAAGTTTTGGTAACGGTATGAAAAAAGCAAGAAATTATGTTCTTGCTACGGTAATGGGTGTTCCTGTAGTTTGCGGAGCGTTATCAAGCTGTGATAAGGATGGATGGTTGGCATCAGCAAAGGCTGAAGCAACAGTTACTGCAAAGGATTCTTGTTGTTGTTGCAATAATCATGGTTATTACATTCCTGATACAATAATTAAGCATGATTCAATTTTCCTTCCGGGTGATTCCGTATATATTAAAGATAACTACGCATCTCCTGTAATTGATACATTAAATGCAATTCTTGATGATGTAGGCGTTGACAGAGGTAAAGGTTATGTACCTTTAAGAATATCATTTGTTGACGAACAAGAAAGTAAATTAAGAAAGAATATATTTGACGGTAAATCTTCAGGTATAGACCAAGTTTTCTATAAAGGAACAAAAACACCTTGGGATGACGATATGGGCAGATACGTTGTTGGTACACCTAACGATGAACATGAAATGTATTTGTTGTCATTAACAGAAGACGGTAAATTATCTGTAATGAAGATGGTTCCAAAACTTGGTGCAACAAACTTTGACAAGATAGACAACTTTATGTTAGCACCAACCGGCTATGTATTTGACAGAGATCGTGCAGCACAATTAGTAAGAAGATTTGATGTTGCAAGAGATCAGGTTGGCAGAGAATATGCAGCTTCTTACGAAAAAGGTGATTTGCCAAAATCTATTATGATTACAAATCCGTATGATACAAAATGGAGATACACAGATATCAATGTTGTATCAGGTGATCCTTATTACGGCGAAAATGAATAAATAACACGATTTCATAATATAAAAAATCTCCGGCTTCAAAGTCGGAGATTTTTTTACATACTATTGTCATTGTTAATTGTTTATACTAAAATAAATGTTAAGAAATAAGGAGTGTTAGGGTATGAAATTTGTTATTAAAAAGGACGATTTATATAATGGGATTAAAATAGTAGAAAATGCTACAAGTACAAGAGCTTTACAGCCTGTTTTGTTAAATATTTTGATTGAAACAGTGGGAACAAATGCTATAAGACTTGTTGCAACCGATTTAGACTTAACAATAATAACAGAGGTTGACGCTCAAGTAGAGGCAGAAGGTAAAATCACCCTTCCGTCAAAAACTCTTAACGAAATTGTTTCAAAATTAGGTAACAAATTAATTACCTTTGAAAAGCAGGCAGATTCTTCTATAGTAAATATTACCTGCCAAAATTCAAAGTTTGATATAATAGGTATTTCAGCAAACGAATTTCCTCCGGAGGTTTACAATGTTGAACTAAAAGAAGATGAAAGTTTTGAAATAGAAGTAAAACCACTTACAAAAGCCGCTAAAAAAGCAGGTTTTGCGGCAGCCGGTTATGAAACAAGTAATCTGTTGTCAGGTATAGTATGTGATATCACAGGACAAACGTTGGAAATAGCTTCTACAGACGGTAACAGACTTGCAAGAGTTAGAGAAGCCGTTAAGAACAGTGATGAAAAAGCACGTCAGTTAATTATACCTTCCCGTACGATGAATGAATTTAACAAAATAAGTTCTTATATGGAAGAAGACAGTATAAAAATTTATGCCCAAAAAACAAAAATAGTTTTCCAATCTGCAAAAACAACAATGATTTCAAGATTATTAGACGGTCAGTTCCCTAAATATAACCAGCTTATTCCGTCAGAAAGTCCAAAGACAGCTGTGATTAATGTTTCTGATTTAACCTCTGCACTGGAACGTGTTGCAATTATGGTTAATGACAAAACAAGTAATGTAAAAATGGAATTTTCTGAAAACAATCTGAAATTAATGGCAGATACTCCTGATTCAGGTAAGTCAGAAGAAGAATTAACTATAGATTATTCAGGCGATGATTTGGTAATAGCTTTTAACTATAAATATGTATTGGAAGCTTTGAAGAATATGGAAAGTGATGAAGTTAAAATAGGATTGAATACAAGTTTATCGGCAACGGTATTCAGACCAAACAGCGAAGACGATTTTGTTTGTCTGATTATGCCGCTTCAAATCAGGTAGGCGTAGCCTACTTCTTTATGTCACCAGAATTTCCGCACGATTATACTGTTTTTCCGTGTTGATTTGGCGTAGCCTACTTCTTTATGCCACCAGATACAACAAATCTCTCCTACGGAGAGAAAAGAATTTCAATTTGAGGCATCAGCCGAAAATTAGAAATTCAAGAGAGGGTAAAAATTTTATCAAAATTTTAACGGATAGTCTTTAGGTATTTTCCATCCGTTCAATTGGATTAGTTTTGTGCAAAGTTTGTTACGTGTACCACCGCAAGCATATTTATTGGTGGAATCGATAAGTTTTTCCATTGTCCCATCCCATGTGTATGCATACGGCTCAAATGTTGGATTAACTGAATATAATGTATTATTATTAGGTACTACCCCAGTTGCAAATTTTGGCAAAAATCTAAAAGAAAAAATATAAATTCCGTGATTTTCATCCCCCATATATTTTGGATTTGTATAAAAATCAATGTCATACAAATAATTAGGAATATACAGAATTCCCCCGTCATTTAAATATACATAGAAACCCTTATTATCATTCTTTTTTTCTGTCTTTAATATTTGCAAGTTTTTGCCAATATACTTATTAAATTTTTCTATTGCTTCATCTGTTGTACAAGTCGGAGTCCTTGAAGGACCGCAATCCCAATCCCAATACTGAGGTTCACCATATTCAACCGTAGATAATTTTATTGCCTGATTAACAACAGAATATATTTTAGCTAATTTTGTTTCTACTTCATGTTTTCTGTGATTTTGTATGAGTGTCGGCAATGTCATTGCCGCAACTACACCAATTATGCCGAGGGTGATTAACACTTCTGCTAATGTGAATGCCTCTTTTTTCAATGTATTATTCCTTTACTTAATGATATAAGCAATAATTTACTTAAATAAGCAAATTATTGCTTTAAAAATAACATATTTGATTTGAATTGTCAATATTTGCTAGTATTACCAAAAGAGGGTACTATGACTGCTAATAAAGAAATAAGAGTACTTATGTTACAAGAAGGGCTTAATTTTGCTAAATTATCGGCTCTGATTTCTCAAAAAACAGGGACTAAATATACTGCTGACGGATTATCAAAAAAAATCCGGAATAATACACTAAAATTTGTCGAAGCAGAATTAATTGCAGATACATTAGACTATGATATTATCTTTCAAAAACGTGTAAAAACGTAAATTGTCATTTTAAAATTTTTTATATTTAATACTGGAAAAATCTGTCAAAATCTACATCATCAAAGTTGCACAGAAGTCTGTATACATCGTCATCTTCGTCCATTCGCTGAAAGTTATAGTTATCAAATGTCCAGTACTTTGGATTTATTCCTTTTACCATGACGATGCCGGCATCTTTTAGTATGACTAATTTTTTCTTTACGATTTCTACCGGTAATTCTACAAGTTTAGCCAGTTCCACAGCAGTAATACCTTTATCACTGCTGCATTTTTCGGGTGTCATGAACATAAGCTCCAGCCCAACTGATTTTAACGCTTTATCTTCTGTTTCTGAGTCATACATGCTACCATAATACGAAAAATATTTTGTTTTTTTATCATTCTTTTAATGTAAATTAGTTTATATTTCAAAATGCGTGATATAATATTTTTATGAAAACATTAGCACAATTTGTACAACAAAGAAGAGATGATTTGGGTATGTCTGCCAAAGGACTTGCGATGGCTTGTAATCTTGAGATTGAAGAGATTGAAGAGATTGAAGCGGGAAAAACATTATTTTTGCCTGTTACGGTCAGACAGAAGCTTGCAAAAGGCCTTAGATGTGAACCGCATTCAATAAAAAGACTTGAAAAGGATTTTGACACAAATTTTGTGTCTGATCAGATTATAGAAAGCTTAAAAGAGCTTATTTTAAACGGTGCAGGTGGTCTAAAGTGTCCTAAATGCGGAGCTCCGCTTGTTACCCGTATTGCAAAAATGTATGATTTGGAAGACAATTTAATGCTTCATCCAAAAGCTCACTGCACAAAATGTGTTTTTCAAATCCATTAATTTCCAACATGTATATTGACAAAAATTTTGGTTTATGTTATACATGTTGTGGGGTAAATGTATATTTATAAGTCTTGTCAATCGACGAGACTTTCTTTTTTGCTTGTATAATTTTAATTAATGTTAATTTTTTTTTACATATACTAAAGTTTTCATATTTTAATGTCGATATACATGCCGGAAAGGAATTTTCACATGGGTTTAGCAGCATCACAAGCAAAACTTTTAAGCATAACATCCCGCATTTCTCAAAACGAATTGCGAGCACAGCAAATTACTCGTGCGAAACAAGCTCTTGCACAAGAGACTGCTGACATAAGTGAAAAATATGTAAATTCATTAAACGAACAACAATTAACCTATGCAATATATGATGAAAATGGTGAAAAAGCGAATGTTGAGCTTACAGGTGCAGTATTATCACAATATGCACCTCTTAGAAACCAGTATGCTTTGGTTAATGCTAACGGACAAGTTTTGGTATCAGAATTGGATGGTTCAAATTATGAAAATAGTGCAAATCTAAACGAATTTCTTGATAAGTACGGTATAGTACAAATACCTACAGGAAAAACAAAAACCGTAGACAATCCGGCTTATCCGGCAGCTTACAATAATTGGTATGAAGGATATCAAAAATGGATTAGCTTAAAGCCGGATTCGGAAGACGAAAAATACTGGACGAAAGAAACTGTTCTTCAGGAAAATACGGAACTTTATGATGCACTTTATACTACAATGAACGGATTCAACTGTTGGGATAAATTAATAGCATCAGAGTTTGGTGTATACGAAATAGAACATGTTATGACAAAAATGCTTGATTATGACAAGGATTATGTCGCATATCCGGGTACACCACGGGAAGCTACTTATCATAAACTTGGCAAAAACGAAAGAATTAACTCAAGCGGAATTGTACCGGCAACAAATGCTCCTTACGGCGGTGGTGCTATAAGTTCCGAAGGTGAAATATGGGCAGACGACAAAGAAGCCGCAATGGTCGGCATAAGAAGTAAAATTAAAAATAACGAACATGACCCTGATTTGTGGCAGGATATAGTCAATCTGTATTATGAAAACCTGAAACACCTGGATTTTGTAAGTAGCGATGAAATTATGAGATACACACAGGCAACAGATAACGGTCAGCCTGCCATTACTGTATTTGAACTTTGGGACAGATTCTGGGCTATAATTGACAGATTTAAATATATGGAAGAAGTTGAAAAAGACGTATTTGATAAAGACACATACAACGAAGATTATAATGCATGGATGGAAAAAGAACCGGCTCCTCTTGATGTGCCTGTAACTATAGAAGAAGATATATACGAATATAGTGACAAGGATCAGGCACAGTGGTATGTAAATTTATGGCACAGAATGAATGGTGAATCGCAAGATAAAGATGGATATACAACATACCAGTCATCTACAACAAATACTTTAAGCGGAAAATATACAAATCAAAAACGTTGGGAAGTATTAGAAGACGGTTTAATGAATAGTGCAAAATGGCTTAAATATGCACTTGAAACATGTGCTGTATCTATTGAACGAGTTGAATTTGCTGATCCTAACGAAAAGGGTACAGGCATTAAAAAAACAAAATGGAATTCTATAATTTATACTAATGCGGCTGATATAGGAACTCAGCAAAATCAAAAACTTGCAGCACAATCTGAAGCTGAATTTGAAAGAAAACAAAAAGCTCTGACGGCAAAAGATGAGCAGTATGACAGCATTTTAAAACTTCTTGAGACTGAGCATAATACGTTATCTCAGGAATATGAAACCGCAAAAGCCGTTGTTACTAAAAATACCGAACGAACTTTAAAAATATATTCTTAATCTGATTAAATTTACCAGACGACTTTTTCAATCATTTCTATTTCATTACCGTCCGGATCTTGAATAAATGCAATTTTTGTTCCTTTACCGTTCAGGTCGAATGGTTCGTATAAATATGAATACCCGAGTTTTTCCATTTTTTTGGTAAATTCTTCCAATGATTTAACTGAAAAAGCAAAATGTCCAAAAGCATTACCGTTTACATAGCCTTCTTCAGGTGTTTTATCATTGTACGTTAATTCTATTTGAGATACACCTTCTTCATCATCAAGAAAGTATAATTCACAATCATCAAGTCTTTTTTTCTTTTCTAATTTCATATTTAAAAGTTCAGTATAAAATTTTAAAGACGCATCAATATCTTTTACTCTTATCATTGAATGTAAAAATTTCATTTATAATTCTCCCTACTAATTTTCATCAACATGTGTAACTATGCCGTTTGACGCTTCGTCATCTATTATTATTGTATTACGAATAATAGAATGTGACATCAACAAAAGATAAGGATTTACTTCATCCATTGATGACATAGTTACAGAAGCCTTTGTTCTACTTGTATCTTCAGACTTTGCTTCAAGTTTTTGGAAAGTCAAAACTGATTGCATTGAATAATGTTTTTCTTCACTGTGTATTCTTGAAAGTAATTCGTTTTTAGGGAAGTTTTCCGAACATTCAATATTTACATGGACAGAATTTGATGTTTCTAAAATCAAAGTAGCAACGACTTTTCCGAAATTTATAGTTGTAATTGTTATAACAAGGATACTTGATTCTTCATCTCCTTCAGAGTTTTTTTGAATTTCTATTTCAAAATCCGTTCCCTCCTGTAGCGGAAGCCATGGTAAATATAATAGCAATAAGGTTTTTAGCGTTTGAGCAGGGTTATCTTGAGCTGCTATAGCAACGCTTGCATTAATTAATTTGGCAGTATCTTTCAGTTGAGATAAATCTTTTACACCTTGCTGTGAAGCATTTGCCATAGTCAAAATGAGTTTTGCAATTGCATCTTTACCGTTTGTTTGAAGAAGCTCTGACAGCATAGACATACTGATATTGCCTTTTGAAAGAATTTCTAAATTTTTCAGAGAACTTGTGGTATTTGCTGTTGCCAACTGATTTTTTAATGCAATTTGTAATTCCTCGGTTGATAATCCTTGTAATTGTGCAAGAATTTGTGCCCTTTCTGATGTAAGACTGGGATTAAGACCTTTCATGGCATACTGGTCTGCAAGATATCTGTTCATCTGCATTTGGCTTAAATTTCTCTGAACCATATAAACAAATTCGTTCATGTGTTTAGGAAGTTTCATCAAATCTTTTACATAAGCTGAAGTATCACTTCCTGCCAATTGTCCCATCTGAGGTGTTCTGGAGGCTTTAGCAGGTGTTGGGGATTGTGGAACGGCAGGTGCAGCCTTTTGTGCATTTGATGGTGAAAAGGACTTGTGAACATTCCCCTGAGAGGGATGTTTTATCTGCATCTGCTGATATGAAAATTTTGCCGCAAAATTTGTTAAATTTAATTTATCCACGCAATTATATTAACGGATTTTTTTGAAAAAGTCTACTTTTAAATTACTTCCTTTTATATATTAAATATTCAAGCGGAGTAGAATTTTTATTATATTCTTCAGGTAAATAATATTTTTCGCTCAAATATTCACCGAAACTTAAACCATAATCAATACCCAGAAAATGTGTTCCGTATTCAAACATATCAGTGAATATAATTACAATATATTCCGGTTTATTTTTTTCTATAGAATCAATATATCTTTGTTCTCCAAAACTTTCCGTATACATTGGCAGCATTGAATTATAATAACTTTCTGATTCTGTACCCGTTAAGAAATTAATTAACAGACCTTCAGGATAAATAACTATTTCATTTGGTTTTTCTTTTTCTATTAATTTTATAACTGTTTTGACCGCATTTGTTTGAATTCCGTATTGACCTGTATAAACTGTACCTTTTGGCGAAGTTATTTTATCCGATAAATACATATTAATATTCATAAATCCGCCTAAGAATTTCAAACTTATAATGAGTAAAAATATTGCAAAAACTTTTTCATATTTTCTATCAACAAACGTAAATATAATCGCTAAAAACACACAAATTACAATAGGAGTAATATAATTTCCGTAACTGAGCGGTGTTAAGGCCCAAATATTTTTTATACAAATAGTAATTGTACCTATCAATAGATATAGTAACGGAGTATTGTTTTTTAAATTTTTAAAAGCAAAAAGTGCCGTTACAATCGTAAGCGGAACCAAAAAAACAACACTCTCTGCCGTATTTAAAAAATAAAATGCAAAAAATACAGAAATTATAAAAATAATTTTTGATAAAATTTTATGTTTATCATAAAGCTTAACAGCTCCAGCAAAAATTCCGCAGAATAAAGTTGCTCGAACAAAATTATATGCCCAAATTTCTAATAACCTTATATCGAAAAATACGCCATGATTTCTATACATAATCTCAAGGCTTTTTGAATGGGTTATAAGCTTGATGTCATTAAATGCATTGATTATATCGTTTAAGCCGAGTTTTTGAAGAAATAAAACCAAACCGCAAATTAATGGTATAAACATAAAACAGGTTATAAAATTAAGTATAACTTTTTTATTTTTAGAGCATAACGCAACAACAAATAAAAAGATTCCGTATAAAAAGAAATCATATTTGTTTGCTGCACAAAATCCTCCAAGCAGAGCCGATAAATAAAAATATTGTGTTTTGTCTGTTTCTTTATATTTTATTAAAGCCCAAAGCGAATATATTATTCCGACTGTTCCATAAAGCATGGCATAACTGTACGGCAAAACGTATCCTAATAAATGAGTTGCACAAACTCCGGTAACAATAGTAAAAAATCCGATACTGAAACTTAGAATTTCAGATAGGAATTTTTTAGCAATTATATAAATTCCGCTAACTATTGCAAAAGAACAAGCCGCCCCCGAAAAATATAATACACCAATATTGGGTGAAAATATCTTATATAACAGAGCATTCCATAAATAAGAAAACGGACCGTAGATGTTGAACAAGTCTTTGTATAAAACTTTACCCTTTAAAATCATTTCAGGATAATAACATTCACGTCCAACATCAAATAATATATTTGGGTAATGTCCGCAAAAAATAATTAATGCAATTCCGCATAATATCCACAATGAAATAAGATATTTGTTCTCAGTAATAAAGCTTTTCATATTAATAAATTGTAACAAATAAAATTTAAAAAGACAATTTATTATGCTTTAATAACTTTATAAACATGTAGGTTGAAAAGCAGGAGTTATTATGTTATCACCGAGTGTTACGGGAAGTTTAGATTATTTATCAAGTTTAGGCGTACTGGATTATGATGCGGCGGCAGATATTGCCGGCAGTAAACCGAGATATTACGGATATCTTCAGGGTTCTGTATCACCGATTGTTCCGACACCGATGGATAGCGTAAGTTTTTCTCATTACGGACAAAGTCAGGAAAATTCATGGTTAAAGAAAATCGGAATAGCATTTCTTGGATTAGGAGGTTTGTTCCTCGGAGGAAAAGTTGTTCTTGGTATATTTAAAGGCATGGATAAAGTTGCTTCAAAGAAATTTGGTTTTAAATTTAAAAAGAGTATAGAAAACATAGGCAAAGAAATAGGTAAAACCTTTAAAAAAGGCAAAAAGAAAGTAAAAAATTTCGGTTCAACTCCTTGGTACAAAAAACCTATAAACGCAATCTCAGACGGGTGGGATAATCTGGTCGGAAAAATCACCGGACATAAACGTCACAGTATTCGTATAGGCGGTCGTAAATTCCGTTTGTAATTTTATTTTTTAGTTTTACGGTTATTCTTTTGTTGTTGAGTATATTCTGCCTGTGTTATAGGCACTCCAAACGGTTTTAGTACAGTTTTTTTGTCATTTGAAGATTTTGTGCTTTTTTTAATTTCTTCACGTTTTAACTTTCTTACCATGTTGTATTTTGCTTTTTGTTCTGAAGTTAAAACTTTTTTGAAAGCTTTATCATATTTATTTGATATGTTTTTTATATCTTTTTTGGCAGTTTCAATTTCTTTTTGAGCAGCTTTAATTTCATTTTTATCATTTTTATCTTTTATATCATTTAATTTTTTATGGCAAAGACAATATTTTCTTAAAACCGGTTCTAAATCTTTATATCTTCTTGCTTCAATTTCATCCTTTAGTTTAATTTGATTATTTGTTAAATTTAAAGCGTTATAAATTGCATTTCTTTCAATTTTAATTTTATCGATTAATTGAGAAGAGTAATCCCCTTTTATAGCTGTCATAGCTGAAGTTATTTCTGTTTCAGGGGTATCAATTTCCTGTGCAAATACGGCAGGGCAAGACAGTAATATTCCTAAACCAATCAGTAATAAAGCTTTCTTCATAAACTCTCCTTATTTGTTTCTCGAAATTATAGCCGTATTATCTCATGCACATGGGATTTTTACAAGTTTCACTCATTAAGATGATTGATTTTTGAAATAATACCATTAAAATATCTGTATGAAAAAGTGTGCAATTTTTTTAATGATAATATTTTCAATGTTGTCTGTAAATGCCAAAAATGTTGATTATGAGCAAGTTTACAGAGATTTGGAAACTCCAAAAGTCAAATATATTCATGATATTGACCCCGGAGAATATTTTGACACACAAAATTCAACATGGTCGCCTTATCCCTTGTTCAGATTAACAAGTCCATTATATTTTAAAGATATAACTATAGAGCCGGGGTATTATTTATTAACACCACGAGAACACAAGGGTGACTGGTATATGTTGTTCAAAGAGGCAGGTAAGATAAAATATATAATTCCTGTTTATGACAGAGAAATAGTACCTATGACTTTTTATGATGATAATTTGCCTAAGCCAAAACTTGCACCTACTCAAAAAATTCACCTTAAAATGCTCGATGTGATGGGTAAAGTCATGCCAAGTGCAAAACGTAAACCAACACCGCAAACATATCTTGAAGTTACTGATTTAGACAACAATTTTGTATCTCTTGTAATTTATTGGGGTGACTACAGATATTATGCAATTTTAAGAACAATCAGACTTTAAATCTTTTTTAATAAGACAACGGAATTTGCTTCAATTGCTAAGCCCTGCCCAACGGCGTCCATTTTTTCTTTTGTTTTTGCTTTTATTGAAAGCTGGTCGAAGTTTATCCCGAGAATTTTACATAAAATTTCTTTCATTTTTGGAATATACGGCATCATTTTTGGTTTTTGGGCAATAATATTGCTGTCAAGATTTGCTATTTCGTATCCGTTTGATTTTATAAGAGAATATACATGTTTTAATAATACTGTGCTGTCAGCTCCCTTATATTTAGGATCAGTATCAGGAAATAATGTCCCAATATCATCCAGTGCTAACGCTCCCAGTAAAGAATCAATAATGGCATGAATTAAAACATCAGCGTCAGAATGTCCCAAAAGACCTTTTTCGTGAGTAATTTTTACTCCGCCTATTATTAAATCTCTGCCTTCCGTTAGTTGATGAATATCGTATCCGTTACCAATTCTGTACATATTGTTTCCTCATATAAAACATTTTGTCAAATAATGGTTAAATTGTCAATTTACCATAGACAAAATCACTTTATAAATATTTTGTAAATTTTTATCATCCGATTTTTCAAGAATATTGTTTATTTTATCTATTATGATTTCTCTTGATTGCAAATGTTCTGTTTTAAAAAATTCTGTATATTCAATGCCAAGTGCGATTGCAAATTTCTCTATTAAATCAGCTTTTGGAAAACTCCGACCAGTTTCGATATGACTGATATGTTTTGGGTCAATACCGCTTAATTCAGCAAGTTGATATTGGGTAATACCCTTTTTACTTCTTAATTCTTTTAGTCTTAATCCAAAATCCTTTTTTATATTCATAATACGCCCCTATATAAAGATATATAGTTTATAAAACACATTAAACCGTATTCAAGATATCTAAAATGGTAATTTATATGTTTTTAATATTGAAATTATGTTTTAAATATGGTATAATTTAGAATAATATGTTCTTAATAAGGAATATCGGAGGATTTATGTATAAAAAATTTGCTTTTACTCTTGCAGAAGTTTTGATAACCCTTGGTATAATCGGAGTTGTTGCAGCAATGACATTACCGACACTTATACAAAATTACAGAAAACATATTGTTGAAACAAGATTGGCAAAATTTTATTCTACCATAAATCAGGCAATAAAACTTGCCGAAGTTGAATATGGGGATAAAAAAGTTTGGAGTAATGTAGGACATGGATATGTCACTGATGAAAATGATGAACCGACTAATGAGTCAATTCCGCTTGCATGGGTAAACAAGTATTTAAAACCTTATTTGAACGGAGCAGAGGTTTCTGTTACAACTAATGGCAATGCTTTTATAAAATTTTCAGATGGAAGTGCAGCAGTGTTTTCTAATCAAGGAATACAATTTTGGCCTGAAAGCAAGGATTTTGTTGATTTGACTACCGCAGCTGAATTAAAAAAGGTACAAGGTTATAAAACTTTTGCTTTTTTATTAGTTCCTTATGATTGTAGTGAAAATTATAAATACCATTGTGATAAAGGAGTTGAACCATATGCCTACAGTTTGGCAAATGATGATGAAGAATCTATAAGAAATCATGCCATAATGGGCTGTAATACAAACCCGAGTCACTCTGCTGCCTTTTGTACAAAACTAATACAAATGAACGGATGGAAGATACCGAAAGATTATCCGCATAAATTTTGATAAATTATTTACCCTCTCTTGAATTTCTAATTTTCGGCTGCTGCCTCAAATTGAAATTCTTTTCTCTCCATAGGAGAGATTTAAATGAAAAGCTAAAAACTTTAAATCTCCCCCTTGGGGAGAGTGATTTTTCTTAATGAGTTGCAAATGCAACGAATTTAGAAAAATGAGAGAGGGTTATTGCTCAAGATTGGTTTTTATTAATTCTAAAACACCATTAAGATTATTATTAACTTCATTATTCCAAAAACGTAACACGGTGTAACCATTATTTTCCAGATATATTGTTCGTTTTTTGTCATTTATTATATTGTTAGGTTCATTATGTTGCCCACCATCTAACTCTATAATTAACTTTTTGTCAGGACATAAAAAGTCAACAATATAATCACCTATTAAAACTTGCCTTTTAAATTTGTAACCCAAAAATCTGTGAGCTCTTAAATATTGCCACATAACCAGTTCTTCTTTTGTCATATTGGAACGCATTGTTTTTGCAAAATTTAAATTATTAGGATTATATTGCATATAATAACCCTCTCTTGAATTTCTAATTTTCGGCTGCTGCCTCAAATTGAAATTCTTTTCTCTCCATAGGAGAGATTTGTTGTATCTGGTGGCATATAAAAGTAGGCTTAGCCTACCCTACTTGCATTTCTTTTTCAAATCCGAATAAAGAACTTACGGATTCGTCATCATGAATTCTTGCAATAGCCTGTCCGAGTAACGGAGCAACAGATAACTGTTTAATATTGGAAGGCATTTTATCCATATCAAGCGGAATAGTATTTGTAACAATACATTCAGTGATAGGTGCAGAGCCTAATCTTTCAATAGCCGGACCTGAGAATACAGGATGAGTTGCACCGACATAAATCTGTTTAGCCCCTCTTGATTTAAGAAGTTTTGCAGCTTCAGTTATAGTTCCTGCAGTATCAATAATGTCATCAAACATCAGGCAAACTTTACCTTCAACATCACCAATAACATTAGTAGCAATAGCTTCATTGTGTTTATCACGGCGTTTATCTATAATTGCAATCGGGCAATCGAGGCGTTTAGCAAAATATCTTGTTCTGTTAGCACCACCCATATCAGGAGATACAGCAACCATTTCGTCAGGATTAATATTCAGGCTTTTGATATAATTAACCAAAATAGGTGCAGCAAAAATATGGTCAACAAGAATATTAAAGAAACCTTGAATTTGACCTGTATGTAAATCCATAGCAAGCACTCTGTTTGCTCCTGCTGTTGTCAACAGGTCTGCAACCAATTTGGCTGTAATAGCTTCACGACCGGAGGTTTTTCGATCTTGTCTTGCATATCCGTAATAAGGGATAACGGCCGTAATAGTTTTTGCACTTGCACGTTTAAATGCGTCTATTATAATCAAAAGTTCCATTAAATTTTCATTAACAGGATTGCAAAGCGGCTGAATAATAAAAACATCGTCTCCTCTAACGCTTTCTTTGACCTGAACATAAATTTCACCATCGGCAAAATTCTTAACTACCATAGGTCCTACAGTTGTTCCTAAGACATCTGCAATTTCTTGTGCCAATTTTGGATTAGAACGTCCTGAAAATAGTTTAATATCGTGAGTCGGGTTAATTGCTCGTTCCAATTCCGGATAAGCCATTTCTAATGCCATTATTACAATCCTTTCTGTTTAATAAACGCATGGTTATTATATACCGTATGTGCCAAAAACTCAAATTTTTTTTAAGTAATATTACATATCAAAAACTGTAAAAAATTTTTTTGCGTTCAAATTTGCTGTTAATCAAAAATTTCTTCTTCATTAAAAGAAAATTCTTTCACTACAGAGTAGTCAATCGGTAAAATAAATACTATTTTATCGGAATCGGCTTTTTTATCCATTTTCATAGCTTTCAAAAGTTTATTATTCGGTAATTTTGTAACAGGTCTGAAGCAGAATTTTTTTAAAATATCTTCTGCAAAAAACCTGTAATTTTTATCTATAAACCCTTTTTTTTCTGCAAGAGAAAACGCAAATCTAATGCCTGCAACTACAGCTTCCCCGTGAGTATATTTTTTGTAATTAGTGATTTTTTCTATTGCGTGTCCTAATGTATGTCCGAAATTCAGGATTTTTCTAAGTCCTAATTCTTTTTCGTCTTGTTCAACTACGGCTATTTTTAATTTAATACAATTTTCTATTAATATTTCCAAAGTATTCAGGTTTCTTGATAATATTTTTTCTGTATTTTCGCTTATATAATTAGAAAAATTCAATTCTTCTTTACAAAAACAGCTTTTTTCAATAAAAATATATTTTACAACTTCACCAAGACCTGTTTTAAATTGTCTTTCATCGAGCGTTTTTAAGAAATTAAGATTAATAAAAACCGCTTTTGGCTGGTAAAATGCACCGACAAGATTTTTACCAAAAATTGTATCAATAGCTGTTTTACCTCCAACAGAACTGTCCACACAAGCAAGTAAAGTTGTAGGAACCTGTATATAATCAATTCCACGCATATATGTTGCGGCAACAAATCCTGTAATATCGCCTACTACTCCGCCACCGATTGCAATAATTGCATCTTTACGGGTAAGCCCTAATTTTAGTGCTTTTTCAAGAATTTTTTTATAGTTATTGAAATTTTTTTCTTTTTCACCGTCTTTTAGTACAAAAATTTCATCTTGCGAAAAACCGAGTACTTTACCGTACAGGTGATTAACTTTTTCAGAAATTACTACAAGAATTTTATTCCCTTTTATATGCTGAAGAATTTTTGTCTTTAAATTTTCAATTTTATCCTGTTCAATATATATAGGATAAGATTGTTCTTTATTTGGAATTTTTACTTCTAAATTAATCATTTTCAAGTTTCTCCAGAATTTCTTTTGAAATTTCTTCAGGTGTTTTGTTATCCGTTATAATTATTATATCAGCTTTCAAATAATTTGGTTCTCTTTTTTCTATAATTTCTGAAATTCTTTGTTCAGAATTATTTTTGCTTAACAGAGGTCTGTGGAATTCATTTTTAATGCGGTTAAAAATTTCCTTAGAAGATGTTTTTAAGTATATAACTTTTGCATTTTCAAGTATAATTTCTCTGTTAAGCGGATTTTCAAATGCTCCGCCGCCAAGAGCAATAATCTGATTTTCTTCTGAAAAAACGGATTTAATTTTATTGCTTTCCAAAAGTCTAAAATGGGATTCTCCAAATTTGAGAAAAATATCAGAAATTTTTTTGCCCGAACTTTTTTCAATTTCTTCGTCAATATCAATAAGCTTATATTCAGGCAAAATTTTGCCAAGTTCTTTGGCAATAGTAGTTTTACCGCAACCCATCATTCCGATTAATGCTATATTTCTCTTCATAGGATGATTTTACAACAAATATTTTGGTTATAAAATAAGTTTATGAAATATTTTTCACTGATAATTTTATTTTTATTTATAATTATGGGAATTTGGTCGGTTTTTGTTGAGCCAAATATATTAGTGGTAAAAAAAATTGTACTAAAAGATAGTAATTTAGCCGATTTGAAAATAGTTTTTGCTTCGGATTTTCATATTAAGCCTTATGAAAAATATCGTCTGACAAAGATTGTGAAAAAAATAAACAGACAAAATCCTGATATAGTTTTATTAGGCGGAGATTATGTAAGCGGGCATGATGCAAGTTTTACAATGAGTCCCGAAAAAATAGCATCAGAGTTAAGAAAGATAAATTCAAAATACGGTACGGTTGCTGTAATGGGAAATCATGACGGTTGGCAGGGCAAATATCGGATTATAAAAGCTTTAGAAAATAACGGGATTACGGTTCTTGAAAATTCAGCTAAGAATTTTGGTGAATTTTCGGTAGTCGGGGTTGAGGATGTTCAAACCGGAAACCCAAATATAGAAAAAGCTATGGAGCATGCAGAAAATAATATAATATTTTTAACTCATAATCCCGATATATTTCCAAAAGTCCCAAGCTCCGTAAAACTTGTGCTTGCAGGACATTTGCATGGCGGACAAATTATGATATCCGGAGTTAAGCCGGTGTATATTCCGTCAGAATACGGTATGAAATATTTATACGGACTTAAAGAAGAAAACGGAAAAACGCTATATACTTCTAATGGTTTAGGTACAAGTATTTTACCGGTAAGATTTAATTCTGTTCCGGAAATTGTCGTAATAGAATTTTCAAAATAACGCAATTTTTTGATAAAAAAATACTTTATATTAATACGGGGAATAATATAAAGGGGAAACAATGCCGGATTACGGATATGATACAGGTTTAACCAGATATTTAATGCTTGAACAATTGCGTTATTCTTCATTACACGCAACAAATCCGCATCAGAATTTAACTCACTTATCGACCAAAAATTTGAGTGATATTTTATCAGGTAATGGAGGTTCCACAGAAGGTATAGTGCTTTTGGGAAACAATACTTCAAGGCAGTTAAATTATTTTGGTGAAAGAACAAAAGATTTGATGTATGAAATTCCTCATAAAACACGTCTTCTAAAAATTGCTCAAAATTATCTGGGAAAAATTACTGAAGTCAGTCCGGAAGAATATGCAAGATTATCCAACGCAGACAGACAAAAAACTCAAATGGCAATAATCGGACAATACGGAACTCCTGATGAAGCATGGTGTGCTCATACAGTTAGTTACTTGTGCAGACAGGCAGGTATTAATATAGGTCCGCATAAAAAAGGTGTTGCACAATTTATTGAGTGGGGAACTCAAAACGGCAGATATAAAAATATAAAAACCAATACTATTAGTAAGAATAATTATGTTCAGGAAAGAGAAAAAAGGGCAAAGCAAATTCGCCAGCAAACTAAAAAAATGAAAGAAGGCGATTTAATAATTTGGAAATCTGACGGTATTTCTTATACACAGAATGGTCATGTATATGCTCAGGCAAGTCATATAGGTATTATAGAATGTGTAAATCCTGACGGTACTGTATCTGTTATAGAGGGTAATGCAAATGAGTTTAAAACAGACGGTAAATTTGAAAGACTGGTTGCAAATACACCTCATGAAGCAAAAAAAGGTAATCAGCAAATAGGTGAACCACAAGAAGAAAACCGCCGTGACGGATTAATCAGAAAAGTTTATACGGTAGAACAACTTGCAGCAGGTGGTTATAGCGGATATATCAATATGCAGGGATTGGTAAAATAATTATTTTACGAACATCTTACTTCTCTGAACTTTAATATCTTTAATAAGTTTTTCGTAATCTCCGGAGGTTAATTCACCCACGGATTTATAGAGCTTCAACACGGCATTTTGGATGTTTTCATGATTCATACTAATCATATCAGCCGCCATTTCTTCATTGGATAATGCAAGTCTTGTCATATCTCTGAAACCGCTTGATGCCATTTGAAGTGCCAGTTCATTATCACTTGCCGAATGGAATAATGCCTGTGCAATAAGCATTGGCATGTGTGAAATCATTGCGGCAGCTTCATCATGTTTTGATGGCGTTGTAAACAGAGGATTTGCACCCAAATTTTCTATTATACTGACAAGTTTTTTAATCTTTTCTTCGGGAGTATTTTTGAACGGGGTTAAAACCCAGGTTGCACCCTTAAATAATCCCTCAAATGAATTTTCAAACCCTTTATGCTCGGTTCCTGCCATAGGATGTGACGGAATAAATACATACGGCCTTTGTTTTTTACATACAAAAGTTTTCAGGCTGCATACATCTGTTACAACCGTTTCAGGTGATAAAATATTTTCTAATTCGTCAAGAACTTCTAAAGTCTTATTCATTGCGGTACAAACAAAAACAATATCGCAATCTTTTAATACGGAATAATCTTTATAAATATTTTCGCCTGATTGTGATTTCGACACACCAATAACATTATAATTTAATCGGGTTAAATCTTTAAAAATTGAACCGCCGATTAAGCCTAAACCTATAACACCGATTTTTGTCATAAATTACCTCGTATAAACTCTTGGTAAGCGTACTTTCAGACGACAAGTCAATTCATAATTAATTGTTCCGAGAATTTTTGCCCACTCGTCAATAGAATTTTCTTCGTCAAGTAAAGTAATTACATCACCTAATTCAGCATCAATCCCCGTTATATCAAACATCATTTGATCCATTGTGATATTTCCGACCTGAGGAACTTTTTGACCGTTCAAGATACCGTAAATTTTATTGGATAACCCTCTTGAAACCCCGTCGGCATAACCTACAGGAATGGTTGCTATTTTTCGGTTTCCGTTTGCTCTGTATGTAAATCCGTAACTTATGCCCTCTTTGTCTTTTGCCTCATGGATATGCACAATTCTGCCTTTCAGAGATATTACCTGTTTCAAATCAGGTCTGAAACCTTCATCATCTTCAGGCATGTCAGGATATAATCCGTATAAAGCAATACCTACACGACGCATATTTGATTTTGGTATTGTATAACACATTGTACCGACTGTATTTTGGATATGCAAAATTAAACCTGTTGAATCAATGTTATCTATAACATTATTCCATCTGTCGATTTGTACCTGTGTCCCTTTTCTGTCTTCTGCCACGGCAAGGTGGGTAAAAATACCTTTTAAGTCAATAAAATCACAGTTCTGAACTTTTTTGATAAATTCTGCGGCTTTATCGTACCCTATACCAATTCTGTTCATTCCTGTATCAATCTTAACGTGAACCTTTGGTTTTTTGCCTGTTCTCTTGTAAGCTTGATTGCAGGCTTCAATATGTGCATCAGAAAAAATCGGTATAGAAATATTTTCTTCAATAGCTGTTTCAATTGCCCAAACAGGAACTGCACCGAGTACGAGAATTTCAGCATTAATTTTTGCGTTTCTTAAATCAACTCCCTCATCAATAGATGCAACACCTAACATATCAAAACCTGATGCCAAAAGTGTCGGTGCAAGCATAACCGAGCCGTGTCCATAAGAATCCGCTTTTACAACAGCCAGTAATTTTGTATCTTCGGGTACATTTTTCCTGATTTCTTTTGCGTTATGTGCAAGATTACCTATATTAATTTCAACCCACGAATCTCTGTGCATATTTACATTTGTTTGTCTGACATTTCTCATAACAGGTTTATTATACCACCTCACGCAATTATGGGCAATTATTTACTTGAAAGGTTAATATTTAATTGGTAAAATATTATTAAATTACAAGGGGGTATTATGGATAAAGAAAACTTGAAATTCTATTTTGAAACAGAACAAGAAGATGCAAAACTTATTTATACAACAGGATTTTTGTGGGGAAAAATCAATTCAGAACTTGATGATGCGTTATCAGAAGTAAATCTTAATCTCTCAAAATTTAATATTCTGATGATAATAAAACATGTCGGAAAAACTGAGGGCATACAGCAAAACGAAATCAGCCGCCGACTTTTAGTTACAGCATCAAACATAACAAAACTTCTTGATAAACTGGAAAAAGACGGGCTTATAATTCGCACATCAAAAGAAGGTGACCGTCGGGTAAAACTTATAAAAATTACCTCAAACGGTTCAAAATTATTAGATAAAATTTGGACAAAATATACAAAAACAATAAAAAAGATAATGAGCGGTATAGCACCTGCAGATGCAGACTATGTCAATAAAGTTCTCCTCGACTGGCTCGGAAAAATATAATAATTATTGTAATATTATTAATAATATGTTAAAATAATTCTAACAGGAGAACATTATGACAGAAGAATTAAAATTATTTGAAGGACACAGAATTAGACACATCTATGATGAAGAAAAAAATGTATATTATTTTTCAATAATTGATGTTGTCGCAGTTTTGATAGAAAAAGATTACCAAGGTGCAAGAAAATATTGGAATAAACTCGCAGAGCGTTTGCGAAAAGAAGGTTTTGAGCAACTGGTGACAAATTGTCACCGGTTAAAAATGAAAGCTGATGATGGGAAAATGCGAGAAACAGACACCGCTGATATAAAAACAATCTTCCGTATCATACAATCAGTACCGTCAAAAAAGGCAGAACCTATCAAACAATGGCTTGCAAAAGTCGGGCATGAGCGTATTCAAGAAATGGCAGACCCTTCAACCGCTATTGACAGAGCAAGAGATACATATAAACAACTTGGACGTTCCGACAAGTGGATTCAACAGAGAATGTCCGGTCAAGAAACCAGAAATAAATTGACAGATTATTGGAAAGACCACGAAATTAATAAACCTGAAGAATTTGCCATACTTACAAACATAATTCATAAAGAATGGAGCGGTTTAACAGTAAAAGAACATAAAAACTTAAAAAATTTAAAATCTCAAAACTTGCGTGACCACATGAGTGAAGCCGAATTAATTTTTACAGCTCTTGCGGAACTTGCAACCCGACAAGTTGCGGAAAAAGACAGTGCATCCGGACTGGAAGAAAACTCTTATGCTGCAAAAACAGGGGGAAACATTGCAAAACGTGCAAAAGAAGATTTCGAAAACAGAACCGGACAAAAAGTTGTCACAGGAGATAATTTTTTACCGCCCAAAAAACAAGTTAAAAAACTTACAAAGAAAGAGAAATAGCTGCACAAACAAAGATTGATGAAATTTTAGTACTCGCAGGTTTAAATTTATCAAAATATTACCACGATTATAATAGCCTGTCTTTTAATATTAATTTTAGCTCAGGAAGATACTTTTGAATAGTATAATCCTTTACGGCATCGGAGAAATATACCTCTTTTATATTGTATGGTCTATCTTTTACTTGGTCTGCATATCCAATTATCACTTTTCTTTGCCAATCATTTAATGATTTTGTATGATAATGATTTATTCTGATTTTATCACCATTATATTTTTGACTAATATAATTAGGTAGAACTGTATTATAATTTTCATCAACGGCAAGTCTATGATTCTTATATATAAAATAATGCGGACTGGGCATCATTGAAATTTTTTTAGGCTTACAAATAGTTTTTATATGTTTAGTCTTTTGACATCTAGTATATGCTTCTATCACAAATTTATTTGGACGATTTACTAAACCATTAGAATCAAATAAAAGCCAATTAACAACTATTGCAGGATATTGCTCATAGTTTTTTATAATTTCTTTTATATTATTTTTGTCTATAGGACAAATATATTCATCCAAATCAAGAAAAGCCAGCCATTTTGTATCATTCTTATACCTCATTGCTGCATCTCTATATACAGGCATTTGCATACATCTACCTTTTACTTGATGATAGATAACAGTACCTGAATCTATATATGGTTGTAATAGCCGTCTTTCATCATAATCAGAATCATTATCATATAAATAAAATCTATCAACACCTATTAATTTATGATATTCAATCCATTCAATTATATCGGGTTCATTTTTATAAATTGCACATATAGCAACATCTACATGAGCAAGAGATTTTGCAAATTCAACTTTTATATCCGAGTTTAATAATCTGGGTTTAATTTTATTTATAAATTTTTTATACAAACGTTTATTTTTTATTTTTATACTAAATCTTAATTTAAATCCCAAAATAGTAATTATTAGTCTTTGTTTAAAATGGGTATAATCATCAATCAATTCGATGTAAAAAAGTTTTTTAAAAATAAACATGTTATAACTATAACCTTCTGTTTTATATAAAAGATTAAATCAAAATCTATACTGGATAATATCCAGTAATAAAATAATATCATGTACTATAATATTGTCAAGTGGAAGAAAAGCAACTATATCAATACATTGGTAAAAAAATTAAATTTTTGAGAGAACAAAAAGGGTTGACACAAGAAAAACTCGCAGAACTAAGCGGGATTAGTCTTGACTATTTAGGCAAAATAGAGGTGTGCATAAATAAACCGGGACTAAAGTCCCTTTTTAAAATAGCTAACGCTTTGAATATACCAATAAAAGCAATTTTTGATTTTGATTAAAAATTTATTCAGAAATTTTTGATGAGAATTCGGCAATAATTCTTGCGATATCACAGCCGCCAATGGACGCTTCAAGGATTAATCCTGCCTGAATAAACATTGTTTCGGAAAATTCCATGTTATCTATATCTACAATTTCAAACTCGATGAAGTCAGAGCCTACATATTTTAGTTTTCCGTATTCGCCCCCTGTTGCCCAACGGATAAACATAAACTGTCCTTCATATTCTTTCAATTTTTCCGTTAATTTCATTATAACCTCGCCCTACTTATATTTTAATAAATTTTTATTTTAAGTCAAATACCGTTTAATCTAATTTTGAAATAACAAAGTCCAAAGCACCCTGTTGTGCTTCAAAGACTGATTTACAATCTTCACATGACTTTTTATAAAACTCATTATCTGACAATAATCTATCCTGATATTGTTCAAATTCTTCAGGGGTATTAACTATCTGACCGGCATTTGTTTTATTTAAAATGCCGTAAATATCTTTAAAATTATGAATTGACGGCCCTGTGATGGTTGGTTTATCATAAACGGAGGCTTCAAGAGGATTGTGACCGCCTGTTTTGTTAAAACTTCCGCCAATGAACGCAAAATAACATATTGAATACATCTTGCCTAATTCGCCTAAAGTATCAAGCAGAATTATATCGTAATCGGTAAATTTATCATCTTTTGAACGTAAACCGTAAGTTAATCCCATATTTTTCAATATATTTTCAATATCGGGAACACGCTTCGGATGACGGGATGCAAGAAGTAATTTTATATCGGAATGTTTTGCTTTAAGATTTTTGAACGCATTTAGTACGATTTCGTCTTCGCCTGCGTGGGTACTGCCTGCAATAATTACTCTAAAACCGTCTTGCCCCATCTGAATATCAGTGTCTTTTCTTTTTACGTCAAATTTTAAATTACCCATAACCTCGACTTTATCAGGATTTGCACCGACTTCAATATATTTACGTTTGTCATCTTCACTCTGGGTATAAATCGCCGTAAAATTCTTAAATACCTCTTTAAAGAAAAATCTTACTTTCATATAAGAATTGAAGGTTGAATCGGAAATTCTGCCGTTAATAATTTCTATAGGAATATTTCTTTTATGACAGGCATAAGCAAAATACGGCCAAATCTCTGTTTCCGCTATTAATACAGTTTTTGGATTTAATCTGTTCAAAAATCCGTTAACACAAAACGGAATATCAAACGGAAAATAGGTAATATAATCCGCAACACCTTCATATTTTTTATGAGCAATTTCTTGTCCTGTTTTTGTTCCGGTTGTTACGACAAGTTTTTTGTTCGGGAAAACTTCCTTAATTTTCTTTGCCAAATTTTCTAAAGCAATAACTTCACCGACAGAAACCCCGTGAAGCATAATAATATCTTCATCTTTATCAAAAGGTGAATTTATAAACCCGAACTTTTCTTTTAATCCGGCATTAGGTTTACCGATACATTTGCGGAACGCAAACACAAACGGTATTACTATTATAAAAATTATTGTAGATAATATCCCGTATAAAAACATAACAAAATTATTATACTATAAAAAATTTTTTATCTAATCTGAGTTTTGCTAATTATTTTTTAAGCAGTCTTCTAAATACTGTTTATATTCTTCTTTTAGTGACTTTGGGGCGAGAATTTTACAGCCTGCACCCCATTTGAATACATGCCAAATAATTTCCTTATCACCGCTTGCTTTAAAAGATACGGTCAAACTGCCGTCTTTTTCTTGTTTAACTTTTTGTGTCGGGTGAAAATTATATTGTAAAGCATCCTGAGCAAGTTCGGGCGAAAATGAAAGTTTTACGTTCAAAATTTCTCCGTGATATACTCCAAATGAGAGATTTGTATATTCCTGCAAATTAAAATCACCTTTGTCAAAAACTTTATCTGTAAGTTTTAAATTTTCAAACTTGTGTAAAAGATAATTGTATATTTCATTTCCTTTGGCTTTTTCACGGGCAATAAGATAAATTTTGTCGCCGTAAATCATACCGAGCGGTTCTATCAGTCGTTTTTTGTTGTGATAAGTGCCTTCAACCATTTTTGAATGCTGGACTGCCTCTCTTATTACCCCCAAAGTGTCAAGACTTATTTTATACTGCGGCATTTGACGTACTGCATAACCTTCTGTTTCAAGTATTAATTCAATATTATTTTCAATAGTATTCTGATTTTTTCTGTTGAAAGCTTTTATTTTTTCAACTGTTTTGCCTAATTCTTCTTTTAATTCCTTGTTGGTTGTCCTTCGCTGATATTGTTCAATATTTGCCAGTTCTTTCGGAGTGAAAGATATCAAACTGCTGATTGAATAGTTGATAAATCCCCAGTGTTTTTGGTTATCATTACTTTCGATTTCATCTACCTGCGGAAAAATACACGTCAGACTATCTCTCATTCTTTCTGCGGTTCTTCTTGAAACATTATATCGTTCCGAAATTTCTGAAATAGTTACTCCCTGAATTTTAGACGACATAAAAATTGCCAAATCTAATATATCAGAAACCCTTGAATATCTTGGTTTATCTTCCATACTTCACTCCTTTTATTTTTATATTCTAACACATAAATAACATAACCATGTTTTATCAGATTATAATGAATATAATTTCAATTTTACAAAGTGTATAATTTTCTTTTTTGTTATATAATTTGAATAAGGGGGGAAATGAAATGGAAATTGATTGGCAAAGCTTAGGTTTTGGATATATGAAAACTGATTATCGTTATGTCGCAAATTTTAAAGACGGCAAATGGGATGAGGGCGAACTCAGTACTGATTCAAACGTTGTAATAAATGAAAGTGCAGGGGTTCTTCAATATGCTCAAACTTGTTTTGAGGGTATGAAAGCGTACAGAACAGAAGATGGCAGAGTAGTTTGTTTCAGACCGGATTTGAATGCTCAAAGAATGATAGAGTCATGTAAACGACTTGAAATGCCAATTTTTCCGGAAGAAAAATTCATTGATGCCGTAAAACAAGTTGTAAGCAAGAATATTGACTTTGTTCCGCCATACGGTTCGGGTGCAACGTTATACATAAGACCTTATATGTTTGGTACGAACCCTGTTATGGGTGTAAAACCTGCAACGGAATTTCAATTCAGAATTTTTGTATCCCCTGTCGGGCCGTATTTCAAAGGTGGTATAAAACCTATTACATTGAGAGTTCCTGATTTTGACAGAGCTGCACCTTTGGGTACAGGTCATGTTAAAGCAGGTTTGAATTATGCAATGAGTTTGCATGCAATAGTTGATGCTCATAATCAAGGATATAATGAAAATCTTTATGTTGATTCCGCAACCCGTACAAAAGTGGAAGAAACAGGCGGTGCAAATATTATATTCGTAACTAAGGATAATAAAGTTATCACACCTAAATCAAATACGATTTTGCCGTCTATTACACGCCGTTCGTTAATGTATGTCGCAAAAGAGTATTTGGGACTTGAGGTTGAGGAAAGAGAAATAGGTATAAATGAAATAGGTAATTTTAAAGAATGTGCTTTATGCGGTACGGCTGCGGTTCTTTCTCCGGTAGGTAAAGTAGTTGATCATGGTAAAGTAACGGAATTCCCTTCAGGTATGGATAAACCGGGTGAAATTACTCAAAAATTATATGATACTTTAACCGGTATTCAGATGGGCAGAATTCAGGCACCAAAGGGCTGGATTTACGAAATTGAACCGGCAAAAGCTATAGTATAAGTTACAGTACATTATTAATGGTGATAAATGAAAGTAAATAACATTCAGTCATACAATCAAAGTAATTATAACCAAAATTTTACGGCAATGAGGTTTAGATCAGGTTCCACAAAATATGTATCCAGTTTGCCGAATAATATACTGAATAAGCTTGACGAGATTGGAAAATTTCTCGCTGACACTCAGTATTATCATTTTGATATTGCTGATAATTTTTACATAAGTCATATCAATGGGGATAGATTATATCCTCCTTTTAATCTTGATGTTGCAGGTAAGGATATATTTATAAGAGCAAGATGCGGATTTACTCCTGTTTCCAAACGTTTGAGATTTCCAAAAGAAAGTCAGGCACGGGAGGTTGCTCAAAATATAAAACAATCTGCCACTCAAATAGAAAGGACTTCACTAATTGTTAAATATTTGGATGATTACGAAGTAAAACTTGCTGGCAGAAGGGATGTTGTAGAAATTAAACCTGAAGATTCAAGAGAAGTTAAAATAGATAAATTAATAAAAAAATACAGTATTTAAAAATCCACCAAAACGATTAGTAAAATTTTTGATTATAAATTTTATTAATGGTAATATGTAGCTATGGCAAAGACACTGGAAGAAGTTGTATCGGAAATAAAAAACCGTCTTGATATAGTTGAAGTTGTATCAGAACAGGTTATTTTAAAGAAAAACGGTAATCATTACTGGGGCTTATGTCCGTTTCATAAAGAAAAAACGCCGTCATTCTCCGTAAATCCTCAATTAGGTATTTACAAATGTTTTGGTTGCGGTGAGGGCGGTGACGCACTGTCTTTTATTATGAAAACCAAAAATATGGATTTCATGGATGTAATAAAAGATCTTGCACAAAAATACGGTATTGAAATGCCTGTAACCTTCAAAAAAAGTGAGGGTACAAAAGATTTGAAAGAGCAAATGATGCAGGCTTGCGAAAAAGCTGCAATGTTTTATCATGATTTGCTAATAAACCATAAATCTCAGGAAATTAAAGAAGCCACAGAATATTTGACAGAGCGTTCTATTTCAAGAGAAATTATTGATAAGTTTATGCTCGGACTTGCTCCGAAAAATTATACAACATTGTATGATGTTTTGAAAAAGGATTTTTCGGATGAAGTATTGGAAAAAGCGGGATTAATACTGCAAACGAAAGAAAAAAAGGGTTATATAGACCGATTTAGAGGTCGTATCATTATTCCGATACAGAATGAAAACGGAGAATTTGTTGCTTTTGGAGCAAGAGCTTTATCATCAGAGCAAAGTCCTAAATATTTAAATTCAGCAGATTCACTGATATATAATAAAAGCAGATTATTGTACGGTTTATATACCGCCAAAGATGCGATAAAAGCTGAGGACGGTGTAATCCTTATGGAGGGATACTTTGATGTAATTTCGGCACAGGCTCATGGTGTTGAAAATGTTGTTGGCGTATGCGGTACGGCATTAACTTCCGATCATATTAAACTACTCTCCCGTTACACGAAATCAAGAAAGATTTATCTGTCATTTGATACCGATTCGGCAGGTCAAAAGGCAACTAACAGGGGTGCAACAATTATCAGAGAAGCTTTTTCGGGTTTAGGAAATATTAAACAATTTGACGAAAGCTATATTTCCACATCCGATGATAAATATTCCTGTGAAATAAGAGTTGTATGTCCGCCGGAGGGGAAAGATCCGGATGAATTTATCAGAACGGTGGGAGCAGAAACTTTTAAGCAAATTGTAGAAAATGCTCCATTATTAATAGATTTCCAGATTAACAGTATTTTAAAACACAAAAAAGAATATAAAACTCCTCAGGAAAAAGTGCAATTTGTCAAAGATTTTATTCCTGTATTGTTGGAAATAAATAATGAAATCATACGTTCGGAATATATAAAAATGGTTGCTGATGCAATTGGTGTAAATGACAAATCCCTTGAATCAGAAATACGAAAAGCCGCACGTTTAAATAGTTTACAACAAGTAGAGGACAAAGAAGTTAAACAAATTGTAACAAAAAATGTGTCAATTTTAGAAAAAACGCAAAAAAATTTATTGAGTGTTTTTTTTGTAGCCGACAGTCATTTTTCATTTGCACAAATAAATGAAATGATTGACAATTCGTACTTTTCAGATGAAACGTTAATAAATGTAAAATCTACAATTGACAAATTAATATGTACCGTAAATAATGTAAAGGAATTAATTGAACAATTGTACACAGCATATATTGAAAACCCTGAAATACAGCAAGTTTTGACGGATTTGATAAATATAGCTGAAACGTTTACAAATCTCTCGCCTGAAGATTTCCAAAGTGTAATCGAAGAAAATATCAACAGAATAAATCGCTGCAGGTGGGAAGATGAAAAAGAGAAGATGCGAAATTTATATAAAAATGCAGATGAAGATGATACTGAAGCCCTTAAAATTCAGATGCAGCTAAGAGATAAAATAAATAATAGAATAAAATCGGAGAAAATTAATGACTAAAAAAAGACAACCTAACTCCTCAGTGGTAAGTGTTTTGGATGATGAAAACATGAACTTAAATGAATTAAGCGAGGATGAAAATCTTGATATCGACGCTAATGACGTTAATTATATGAACATGGACATAAGCACCGATAACATTGAAGATATTGTCACCGAAAAAATGGAACAAAAAATGAATATCGACGATATCTACATGATGGGTGGACATGATGAAGAAGCAAGTTCCGATATAGAAGTTCCAAAAGGTATTGCTGTAGATGATCCTGTAAGACTTTATTTGAGAGAAATCGGAAGAATTAAACTTCTTTCCGCTAATGAAGAAATTGAATTGGCAAGAAAAATTCTTGAAGGCGGTACTCCGGGTGCTATTGCGAAGAGAAAATTAGTTCAAGCAAATTTACGTTTGGTTGTGAGTATTGCCAAGAAATATGTAGGTCGTGGGATGTTGTTCTTAGACTTAATTCAGGAAGGCAATTTAGGCTTAATTCGTGCTGCTGAAAAATTTGACCACGAAAGAGGTTTTAAATTCTCAACTTATGCAACGTGGTGGATTAGACAAGCAATTACCCGTGCTATTGCTGATCAGGCAAGAACTATTCGTATCCCTGTTCACATGGTTGAAACGATTAATAAATTGAAGAAAGTTACAAGAAGATTGGCTCAAGAACTTTCAAGAAAACCAACCGAAGACGAATTGGCAATTGAAATGAATGTTTCTATTCCAAAACTTCGTGAAATAATTAAAATTGCACAAGAACCTTTATCACTTGAAACTCCAATCGGTAAAGAAGAAGATTCAAGATTAGGTGATTTTATTGAAGATAAAGAAGCTGATGCTCCGATTAAGACAGTAGCTTCAGAACTTTTGAGAGAAGATTTGGCAGAAGTTCTTTGTACTTTATCTCCAAGAGAACGTGACGTATTGAGATTACGTTTTGGTATGGATGACGGCCGCCAGAGAACACTGGAAGAAGTAGGTCAGTTGTTCGGTGTTACCCGTGAACGTATCAGACAAATTGAAGCAAAAGCTTTAAGAAAACTTCGTCATCCGAACAGAAGTAAACGTCTTAGAGAATACGTTGAATCATAATTTTAAAAAGCAGGTTTTAAAACCTGCTTTTTTAATAATAATATATAATTACCTAAAATTTATTATTTACCACGGGTAATCGCTCTTAATCTGCCAACCGTCATTAATTATTTTTTCAGAACACAGCAGACCACGTCTACCCTTTATACAAGCACTGTCATAAACAGCATTTGTGTAGTAAGGAACAACTTTTCCGTTTCGCAGTAAATTAAACGCAAAAACATCTTTTCCAAGTTGATTAGGATTTTTATCAGAGCCATTAATATCAATCCAAAACGCTACTTTCCCGTTCGTATCATCCCAAGTCCATCCGTTGCTTGATATTGCAAAACAACTACCATCATTTAATTTCCACCAATAAGTTACACCTGCCCAGAAATTAAAATTTTTGCCACCCAGCATTTTATAAGGTTTTGGGTTATCATTAGGAGCACACATGTACAAATTTGACTCGTCAGCTCTATGACCACGTTCAACAAAATTTAAATGCTTGCTTATTTCCTCAGCGAACATACCTTGGTCAAAATAATTTTTATGGTCAAATTTTTGATGCACAAACGGCATTGAAGAAACTTCCAATCCCTCATACTCAGCCATCATTGCTGATACTGCCATTTGCATAATAGCATAACTTCTTTTAAGTTGAGATACTGTTTGGGCTTTTTGATAATTTTGCATTAACGCAGGCAATGTCATAGCGGCAACTACACCGATTATGCCAAGTGTGATTAAGACCTCGGCAAGGGTAAACGCAGCACGACGAGGCGTTGAGGACTGAGTAACGTGCGTAGCACCCTCTGCAAGCGTAAATGCACTCTTCCGCCCATACAATACGTCATGCCAAACTTTACAAAGCAAATCAATTAAGTGTAGTTGATTTGTGTGAGTATGTACGCAGGACTGTTTCGGCATCTGACCAGTATTACTTGCTGTGACTTCTTTTCGGTTGCTTTCAACAAACATATTATCCTCCGGTTAATATCTTAAATATTATATTCTAATGCAAAATAAGGCGTTTTACATATATTATAACATATAAAACATTGTTATTCAATATATAATACAACCTTTTACATTATCCATTATTAATTTTAATTTATTAAAATTAGTGTAGAGGTAGATTATGGAAGATTTAAAAATATTATTTGGTAAACGAGTAAAAAAATTTAGGTTAAAAAATAAATTTTCTCAGGAGGAACTTGCAGAAAAAGTTGGTATAGCACTAAATAATATGGGGAAAATTGAAAGAGGAGAGAGTTTTGTAACAGCATCTACCCTTGAAAAATTATCGCAAGCCTTAAATATTGAAATTGAAGAGTTGTTTTGTTTCAATGAATATAAATCAATTAACGAAATGAAAAAAGAATTAAGTACTATTTTGCAAAATGATGATAATATTTGTTTACTATATAAAATATATAAAATGGTTATTGATAATTAATTCTAAAAAAGCAGGTTTTAAAACCTGCTTTTTTTATGCTAGTATTTAAATATATTATGGATGAGGAATAAGAAAGATTATGGACAAATTTTATATTACAACGGCTATAGATTATGTTAACGGAGCTCCGCATATAGGACATGCTTATGAAAAGATTTTGACCGATATTATTGCAAGACATTATTCTCAGCGTACTGATAATATGTTCTTTTTGACAGGAACTGATGAACATGGTATTAAAATTCAAAAAACAGCTGCATCAAAAGGTATTACGCCAAAAGAATTGTGCGATGAAAACGCTCAAAAATTTAAAGATGCGTGGAAAGCGTTGGATATAAAATATAACAGATTTATTCGTACAACTGATGAAGACCATGAAAAAATCGTTCAAAAAATCTTCCAAAAACTTAAAGATAAAGGTGCAATTTATAAGCACGAATACGAAGGCTGGTATTGTTCGGGTTGTGAATGCTTCTTAAATCCGAAAGATTTGACAGAAGACGGGCTTTGTCCTGATCACCAAAAGAAACCTGATATTGTAAGAGAAGAAAATTATTTCTTTAAGCTTTCTGCATATAAAGATGCCATTATTAAGCACATAAAAGAAAATCCTGATTTTATTGTACCGAGTTTTAGAGCAAACGAAGTTTTGAATCAGTTAGAAGACATACAGGATATTTCCGTATCACGTTCAAAAGAGAATGTTGGTTGGGGTATAGATATTTTAGACGACCCGAATCAGTCAATTTATGTATGGATTGATGCTTTGTCAAATTATATTACCGCAATCGGATATGATCCTGACGGTTCGAGCGAGCAGTTTAAGAGCTTATGGCCTGTTGATGTTCATGTAATCGGTAAGGATATCCTTAAATTCCACAGCATATACTGGATAGGAATTTTGATGGCATTGGAATTACCGTTACCGAAACACATTTTTGCACACGGTTGGATTACGATTGATGAAACAAAGATGTCAAAATCTTTGGGTAATGTAGTTTCGCCGACATCGGTTTTGGAAAACTTTGAACTGGAATATCCTGATGCGTTCAGATATTATATGGCGACATCTGCACCTTGCGGTCGTGACGGCAATTATTCCGATGATGATTTCAAAGAAAAAGTCAACGCACACCTGGCAAATTCAATGGGTAATTTATTGAACAGAACTTTGTCAATGTTGGTTAAATATTTTGACGGTGAAGTTAAAGACGAATTTTTTGTTACAAAAAATCCTGAACTGGTTGAGGGTTCATTGAGTTTGATAAAAGAAAGTCTTGGCAAAATAAAGGTAGTAGAAAATCATTTCAATCACTTTGAGATAGCGGAGGCAGCACAGGAAATTATTTCAATAGTAGATGCAGCGAACAAATATGTAACGGATAATGCACCATGGACGCTTGCAAAAGAAGAAAAGATGACAGAATGCGGTCAGGTTTTGACGACAGTACTGGAGGTAATGTGCGTAATTTCATCATTAATTTATCCATACTGCCCGAACATAGCGTCAGAAATGGCAAAACAGCTATCTTATGATATAACGAAGAAACTTGATGAAATCACGACTGACGAAATCAAAGCAGGCAAATTAATAACAAAAGAGGAAATCAAACCTGTATTCCTGCGTGTCGACAGTGAACTTGCTGACAAAAGTATTAAAAAATAATATTTCTAAGAACAGGAGCATAAAATGAAAATTTTAGCAGTCAATGCAATTAATAATTATAATCAAAAATTTTACAGCAACTCAAACAAAACAGGACAAAATAATGCCCCGTCACAATATAGTACTAATCTTATTACCTCTCAGGCTTTGTATAACAAAATACAATTCACGGGCGGATTAGAAACAAAGACTATACCTGAATTAATCGAGTTTATGGAAAAAACAGTAAAACCTTTCTTGGATGAAACAAAACCATTTTATGAAGAATCCTATAATATCCGGAAAAAAATAAGTCGTGCTGTTGATGATTTTGACGTTGAAAGAATAAAATTTAATCCGATGGAGTTTAAAGAAGTAAAACGTCTGAGAATTGATGAATTACACAATAATGCACAGGAATTTTATTATTTGCTAAATAAATCTGAAAACTATTATTCGACAAAAGAAACAAGCGATTATGCATGGAATTTGTTTATGTCTGAATACTTTTCAGTGCCTAAATTTCTCATGAAACCATACGGTGCATTTCTAAAAATGAAAAAAGATACCGTAAACGGATTAAAAAATATTAATCTTGAAAAATTAGTTCCCGAACTTTTTAGAAAAAAACAGGGCATCCGTCAAACTGGTTCTAATGCCGATTTTTGGTTTAACGGATACACTCATACTAATTTAATGTATAAAAAATATAATAAAATGAGAGAAATTGGTCTTTGGGATGTAAATGAATACCGCAAAGTAGCACTTGAAGCTCAACAAGGTATGAACAATCATAAACAACATCTTGTGGAAATTGAACAGGCTGTTTCTGATACAGAAAATTTATATAATCATGGTATGTTTATTGAATATGATTATGACCTGTTAAAAAGTGTTCCGAAAAGGGGTCAACAGGTTATCAGCAGAAATGCTAAAAAATTCAATGATATAGCTTCTAAAATACAGTTAGATAAAAATGAATCTAAACAGCTTGACTATATTTTAAAAGAACAAAAAAAGTTAATAGAAGATTTGTGGAACAGAATTGAAGTTGATAAAAAGGCTTATTTTGAGCGTCAAGCAAAGATTGATGCCGAATGGAGAGAAAAAGCAAAAGCTGAAGAAGCTACTCTCAGAGCAAAATACGGTGATGAAATTCCGTTTTAAAATACTGTATTTTTTCATTAAATAAATTATTAAAAAGTTGCCACAAAGTAGTATTTATGCTAATGTTGTTTAGTTACCAAAATATACTAACGGGGATTTTATGAGGTCTAAAGACTTACCAAAGAATTATATCGAGATTACGCTCTCTATGTTGGATACTAAATGGAAACCTCTTATCATAAAAGAGTTGTTGACCGGTACAAAACGTTTTGGTGAATTAAAAAATTCTGTCGGAAAAATTACCCAAAAAGTTTTGACAACAAATCTTCGCAGTATGGAAGAAAACGGTCTTGTTGAAAGATTAGTCTTTAAACAAATGCCGCCAAAGGTTGAATATACATTAACCGATATCGGTTACAGTCTGGCTGTGGTCTTGGATTCAATGGAACAGTGGGGAAGTGCCTATAAAGAGTTTTTGAAACTGTTAGAAAAACAACAAAAAAAATCAGAAAATTAAGCTGTTCAATTTTATATAATTGTAAATTTTTGTAATTTTTTAAATTTTTAATGAAATAATTTGTCTGAAAAAATCTTTTCATGTATAGTGAGTGCTTAAATGAGAGGATATATTTGTAATGGATAGTATAAATTTTTTTGATAACTATGATAAAAAACAAAAGCCTGTTGCCCATTCTGAGTCAAAAAGTTACAAAGAACAGCTTATTAGTGTATTAAGTTCCGGATTAAAAGGAGTAACTGCCAGTCCTGCTCAATTAGCACAGTTACTTTCTAAATCTTCTAATCAAACGGATAATAACAATAATCTGTATGGAATTGAATCCAATGGGCAAGAAGTTCCTCGAAAAATTAATCCGGAAGACTATACTGTTGAAAAAATACGGGCAAAATATAAAGACTATGAGATAGATGTAATTTATAACAGTGATTCAAAAGATACAATAATAAAGATTATAGGTAAAAATGGCAAAACAGAAAAAGAAATTACCATTGGTGATGATAAAAGTGTCAAAATAAAAGAAGATTACGATGAAAAATCAGGTATGTTTAATACCGTCAGAATATATGATAAAAATGGTAATTTGAAAGCATATAAACAAGATGGTGTATGGAATGATGATTTAGAACAAGAAGATATGCCTCAGATAACATCATCCTGGAGTGCTAAGTCAACACTTGGAGCCAGAGGCTCAAACGCTGCAAATATTGCTCAGTCACTCTATGATGATATATATGCAAAAAATTCCTGGGGTGTCCCGACAACAGGTAAACATATTAAAGAACATGTAAGTCAAATAAATAAAAATAACGTTATGGAAGTTATGAGTAAATATTATAAAAAAACTTCCAAGCCAAAGCAAACTCTCATATCAGCAATTTTCCATGAAGTAGGTTTATCGGCATCTGACAGAGCTGCTATGGTTAGACATATTGAAAATTGTTTGCTGGATGCCTATGCTGCAAAAGGAATATATGTTGATGATATGAGATCAGCTATCAATAAAGAAATTAATTACCAAAAAAGTGCCTTTGGACTTATGGATGCAAGTCTGCTTATAAAAATTAATAACAAACTTTCAGACAGATTAGAAGCTAAACAATGGGGTAAACAAAAGTTAAAGCCTGCTGACGGTAAAATTAACCATGTTTCCTATCAGGGGCATACAGGTGATTGCTGGTTAATTGCCTCTATAAATTCTATTGCACGTTCACCTAAAGGGAAAAAAATCCTTGAGGATTCAGTCAAAGTTAATGCTGACGGTTCTGTCAGAGTTCATCTTAAAGGTGTAAATAAAACATATACTTTCTCAAAGAAAGAGTTAAGGGAATCCAGAGAATTGGCGACCGGTGATTTGGATGTTCGTGCATTGGAAAAAGCTGTTGAAAAATATATGATGGAAGAATGCCACGATGATATAGACGGCAACAGATCAATTACTGCATACAAGATATTGCTTGGCAAAAGCCATTTAGATTTACACGGTTATGATGATATGTGGGATAGAACAGTTGGTATAAGTGATTCTTATAAAAAGAAAATTAATGATCCTAATACTATATGTACGGCTTCTGTTAGTAAAAGAAACGATGATGACAGTGGAAACAACGTAGTTTATACCACAAGCGACGGTGTTAAAATATATGCCAACCACGCATACAGTGTTGTCAGAGCTGACAGCAAATATGTATATCTGATTAATCCTTGGGATGGCGGAAAAGAAATCAGAATGTCGTTCAAAAACTTTGCCAAAATATTTACTCGTTTTACAGATGTAACTATTTAAAAGCTTTTGTTTAGTGTCAAATCACTTTGAAATTTAGTGCTTAATGAGTGCAATAAATCAATTTCATCGTCAGTAATATTTTGGAAAATATCAGAAATGAACTTTTTGATTTTAGGCATGTTATTTTTTACCATGTTTCTGCCTTTGTCTGTAATATTAAGCATATACACAAGTCTGTTATTCACATTACCGGCAGTTCTTGTAATTAAACCTTCTTTGACTAATACCTTTAGAATTCTTGTGGTATTTGATTTATCCTTCATCAAAATATCAGATAATTTTTGCTGATACATATTTTCATTACAGTAAATTGTATCTAAAACAACAAATTGTTCCCCTGTTATGCCTAAACCAAGCTTGTCAACTTTATGTTTCAGTTTATTTTTTAAGTTTCGGATAATCATATCTACCGAATAGATAATAGTGTCAACATAATGCTCAGCTTTAATCTCGTTCATCTATCTCTCCTATTGAACTATATTTTAAAAAAATAGCGTTTATAAGTCAATAGGTTGTTATATCAACTAAACGATATTATATTCAATTGTTATTGCTTAATTCCAGTAATGTGTCTAAAACTTTTTCATTATATCTGTTATCTGTAGCACTAAACGGAAGAACAATTCCACCAAACTCTTTTTCAACTTTTGTGATTACATTAAGCGTTTTGTTTTTGGGTACATAATCCATTTTCGTGACAATAGTGATTATCGGTAAGTTATATGCCATAACCCATTCTCTCATTTGATAATCATTTTTTTGAATATCGTGTCGTCCGTCTATTAACTGAACAAGAGAACATATTTCTTCTCGTTTTAGCAAATATTCTTCCAAGTATTTTTGCCACTTATTTTGTGCTTCTTTGGAAACTTTTGCATAACCGTATCCGGGTAAATCCGCAATCATAAATTTTCCCGAAAAATCAAAAAAATTGATTAATCTGGTTTTTCCGGGAGTGTTTGATGTTTTTGCAAGTTTTTTATGGTTTGCTAATCCATTGATAAATGAAGATTTACCTACATTTGAACGTCCAAGCATCGGAAACTCGGGCAACCCGAATGTCGGACACTGTGAGAACTTTTCCGCACTTATTATAAATTTTGCCTGTAAAAATTTATTGCCCATAAATATTTCTAGTACCTTTGTTATTTCATGGTAAGAGCTTTTTTCTGAGATTCCTTTAATCTTTGTTTTAACAATACAGTCTGGAAAAGCTGATACATTTTGTCACTGTCAACAACAGTAATCTGAGTCCTACCGTCCTTCATAAAATCGATGTTTACAGCAGGTTTTTTCTCAAATATATTCTCAGAAGATTGTATATTGACAATCTGAAATAAGCCCTCTTTCAAAATACTCAAGGGCTCTCTCCAGAATATTTCAAATGATTTGCGAATATCAAATTTTTGCATTTTAGGGCTTTACTTTTTATACTTTCTGTTGGTATCTGTCAATTAAAGAACGAATGTAACTAGCATCTTGAGCATTCGGATTCATTTCTAAGTACTTATTATAGTACTTAACAGCACCTGAGTAGTTAAGTTCTTTTTCAAATGACATAGCTTTTAACTTAGTAATGTCAGGACTGTTGTGATAGAAGTCGATTGCTTTATTACAGTATTCAATTGCACTTGCGTAATTACCTTCTTTATATTCTCTTTGTGCAATATCAAAGAACTCGTTTGATTTTGTTTCGCACAAATCAATATATGCAATACCGTTCTTTGCTATAACGTTATCAGGATCTTGCATAAGAGCTTTTTTCAATGCTGTACGAGCTGTTCTGAATTGCTTGTTGTGAACAAGAATTTCCGCTAAGTATAACTCATCCTGAACATTGTCTGCAAAGTTTACGGCATTTTCAAATGTATAAACCGCATCCTGTTCACGACCTAAAGCAAGATATGCTTCTCCTTTGATTACATTATCCATAACAGTGTTTCCTGATGACTGAATAATATAGTTTATACTGTCTCTTGTCATCGGTAACTGGTGAGTTAATCTTGCAAGTTTGATTTTTGCAAGGTGGAAATCTAATCTGTTAGGAACACGTTTAATTGCTTCATTAACATAGTCATAAGCCATATACAACTCTTTATTAGTAGTCATATTGCCGTTATGACCTCTGTCTTTAGACATTTCATAATATGTATTTGCCAAACCGATAATAGCATCGTTTCCGTAAGTAGCGTCATTAACCAGTTTAGAATAATAGTCTAAAGCCTGATAGTATTTTCTTTCTTCCAATGATAAATCTGCAACCCTCATGATAGCATCGCTGTATCCCGGGTTAATGGCAATTGCTGTTTTTAATTGTTCAATTGCAAATTCAGCATCAGAACGTTTTTCGTAAATATTTGCCAAATTGATATATGGACGGGTATTTTCAGGTTTTACGGTAATAGCTTTTTTAAATGAATTAATAGCTGCAGCCTGATTACCTTGTACCAAATAGCATTCACCCTGTAATGTTAAAGCAGGTGATGAATTAGGATTGATATGGAGTGAGTGGTTCAACCATGTCAATGCTTTGTTATAATCTTTTTGACGAACAGCAACCTGACCTAAGTGATACATTGCTGTCGGGTTGTGAGAATTACATTTTAATGATTGCATTAAGTAGCCTTCTGCTGCTGATAAATTACCTGCAATCAATTCCAGATTACCTAAGTTATCGTAAGCATTTGCAAAATTAGGATTAATTCTGGTTGCGGTTTTAAATAATTCTCTTGCGTCATCTTTATTACCAAGTTGTAATGTTGCAATACCCATAGCATTGTATGCCTGATAGAAATTGCTGTTTATATTAACTGCTTTTACAAATTCTTTAATAGCATCATTTAACAAATCTTTTGTATCACGAATATATGTTACGTCTGAAGATGTACGACGTTTCAGATAAACCATACCTTGTGCATAGTGTAATGGTGCATAATTAGGATGTTTTGCTAACAATACATCCAATTCCGCCTGTGCAGGGGCTAATTTTTGCTGATATGCCATCCACAAAATTCTTAAACTTTGTGCTTCCAAATCATTTGCATTTGCTTTTAAAAGCGATTTTAATGCAGCGTCAGCTTCTTCGTAATTGTGATATTCAATCAATTTATTAATAGATGCATACTTCTGGTAAACGTTCGGTGCACTGCTTTTTGCTACTTTTGCTTGTAGCTCTTGTGAATATGCTGCAGAAACACTGAATAAACCAGCACAAATAAATGATGCTATGAGCAGTTTTTTGTAATTCATGGTTACTTTTTCCCTTTACTATTTTAATTCTTTTGAGTATATTGTATAATAGTTAATTTAAAAAATCAATAAGGTTAACAATGGGATTAAACAAAAGCTCAAAAATTGATTTAGAAGGATTTAAAGCGTATATACTCGTTGAACGTAATTTTTCAAAACATACGGCAAAGGCTTATTGCACTGATGTTTTGGACTTTTTAATATGGCTTGATGAGACTTCTTGTGAAGAAGTAAACTTCTCAAAAGTGCGTGAATATTTACATTTCATCCAAAAATTTCAATACAAAAAAACGACACTTGCAAGAAAAATTTCGAGCCTGAGAACCTTTTATAAGTACCTTTACAGGGAAAAAAAAGTGGACTCCAATCCGGCAGGCAGCTTAAATTCCCCCAAACGACCTAGAAATTTGCCAAAATTCCTCACAACGTATGAGGTGGAACAGATTTTAAATAACGTTTCGATAGATACTCCTGCTGGTTTCAGGAACAAAACGATTTTAGAACTTCTCTGGGCAACAGGTATGCGTATTTCTGAACTTAGCGGTTTGAATTTTGAGGATTTAAACTTGGAAGAGAACGAAATAAAAGTTTTTGGTAAAGGTGCGAAAGAGCGAATAATACTTGTTTCCGAAAGGGCAAAATCTTATTTGACAAGATACATAGATACAGCTCGTCCGCTGGTTGCAAAAGGTTATGAAGTTGATACCGACAGTACATCTCCGGTATTTATCAATAATACGGGTTACCGACTTCAGCCCAAAACAGTACGCAACGTTATAAATGATGTTGTTGAAAAAATTGATTTACCAAAGCACGTTACTCCGCACGTTTTCAGGCATAGTTTTGCTACTCATTTAATAGAGAATGGTGCTGATTTAAGGGTTGTACAGGAGCTTCTGGGACATGCAAGTATATCTAATACACAGATATATACCCATATTTCTTCTCAGCATTTGAAAGAAGTTTATAATGAAACTCACCCGAGAGCATAGCTATAGATTGTACTATTTTTTGAATAAATCTTTTACACTAAATTTGTCAGTTTTTTCATTATGAAACTCAAGAAATTTTTTAACAATAGGATTTGTCTGACGTGAAGATTTCACAGCAGTTTCAGCCTTTGTTTCCGTTTTGGCGGATTCAATAATTTTTAAATTTCTCTCGTCTTTATCACTCATAAGTGTATTATACCTCTTATATATAATTAAAAACAAGCTGTAAAAATTTATTGCTTCCGATAAGTATATAATAATTATATAATTTACATTTCTTAACAACTTGACATGAATATATAATTGTTATTGAAACATGAATGAATATATACACAAGATATTTTCCAAATAAGATAATATTTAAAAAATTTTTATTCAATTATAATTTAATACTTGGTATAAGATAAAATTATCTTTAAGATTGAGATTTTATGAGGAATTATTAATTTTTTGTTGATTTTTCATGTTGGACATGTTTTGTATGTTACAGTAGTAGCATAAATTTAATACATTTACTAAATTATTTAACATTCTAATTAACCGGATTTCGAATATATTTATAAAAATTAGAGGATAGTTGTAATCAGTAATGAAAAAATTTATGTGGTATAATTTGCTTATGAAAAATCTAATACTTGTATTATCTGTAATAATTCTTTTATATGGGAATTCTGCATATACTCACGTTATTGATGATGTAGAAGTTAAGTGTATTGCAAATACATCTGATACTCAAGAAATGAATAAATGCAGTAAAATTGCACAAGTATCTTGGGAAAAAGAAATAAAAAAGAGTTTAATCCAATTAAAAAAAAGAATGGATAATACTAGCTATAAAAGTTTAATGAAATCTCAAAGAATTTGGCAAGAATATAAAAATCAAGAATTTAGTTTTATTCAAAAAATAACTAATAATAAACAAGGTACAATGTATCTAAATGTTGAACAGGGATTAAAAACTAATATATTAAAGCAACGGGCTCTTATATTACAGGAATATGTAGAAACACTTAATGATTAAGCATCTTATACCTCTGTGTAGCAGTTAATAAAACGAGGTATTAAAAATGTACGATAGTAATTTTGAAAAAATGTTAAAATTTGTTCTTCAACGTGAAGGCGGATATGTAAATGACCCGAATGATTTGGGTGGCGAAACAAACAAAGGTATAACGCATACAACTTATAACAGTTACCGACGCAGTAAAGGTTTACCTATACAAAGTGTTAAATATATAACTGATTCAGAAGTTAGGGATATCTATTACAATAATTATTACAAAGCTTCAGGAGCTGATAAAATATCTAATCCTACTTTAGCGGCATATGTATTTGATACAGCCGTTAATATGGGAGTAAGCAGAGCCAAAACATTTCTAAGTCAATGTGATGGAAACCCTGACAAATTTGAAAAATTAAGACGTGCAAAATATGATGAATTTGTTAAGGCAAAACCAAGTCAAAAGAAATATTTGTAAGGGTGGAATAATAGAGTTACGCAATTAAAATCTTTTGCAAACACAAATTTTCCAACAAGCAATTCTGAAAGTGAAAGTAAAATACCTGTTTTAAAGGCCGGAATAGAAAAGAACGTATATATAGGAGATACCTATAGTGGTACTTCTAATATGTCTGATGCCATAAGAAGACAATACTGGACTCAACAACGAGAGAATAACGAAAAACTAAATAGAATATTCAAATTAAATACTAAAACAAATAATTCTGAAAACGGACATTGGGTAACAATGAACGGAGCACATGTATTTATTGAAGATAAATAATATATTTTACAAGAGGGTGTTAAATACATCCTCTTGTTTTTATAAAATATATAAACGGATAAGAGGGGAGTTCTTGTTCGCCGGCGTAAAACGAGATTACGGTTGTTTGTTTCATAAACTTCGTTTATTTTACAAACAAGCCTTCACTCTCTGCTGGCTCACGCTCGAACCACTGACCAAGCTCCGCTTGGTGGGTTCGCCTCCGTATCTTATTTTTTACTAAAATGGAGATGAGGGGAGTGTCTTGTTCGCTCGCTTTTAACGTGTCTACGGTTTGGCAACTCAATAAACTATGTTTATTTCGTGCCAAAGCCTTCGCACTCAGCTCGCTGTAATTTAACATACAGAACAAGATGTAATTAACTCTGAGATGGAGATGAGTTTTACAAAATTAGCATCTCAAGCTTATTTTTTAATTTACTCCAGTCTTTGCACTTTGATTCAAGCAAAGTATAAAATTCTTTATTATGTGCAAAATACATACAATGACATAATTCGTGGTAAATAACATAATCAATGCAGTCTTTATTAGCTTTTATAGTCTCAATATTCATAGTTATTGTATTACTATTTTTGTTATAACTACCCCATCGCTTTGTTAATTTACGAATTTTTAGATTCGGCTTGGTTAACCCGTAAGTAGTAAACTGCTGAAAACATTTATCCAGCTCTTTTTCGTATGTAGATAGTGCTTTATCCTTATACCATTTGTCTATTAGCTTCGACGGAGTTTTTAAGCAATATTCAACTGCTAGGTATCCATTTTTTAACTTAACTGAATCTGCATTTGATTTAATAACTTTTAATCGATACTGTTTTCCTAAATACCTGAAACATTCCCCGCTAACATATTTCTTTTCATCAGGTTTTTTGTAATTATCAACGAAGTAGCGTTTTTGTTTTGTAATCCATTTTGCTTTATTCTGAACTTTCTTTATAATATCTTGTTTATTTTTATTTTCCGGAGCCTTTACTTTAATCTTTGTAGTAGGCAAAACTTCTATTGATAAAGTTTTTCTATCCTCTTGTAATAGTTCAAACTCTATTATTTCTTTTCCGTATTCAATTTTTTCAGTTGTAGCAATCATTTTGCGTACCTTCTTTTTGCAATTTTCATTGATTCGTCAATTATAAAATCTATATCATCAAAAGTCATGTCAATCTTATTTGTGTCTTTAAACTCAAATAAAACATCTTCAATATCGTTGATAATTTTATTTTGTAAATCAGTGTTTTTTATCCAATCAACATACTGATTATCCAAAATAATCTTATCTATTTTGAGTGCAAGTTCTGCGGCAGAATCCTTTGTTGCATTATATTTCTTTATTTTTTCGAATACAACACCATAAAAAGCTTTTGCAACTTCGTTATTCAAAATAGAAATTGGAATATCATCCCCCGTTCTCGTCCTAGCCATTGTTAATATTTCTGTAACTCTGTTTAAATAAGCATTATCATTTTTAAGCCTTTCTGCTTCGTCCATTATTTGTTTTGAATATTTGGCAATAGCCTCCTTTAGAAGTTCAGATAACTTTTTATAAAAAATCGGATCATCGTCCCATTTTTCGGATATTGTACGAGAAATTCTATAAGCTATTGTATCTGCTTTTGAACGGGCACTTTGTTTCTTTTCAACTTCCGCCTTAAATTTTTCTGTGTCAAAAATATCAACGGGCTCTGTTACTTGTATAATTTCATCAGAAGTAACATAAGTATCTATAAGTTTTTGAATTTTAGCCTCATATTCTTTTCTATCAATAGATTCCGCGTATCTGGATTTTAATGAAACTCTTAAATTTAAGAAAAATTTCAAGTCGTTCTTGTATGTGCTAATTTTCTTTTCAGGGGTTTCCTCCAAAAACTTGAAATTACCCAAAGCGAGTTGTAATACTTTTGAATACTGACTCAATTTATCATAGAATTTATCTCTGTCATCTTCGTATTTTAAGTGTTGCTCGTAGGCTTCAATATCGTATTTATTTATACCGTTAAATATTTCCCACAAATCTGAATGCAATTGCGGTAATTTTTTAATTTCTTCTTGTGCAGATACAAGCGCATCTTGGATGTCTTCTTCATCAAAATCGCCAATATTGCTATAAGTTAAAAGTGCTTCGTCTAACTCAGTTAAAAGCCCATAATAGTCTATTATTTCACCATAATCTTTTCCTTCTTCAAGACGATTTACTCTTGCAATAGCCTGCAAAAGACCATGTTCTTTCAGTGAACGAGCAATATATAGAACGGAATTTTTAGGAGCATCAAAACCTGTTAATAGTTTATCGACTACAATTAATATCTCCGGTTCTGGAGCATTTTTAAATTGGTTAATAATTTGGGCATTATATTCAGATTCGTTTCCAAATCTGTCCATCATTCGCTTCCAGAACTGATTTACTTCACTTGAAGTTTCTTCATAAATGTCATCATTCCCTTCTCTGGTATCAGGAGCAGAAATAACGACCTCTGAAGTTACCATACCAAGTTCATCTAAATACTTTTTATATTTTAAAGCAATAGCTTTTGATGGAGCTGTTAATTGCCCTTTAAAACCTGTTCCTTTATACTTGTGTTCAAAATGTTGACTTATATCAAGTGCAACATTTGCAATTTTTTGTTCAGCCTCATTTAAAATTCTTCTTGTGCTGAATTTCTTTTTTAAATCTGCTTTTTGTTTGTCGGTTAGGTCTCTTGATATAATATCAAAATATTTATCAATACTATTTTGTGTAACATTTTGAACAGCGAGTCTACTTTCATAATACAAAGGTAATACGGCTTCATCTTCTACAGCTTGATTGATTGTATAAGGAGTACCGATTATACCGCCAAATTTAACCGCAGTGCTTTTTTCTTTTTTCATCAAAGGAGTGCCCGTAAAACCAATATAACAAGCATTTGGAAATACTTTTTGCATAAGAGCATTGGCGCTACCATATTGGCTGCGGTGGCTTTCATCAACAAGAACAAATACGTTCTTGGAATCATCGATAACTTTTTTCTTGCGCAAAGCTGCTTGGAATTTATTAATAACAGTTGTAATTATTGTTTCTTTATTATCAGCAATAATATTTCCTAAATCTTCTCCGCTTGTTGCCTTTTTGACTACTTTGCCACAAGATTTGAACGTGTCTGAAATTTGTTTATCTAAATCAATTCTATCAGTAACTATAATAACTTTTGGGTTAACTATTTCAGGTTCAAGCGATATTGCTTTTGCAAGCATAACCATAGTAAGTGATTTTCCGCTACCTTGGGTATGCCATATTACACCGCCCTGCCTGCGCTCGTTTCTTATAATTTTTATTCTTTCTAACGTATCTTGAATAGCAAAATATTGTTGATAACGGGCAATTTTCTTAATACCTGCATCATACACTATGTACTTATACATAAGTTCTAATAGCCTTTTAGGTTGGCATAAAGAATACAATAACTTGTCTTGCTCTGTTACAAGCCGACCTTCGGATTCGATGTTATCAAAATATTTTCTTACATATTTAAATCTGTCTGCAAAAAGCTTGTCTTTTTGTTCATCTGATAACGGCTTATTAACTAATTCTTGCAAGTCAGACTCTTTAAGTTTTTGTTCTTTCCAAGTAGCCCAGAATTTTCTCGGCGTTCCTGTTGTCGCATATTGAACTTTATTGGATGTTAATGCCAGCAATATTTGAGAATACTTATATAAATGTGGTATTCCGTCTTCCTGCTGATTTCTTAAATGCTGCGATTTTGCTTCTTCTAAAGGTTCTTTTATATCAGGTCTTTTACATTCGATAATACATAGTGGTATCCCATTTACAAAAAGAACAATATCAGGGCGATATTTTTTATCGCTTGAAGTTCTGTTTACTTCAAATTCTTCTGCGACGTGAAATACATTGTTTTCAATATTATCCCAATCAATATAGTTTATAGTGAAACTTTTTTTGTCGTTTCCGATTGATTCTTCAAAACTTTTGCCAAGAGTTAATAAATCATAGATTTTTGAATTAGTCGTAACCAAACCATCAAACATAGGAACATTTTTTATAGCATCAATTGCACCTCGAATACTTGCAGGTGAGAATGGATAAACTTTCCCTTTAAAGTTTATCACATTTATTTTCATCAGTTGCTGCTCTAAAATGTCTTCCAGAATTACATTACTTAATTTTTCCTGACGTTCTTTTAAAACTTCTTCAGGAGTTAAATATGTGTAGCCTAAATTCTGCAGCAACTGCAACGCCGGTATTTGTGATATATGATCTTCAATAAATGATGGTGTTTGCATAATAATTTACCTTATTCTAATATTATTTTTACAATTATAACAATGTCTATACACTCCACTTGGATAAGCATTGTATTCATCTCCAATTCTTATTTGAAGATGTTCTTTATCCCAACAAACAGGACAAAATGGTCCGTCTTTTGTACCATCTTCTTTTAAATCCCAATATACTTTGTTTTCGAAGACCATTTTATGTTTAATTTTTTCGGAAAGTTGTTGCTTTAAATCTAGATTTTCTTGTCTTAAATTTAAAATTTCTTCTTTCAAATCAACAATAAGAGTTTTTAATTCAATATTTTGTGTGCTGTCGGCAATTTCTTTAATTGCTTTAATATTATCTAATGTCGTTTTTATATCCATAAATTACTCCTTATTTTTTATCTTTAGGTGGACAAGGATCTTTTCCATGACTATCTGATTGAGATATTTTCCCGTCTTTATTGTGTATTTTTAATTCTGTTCCTTGATTTTTACTTATTTCACGAGTTTTCTTAACAACTTCACTTTTGGTATCACTAACAACTGATGCTCTTTCTGCACCAGCTCTCTTTCCCTGCCACTGGTTAGTTTCTTTGTTAAATGTTACATGGTGAGAATTTGTTTTCCGTTTATCAGCCATATTAACCTCCTTTACACCTTTACCCTAATCTGACCGGTGAGAAGTTTTTGCATTAATCCTTTTTTCTGCTCCTTTAACTTCTCTAACTTAGAATTTAATATTTGTATTTCTTTATAGCTTTCAATTAAAATATTTGCAATTTTTTCCTGTTCTTCTCTCGGAGGATATGGTAACGGCATATTCATAAAATCATTGCTCGTTATATTTAATCTGTCATGTCTTGCCCCTTGATTTGCAACCATAAACATTGAATTGTTCCATAAATTAGAACTGAAATATTGCTCATAAAAATCTACAATTGTATCATGTTTTGCTTTGAAAATAGTGTAAAGCGGCGAAGCTATACCTGTAATTCCTAATTTATTTCTATTGATAGGACCGGCCGGAGCACTTTGAGAAATTCTAGGATTATACATAAAATCATTTTCTCCGACTACATAATAATTGCTTGTATTTTCTTCTGTTACAATACTTCTGTCGAAATATTCATTTTGCAATACAACACCTTTGGTTGCTGAATTTGTAAATATATTATGTTCCGTATTTCCTGAATATTTTTGCATTCTTTTATCAAACAATAATTTAAGAGGTTTTATTTGCCAATCAGCAGGAATTTGCCCCAATCGGGTTCTTTTATATTCCGAGTTTTTATTAAATTCTGCTATTCGTTTTTTACCAACTAACAAATTTTTCATTAGAGCTTTATGGAAAATTTCTTTTTGTTCAATGAGTTTTTCTAAAGTTTCAATTCCGTCATCCCAAGCCGACAATATCTCCGCTATTTTTTCCTGTTCTTTTAGTGGTGGTGAAACTAATTTTATTTTAAAGAAATTATTATCATTTAAGTTCAATAAACCGTCATTTCTAACCCCACTGTTTATATATTTGAAAAGTTCTTTGCCTTGAGCATTATTTTTAAATAATTGTTCATAAAAATTGTTGTTACAACGCTTTTTATCCAAAGCAAAACATATAAATACATTTGGGACTGCAACTTCTTCATTAAATGGCTGTTGATAAATACACCCTTGAGGATATTTCAAAGAGTTCCCTTTGTTATATGCAAATGTTCTTGGAGGTAAACAAGTATATTGAGCATATTGTTTTCCAGCAATATCCTTTCCAAATTTTTTTGCTTGAGCGACAAAACCCTTTCCTGCTGACAAACTCATAGGAGTTCTTTGTTTTGTCCCAACCTTATCATTTATTTCGGTAGCAATATTTCCTAACTTGACTACTTCCCAATCTTCAGGAATCCAGCCGAGTTTGGTTTTCTTATAACCTTTTTTATTTTCAGTTTTTTCAATTACTTCCGTCATTATTTTTCCTTATTTGTTGATTCAAATTCTTTTCCTGCTTTTACAAAACCGTATTTTGCATTGATTAGCACCGCATCTAATTCCGAAACTAAATCAGTAAATTGTCGAAGTGCTAAAATCTGTTCTTCCGGATTTATTATATTTACATTCAGGTAGTTATATATGAATACCGATAATTTTTTATATGAGTTTATGTCTTTATCATTTAACAGTGCGCCAAAGTTACTTGCATTTGAAACTAACCAAGTTCTGACAAGTTTTGCATCTTCTTTATCACCCATAAATTGTGCCGCAACCTCGTCAAGTTTGCTTGCAAGTTCTAGCCGTTTCATTCTGATATTTTGCATATTTTGCTGATACGCAAGCCAACATTGAACAGCAGTAAATCCTACTATCGCTATTGCGCACATCCATTCAGCATTCTGTTGTAAAAATCTCAATATTGCCATTATGCCACCCTTTGATAATTATAACCTTTTAAATAGTTATGTATAAATCTGCCTTTAGAAGGAGCATTTAAAAAATTCCTAAAAACATATTCATTTGTTCCAAAATATTGATATACGCTACCATCAGTAAATTCTACTTCAATAACGCCATTCGCATATCCGATACTACTAACATTTGTAGAAACAACAGGTGTTCTTTGCATAACTACTCCTTATCCTTTTTAGTTATTCGTTTAATTTCTTCAATTTCTTTATCAAAGTCAGATACATAGTTTTGGTCTTGAATTATTTTATATTTTTTAAATTCAGCGATTGCAAGAGATTCCGCAACTTCATGTGTAACTTTTCCTGCATTAGTTAAAATTTCTTCTTCATTAAATTTTAAAAATGCATCTAATTTCTTAACCCAATCTTTCATATACATCGGTTGTCTTTTTATGGCTTGCATTTCCGCATAATCTAAGTACATTGATACTATTCTGTTAAGATAATCGAGCTCACCTTTATTTAGATAATTTTTTGCTATTACTACATCACTTTGTAATATTTTACCATCAGGACCTTTTCTCCAAGAAGTTAAGCCCATGTGAGGTTTAGTACTATCAGCCCTGTCTTTTATAATTTCAGCAGCAGTTTTTCCCGTAATAGCAAAGTGAAGTTTGTTTTGTACTGTCGCAAAAAATTGTTTTGATAATTCTGTTTTTGGAGAATAATCAACAGACGTTGCATATATATCTGTTATTTTTTGATAAGCCATTCTTTCGCTTGAACGAATATCTCTAATTTCTTCTAATAAATCGTCAAAAAATCTTGTACTAAATTTTGAACCATATTTAAAACGATAATTATCTAAAGCATATCCTTTGTGGATGTATTTTTGTAAAATAGAAGTCGCCCATTGCCTAAATTGAGTACCCCTTTCGGATTTAACTCTATAACCTACAGCAATTATTGCATCTAACGAATAGTAAGTTAAACTTCTTGAAACCTTTCTGGAGCCTTCGTTTTGAACTTGTAAGTAATCCTTACAAGTTGAATCTTTTTCTAATTCTTTTTCCTCATAAATATGTTTTAAATGTAAAGTAATGTTTTGAGGAGTAGTTTCAAACAATTCAGCCATTTTCTTTTGAGTAAGCCAAATATTTTCTTCAGCGTACAGAACCTCAATTGTAACTCTCCCGTCAGGAGAATTATAAAATGTTATTTCATTTTCAATCTCTTTCTTATTCATTTATTCCAAGCTCCTTTAAGTATCCTTTCATCTTTGTTTGAACGTCAGCCAACTGTTTTTCAAGGTTTTCAATCTCCTTTTGAGTCGCTTGAATATCAATCTCCGCTTCTTCTTCGAAAGTATCAACATATCGAGGAATATTCAGGTTGTATTCGTTTTCTTTAATTTCGTCCAAAGTTGCAAGATAAGAGTATTTTTCAATTGTTTCACGCTTTTTATATGTTTGAACAATTTTTTCAATATCCGAATCACGCAATATATTCTGGTTTTTACCTGATTCATATTCTCTGGAAGCATCTATAAATAAGATATCATTATTTTTTCTGTTCTTTTTGAACACTAAAATTGCAGCCGGGATTCCTGTACCATAGAATAGATTTTGCGGTAAACCAATTACTGCATCTAAGAAATTATCATTTTCAATAAACGTTTTTCTGATTTTACCCTCTGCTCCTTCTCTGAATAAAACCCCATGAGGCACAACAACTCCGACTTTACCGCCATCAGCAACAGCGGTTTCAATCATATGCGAAATAAACGCATAATCACCCCTGTTTTTAGGCGGAACACCCCTCCAATAACGGTTAAATCTGTCAGAAGTAGCATTTTCTGCACCCCATTTATCCAGAGAGAATGGAGGATTAGCAACAACTACATCAAATTTCATCGTAGTATCACCTTCAATAAGTTTAGGGTTATTCAATGTATCACCCCACTCGATTCTCGCATTATCTTTGCTGTGCAAAAACATATTCATTTTACATAAAGCCCAAGTACTGCCGTTGCTTTCCTGTCCGTATAAAGAGTAATTATCTGAACCGACTTCATTTGCAGCTTTTATCAAAAGTGAACCGGAACCGCAAGCAGGATCACAAATCCTGTCGCCTTCTTTAGGTTCGACTAATTTTGAAAGCAGGACAGATACTTGTGATGGTGTGTAAAATTCTCCGCCTTTTTTACCGGCGCCGGCAGCAAATCTTGCAATCAAATATTCATAAACATTACCAATAATATCTGATTTACCTACTTTGGAAGGTCTCAAATCTAATCTCGGGTCAGAAAAATCTTCTATTAGATTTTTTAAGCGTGCGTTTCTTTCTTTGGTCTCTCCTAATTGCATATCCGAATTAAAGTCAATATTGCGGAACACGCCTTCAAGTTTGGCTTTGTTATCTTCTTCAATTTTTTCTAAAGCTTGATTTATTAATTGCCCGATTTGATTATCGTTTCTATGTTTGAATAAATAATCGTAAGTACAGGTTTCGTCTAATTTGAACCTTTCCCTTTCAAGACGCCTTTTTATTCTTTCAGTATCATTACCGAATTCTTTCTTTAGTTCTTCATACTTATCTTTCCATACATCGCTGATATATTTGATAAATAAGAATACCAAAATGTAATTTTTGTATTCGGAAGGATCTACAACACCCCTAAAGGTGTCACACGCTTTCCATACAATGTTGTTAATTTCATCTTGATTGATTACTGCCATATTTTATCTCCTAATATTTTTGATATTTTGTATTAATAATGAACCGGAACCACAAGCGGGATCATAAATTATATCATTTTTAATATTTTCTATATTGCCATTCGATTCTTTTTGCAATTCCTTTTCAATAATTGCACGATACAATAAATTTTTATTATCTGCAATTTTTATAGATAGGTCATACACTTGTTTAGCGCATTCTTCTATATCAGAAATGAGCTTTTGATTTTTTAATGGTATCAAGGGGATTTCTAATGATTCAAGCGTTGCCTTGCTGACATTTGCAATTGTAACCCCAGTTGCTTGACCTGCACCTTTCGAAAAATGATTTTTCGCTGCTGCACTATTTAGCCATGAGCAGACGTATTCTGGTAAGAAGTTTTTATCTGTAACCCTTATAATGTGACAGGAAGCTGTAACTGTTGTATTTGCAGGGATACTATCGATTAGCACAGCTGTATTATTAAGCCCTTTTGCTTTAAATAAAATGTCTCCTGGCATGATAATTTCTTCTGGTTTAATATCGTCTAGTTGTATTTTTTTTATATCATTTTCTGAAATACGCACTATACCAGCAGTAGAAATAGCATCCATATTAAGCAAGTTTATATTTCCATCAGTATTATAGGGTATCTTGCTTCTAAAAACATGCCCTGTTATAATATTAGATATAGTTTTAAAGTATTTGACCATGCTTTACTCCTAAAAATTATAGTCGTAAGTTATTATACTCATAATATAACATGCTCGAGCAATATTTGTCAAGATTATTTTTGTAGTAATATGTTATACTCACAATTTTATTTAATTGTCATTTGGCTTAAATTCTTTCACTGAAAGCGTTTTGGCGCATGCTCTTTCGTTAAGCTTTGTAAAGCTTGTTTGATAATTTTGAGGCTTTGAGTGATGTATACGACACGTTAAAGGAGGTCGTAAATGGAAAAAGTCGGATTGAATATTACTCTAAAAGAATTTAAGCAATTAAGCAAGTGGTCGGAAAATATTTATAACACAGCAGTTGTTATTGATTATTTTGTTGCAAATCAACCGGAGATTGAAGAGTGCTATAATTTGGCACCTGTAATTAAGCATCTGCGGAATGATGCAGACGTATTGAATGCATTCTTTATAGATCACGAAAAAGATGTTGAAAATTTAAATGCCGTTTAAAAGGTGTTTAAAAGTCGTTTAAACCGTGTTCAAAATAATTATGTCCAAATGATACGTTTTAGGCACATATACTTGATGTTTCCTGATAAAAGAGCGATGAATTGTGTAGCTTGAAAGGAGCAAATTATGGTTGAAAAAGATTACAAGTTATATGGAACAAAGATTTTGAATTTAAAAACTCAAGAAATTGGTTTGTTAATTTGCTTATGGGAAAACAAATATGCTGATAAAACCGTCGATTTTGCAACTTGCGTTGATAAAACCGGCAAACGATACAATATTGAACTTGATAATATCAGAGGGTTTGAAGATGATTTTGAAAAATAAATTAACCAAAGAAATGTTGGATATTCCGTATTCTGAATTCAGAACAAAGTTTGCAAAAGAAATTCAAGATGCGTTTGAAAGTTACCGCAAAACACAACTAAATAAATATTCTTGGAACTTCAAAGATGACAACTCTTTGGAGTTTAATTTTTATTTTGAACTTCATTGGAACTTTAATCATTTTGGAATGTCAAATTGGTATATTGAACGATTATAAAACGGGTATAAAACAGGTTTAAAATGCTCTTTGAAGTTTATAATTAATCCCAAAATAAAATATCGGTTTTAATCATTTCTGTACCACATTTATCACAATGCAAATGCTCTTGTTCCTTTTCTGTAAGCTTTTTATATCTGTTTCCGCATTCGCAAAAATATTTTGGTATATATGTTTTATCATTGCCATAAATTTTGAAATACAGTTTAGATTCCATTTTGCCACATCTTTTGCAAATATATGGCTGATAATAAGCATCTGCTACCAAAACATCTTGCGATTCTTCAATGAATCTATGTACCTCATCAATCATTTTTTTATCGAGTTCATCATAAAAATTTAGATCGAAACTGTTTTTGGGACGATAAAACATACTCTTGTCAAAGGAACTCCACATCATTCCAAGACCATCATTTAATTTAACAACATTTCCGCATTTTGGACATTTAAAAGTTTTTTCTTCACCCATATTAAGCCTTTCTTTATTGATATGAACCCATATTTGCGATAGCTTGTCGGAATCTCAGACCGAGGCTATCGCATTATGGGAGAGGTTATTGGATTTACCTTAAAAAGAACCAGTCCTCTTTTAATAAAAGGGCTAAAAGGTTTTGACACTAATTTAGCATTACGATAGACAGACCCGGTTCCTCTATCAACTTTTTAAACTTACCAACAAACCCCAAGCCACACGTCCGAAACGAAACGAAACCGAAATCCGAGGGTTTGATGTTTGTTGGTTAGCAAGTCCCCTTTGGCTCACGTCCGAAACGCTTCATGGTGATTTAGCCATGCGCCTAATGCTGACTTGTATGTGTAAGTTACCTTCAGACCAAACGTCCTAAACGAGCCGAGGTCCAATTCCTCGGGTGTTCATGCAACTTACATTATTATTTTATCAAAGTGCTATGTCAATTATGGACGTATGATTAATTTTTGTAAATAGTTATTGAAAACTTCTACGTCCGGCTTCCTTGGGTTGAAATTACTGAATTCTTTTTGCAGTTCAATATTAAAGTATGCATCAAATTCAGGTATTCGCAAGATTACATCACGTTCTAAACCCTGTGACTTTATTTTTATAACTTCCTGAATCTTTTTATAAATATCAGGCGGAATAATATTTTCAAGTTCTTTTACTGTTTGTCTTAAATCAAGCGGAGGAATTTTATCAAACTCATAAACATATTTAGCATTTAAAAGCCCACGCATAGAATAAAGATATTTCTTATAGGTTATAGCTTTTGCTTGCTGAATAAATTCCCAATAATTGTGTCTGAATAATGAAAAATAGTGTTTGAATAATCTTTCCTGATTGAAGTTCTCTTTCATATATTCTCTGAGTGGCAAGTTATTATCCCCATAATAAACTATCGGAGAATTAAGCCATTCAATCGTTGTTGGGTTTGATGCAAGTAAAAGTTTCAAATATTTATAAATATCGAATCCGCTCATATCAATTAAAGAGCCTTGTGCATCACATGGATTTAGTTTTTCATCAAATGCAAAATTTATAACATTTTTTTGTGGATTTAATGTAATATAATCGTTTAATGCTCTTTTAAATACAAAACGCACATCAAAGTCACTATCTTTGCTTGCCATTCCCCAAGAACGGCTTCCGTTTTCAATTGCAAAGATAATTTTTATGTTATTGTCTTGCTCTATTTGTTGCAGTATGTTTTGTATTTTATCCTTCATTTTTTAGTTTTTCTTTCTTATTTTTATAAGATTTATTAGTTTCTGACCAAAATTTATTAAGACTTGAATATAAATTGAATGAAAAAGGAATAAATGTAGATAATAAAGATTTAACAGAACTTGAAATGCTTATTTTAAAATATTTTGATGCTCAAGATAGGGGAACAAATTCAACACTTCTTAAATATACGGCATCCAATCGTAATACATTAAAGAAAGCTATCGCAAGTCTTGTTAATAAAGGATATTTAACACAGCACTCAAAAGGGCGCGGTACTTGGTATAGTTTACATTAATTACTTTTCACTATTCTTTATACTTTCACCCAATAGTGAAAAAGCACCCTCAACAACAACTTCTTCACCTTCTTTTATGCCTGACAGAATTTCTGTATATTTATCGTTTTTGTGTCCTATTTCTAATTTTCTTTCCTCATAAGTATTTGGTTTTATTTTTACATAAGCAAATGAAAAATCACCGTATTGTTCAATAGAATCATTTGGTATAACTAAAGTTTCTTTTTGACCTATATCTACAAACATTTCTGCATACATATTAGGCTTGATTTTAAAATCTTTATTTTCAATATCTGCTCTTACTTCAAGAGTTTTTGTTGTATTATCTAAAATTGGCGATACATAAGAAAGGGTGCCCTCTATTTTATCAAATAAAGTATTTTTATTTCCCCCTTCTTCTAATTTACCCGTTACTTTTTCACCTTTGGTTAATTTTGACGCATCTTTTTCAAAAGCATAGCCGACAAGCCAAATTGTTGATAAATCTGCAATATTAAATAATTCTTTATCTTTTTCAATAAATTCGTTTTCGTTTATATTTCTTTCTAAAACTATACCGCCTTTTGATGCTTTAAGTGATACATAAGGATAGATTTTTCTTGTTTTTAAAACCGTATCAATAGAGCCGCCGCCATATACGGCAAGCCTTTGTCTATATACATTTACCAGTGCGGATTTTTTATTTTGAAGTGAAGTAAGTGCCGCTTTATCTTTTTCCATTTGTGCACGAGCTTTTTGGTAATCGGCCAATGATGAAATTTTTTCATTATATAATGTATGCTCTCTTTCGTACTCTTGTTTTGAAAGATTATATTGAGCTGTCATTTCTTTTATAGAGCCTTCTATATCAAGTATTTTTTCTAAAAATTCAAGTTGAATCGCACCTATTTCATCCGTCTTAATTAAGGCAATTTCTTGTCCTTTTTTTACAACAATACCAGGCTCAACAAAAATTTTCTCTATTTTGCCGTTAAGTGGAGCATAAATTTTATCTACTAAAGTGTTTTGTGCCCTAAATTGAGCAGGAATAGTTATTGTCATATCTAATTCCATATTCTTTGCGAAATCAGTTGTAATTTTTGCATTTTTTTCCTGTTCTAAAGACAATGTTATTATCTTGTTTTGTACCCTTATATTATCCTCTTTTTTATTACATCCGCATAAAAATAATGGTAATATTATAATTATTAATAAAAATATTATAGTTAATTTTATTCTTTGCATATTTGCTCCTTTTCCTCTTTTGCAACACTTACTCCTGTTAATCTATATAAAAGAGGGATTAAAAATATCGTAAATATTGTACTTATGGTCAAACCGCCAATAATTGCTATTGCAAAAGGTTTTTGACTTTGTGCACCTATTCCGTTTGAAAGTGCAGCAGGTAAAAGACCTAAAATGGCAACAGTTGAAGCAGATAGTACAGGCCTTAATTTTTGAACAGCAAAATACTTAATGGTTTCATCATCTGCAATATTATTCTTAACAAGTGATGATAAAATAATTACACTATTTTGAATTGAAACACCTATTGCGGCAATCAAACCAACTCCTGCTGATATAGAAAAATATGTTCTTGTCAAAAACAAGGCAAATATACAGCCTGAAAAAGTCAAAAGTATTGATGATAAAGTAACACCAACAAACCGTTTTTTTCTATAATATAAATATAAAATCAGACTTATAATCAAAAGTGCAACAGGAAGAATAACCATAAGCCTTATATTTGCATTTCTTTGACTTTCCGATTGTCCTGCCCATTTTAATCTGTAACCGTCTTTTAATTCCAATTTTTTATCAAGTATTTTTTGTGCTTCTGCTACTGTTGAACCTAAATCACGACCTCTTATATTAAATCTTACTATTGCTACTCTTGAATTTTCACTTCTTGTAATAATCATAGCACCATTATCGGTTGTAATTTCAGTAACATTCGATAAAGGAACAGATATACCCTCCGGAGTTTTAACAATAATATTTTCAAGTTTTCTTAAACTATCTCTATCTTGTTTTTCTAATCTTAAAAATACATTGAATCTTTTTTCATCTTCAATTAATTGCGTTGCATTTTTCCCACCGATTGCAATTTCTACCACTTTTTGAATATCATCACTTCTTAAACCGTATCTTGCAGCTTTAGCTCTATCTATTTTTATCTGATATTGCGGCTGCCCGATTATTTGGTCATAAGATAAATCAACAACACCTTTAACCTTGCTTAAAAATTCAACGGCTTTATCTTGTAAATTTTGAAGCTCATATAAATCTGACCCGTATATTTTTAATACAACTTGCCCTTTTGAACCTGATATTGCTTCTTCAACATTATCTTGAATATACTGCGTGAAATATGTTGTAATTCCCGGTATTTCGGATAATTTTTTATCCATATCATTAATTAAATTCTGTTTATTTCTTAAAAATTTTGCTCTCCAATTCTTTGCAAGTTTTAAATCAACCATAATTTCAATATTGGATAATAAGTTAGGGTCTGTTCCGTCGTCGGCCGAACCTATATGAGATACAACATTCGTAACTTCGGGATATTCTTTTAGTATAGTTCTGATTTTTCTTGCTACATCAACACTTTGGTCTATTGTTGTACTTCTTGGTAAAACTGTTACCCTAAGCCAGATATTACCTTCGTCAAGGTTTGGTAAAAATTCAGACCCTATAAAAAATAGAAGTATAATCGCACCTATAAACATTATGCCTACACTTGCAAGGAATTTGCGTGAATTAGAAAATACCCAATCGAGTTTTTTCTCGTAGAAATTTGTAATTTTATTAAGAATTTTATTTTCCCTGCGTTCAAGGTTTTTATTTTTCAATAAAATAACTGAAATTGCAGGTAAAATAATAATTGCAGATAATACCGCCCCAATTAAAGAAAAACCCATTGTAAAAGCAAGAGGGCGGAATAATTTTCCTGCAACACCGTCAAAAGCTAAAATTGGCATAAAACAACAAAGAATAATAAATGTTGAAAAAATAATCGGATTATATACTTCTTTGACAGCTTTATATATTAAAGCAGATTTCTTTTTTCCTGTTATTTCTTCTTTATAATCAGAAATTAACCTGAAAATGTTTTCCATTAAAATTACAGCACCGTCAATTAATATACCAAAATCGACAGCCCCCATGCTTAAAAGATTTGCAGGGATATTGAATATTTTAAAACATAAAAAGGCAAAACTTAATGCCAAAGGAATAACTAAAGATGTGATTAATGTTATTCTGAAATTTTTTATAAAAGCAAATAAAACAATTAAAACAAAGAAAATACCCAAATATACATTGCGTGCAATGGTGTGCATTGTATTATTTATAAGGTCGATTCTTTGGTAAAAAGGAATTAAATTAACCCCTTTTGGAAGCTGTGATTTAACTTCTGCCATTGATTTTTGAAGATTTCTAATAGTTTGAGAAGGATTTTCGCCTTTTCTCATTAAAACGATACCTTCAACTACATCATCATTTTCATTTTTACCCACTTGCCCTATACGAATGGCAGGCTCTATTGTAACTTTAGCAACATCTTTTACTCTGATTGGAATACCTTTTTGTGATGTTATAACAGTATCTTCAAGACTTTTTATATCTTCAAAAAGACCCATGCCTCTAATAATGTATGCTTGAGAATTATTAGAAATATAATTACCGCCTGCGGTTGAATTTGATTCTTTTATTGCATCATATATTTCACCAACATCAAGATTATAAAATCTTAATTTTTCGTGGTTAAGAATTATATTATATGTTTTTACACTTCCGCCAAAACTGTTTACATCTATTATTCCTTTAACTTGTTTAAAGGCTTTTTCCATTACCCAATCTTCAAGAGCTTTTAATGTCATTGAATTATAATAATCAGATTCAAGTGTATATCTGTATATTTCACCAATAGGCGAAGCATCCGGCCCTAATTGGGGCTTAACTTCATCAGGTAAATCTGCTTGATAAATTCTCTCTAAAACTTGTGCTCTTATCAAAGATGAAGGTAAATCTTTATCGAAAACAACTTTTATTACAGATAAACCAAATAATGAAGATGAATAAAGCATTTTTTCGTGGTTTATACCGTTTAACTCTTTTTCAAGAGGGATTGTTGCAAGCCGTTCAATATCTTCAGCACTTTTACCGGGCATTTGTGTTATCACTTGAACAATAGGCGGAGTAAAATCGGGATATGCTTCAATATCAAGATTTTTAAGACAAATAATACCTAATGATAAAAGAATTACAGCAATAGTTAGAATAAAATATCTGCCTTTGATTGAAAATTTAATCAGTTCATTAAAGAGTTTTCTCATCAATATCAAAATCCTCTTTGTTTATTTCTCTTAAAAATTCAACCCAATCAATATAGTAATCTGATAGGGCATTAACATAACCTGACACAATTTCGCGATATTGCTGTTCCATTACTATTAATGCTGTTAAGTTTGATTTTCCTGCCTCATAACTTCTTTTTGAAAGTTTTATAAGTTCATTAGAATCTTTTATGAGTTTGTTATTGTAATAATTTAAGTTCATTTGTGAAGTTACAAATTTTTCATAAGCATTTTCTAAACTTTTTCTTGCTTTATTTACTGTTGATTCATAATTTGTTTCAGCTTGTTCAACTTGAAATTTTGCATTTTGAATTTCAGGTCTGTATGTGTAAAAAACAGGCAAATTAACTAAATTTACTCCTACGTAACCGCCTGATTTATATGTTCCATTATCCGACATTCCTTTTGTTTGAAAACCGTATCCCCCTTCGAGCTCCAAATCGGGTATTCTTTGATGAACAACAACTGCTAAATTCTTCTTTGCGGATTCGATTTTGTTTTTTGCTACCTTTATATCAAATCTGTTTTTTAGCGAGTTTTCTTCTATATATTCATAAGTTGGAAGTTTTGCAGTTATTTTAGGAATGTTTAAATCAACAAAATCACCCTTTGTTGGTAATTCTTCGTCTTTACTGTCATATGTGCCGTCAATAGTATTTATTACTTGATTAAAGTCTATTCTTGCGGTTTTTACATTCACTCTTGCTTTATTAACTTCCGTTATCATTTGGTTAAGTGCGATTTGTGCTTGAATAACATCCATTTCAGCAATAGCACCGGCTGCAGCTTTTTTCTTTGAGATTTCAAGTAAATTTTCTAATAATTTTTGCTGTTCCTCGTAAGTTTTTAAAATTGATTTAGCTCCTACAAGTTTAACATATGCTTCTCTTACGTCCATTCTTAAATTAAATTCTTGAAAATTAACATCTTCTTTAACAAGTTCAAGATTAGCTTTTGCAAGTTTTTTACGTACACCCCTCTTGCCCAATTCAATAGTTTGTGTCATGCCTATTTGCTGAGGGTTACCTTGCCCCGATTTACCAAAGTTCCAAAAGGTATTTATTTCCGGATTTTGAAGCCTATTTGCCTGTTTAATTTCGTTTTTTGCAATTTTGGTATTAAGTCTTATTTCCTTAATGTCTAAATTTTTCTTTTGTGCAATATCTATTGCATCATTCAAATCAACTTTTTTGTATTCTGTAATAGCAAAACAGTTTGATGAAAGACAAGATAGTATTATTAATGCTGTAATAAAAATGTTTTTAATCATATTTCTTTCTCAATGCTGATTTTATCATAAACATAAAATAGATATTTGCTAAGATTTACTGCTTGCAAAAATTCACCGAAAGATGACAAGTTTAGATTCTTTGCTGCACGAATTATTAAAGGCAAAATTTTAGACTATGTTTGTCTGAATATGGGAAGAATACTTGAGGTCAGAAGTTCAAATGAAACGTTTAAGGGCAAACCAAATCTTGAACCGCACATCGAAAAGTTTGATTGCGAAGAACCCGTTGTCGTTGAAGTATATAATGACAGAAATGCCATAGAAAGATTTATGGTTGAATTTTCAACGTACAGAAAAAACAGTGAATTTGATGATAATACTCAAACCTGTACTACAAAAATCTACTACCGCAAAACAGATGAAATAGAAGTTCTAATTAAGTTGTTATCTTTCGGACCGACTTTAAAAGTCCTTGGACCGGAAAGATTTTTGAAACTGTTTAAATATAGAATTAAAAAACAATATGAGATGATTAAAGGATAATTTATTCATATTCAATCCCGAATAATTCTTTCTCTATTTGCTTAAAATGCTCCGGCGATAAAGTTTTTGGCTTTTGATTTTGTTTTGTCTCAATAATGTGTTGTTTTACTTGTGGCAGATTTTTTAAAATATTCATCAGCGAATACATCTCTGCCTGTGGAGTTTGTTGGTTATTGTCAATGTCATTAGAAATTTTATCCATAATTTTTTGAGCAAAATTTATCAATTCTCGATTAAAAAGCTCTTGTTCTCTGCCATTTTCAAACCTCTTTTTATCCCATTCATATTCTTTCTTCCAATAGAATAAAGTCCTACGCGAAAGATCAAGTTTTTTACCAATCAAATCGAGTGGTTGGTTCTCATAAATGTACATCTGTTCTGCTTGCGATAATTTATCCAATTTTGTCATAGTCTCTCCTTATTTACACATTGAATTTCTAACACCAAAGTAAGGGTTGTATTTTATATACCCTTCAAAAAATGCATATTTCATAATACTGCCAACCAAAGTTACTCCGTTACTTGCTGTTTTTGGTTTATATTTTGATTTCATTATAGTAATAAAATCTATAAGCATTTCATAAGTTATTTCATCAATATATTTTTCGCCAAAATAGGGCAGAATGTTATATTTGAGCTGATAACGATAACCTTTGTATGTTGAATAGGTCAAATCTCTGTTATTCAAATAATACAAAGCCATATCTTTAAACAAAATTTTCTTGTTTTTATATATTTTAGGTTTTGCAAAAAATTCAAAAGTTTGTTTTTGCTTTGGCTCCTTATATTTATACAAACCTTGTTCAAAGACCAATTTACCCTTGTTCAAAAGGTGTTCAAGTTCTGTTTTGCAATCGCATTCAGCAATCATTTCAATTTCATCTATGGTAAATTCTTTTAAGTGTCGTGCTAATTTAAGTATGTTCATTTTTATTCCTTTCTGTCTTGGATTTTCGGGGTGTCGGCGGAGTAACGTCCGACCGACACCTTACGGGCTGGGTTCGCTTACGCTCACACGGCGCCCTACCGAAAATCCGCTTCATAAAATCTGCTCCATTATTTCTTTTGTAATTTCTGCTAGATTATTTTCTTTTGCAAATGTTTCCATTTGGTTTATTAGCTGAACAATTTGCCGAAATCTGTTGTATTTTAAATGGATGTATTCAATAGCATCAGGCGTAAATGGAATTTCCGACAATTGATTAATTATTTGACTTAAATCAGCCACTTTAAAAGTATCGAATTTTAAAATCTCTGAAAATCTGTCATAAAGGTGCTTGTATCTTTCGAGTTTTTTATGAACCAATCCCATTCCTATAAAAATTATCGGACAGCCGGTTTCATCGTGAATATCTCTGAGGGTTTCAATGGTCTTATAATTATTCATCAGATAATCAATTTCATCAATAAAAATCACCTGCGGATTTTGTTTTAGCTTTTTAATCACAATATTAAAATTATCCGAAGTCAGAAATCTAGGAATCTCGTCTAGTTCTTTAACCATTTCTTCTAAAAGCCATCTGCCTGTCATAAGGTTTGATGCACGAAGATAAATTCCATCGTATTTACATGCAAGCCATAAAGCCGTTTGCGATTTTCCAAGTCCGGGTTCAGCTTATTAAATTTTCAACAAGTCCGATAAAGTTTTTCACATTTTGAGTTTTAACAAATATTTTCTTCATACAACAATTGATACTCCTTTGTTTGCTTAAATTCGGTTATCCAAGAATTATTTGGATCGTTTTTTATCAGGTACTCATATTTTTCTGAATTATTTTTGAACAGCGTTTGAACTCTTTTTGAATCTGTTTTGAACGGGGGTAAATCATTTGGTGCTTTTAACTCTGTTTCAAGTAACTTTATATCTTTGGTTTCAAGATATTTTTTAACAGATTCTACAGTTTTCTTTTTTAATTGACGCTGACGGACTATTTTTTGTTTATAATCCTCGTAATCTTTGACATCACCGAGTAGCTTTGCCATCGGATGTGTTTCTGTTACTCTTTCTGCGGTGCATAGATATTCGCCTTTTGGGGTGTAAACTTTGATACTTGTGAGATCAAAAAGATTGTATTTAATAAGAATTTTGCTCTTAAATCCGTACAATCTTTCATCAAAATAATCACAGTTTAAAAACCTAATACCGTTTCGCTGAATTGTTTTTACTTCTGTTGCAAGCATTAAATCGTCAAGCGTATTAATATCAATATTTTGCCGTTTTCTTTCAGATAATACTTCCGCAATTGTTTTATCCGGAGCATTCGGACAAGGCTGCGAGTTCTTAAAACTCAACCACATATCAATCATTTTTATTGTTTCTTCAATTGTTGGAATGTAATCTATATGCCAAGATTTGTGTAGTTTTTCATTCCTCATCATATATGCAGGTTTATTATTTATAGATGAACCGATATAACTCGGTAAAAGTTTTTCAAAACCTTCCTGAAATTCTTTAAAGAATCTTTCAATAATTTTTGCTCTTGCATTATATGGTCTTGCAAATACTGTTTCTATACCTAGTCTTGAATATAATCCCTGAAACCCAAGTTCCGTAAAACCTTTGTCATCGGTAAAATATTTTGCCCTAAATGCTCTGCCATTATCTTGATATACAACTTTTGGTACCATATCAAGATTTATTATTGCGTTACGGAGTGCTGAAGCTATACACTGAGTATTTTCTTCAAGCATTATTTCATAACCGACTAAAGCCGTTGATTTCCAATCCAAAAAACCAACTAATGTTGCTCGGCAGGGTTTCCCTGTAAACGGATTTATTACTTGAAACGCTAGTTTATGTCCGTCTGCTACAAGAATATCTCCGACTTCAAGTAAACTTGCATCACGCTTTATATAGGGTTCAACTTTATCTGAAAGTGCTTTCTCTCCGTCACGAGCAAGAATCCATTTGTCATAATTATTATCCTTAAACCATTTTGCGTAACGCCTAAATGTAATATCTGCTGGAATAAAATTTTGACCTTGTTCTTCTAATCTATATTTTGTTAATGCAATTGCTTTTCCGATTGATAGTCTATTCGGGTGCAGAAGCAATCCCATAAATATTTTTATTTCTTCATCATTTAGAACTGTTCGGTATTCCCGAACAGTTGAATATTTGTACTGTGGCAAGAGTTTTGTATAATCTTCTGTTCCGTTTAACATTGAGTACCAACGGTGTAAGCTGCCACGAGATATTTTCCCTAATATTTCAAATAAATAAGAATTAGATGTATTATGCAATTTAACAAAATCATAATCAGCTTGAAGTTTATTTTGAGATTGCTTTCTAAACTCAAGCCACTTATGAACTACATCAAGTCTTGCTAATGCTATTTGTTTACATTTTTCTGGAGTAAAATCTGCCATGCGTATGCTCCTTCGCATACACATTAATCGCTCTTGTTCGCAGAAACATCAAGTCCTAAATCTCAATCTCAGAGACATTTTGACACATCTTAAATTGAAAGATAAATTATTTTTGCACTTTATTGCACTTATTTGCACTCGCTAAAATTCAAACACCAAGCGGAATAGATGCTGAAACAAGTTCAGCATGACTGAATATTAGTGCAAAATAGTGCAAAAATCAGGATAAAAGTGCAAAAATAATCCGATAAATCTCTACACTAAAAACAAGCCTCTATTGCCCTAAAATTAGGCAAACTTACGACAAAACTCCCATCTAAACTGTCCTGAAAACCTATACTCGCTCACGCTCGAACCACTGACCAAGCTCCGCTTGGTGGGTTCGCCTCCGTATCTTATTTTTTACTAAAATGGAGATGAGGGGAGTCGAACCCCTGTCCAAAATGGATTAAAACAAATCTCTACGAGTGTAGATTTTTATTCGCTCAACTAAGTCAGGAAAAATCACTACCCGATAACTTAGTCCTAGGTTTTATTTGAAGGAAACTCTAAACCTTTGACAGTTATCTTGATACGACTACTGTCATTGTCGTACTGCGTCTTGCATATTTTACCCATACAACCGGCAAGCTGGGCGGCATGAGTGGCCAACTGCGATTAGGCAGCTAATGCATAGCTTCTTCTAGCGAATGCATCTGTGGCATCAATAGTGTTATTAGCACTTAATTTGTTTGCTCGTTGATAACCGAGAACAGCGCTCGGACTCGCAACTTGCCTCAATCGGAACATCCTGTCTAATCCAAAACATCCCCATAGAGTTTATTCTTAGTTGTATCTATGATTATAACCCAATTTCAGGATTTTTCAACCCCTTACCTTTTAATATTCTTCAAATATTATCTTATATCTGAAATCAGGATATACAGGAATATTTCTGTTCGGATGATGTTTATACAGCTCCATAGATATTTCCGCAGGTAAATCCTTTATCTGAAATTCTAATTCACTCTGTCTTGGAGAAATATTATTGCAACCTCCCTCTGCACCACAGCTTCCGCCTACATGTATATAATCCTGAAATTCATGTATATTCTCTGCCGCATTCGGAGATGTTCTCATACCTATGTTTACAAGTTTTTGAATCTTTACATATCTGTATCCGAAATCTTTTGCATTCATTCCTACAAGCATTAAATAATGCGGATGCTCTCCGTCACTATACCCTTGCAGATTATCAATTATAAATCGTCCCATCTTATATCGGGCAGTGATTATTTTGTTTTTAGCATCAAAATACGCTTTATATGGCATAAAATTAGCAAATTTAGAATTACAAAATTCTTCCGTTTCCGGTTTATGTTTGAAAATATATACGCTCATAAATGTTACAAGCAAATTCGGATTATTTATAAATCTGCTCATCGCAGAAATTCCGGTGGTATTGTCTTCCCCTGATATGCAGATGGTATGTTGTAAACCCCACCATGGCTTTCCGCTCTGAATTTGTCCGAAAATTTCGTTACTCGGTTCGTAAAGTGGTGTCCAAAATAATGATTTTTTTACATAATTCTTTCTGATACTGTATATTTCATCTTTTGAAAGATAATTATATTCCTGTAAAGGGTTAATTTTTATGTATTGTGAGGTATCTAAATTGCTTTGCGAGGTTTTATCATTAGAAGTTTCGTTTTCGGTATATCTTCTCTGCTCTGTGTTGTAGCTCTGTGGAGGCTCTGCCCTTTTTTCAGCCCGAATTTCCTCTATATCGCCGTAATATCTCTGTGCTATAAAGTAAAAACCAAGTAACACAAATGCAGACAATAATAAAATAAGCGTTTTCTTATTATCAGATTTTTTTAAATTATCACTCATAAAATCCTCAGATTTATTTAAGTATAATTAGATTATTTAACAAATATATGTGAAAACTTAATGCAAATAATACACCAAATATTGCACCGACAAAGACCTCTAATGGAGTATGTCCCAAAAGTTCCTTTAATTTTCCGCCGATTGCCTGCACATCATGTTTATAAAAATCGGCCATCATTCTGTTTAAGCAGGCAGCTGTTTTCCCTGCCGCACGACGAATTCCTGCCGCATCATACATTGTAACAAGTGAAAATCCCAATGCCACCGCAAATATTATTGAATCAAATCCGGATATTAAACCTACAGACGTAGATAAACCCATTACGCCTGCTGAATGAGCACTTGGCATTCCGCCGGTTGTTGTAAAAATTTTAAAATTTATTTTTTTTGATTTGATTACAAATATACAAAACTTTATTACCTGTGCAAAAAATGCAGATAATAATCCTGTTGTTAAAACTTCTAAACTGTTACCTTGTAAGGCTATCATTTATACCCACTCTCTTTTTAATACCCGAAATAATCTCTAATAACGATTCTGATTTAATATTGAATGATTTTATAATATCACAACATTCATCTAAAAGGCAAGCCAATTTACATTTAGAGGTATCCAAGCCATATAATGTTACATAAGTTAATTTATCGGCATTACTGTCTTTGCCTATCGTTTTACCCATTTCTTCGAATGTTGAAATTACATCTAAAATATCATCACTTATCTGAAATGCTACTCCAAGTTTCTGTGCAAGTTCTGATATTTTTTCAATTTCTTTGTCGCTCGCTCCGGCAATAATGGCTCCTGCTCTGAGCGGCAGCCTGAATAAATCCGCTGTTTTATGTGTGTGGATAAATTCCAGTAATTCTTCCGGTTGTAAACCAAATATGTTATTTTTCCAATTTTTTTCAGCTTCGATATCGGCAACCTGTCCGCCTATTACTCCATAAGCTCCTGCATATTGCATGTATTCTTCCATAATTTTAACTAATTTTTCCGTACCTAAATTTTTTGAATGTTTAAGTATTATTTGAGGTGCAAAACTAATCAGTGCATCTCCGGCAAGGACTGCATTTGCTTCCCCAAAAACTTTGTGGTTGGTCGGTTTTCCACGGCGGAAGTCATCATTATCCATACACGGTAAGTCATCGTGTATAAGAGTTTGAGCGTGCAGCATTTCTATTGCACATGCTGTCGGAATTGCATCTTCAATATTTCCGCCAAAGATGCGGCAGCTTTCCATACACATAATCGGGCGAAGTCTTTTACCGGGTAGTGTTACGGTGTATTTCATTGATTTAAAAATATCTTGCGGAAAATCATTTTCCGGCATAAATTCATCAAGTTTTTTATTTATAAGTTCTATGTATTCATTCAGGTTCATAATCTGTCTTCTTCCTCAATTTCTTTATAAACTTGTTGTTTAAGATTATTTCTGGCACTCAAACGTTTGCGTTCAGAAATTTTTGCAACTGATTTGTTGTTTATTAGTTTTTTATTATGTTCAACTTTTTTGCCTTCATATTTTATTTTTTCTTTGTATTCCTTTGCCTCTTTTACAAATTCAAGGTAGCTTTCATATCTTGAGTCATCTATATCTGCGAAATGCTCAAGAACATTACAACCGTCTTCATTTATATGTAAGCAATCCCCGTATTTACATCCATCTCTTAGCCCTATCATTTCGTCAAACAGCAAATCAACATCTGCAGGTAAGATAAAATCGAATTTTACGTTACTAAATCCGGGAGTATCAACTATACTTGAGTATTCATCAATCTTAATTATTTCACAGTGTCTTGTTGTGTGAGTTCCTCGTTGCAATTTCTCACTTACGGATTTTGTTCTGAGATTAAGTTCAGGATTTATTGCATTAATAAGACTTGATTTCCCGACACCTGAATTTCCGCATAAAACACTTATTTTACCTTTTAATAACTCTTTAAAAGCATTTATTCCCTGATGTTCTGTTGCAGATGTGAATACTATTTTAAACCCTAATTTTTCATATATTCCAAAAATCTGATTAATAAGATTTTCCTCAAAATCAAGATCTTCCTTATTAAAGCATAATATTGTCGGAATTTTATAGTACTTTGCAAGTGCAATATATCTGTTAAGCTGTATAAGATTTAAATCAGGTTGTTTTAAAGCACTTACTATAATAATTTGGTCAATATTGGCAACACTCGGACGTGCAATAAAATTTTTGCGTGGAAGGATTTTTTCTATGTATCCGTTGTTAAATTCAACAAAATCTCCAACCAGTATTTTTTCTTTCTGCTTTTTTAATACTTCTCTGACTTTACATTCAAAAACCTCCGCATCTGCGGTTACATAGTAAAAGTCTGAATGAATTTTGTATATCTGTCCTTGTGCCATATAAGAAGAATTTTACAAAAAATAAATCTGCTTTGCAAATCTTATTCTATAAAATCGGCAAGTATGTAATTACTCAAAAGTACTCCCTCTGTTGAAAACTTGTATCCGTATTCGGTTTTTATTAAATGCCCGCTGTCCAGATATTTTTTTATAATAATTTTATATTTATCATTAAAATCAATATTATATTTTGAATTAATTAAATTTACGTTTATCCCTGCCATTCTCCTAAATCCCAAAAATATTTCTTCTTCAAGTTTTTCTGACTCGGTTAATTGTTTTTGTTCGGCAGGTATGGCAGGGTTGTTAAAATAATTTTTAAAAGTATTCGTATTTGAATATCTTATTCCGCAAATATAACCGTGTGCAGCTATTCCAAAACCATAGTATGTATTATTATTCCAATAATTCAGATTATGTTTCGAGTAAAAATTTTTTAATGCAAAATTACTTATTTCATAGTGTTCAAAATTCTTTGAGGTCATTATTTCAATTGCTTTTAAGTACATATCTGCCTGTAAATCTTCATCCGGCAAATTTTTCGGATAGTGGCTCTTAAAATAACATCCGTCATCAATTTTTAATCCGTATAACGAAATATGCTGAATACCCAGTTTTGTTGCTGTAATTAAATCATTTTCAAAATCTTCGCACTTTTGTTCCGGCAGTCCGTAAATAAAATCAAGGCTGATATTATCAAATCCTGCTTTTTGTGCCTCTGAAACAACGATTTTTACTTGTTTTGAAGAGTGTTTTCTTCCTATTATTTTTAAAATATCATCATTAAACGTCTGGCATCCGATGCTAATACGATTTATACCTGTTTCTTTTAAAGCTTTTAAATATTCGTATGATAAATTTTCAGGATTAAGTTCAGCTGTTATTTCAGTATTTTCAGAGACATTAAATAGATTAATTAAATGTTTGAATTCTTCAGGAGTCAGCAGAGATGGGGTTCCGCCGCCAAAATACAGGGTATCTAATTCTTCATTCTTGTACCTGTACTGAATTTCTTTTGACAAATTTTTTAAATAGGGTTCTTTGTATTTGATTTCAGGAAATGAAACAAACGAACAGTAATTACATTTTTGTCTGCAAAAAGGAATATGTATGTAGGCATTTTTTGTCATAAGATAATTATAAATCATATTTTTGATTTGCCAATAATGTTTTTTTTGATATCATTAATTTAAGAAGAGGGTAAGGGATTATGTGTATAAAGAAAATTTTATTGACAGTTTCTGCATTAATGCTTATGTGTACTCAAACAAATGCAAAGCAGTTTTGGGATAATCATTTGCGTACGGATTTTTTGAATAATTCAACAGTAATATATGCCATAAATATTCGTACTTTTAATGCAAAAGATACGGATAACAACGGTATAATAGATTTTTCCGAGGGTGAAGTTTCAGGTAATTTTATAAATGCTATCAGCAGACTTGATGAACTTCAGCAGCTTGGAGTTAATACTATTCACATGTTACCTGTAACACCGGTCGGTAAAATAAAAGCTCTAGGTACTGCAGGTTCTTTGTATTCAGCCGCAGGGTTTAATTCAATTAATCCGCAGTTGCAGGACCATACTTTACCATTAACGGCAGAACAACAGGCGAAAAAATTTGTAGAAGCAGCCCATAGCAGAGGGATTTCCGTAATTGTTGATGTTCCGGCATGCGGCTCTTATGATTTATTTTTGCAGCGTCCCGAATTATTTGTGAAGGATGCGTCAGGACAGCCTGTTATTCCGTCAGACTGGACAGATGTAAGGCTTTTAAATACCGGTGATGAAAATAGTATTAATCCTGACGTATTGAAATTGTACAAAGAATTTGTTGACATGGTGCAAGACATGGAAATTGACGGTATCAGGGTAGATGTAGCTCATTCAAAACCTGCTAAATTCTGGAAAGAATTAATTGATTATTCAAGGAAGAGAGATCCTGAATTTTTATGGCTTGCGGAATCTTCTGATTCTTGGAAGGATGCTGTTTCGCCAAAAGCTGTTTATACACCTTATGACAAACTTTTGGAGGCAGGATTTGACGGATATTACGGCAGCTATTTCAATTTAAAAAACTGGACTACAGCTAAAGAATTAAAGGAGCAAGTAAATTTAAATCTGTCATTAGAGAAAAAATTAGGTACAAAAAAAAGTGTTATCGGAAGTTTTACTACACATGACGAATTAAGTCCGATGTTGGAAAAAGGCAGAAACTACAGTAAAATGATTATGTGGCTTAATGCAACATTGCCTCTAAATTCATATTTTGTAGACGGATTTGATACCGGAGATAATTATATTTATTTCTGGGCAAATAAAAAAGCGGATACTACTTATACTGATGATGAATATTATTTTGTACACAAAGGGAAAATAGATATTTTCAATTTTTCACGCAAGCCGGGTGGATTTGACAGTAAATTACAGCAAGAATTTGTAGTGTCAAATCATATAAAACGGTTATTACTTCCTGTTTATAAAAATGGCGAATTTAAGTTTTTATCTTCCGCAAATTCATCTGTATTTGCCTATGCAATAAGTAATTCTGAAATGACAGTTATTGTTATCGGAAATCTGAATTTCAAATCGGAAGAAGTTTCAAAAGTTTCTGTTCCGAAACTGAAAGCAGAAACCCCTGTTATGCCAATGACTTTTAACAGTATTCCTGTGATTAAGAACGGAAAAATAGAATCAAAAATGGCTCCCGGAGAAATTCAAGTATTAATTTTTGATAATTTTTCTATACTATAACAGCAAAAAAAATATTTTACGGGTTTTAAACCGTCAGACAGGAAATTAAGGTATGGCAAGTTTACTTCAAAATGTACAATCTGCAACAGTTAAAGCTTCTGAAAATCATGCCGGCGGAAATTCGGAACATGCATCAGTTGTTTCTTCTGAAATAAAATCTAATGTAAAGGATGAACAATCCGTAAGCGAACAGGTTATTAATAAACCAAATTCAAAAAACTATTTCAACAAAAAAACTATTTTGGGGAGTCTTGCCGGATTAGCTGTACTGGGCGGCTCAATTCTTGCGGTTAAAAAATATTCTTCAAAAGCTGTCGCACAGGAGAGTGAAAAATTAACACCTGAAATTATAAAAAATAAAATAAATAGTACGGAAGCCCGTGTAGCAGAACTTAGAGAGATAATAAGAGAAAATTACCTGTCAAAGAAAAACCATATTATAAAAGAATTAAATCAGTTTGGAGAATTTGACTATAAAGTTCCGTTTGAGAATGCAAAGCAGCTGAGAGAAAAAATTGAATTACTGGAAAAAAATTCAGCTTCAAGTGTAGAAAATTCAACAAAAATAATAAACGAGAATAAAGCAATAATAAATTCCAAAATGGAAAAATTATCGTCAAATGAGCGTTGGAATAGATTAAATCAGCTAAGAGAACAGTTAAGAAAAATTTTAGATGATAAATCTGCTTCTGTGGAACAAAAAAATATTGCAAATGAGAAAATTCCGCTAGTAAATGATTTACTCATAAATATGATTTATCCTGAAGAAGCTGCTGCATATAAGGGAATTTACGGTTTGACAGACAAACAAACCTATGAACTTGTAACTACGGAATTCCCTACGGGAGATGCGTTTATGAAAGAATTTGACCGAATTAAGGATAAAGAAATACCGTTCAGTTTTGATACTATGGAAAAAAGATTTTCACATAACGGCAGCTTATCTGAGCATGATTTATTCCCTGAAGAAACAGAAACAATACAAATAAATGAAAAACGAATTAAAGATATAAATGTTGCAATAAAAACTGCAAAAGATTTATACGAAAAATACTCCGGAAAAATTAAAGCACTGGCAAATGAATTCAGACAGATGCCTGAAACACAGGAATTAAAATCTTTGACAAAACAGATTAAGGAATTAAAAAATTCACTAAGTGAAGCTGCTTAATTATTTAAAAACAAAATTAATTGTGATATTATAAACAAAGAGGTAACTTTAGGAGAGTTTTTAAATATGAATATTTCCTTAATGAAATTGATAACAATGTTGAGCTGTTTTATCGGTGTTGTATGTGCATTTTTATCTCTGCTGCCATATATAGGCGGCGTGGTATTTTTTGTACTTATTTGTTTTACGGCAGTAATTGTAATTTCATTATTGATGAAGGCTAAGGTATTGCAAATAGAATCTGTACAGGAAAGTCTTGCTATCGGAGGTATTTGCGGATGTCTTTCTTCTCTTGCATTTACATTGATTTATATTCCTATGGTAATTATTCTTGCAAGAGTTTTTCACTATTTTACAAATTATGGCGTTGCTCTGTTTTTTGGACATGCAAACCTTTTTGTAATAATAATACTTTCTGTGTTTTTGGCAATTATTAGTGCTACAATTAATGCTTTTACGGGCTTTGGAGTTTATTATTTAACAGAACTTTTTAAAAATATGAATAACAGATAATATGGAGAAAATTATGGCAGAATTTCATTCAAAAATCAGAACTATACAATGGACGGATAATTGTTCAAGAATGGTTGATCAGACTTTGTTTCCTTATGAATACAAATATGTTGATATCAAAGGTGGTCAGCAAATGTTTGATGCAATCAGGAATATGATAGTCAGAGGGGCTCCGGCTATTGGTATTGCAGGTGCTCATGGTATTGTTTTATATGCTATGGAAATAGCTAAAGAAACTTCTTCAAGGGAAGAATTTATTACAAAGCTTCTTGAAAAAGCAGATTATATGAAGACTTCACGTCCGACTGCCGTTAATCTTATGTGGGCAGTCGAAAAGCAGAAAGAAATTATAAAAAATTCCAAGTCAGATATAAACGGTATAATTGAAGAATTAAAACAAAACGGTATAAAACTGGAAAATGAAGATATTGAAATAAATAAAAAAATAGGGAATTACGGTGCAGAGGTTGTTCCTAAGGGTGCAACAATTTTAACTCACTGTAATGCCGGAGCATTGGCAACTGTAGGATACGGAACCGCATTGGGTGTTGTTCGTTCTGCTTATGCAAAAGATAATACCATTCAAGTGTTTGCAGATGAAACAAGACCAAGACAGCAGGGTGCGAGAATTACAACACTCGAACTTACAATGGACGGAATTCCGACAACTTTAATCACTGACGGTATGTGTTCATATTTTATGAAAAAGGGTATGATTGATATGGTTGTTGTAGGTGCGGACAGAATTGCGGCTAATGGTGATGCTGCAAATAAAATCGGTACTTATACAGTTGCAATTGCAGCAAAGTATCATAATGTACCGTTTTATGTTGCAGCTCCTTTATCAACAATTGATACAAGTATTAAAACAGGTGATGAAATTGTTATCGAAGAACGTTCAAGAGAAGAAGTTACACATATAAACGGAAAAACAATTTGTGCAGAAGGAGTAAATATTATAAATCCGGGATTTGACGTAACTCCTCATGAATTAATAGCAGGTATTATAACAGAAGTCGGTATATTAAGACCTGATTATAATAACTCAATTAAAAAAGCATTTGAACAATAGTATTTCTGTTGTGTTCGTGCTAATATTTTGTTGTAAAAGGTACATTTAAGAAAAAGGAAGAGAAATATGACAAAACTTTCACCATTACAAGAAGAAAGATTAAAGTATCAACCGAAACTTCCTCAAAGCCTTTCTCAGGGGATTAACTCTTTAGAAATGACTGAAGGTTCGGCTACTCAATCTGTTAGAGATCAGGAACAAATAAAAGCATTGTTCTCTAATACATACGGTAAACCTGTTGTTACATTCAAAGTTTCAGGTTCTTCAAAAGCATCTGAAGCTAAAAATGTAGGTGTAATTCTTTCAGGCGGTCAGGCTCCCGGCGGACACAATGTTATTGCGGGTTTGTATGATGCCCTGAAGAGTGCTAATCCTGCTAATAAATTGTACGGATTTTTAGGTGGTCCGAGCGGTATTATTGATGGTAAATATGTAGAATTTACTGATGAATTCATCAATGATTACAGAAATACCGGTGGTTTTGATATTATTGGTTCAGGCAGAACTAAGTTAGAAACAGAAGATCAGTTCCAAGAATCATTAAAGGTATGTAAAAAATTAGGCATTTCTGCAGTTGTAATTATCGGTGGTGATGATTCAAATACCAACGCTGCACTTTTGGCTGAATGGTTTGTAAAAAACAATACCGGTATTCAGGTTATCGGATGTCCTAAAACTATTGACGGTGATTTGAAAAATGAACAAATCGAAATTTCTTTCGGTTTTGATACAGCTACAAAAACTTATGCTGAATTAATCGGTAATATTCAGCGTGATGCTAATTCTGCAAAGAAATACTGGCACTTTATTAAAATTATGGGAAGAAGTGCATCACATGTTGCATTGGAAGCTGCTCTTCAAACTCAACCGAATATTACATTGATTTCAGAAGAAGTTGAAGCAAAACAAATGTCTTTAGATTCAATTGTCGGTTCTATGGCTGACATTATTGCAAAACGTGCCGCAAACGGCAAAAATTTTGGTATAGCAATTGTTCCGGAAGGTTTAATTGAATTTATACCTGAAATGAAGACTATGATTGCTAATCTTAACGATATAATGGCTGAACTTGAAAATGATTCAAGCTATATTGCAGCTACAAGCATGCATGATAAATTTGAAATTGTTGAAAGAAGACTGGATGATGTTAACGCATCTGTATTCAGTTCACTTCCGGCAGGTATAAAGGCTCAATTGTTAGCTGACCGTGATCCTCACGGAAATGTTCAGGTATCAAAAATTGAAACTGAAAAACTTTTAATCGAAATGATTTCATCAAGATTAAATGAAATGAAATCTCAGGGACAGTTTGTAGGTAAATTCTCAGCACAATCTCATTTCTTCGGTTATGAAGGCAGATGTGCTTTCCCTTCAAATTTTGATGCTGATTATTGTTACTCATTGGGTTACAATGCTTTTGCATTAATCAACAACGGTTTGACAGGTTATTTATCATCTGTAAGAAATCTTACAAAACCTGCTTCTGAATGGATTGCAGGCGGTATTCCTCTTACGATGATGATGAATATGGAAAAACGTCACGGTGAAATGAAACCGGTTATTCAAAAAGCACTTGTAAAATTGGATGGCCCTGTATTCAAACAGCTTAGGGATAACAGAGAAGACTGGGCTATGAATGACAGATATTTGTTCCCTGGTCCAATTCAGTACTTTGGACCTTCAAGTGTTTGTGATATTACAACAAGAACATTACAGCTTGAAAGAGCTAAAGAATTGGTTAATGCGTAAACATTAATTTAAATAATGATAAAGAACGCTGTTTCCTTTTGGGAGCAGCGTTTTTATACATTACTTATTCTTTATTTTCCGCACTTTTCATATCATAATGTGATATTATATTTTGTACTTAATTACAATAGAAAAATGGTTATATTATTCAAATCTTCCGTCACATTTTGTGCCGCAGAATGTACAGTTCCCTCCGAGGGTTAAGTTGTACTGTAACAACTTATATCCATTACGGATAATAATTGGTTGTCCGCAATTTTTGCAGTAGGTACTTGATGTTTCCTGGTTAGTTAAATTTCCCGTATAAACATATTTTATACCGGCTGAGTGTGCAATATTGTACGCTTTTATAAGAGTATTAAAGCTTGTTGAATTTGTCTGACGCATTTTGTAGTTAGGGAAAAACGCACTAAAATGCAGAGGAACGCAATCTCCTATATTATCAATTATCCATTGACATTCTGCTGTTAAATCTTTTTCGCTGTCATTTTCTCCTTCAATAAGTAGTGTAGTTAATTCTATATGGCAATCTGTTTTATTGCAGGCATACTTTATCGTATCCAAAATCGGTTGAAGTTTTGCCAGACAGTTTTTCTTATAAAAATTTTCGCTAAAACCCTTTAAATCAATGTTTGCTGCGTCCATTGAATTAAAAAATTCAACAGCAGGTTCAGGGTTTATAAAACCTGAGGTGACAGCGACAGTTTTAATCCCGTTTTCATGACATAATTTTGCCGTATCAATTGCATATTCAAAAAATATTACCGGTTCATTATAAGTAAACGCTACAGATTTGCAATTATAATTTTGGGCAATTTGTACAATTTCTTCCGGTGACGATTTATTACATTGTGTGCAATCACTTTTATTTTTTGTAGTTTGCCAATTTTGACAGAATTGGCATCCCATATTGCAACCCAGTGTTCCAAAGGACAGGATTCCGCTTGTCGGATAAAATTGATATAGAGGTTTTTTCTCTATCGGATCAATTGCAAGTCCTGTATTATATCCGTATGTTTCGAGTGAGATGTTTCCATTAATGTTCCTTCTTACATGGCAAAATCCTCTCTGACCATTTTTTAAAATACATTGGCGTGGACAAAGTGTACATTGAATTTTACCGTTTGTTAACAAATTTTGATATTTCATGAGATGTATTATAATACTGTCATGGAAAAAATTAAAGAACCTTCAATTGCCGGAACGTTTTATCCGGATGATGCAATAAGTTTAATAAATTTGATTGAATCATTTAAGCAGGAAAGCAGAAATTATTACGACTACTCTACCCGTGCAGTAATTGTTCCCCATGCTGGGTTGGTTTTTTCAGGCAGACTTTCTTATGAGGGTATAAATCAGCTTGATAAGAATATAGAGAATATTTTTATAATAGCTCCTGCTCACAGAATTAGTTTTGAGGGAATTGCTCTTACAAGTTATGATAAGTGGAAAACTCCTCTTGGTGATATAGAAGTTAATCAGGATATAAACAAAGAATTAGAAGCGGAATTTGGAGCCTTATACAGGGATGATACAATTTCACCTGAACATTCGTTAGAGATTGAAGTTCCTGTTATTCAGTCAGTTTTCGATAAAGTTAAAATAGTTCCTATACTCATAGGTGGTCATGTGCGTCCGCATGACATTTCAAAAATTATATCAAAATACTATACAGACAATAAAAACGGGTTTGTAATTTCATCCGATTTAAGTCATTTTCTTGATGAGAATAAAGCAAAAGAACTTGACCAAACTACTGCTCAGATGATTGAGACCGGAAATATAAGAAATTTCCAATACGAGATGGCATGCGGTGCAATAGGTATAACAGGGCTTGTAGAATTTGCTAACCAAAATCAATTTACTATGATAAGAATTGATATGGCAAATTCAGGTGATGTTAACGGCGATAAATCCAGAGTTGTAGGATATGGTGCATGGTTCTTGTATGAGGGGGATAAAAACGAATTTATTAAGATATATCATTCGGATTTTGTAATAGGTTTATGCAAAACAGTAATTAAATCTGTATTTGATAAAAAACCTTTGACAATATTGTATCCACAGGTTTTTGATGAGTTGGGTGCGTGTTTTGTAACATTGGAGCAAAACGGACAACTCAGGGGATGCATAGGTTCACTTATTGCTCACAGACCTTTAGTCAATGATTTAGCGGAAAATGCAAAAAATGCAGCATTTAACGATACAAGATTCAGACCCGTAAATGCAGATGATGCAAACCATTTAAAAGTAAATGTTTCATTGTTAAGTAATCCAAGACAAATTACTTTTAGCGGAGAAGAAGATTTGCTTGAAAAAATTACACCTTATCTGGACGGTATAATCATAAGAGATGGTAACAGGCAGTCTACATTTTTACCATCGGTGTGGGAACAGATACCTGATAAACAAGAATTCTTAAAAGCATTGAAACAAAAAGCAGGCTTCTCTGCGGATTATTTTTCACCGACATTTGAAGCCTACCGTTATGAAACTATTTATATTAAAGAAGACGATTTGGAATCTGAAGCAGAAATTTAGTCACTTTCAGCAATTACTGTTGTAATTAATTCACCGTAATTGTTAACATGACCGTCTGTTTCCTCTACAATATATCTGAGTTCAGGTCTGTTTTCGATACATTTTCTTGCTTTTTCCATAGCTTCTTCAAGATCAGTAAATTCACCGACCAAAGTTTTTGAAAATTCTGAATAATCCTTTTCTGTGTAAACGTGATACATAATTTTTCCCCCTTTGTAATTTTATGATACTACAAAAAAATTCAGGCGAAGAAAATATTTGTCGGATTTTTATATCAAATCTTTGTGATGAAATTCCTTTAAGCCGTCGGCATAATCTCCGACAATCTGTCCGTTACCGATAAGTTTGTATTTATAAATAGTTAATCCTTCCAGTCCTACAGGTCCTCTGGCATGAGTTTTGTTTGTGGAAATGCCGACTTCTGCACCAAATCCATACCTGAATCCGTCTGCAAACCGTGTTGAGGCATTCAGGTAAACTCCTGCCGAATCAACTTTATTCATAAATTTTTCCGCATTATCGTGGTCTTGGGTAATTATGGCATCAGTATGTCCTGAACCGTAAGTATTTATGTGGTTAATTGCTTCTTCTACATCATTGACGAATTTATATGCCAAAATTTTGTCACCGTACTCAAAAGCCCAGCTATCAGGGTTTGGAATAAGTTTTATTTCGGATAATTCAAGTGAACCTAACAGCGGTTCAATTTGCGGGAAATCTTTATGTATCAAAAGTGTTTCAACAGAATTGCAAGCACTTGGATATTGAGTTTTGGCATCAGTTACAATTTTTTGTGCCATTGATAAATCTGCAGATTTATCGACAAATATATGACAAATGCCGTCAGCGTGGCCAAGAACAGGGATTTTGGTATTTTCTTTTATAAACTTTACCAGACGGCTGCCTCCTCGTGGAATTATGAGATTTATGTATTTGTCACACTTGAGCATTTCCCCTACATCATCACGGGTAAATACCTGATTTAGCACATTTTTTGGGAATTCTTTTATTTCATCAAGTGCCGAATTTATGACAGACATAATTTTTTTGTTTGTATTAACGGATTCTTTGCCGCCTTTAAGGATTACAGCATTTGAAGATTTTATTGCCAGAGCTGAAATCTGTGCAATAACATCAGGGCGTGCTTCAAAAATTATACCCAATACCCCTATAGGACAAGATATTTTGTACAAAGTCAAATTTTCGTCCAGCTCTCTTACTAAAAGTTTTTTGTTAACCGGATTAGGGAGTTTTGAAATATCTCGGATGCCCTTAACCATATCTCTCAGTTTATTTTCATCAAGTTTAAGTCTGTTGAATACGGATTTTGTAATTTCACCTGAGTTAACAAGTTCCTCGGCATTATGCAAATCTTCTCTGTTAGCTTCAAAAATTTCTTCTTTATCAGCTTCAATTTTATCGGCTATTTTTATAAGTGCCTGATTTTTAATTTCATCGCTCAAATCTGCAATTTCAAGACCGGCAGCCTTTGCGTTTTTGGCAATTTGAATAAAATCCATAATTTCTCCCTAAAGTATAGTTATGTTGTCACGGGTAATAATCGCATCATAGTTTTTGTAGCCAAGTATTTGCATAATATCATCCGAATGTGCACCGATTAATTTTGTGCAATCTTTTGAATCGTAATTCACAATACCCCTTGCAAATTCTTCGCTATTTTCGTCCAGAATTGATACTACATCACCTTTGTTAAATTCATTTGTAATACTCATTACGCCAATTGGAAGAAGGCTTTTTTCTTCATTGATAAGTGCATTTTTTGCACCGGAATTTACGGTAATTTTACCCAGAATATTTGTCGCATATCCAATCCAGCGTTTTTTACCCGATAAAACTTCTGTTTGCGGTAAAAACATTGTTCCATAGTCTTCCCCGTTAAATATTTTCTTTATAATGAAAGGTTCTTTGCCGTTTGCAATTAAAACTTTTCCTCCAAAACGTGTAACCATTCTGGCAGCTTCGAGTTTTGTCCTCATTCCGCCTCTGCCGCCTTCCGAAGCATCAGTTCCCATATTAAATATTTCATCGGTAACTTCCGGAACTTCACGGATAATTTTTGCATCGCTAAACTCTTTTGGATTTTTGTTATACAGCCCGTTTACGTCTGAAAGAATTACGAGTAAATCAGCGTCTAATTCGCTTGCTACAAGTGCTGACAATTTGTCGTTATCGGAAAAAGCCACCTGCATATCTGCAAACCTCGGAGAAATTTCGACGGTCGATACTGTATCGTTTTGATTGATAACGGGAATTGCACCAAGCTCCAAAAGTTTGTTAAATGTTGTTCTCAGACTTAAATATCTTTCACGAACGGAAAAGTCGTCTTCCGTTAATAGAATTTGAGCGGCTACAAGTCCGTATGTGTCAAATCCTTCTTCGTATATTGACATTAACTTACTCTGACCGATTGCGGCACAGGCTTGTTTTAATGCAGTACCCTCAGTACTGTCCAGACCCAATCTTTTTTTACCAAGTCCTACCGCACCTGATGTTATAACAATAACTTCTTTCCCGTTGTTTACGAGGTTTGAAATATCTTCAATAAACGAGAATATTCTCGGCAGAGAAACATGACCGTCATCTCCTCTGAGGACATTTGTTCCGAGCTTTATGACAATTCTCTTGGCGTTAATAAAATCTCTTCTTTCCATAATCGGATTATATCATAAAAAATAATCCGATTACAGGGTGTTTTGCTTAACTTATATTTTCCGAAAGGATTTATCCGAAGAAGTCTCCGCCAAAATCATCAAAACTGCTTGTTATATCATCAATATGGCTGTCAAATTCGTCCATACCGAAATTATTACTGTTAAAATCAGCTTCTAATGAACCGTCCGGATCAATATCTTTCAGAATATTATCAATATCATCTTCATAAGAAGTTAATTTAGGTTCTTCAAATTCTAATTTTGGAGTTTCCGCAAAATCTGTTACCTCATCTGTGACGCTTGTTGATTTTGGTTTAACAGGGTTATGTGCAAATAATTCATCTCCTGCTTTTGGTCCAAACAAATCTTCTGCAGCTTGTGCAGCGTCTTCAGCAACTTCATTAGGTTTTTTAAATTTCAATTCTTCTGCCAAATCTTCGAAAGCTTGTCTTGGAATTGTAATAGGTTCAGGTTTTAGAGCCTGACCTGCGGCTTCTGCAATTCTACCTGATGCTTCGGAAATTGCAGGATCTGCCAGTACTGCTGTAGTTGCAATGATATTATTTGTTTCATCTTGTTGTCTTTGGATAGCTTCCTGCTGACGGTTTAATTCTTCCTGCTGTTTTGCAAAATCATCTTCCGGTTTCTGTTCGGGTTTTTTTTCAGCAGGTTTTTCATTTTTATTGTTTGGTTTAGCTGTTTCAGTTTTTCCTTGTTTTGGAGTTTTAGGCTGAACACTTCGTTGGTTGCTACGTTGTGCAGTTTCTCTAAGTATATCTGTAAAAGATGTTGTTTGAGGTGTTTCAGGTTTCTTAACCTCAAAGAATTTCTTGTGAATACTTCCTGTTGTGTTATCTGTAATAGAGCGGACCTGACCGTGTTGAATTTCAAATGTTCTGAACGGAGCAATTGAATTTGGGGCATATTCTGATATATGGGTAATTTGCTGACCGTTTACGATATTATAAACACGGTCGGTTTTACCGTCAGGCGATTTAATTGTATATCTTTTGCCGTAAATAGTACCACCCTGCTCTGCTTTTCCGTTTTTAATAATCTGAGTGACATCAAGTTCCAAATCTTTTGGAATTTCAAATATTTGTTCTTGCGGAATAGGAGATTTTGGATGAATACTTGTTTCAGCCTTTGGTTTTACTGTTTCAGATTTTGGAGCTTCAGTCTTTGGAGTTTCAGCTTTTGGCTTTTCAGTTTTCGGAGTAACTTTTGGAGCTTCAGGTTTTAAGTCAGTTATAACGTCTTCCATGCCGTCAATTTTGTTGATAATTTTTGACGGTTGTCCGGTTTGTTTGTCAAATCTGATTGTTCTAAACGGTGTAAAATCAATTTGTCCGTTTTCTAAAATATTAAAATCTTTTACTTTTTCAATTTTAGTTTTATCTGCATTCAAATAGTAGTGGCGAGTGAAACCATCGTTAGTCTTAACTATTACAAGTTTGCCGCCGAGTTCACTTTGTCCCATTGCGGTAATTTTTTTCACATCTGTTTCCAAATCTTTTGGTAACTGCCCAATTTCTTCTTTCGGGATAGGCGATTTAGGAGTCTTTATTTCAGGTTGTTTATGCACAGGTTTACCTGTAATAACAACTTCTTCTTCAGAAATTTCAGTAACAGGTGTTTCAGATTTTGGTTTTACAGCTTCAGTTTTAGGAGCTTCAGCTTTTGGCGGTTCAACAATATGTTCATTTTTACCGCCGTTTTTCATGTGTTGAGTTGCTTCATCAAAAAGTTCCTGACCTTTTCTTTCAACATTCTGGGCAGCTTTAGACCACCATTTGCCTCTGCCGAAAAAGTATAAGCCCGTTCCTATTACGGCAAGAGCTCCTGCACCTGTCAACAAATATTTTTTTAAGTGACTCGGTTTCTCTTCAGTTTCTTGAGCAGCCTCTGCTTTTGCAGTTTCGGGTTCAGTGGCTGTTTTTTCAGGTTGTCCGCTAAATTGTACCGTATCTTTTTTAGGAGTACGAGCTAAATCTACCTGCGGCAAATCAGCGACTAATTGTTTCATAAAATCGTTTAAAGGAACTTGTCTTACACCGTTTTTATCACCAACGACCGTAACAACGCCGTTATTTTTTGTTGCTGTGCATTTTTCTCCGTCTTTTGTAACATATTTAATAGTTGTAAATTGCTCCGGAGTAGAATGTATTTCTGTCATACCTTAACCACCTTAAAATAATTTTTCTTACCTACATTATACATAAATAAAAAATCGTAAAGAAAAAATATTGCCATGAAAAGATTATTTAAGGTTACAAATCTTCATACAAATTGGTTTTTATAAATAGCATTAGCCTTGCGAGTGCAGAAAATAAAATTGAGTTTATGAAACTCAGATTTTAGATAGAGGTTTTTGTGCTAGAATATATTTATCAAAAAGGAGAGTGTATTATGATTAGCGAAAAAATGGAAAAGGCATTTAATGATCAAATTAATGCGGAACTTTATTCTGAGTACTTATATCTTTCTATGAAAGCATATTTTGAAACTTTAAATCTTAAAGGTTTTGTAAACTGGATGGATATTCAGGTAAAAGAAGAACACGCTCATGCAATGGGAATGTTTGATTATGTAAATGCAAGAGGCGGAAGAGTTATTCTTAAAGCTATTGATGCTCCTGAAACTGATTGGGCATCACCTTTGGCAGTATTTGAACAAATCTTGAAACACGAAGAACATGTTACGGCTTTGATTAACGGTTTGGCAGATGTTGCTGATGAAGTAAAAGACAGAGCTGCTTTAACTTTCCTGAACTGGTATATTAAAGAACAGGTTGAGGAAGAAGAAAGTGTAGGCGGTGTTCTTGCTACATTAAAGCTTATCGGTAACGATTCTCAAGGATTGTTGGCTTTAGACAAAGAGTTGGCAGCAAGAGTGTTTAATCCGCCTGTAATCGGATAGATTATAAATTTAACAGATTAGTTTTCTAGGGTTCCGCACATAGTTATGTGGCAGGTCCGAGAGAAAACGCCCGTTTTTTAAGGGTACACGGAAGGATAAAAGCCAGGGAGATTTTTATAAATCTCTTTGGCTTTTTTAGTATAAAGGGAAAAATTATGGCATGGATATATTTATTGATAGCAGGTTTATTTGAAGTATCATGGGCAATCGGACTTAAAATGTCGCACGGGTTTACGCATTTGTATATAAGTATTTTTACGGTAATAGGTATGATTGCAAGCTTTTATTTTTTGGCACTTGCATTAAAAAATATTCCTCTTGGGACGGCTTATGCTATATGGACAGGTATCGGTACCATGGGAACTGTTATTCTTGGAATTATACTTTTTAAAGAACCGGCAAGTGTGATGAGATTCGTTTGTATAACCCTTATTCTAAGCGGAATAACAGGGTTAAAATTATTGTCTGCCTAGTTGTAAATCTTGCTTTGGAATTATTCTTATGTGTATAATTAAAAAGCAAAAGAGATTTTATTATGGATAATGATTTTTATAAATACAAAAAACCTGATTATGAAAAGTTGGTTAAGTACGGTTTTATAAAGAAAAAAACAGCCTATGAATATTCAACCGATATTGTAGACGGGGAATTTTGTATGACCGTAAAAATAAATAATAACGTAATAAAAACTTTTGTTACCGAGAAAGAAACAGGAGAAGAATATACTTTACATCTGACAAATTCTGAGGGGACATTTATAGGTCGGGTGCGGGATGAATATAATTCCGTACTTCAGGATATTGCTGAAAATTGTTACAATATAGGTGTTTTTAGATTTGAGTATTCTTATAAAGTTATAGATTATGTCCGCCAAAAATATGGTGATGAAGTTGAATATTTGTGGGAAAAATTCCCAGATAATGCTGTTGCTCGAAGAAAAGATAATTCAAAATGGTATCTTGCAATTTTGACGGTAGGTCGAGATAAACTCGGATTTAAAAGTAAAGAAAAAGTTGAAGTCATTGATTTAAGGGCTGATGCAGATGAATTGCAGGAGATGATAAAGCAGGAAAATATTTTTCCGGGATATCACATGAATAAAAAACATTGGATTACTTATGTTCTTGACGGTTCCACAGATATAAAAGAAATTTATAAAAGAATTGATGATAGTTATAAATTAGCAGGCAAAAGGAGTTAAAAGTTATGAAAGTATTGTTATTTAACGGTTCACCTCACAAAAATGGTTGTACTTATACTGCATTAAAAGAAATTGAAAAAACCTTGGCACAAGAGGGAATTGGCTCAGAAATCTATCAAATTGGAACTGAACCGATTGCGGCATGCAGAGCGTGTTATGCCTGTAGTAAACTTGGCAGGTGTGTAATAAATGATAAAGTAAATGATTTTGTCGAATATGCGAGAGATTTTGACGGATTTATATTTGGTTCTCCCGTTCATTATGCTTCCGCTTGCGGCGGTATAACCGCATTTTTAGACAGGGCATTTTTTGTAGCTGCCCGTTCTCAAGGTAAACCTGTATTTCTGCATAAACCCGGTGCGGCAATAGTCAGTGCAAGACGTGCAGGAACAACGGCAACACTTGATCAGCTGAACAAATATTTTACTATAACTCAAATGCCTGTAATTTCAGGACGGTATTGGAATATGGTTCATGGTAAATCTCCGGAAGAAGTTTTACAGGATGAAGAAGGCTTGCAAAATATGAGAATACTTGCGAGAAACATGGCTTGGCATTTAAAATGTCGTGAGGCCGGTGAAAAGGCAGGTATTCAAGTGCCTGAGACAGAAGACGTGATTATGACGAATTTTATAAGATAATTTATTAAATAATAGCTCTTTCAAATCTGAAAGAGCTTTTTTATTATGCATGTTTTTTATTATTCAATAATAACAGTAACGGAATTATTACCAAACACATCAGCCCGAATATTCGGAAAGCATCCATAAATGCCCATAATGTAGCCTGTTTAATCATCTGTCCGTACATAGAATACTGAGCCATATATGTTGCAACCGAAGGATGAATATATTGCATTATCGCTCCGCTCGTTGCCTGTAATCTTTCGATATAAGCAGGATTTAAATCGTTAAGCTTACCTACCATCATATACTGATGAACTTGTGCAAACCTTGTTAACATTGTTGCAACAAGAGATGTACCAATTGCACCGCCTATGTTTTTTAACAGGTTTTGAATACCCGATGCGTTTGTCATCTGTTTATTTGAAATTGTATCAAGTGACAGGTTTATTATAGGAACCATTGATAATCCTATACCAAATCCCATAAAGTAATTCGGTATCATGATATTTATATTTGCAATTTGCAGATTTAAAAATCCGAAAAACAACCCTGCACCACCAAGGAAACATAAACCAATTGCTACAAGTAATCTTTTATCAACCTTATCTGCTATTAATGCACAAATAACAGTAGCTGTTAAGCTGCCCAATCCTCTTGGCATCATTGATCTTCCGCTTAAAAATGCAGTGTATCCCATCATACTCTGTAAAAATTGCGGCAATATTGCAATGGATGCATACAGTACAGACTGCATTACAACTTGGATAAACGTTCCTAATATAAAATTCTTATCTTTAAAAACACTTAAATCAATTAATGTATTTTTTCTTTTCCATTGTGATATGAAGAAACATACCATTGAAAGCATTGATATTGCGAAAAGCCATCTTATCCAAGCTGCGTTAAACCAGTCAGCATTATTTCCCTTATCAAAAAATACCTGTAAGCAACATAACCATAAAATAAGGAAGAAAAATCCCAACCCGTCTAATTTTACGCCTTTTTGACGTCTTGAATACGGTGGATTAAACAGTAATTTTGAAGCAAGTACCGCAGCTATACAACCAAGAGGGACATTTATGAAAAATATCCAAGGCCATGTCCAATTATCTGTAATCCATCCGCCTAATACCGGTCCTATGATTGGTGCAATAATTACACCCATCCCGAATATTGCCATCGCAGTCCCACGTTTTTGTTTAGGGAAACTTTCCATCATTATTGCCTGTGATAGCGGTACTATACCGCCGCCGCCCGCACCCTGCAATATTCTGAAGAACACCATTTGCCCCAGATTTTGTGCCATTCCGCATAATAAAGAGGCAAATGTAAACAGCAAAATACTTATTACATAAAAGTTTTTGCGTCCGAAAAACTTACTGAAAAAATCTACTGACGGAATTATAATACCGCTTGCAATCAGGTAACTTGTCAAAATCCACATTGATTCATCTCTTGTTGCTGAGAAGCTGCCTGCCATGTGCGGTAGTGCAACATTTGCAATAGTACCGTCCAAAACAAATACTATTACGGCAATCATTACAGGAATATTGCATACCCAAGGATTTTCGGGTAAATATTTCTCTTCTTCACTTATTTCAGTTGTTTGTGCGGACATTTTAAACCTTTCCTGTAATTATTTTATATGAACTTTCGGTACAACAGACATTCCAGGAACTATATTGTATTCGTTAGGATCTATTTTTTCCGTAAATACAATTTTAACCGGAATTCTTTGTACAATTTTTACGAAAGAACCTACAGCATTTTCAGGTGGAAATAAGCTTGATTTTGCACCGGAACTTCTCTGAATACTGTCAATTTTTCCTTTGAATACTTTATTTGGATATGTATCAACTTTAATATCAACATCCAATCCCGGTTTCATACCTTTTAGCTGATTTTCCTTGAAGTTTGCAACAACCCATACTTCGTTAGGAACGATTACGCAAAGTGGGCTGCCCACACTCACATACATACCTTTTTCAACTCTTCTGTTTGCAATTGTACCGTCTTGAGGTGCAATAATTTTTGTATATTCAAGATTTTTCGAAGCTTGATTTTTTGCAGCTTTTAAAGCTCTTAAATCAGCATCCGCAACTTTAGCATCACTATCCGATAAAATAGCTTGTTCCGCATTCGTTAAATTTGCCTGAGCGGCATCATATTTTGCCTGTGCAGCGTCCAAAGTTTGTTTTGATACAGCACCTTCTTCATACAATTTTGTATATCTGTCCAAATCTTTTTTGGCAAGTGCAATATTTGATTTTGAAGCCGTTAAATTAGCTTTTGCATTCTGCTGATTTAAAAGCATTCTTTCGTAAGCTGCATCAGCTTTGTCTAATGCAATTTCGTAATCAGTAGCATCAATTGTTGCGATTAAATCACCTTCTTTTATCGGTTGATTATCTTTAATATAAACTTCTGTTATATGACCGCTAACTTTTGGTGCGACAGAAACGGTTGTTGTTTCTACATAAGCATCATCCGTAGATTGGTATTTCATTGCATCGATAACAAAGTAGCATACGCCTGCAATTATACCTGCTAAAAGTATCAAACCTATGGTCCTTTTTATACCCTTTTTCGGTTTTTTCTTTTCATTTGTTTCTTCTGTTAATTCAGTGTTTTGCTGTTCTTCCATTTTTACCTCTTATATTTTGTTTTCAATGTGTTTTTCTATATTTTGTCTTAGTTGTTTAATTGATTGTTTTACTGATTCAAATTCCTCATGTGGAATTTTTTTCGCAATTTCAGTGTATTTGTCAATTATTTTTTTATTTATTTCATCAAGTTTTTTTATTCCTTTTTGCGTAATTACAACCTTCTTAATTAATCTGTTATTTTTTGTATCCACAGATCGCTTAATTAATTTTTTTTCCTCCAGTTTATGTAATATTCTTCCTGTATTTGCTCTGTCAAGCAGTAACAATTTCGCCAAATCTCTCTGGCATAAAGAAGGATTACACATAATTGTATCAAGAGTGGAGTATTCTTCCGGCACTAAATCAATATTTAATAATGTAAACTGCTGAGCTGCATGAAATTTCATAATTCTTGCAGTCTGTTTCAGCTCGTAAAATATACTTTCAGTATAATGTGGTATTTGATTTATGTTTATCATCATTTTATATTTATTATTCCAAATTATGTTGTAAAAAAAATGTGTTGCATTTACAACAATATTATGCTAACATACTGATATAAAAATTGCAAGCAGAATATTATAAGGAAATAAAACATTGAAAAAGACTTTAGCAATAGCACTTTTAATAAGCATGATAGGTATGAATGTTGCCCCCGTTTTGGCTGCTTCAAATAATCAATCATCGCCAAAAACATTTAAGAGTATGATTAAGAAAAGTAAGAAGCAAAAATCTAATGATTATAAATACGAATATATCAATATTGATTGGTGGAAGAATTTTAATGACAGCAATTTGACAGGGTATATAAATAAAGCAATTGAGAATAATTATGATTTAAAAATAGCAACACTTGCCGTAGAAGAATATTATCAGACAACGAAATTGCAATTGGCAAATGAATTGCCGACAATAGGTGCAGGTTTTTCTCCGGCTTTTGCAAAGATGCCGGGACAAACACGTTGGGATTGGTCTTTCGCTACACCTGCTTATGTTAATTATGAATTTGATATTTTCTTAAAAAACAGAGATAAAACTCGTGCTTCAAAAAAAAGATATGAGGCTTCCAAATTCGACGAAAGAGCTGCTTATATTGCTATAGCAGGTGCTGTGGGTACAACTTATCTCAATATTGTAAGACTTGATAAAATTATTGAACTTCAAAAGAAAATAGTAAACGTAAGACAGGATATATATAATTTGATGCTTGTAAGTAATCGTGAAGGTTTAATCTCGACATCAGATACGATAAAGGCAAATAAGGCACTTGTTGCAGGACAGCTTGAATTGACAGAATATCAAAAACAAAGAGAAAAATTACTTCATGCTTTAGCTGTTTTGATTGGTGAAAGTCCTGATAATATCAATAATCTTGCAATTACTCCTTATGAAAATATTAATTTTACCGGCGTAATTCCGGAAGAAATCGCCTCAGATATTATTATACAAAGACCGGATTTTTTGAGGGCTGAGACAATGGTTGAAAAAGCAGGAATTGATGTAAGAGTTGCAAGAAAAGAATTTTTACCTACAATAAACTTGACGGGTTTGGCTTTGTTCAATTCAAATAAAATAGGCAGTGCTTGGTCTACAAAGGGTATGCTTGCAGGTATAGCTGCAGGTGCAATGCTTCCTATTTTTACGGGTGGGGCAAGAATTGCTAACCTTAAAATTAAAAAAACCGAATATGAAAGACTTTTACAAGATTATTATAAAACTAATTTAACAGCTATTCAGGAGATTAATGATGCATTAGTTTCCGTAAAAAAGGACAAAGAAAAGCTTGCATCTACGTTAAAACAAGCTGAACTTGAAAAATCTGATTACAATTATACATCTTTAAAATATAACGAGGGTATAATTTCAAGATTGGATTTAATTCAAGTTCAGGAAAATATTTTGACTATCGACAAACTTGTTGCACAACAGAATATTGAGTGTATGGTCGATTACATCGGCTTGTACAAAGCTGTTGGCAGCAAACTCTAATTCCGTAAAACATTAATAATCATCATCTCTTTACTTGTAAACAGTAAAGTATTACCGGCAAATAAATTGCCGGTTTTTTATATTATTTTTATTAATTTTTGTAATGAAAATAGGTATTCTATTCGGCTGCTATTTACAAAAAAAAAATTCTTTTAGTATAATTGAGGTATATTGTTTTAATATTGATAATAAATAAGGAGAGTAATATGGCAGAATACTTGATTTTAGCAGAAAATGTAATTTTTAAAAATGACAAATTAACTTGTATAAACATTTATGATAAATTTACAACTGTTGCAATGCCGGCAGAATTCAGATTTGATTTGGCAATCTTATGCGGTCCTAACTGGTCAGTAGGTGAACATAAGCTTACTGTTAAAGCAAAAGGCAGTAACGGTAAGGAAGTATCTATCGGTGAACTGACCGTAAATATTCCTAATGAAAATTTTGTATATAACGCTTATGCAAATGACCTGAAGATAATAATGGACTATAGTGTTTCAGATATAACAATTTTTGTCTATGATAATGATAAAGAAATTATTTCAAGAACTTATCCGGTAATACCTATGCTTGTTCCTCAAAAGCAAGAAGCAAAAGCTGCCGAAGCCGAAAGTGCTGAAGATAAATCGAAACCGGAAGAAGAAAAAGCTGAAACTTCCAACAAGAAAAAGTAATGGTATAAAATTTTAGCAATACAACAAATAAAAAACCCGATTATCATTTTAGATAATCGGGTTTTAGTTTATTTATACCTTTTATTTTGTGAGTTCTTCAGCCGAATTAATAATGTCTTCCATGTCTATTTCTTCATTAGCTGCTTCTTTGATATTTTGTTTGCTGCGAGAGAATAATTTTTTTACAATATTCTCATCAATCCATTCGCCCGGTTTTGCACACGCATTTTTGATTTTTTCTGTTGTACTTACAGCATTTTTATTTATCCATTTAGCACCTTTACTGTAGTATATTCCCCACGCTGCACCACCAAGAACAAGAATTCCGCCTGCCAGTTTTGCAATTGTTTTACCGATACTATGTTTCTTTTTTGGTGCATCAATATCGGATTTATTAATTTCTACTACGTCATTAGGTTGTTCATTCAACGGTGTACTAAACTTTCCGGGCGAATTAAATAATTCTTCACTGCCTCTGAAGTTTACCTGTGAGCCGTTGTATATTTGTACAGGATTGACCATTTAGATACCTCCTTTGTTAAACACTGTTATTCAAAAACGACCTTTTTCTTTATTTTGCGGAAAAATTTTTTCTTTTTCAATTATTGTTACAAAAATTTACAAAAAATTTGGAATAATTTAAAATCGTGCGTACTCTATAAGAGTAGAAGGAGAGTTATGGGATATGGAAAATACAACTTTAATTATAGATGAAAAAGAAAAAGAAAACGCAAAAGCACTTTCTCAGAGTTTTGTAAAGACTGATGTTAAGAGCAGAGCATATATTAATGCACTTGGTGCAGAGGTTTGCTTAAAATATTTGAAGGATGAGCAAATTGTTTCTGAAAATGTTTATAATATGCACAATATAAGAAAAATTTTAGAAGAATTTGATATTTCTGATATTATGCTTTCTAATATTCATCTTGATGTAAGAGTTGTTTATGATGAAGACCGGATTTTTATTCCAAAATCCCATTTTGAATATAATATTACGCCGGATATTTATGTTGTTTTAAAAATGGAAAAAGACTGTTCAAAAACAGAGTTATTGGGCTTTTTTGAACCTAAAATGATAAATAAAAACAATTCAAATGACGAATATTATTTTATGGAAAAAGAAAAACTCTCTTCGCCTGTTGATTTAAAAAGTTTTATAAACAACTTTGAAACAAAGTTTAATAATGAATATGATGAGAAATCCATTGAAGATGCGGAAATTTTGATGGTTTCTGTTGCTGATAATGATATTACTGAGCAAGATAAGAAAAAACTTCTTGATTATTTAAAAAATAGTGCGGAGTTAAGAGATAAGTTCATTGAATTTGAAAATTTTGAAATGATTTCATATCAGGCAGCTAATACTGTTGATTTTGAAAATAAATTTTATTCTGCGGAAGATACCGAGATTACTGAAGATACTACAGAAACTTCCGAAGAAGAAGTAATTGGAGCTGCTGATGTTGATATAACAGAAGGTGCTGTTGATGGAATCGGTTTAACTGAGGAAACTACCGTTGAAGAAAATGTAGAAAATGCTATATCTGACTTGTCTGGTGAAGTTCAGACAGCTGAAACAGATTTTCAGGAAACTTTTGGCAGTGCTACGGAAGAAACAGATATGTCAGATCTTTTTGGTGAAGAAGATAGTAGCCCAACTGAAACGTTAGAAACCGAAACAGTTGGAGATGTGGTTTCAAATAGTGATAATAATGATGACGACGGACTGTTTGAAGATATGCTAAATGGGCTTGCCGTCGGAGGTGCTGAAATAGCGGGTTCAGCTGTTGCTTCAGCTGCATTATCAGGAGCTGAAGCCGGAGCAGAAGTTGTTAAAGATACCGCAGAGGCTATTGATGGTCTTACAGGAATTGCAGATAGTTTGGATAATCCTGCTGAAACTCCTGCCAAAAATGTGTCACAAAGTGAATCTTTATTAAATGATGCTCTGAATTCATTACTTGGACAAGACGAACAGTTACCTGTAAATACACCTTTCGGATATAATACAGGAAATACTTCTTCTGATGCGGATTCTTCATCGGATGATTTAGTATTTTCTAATAATGACGATTATGATGATATTATATTTGAGAATGATGACAATTATGATCACGGTTCAGGTGGTGGTTCTACCGGAAGGGCATATTTGCCGTCAAATTCAACAAGTAAGCCGGCTATATCAACTGTAATCAATACTCCTATATCTGAGGCAACGGATTTAATTTCGATGGAAAGTCTGGAGATGGGTAACATTCCGCCATTAGATGTTCCAAAAGCAGATAACATTGATATGATGCAGATGGATGAGTTCCAAAATCTTGTGGATAATTATGTTCCTCAGAAGATTAAAGATGAGTCCGTATGTGTTGATTTTAATGCGATAAATTCAGAAAGTAATACTTCTGCTGATGCTAAACCACAGTCAATAAAGAGTTTTTCAACTGATAGTCTGATGAAACCTAAGAATGATAATGGTATTGAGTCTGACGAGTTTGTAGAAGAAATGCCTGATACTGTCACCCCATATATCAGTGCTACTGCTGATACTGTTACATCAGACGAATTTGTGGAAGAAATGCCTGATGAAGTTGCTCAAAAAGAATTTACCGAGGAAGATAAATTAAACTCTGACAGTTTTGTTCAGGATTTACCGGAAGAGGTACCTCATAAAGAAATAAGTCAGGAAGATAAATTAACTTCTGATGATTTTGTTCAGGATATGCCTCAAGAAGAAGTTTCGGATTCAATTTCGAATATGGAAACCAAATCTGAGGATATGGATATGAGTTTAGCCGTTGATGAAGATTTATTTGGAGAAGAGCTTGGCGGTGCTATTGAAAATGAATTGACACTGGATGAAAAAGCCTTTGACGGATTTGGAAATGTTCCGTCTATTGGTGAAGATATAACCGGTGAATTGAATGATGAAATTGATATGCCGGATAATATCTCAGATTCAATTGATATGTCGTCTATTGATAATCATGTAGCAGATTCCTTAAATACAGGTGATTTAACACTTTCCGGTGATGAAACTGATTCTGCAAGCTCAACTCAAACCGAAGAAGTTTCCGCAGTAGATGACAGTATGAATTCTTCTGACAATGTTGTATCTGATAATACTGTTCAGGATACGCAATCAGATGAAACATCTTCTGATAATGCTCCTGCTTATGATGAAGTATCAGATTTATCTATTTTAGATGAACTCTCTGCATTATCAGGTGAGGATGGTGTTTTCGAATTTGGTAATGAAACGGAAGAGTCTAAGGAAGAACAAGAAATGGGTCTGTCTGAAGAAGAGGAAGCTGCCGTTCTTGAAAATGTTAATGAAGAAGGAAATAATCTCACGGCTGAGCCTGAAATGCATGCCGAAGATACAGCTGTTTCTGAAACAGCTGAAAGTGAAGAATCTGCCATGACTCCTTCAGATATTAGTGGGCAGGAAATAGAAATTTGTGAAGAAGAAAATCCGGAAGATGTTGGGTCTATTCAAGATATTAACTCTATTGAGGATGTTGAATCAATTGATAATATGTCCCAAGATGAATATGATACAAATTCTGAAGAAGACCGTGTGCAAAATCAGTCTTTAGGAATTTTGTACAATAACTCTAATACACAGGGTTTGAATAACACTATAATGAATGCAGAAGAAGACTCTTATGATTTTAAACCTAAAAAATCTTCATCTAAATTAGTACCGATATTTGGAATTTTGGCAATGGTTATAGTTGTAGGTGCAGTTGTTGGTTTTATGATTAAGAGCAAGAACAGTGTCGAATCTGAAACTCTTATCAGTTCAAATCCTGAAACAAATACTCTGGCAAGTCCGGAAACCGATAACTCAGGTATTTTATCAAATGATAACAACGGTATAGAACCGGCTATTCCAACGGATTTATCTCCATCTGCTCCTGCACCGAAAGCTAATCAATCTGCATCACAAGAGCTTTCTAAAGAAGCAAAACAGGCTGCAGTAAAGAATACAAAAGAAGCTATTAAAAATACTCAGGAAGCTATTAAAAAACAACAGGCTGCTGCAGGACCTAAGAAACCTATTAATGCAAGCAAGACAATAACTTTGCAAAAAGTTGCTTGGGAAGTTCCTGATTATTTGTCATACAGTGATAATATGAGAAAGTATTTGCAAACCGCAGGTAAGAGTATCAAGTTAACATTATCAAGTGATTTGTTATTGACCAGTGATTATATTTATTCAAATCAGGTAAAAGTGAGCATGAAACTCTCTAAAGATGGTACAATACAGAATGCTCAGATTACAAAATCAAGTGGTTCAAATCAGGTAGATAATATTGTGTTACAAACTGTTAAAAATACACTAAATGCTGTAAAACCAGCACAGGGCGAGGTTCCGACACCTAACTACAATTTAGGTATTATCATTTATCTATAATTGTGATATAATGTTATAAGTTAGGGGAATATCAGTGGAATTAACACAAGACAAGATAAATCTGATAGAAAGATTAATCAAGACAAATCGTAAATTTACCAATAATGAGGATTTATACGAGGATTTTTTTAATGAAACATGCAAACGTTCATTACCTATAATCAGTACAATATCCTCAGATTCCACTTTGGAAGTCTATCTTAGAAAAGTTGCAACTTCCAGTATTTTGAATGTTTTAAAAGATTCAGGAAGATTAAGAAGAACCCATGACAGTTACGTTGCAACAAAAGAGGTTTCTTTGAATGCTCCTGAGCCATCATATTCAAATACATACAACAATATTAAAATAGAATATGAACCTATAGATTTTGATAATGGTCCGGAGGATGTTGCAATAAAAAAAGAGGTTTTGACCTTTGTGTTGGATTCTCTGAATAATATCAACAGTCAAGATCCTGACAAACAGTATTTAGAATTGTACAGACTCCGTTATAAAGAGGGCATGACTCAGAGTGAAATTGCCCGTGAATTGAATTTATCTCAATCGGAAGTATCTAAAAGATTGTTCAAGTTAATGCAAAAAATTAAAACTTCTCTTAACGGTTAGCAGAGATTATAATTATGAAATGTCCGGTATGTAAAAAGATTATACCAAATGATTCTTTGAGGTGTCCTCATTGCAAGACCAGAACAGGTTTGATTTGTAAACATTGTCATACGGTTAATACTATATTTGATGTAGCCTGTAAAAAATGCGGAGAGGAAATACTAAAGCTGTGTCCGGAATGTAATTGTGTTAATTTCCCTAATACTTCTGTTTGCAGAAAATGCGGTTATAAATTTGAATCCGGTGAAAAAATGCACAGAATTGCACCGGATAAAGTTAGAACTCATGTTGTAAATCCTAAATCTTTGCTGCAATACGAGGCAGAAAGTCTTTTAGAGCAAGCTTTATTGTCAGAAGAAAAGAAAATTATTTCCCTAAGTGGTATAAGAGGAGTTGGGAAAAGTTATGTATTATCCCGTGTAATAAATAATCTTCAGGGTAATCAGTATGTATGGTTATACGGGAAATGTACTCCTATTACCCAGATGACTTCAGGAGGTTTGTTACAGGATATTCTGTTTAACCTGTATGACTTGCCTAATTTTTGTATAAATAGTGTAAAATTTGTAAAAGATGCAACAAAATTATTCAGAAATAAATTTCCGTATTTGAATAATGAAGAAATAAGTGATTTTTTGAACTTTTTGTATCCGTCAAAATTTGGGGTGTTTGAGGATATTGCAGTAAGAAAAAATAAAACATTCAGCTTGCTGAACAAAATATTTGATAATATAGTTATGTATTCCAAGTTCGTACTTGTTGCGGATAATTTTGATTCCGTAGATGCTATGTCTTATGAATTTTTGCATAATTATATTAAGAAGGATACTGTATTTAAGGATTTAAAACTTGTTTTGATATATTCCGGTACAAAACCGTCAAAAGGCTACTTTAACTTTAGCAGTAAAGGCTGTGAAGATATTTATTTTGATATGCGTATTGCTCCGTTAGACAGAAAAGGAATGCTTGAATTTATCAAAAATAAAGAAGAAAAAGACTCAAATTTCCCAAAACTGGAGGATACCGAAAGAGAAATAATATTTGCCCAAAGTAAAGGTAATTGTGCTTATATCGAGCAGGCATGCGGTTTGAAAAAGGATTCTGAATTATGTAATACTCCGTTTGAACTGCCTGAATCTTATGAGGATTTAGTTGCCAAAAGAATTTGTCTGTTGAGTGCTATAAATAAGGACGCTTATGATTTTTTGACAGCAGCATCAATTTTGGGTGACAAAATAAACCTTAATCTTGTAAAACAAATTTTTGAATATGATGATGTTACTTTTGAAAATATTATTGAATTTTTAAAGAAACTGAACTTTATAAGACCGCTAAATGAAATTTTTTACCGATTTAAGGATTTGTTGTTCTGGGAAACTATGCTTAACATAGCAAAAAATGATGCACAATATGTTGAATTAAATGCAAAAGTCTGCAATGCGTTAGAGAATTTTACCCCGAATTCCAATGCAATATTTGGCAGGATAGCTCAGAATATCAAAAATCCTAAATTGGCTCTTGATATTTGGACAAGAGGAACAAGGCTTGCGGCATATATTGGTGATACAAGTTTGTATTCATATTCTCAAAAGCAGTGTTTGGCGTTAGTAAATGAGTTGGATGAAACTTCTACACTGAAAATCAGATATAATATTTCTGAACGTTTAGGCAAATTGTTGGCAGAATATAGTCCTGAGGAGGCTATGGAGTACTTACCTGATGCTATAGCTAATGCAAAGGCTTTGAATGATGTTCCAAGAGAAGTCGAACTTTTAGGATATATGTCTAGATGTTGTTATGATACGGGTAATTATTTTGGCAATGTAGAATGCGTTGATAATACTCTGGAATCTTTGAGTGATGACAAAAAACTTGAGATGGTTCTTGTAAAATGCTCTAAATTAAAGGCTTTACTCGCAATAGGAAATTGCGGTCAAATGGTAAATCTTATAGATAATGAAATTTTACCCGTATTTGATGAAATTTTATCTCAACAGTATGCAAGAGAGGATATTCCTTTGGCATTTGTCGTAGAAAGTTGGCTGAAATCTCATCTAATGCTTGCAGAAGCCTTAATAATGCAGGGTAACGACAGAGCATTTGAAGTTTTAACGAAATTATTTGATATTCTTGAAAGAAATAATATTCAGGATGAAGATTTTTCGTACCAGTGTAAATTAGCGTTGGCACAGGCAAATACTATGAAGGGTAATTATTCTGTTTCTGACAAAATACTGGAAGAGCTGATGAATTTACATGAACATCAGAATATGAGTGATAATTCTGTTGTCAGATGGAATTATATAAATATCATTAACAATCTTATGCGTCACAAATATAAAGATATTCAGGATGATTTGTTCCATACGGTTACTTATGCGACAAATTGCGGTGATAATTTCACCAAAAATATCATGAAATCTTTGCTTGGCAAAGTATTAAAGGATAATGATAAGACAAACAAATCAATGGATATTTATAATGAACAGATTGCATATTTTTCAAAAGAAAAAATGGCAATCGGAGCATTGTTAACATGGTATTTAATCGCAGATGCTAAATTATCAACAGATATATACGAGGCTTCTGATATAGCACAGAAGGCTCTTGATGTTGCCCAAAATCCGAAAATAGATAACTATTTCTTTGGAGTATTACTCAGAATTGTTATGGCAAAGGCTTCTTTTGCAACTTCTGATTTAGGTACAGCAAAAATACATATAACTGATGCGATAAAGATTGCAAAACAGTATGGCATGAACGACTTGTTGAGTCGCTTATATCTGTTGTACGGAAAGTATTTTCAAGAATTAGGATTTAAAAAATCTCCGGAACAAAAGAAATATCTTGAAGGTGCGAAGAAAATGTATGAACTTGCGGAAAACCTGTTCAAGCAAACAAGGAACACACACGTTCATATTGAAATTGAAGAAGCAAAAAGTACGCTAAAATCTGTTGCCGCAAATAATGGTATAAAAATTTAGTTATATGTCGGTTGAAAAATAAAATTTCCGGAGTAGGATATAGGTATGAGAAATTTTATTATAAGAATAGCAACAATAGGGTTATTATTAACAGGCACAGCTTATGCGTGGGGTTGGAATGATATAAAAAAAGCCTATGCGGAAAGTGAAGCCCCTAAACTTACAAAAGTTGCAGCACAGCATATATTGGTAAGAACTGCGTCTGATGCTGTTTCTATTAAAAAAGAATTGGATAAAGGCGGGAATTTTGAATATTATGCTCAAAAGTATTCAATATGTCCGTCAGGTAAAAATGGCGGTTACTTAGGCTATTTTGAAAAAGGTCAGATGGTTCCTGAATTTGAGAAAAAAGCTTTTTCAATGGAGGTTGGTGAAATTTCAAACCCTATCAGAACTAATTTTGGCTGGCATATTATAAGAGTTGTTGACAAGGTTTATGAAGAAAAATACGGTCGTGACTAATTTTTTAAAAACGTTATGTATTTATCACCGTATTTTTTTTGCTTGATAATTGTATAGTTCCCAAAATCAACTTCTGTAACGTGTTCTAATATGATTACTCCGTCAGAAATTTGTTTTGCTGCCTCAAGAGCTTCTTCATAGACTCCGGAATAGTATGGCGGATCAATGTATATTACATTAAATTTTCTGTCGAATTTTGTTGTAATTTTCAGGCTGTCGCCATGTATCAAATTTAGTTCAAAATCAGAATTCATATATTTTTTATAATTATTTCTGATTACCTGAATAATTTTTGGATGTTTTTCTATTGCGACAGCAGTGGCAAATCCTCTGCTTATTGCTTCTAATGCCATAATTCCCGAACCTGCGAACATATCAAGAAAACTGCTTCCATCAAATTCTATTATCCCCTGCAAAGTATTAAAAACACTCATTCTGACTTTGGATAGTGTTGGTCTGGTAATTTTTTCATCAGGTGCTGTAATTTTTTGTCCTTTAAATTTTCCTGCGGTAATGTTCATATTACATATTTTACAATGAACAAAATATATAGTATAATTTAGAACGAGGAGTTTTATGAACGATAAGGGAAATAAAACAGATGTAATAATTGTAGGCGGTGGTCCGGCAGGTATATCGGCAGCGATTACTGTTGCCCGTGCAGGATATGAAGCTATTGTGATTGAACGAGGGAGTTTTGCCGGAAGCAAGAATGTTTTTGGCGGTGCAATATACACGGAATCAGTAAAAGAGTTATTCCCTGAGTTTGAAAAATCAGCCCCTTTGGAAAGAAAAAATATTGAACATAAATTCGCAATTCTCGGAGAAAATGACAGTACGATTGTTTCTTACAGAAATACTCCGGAAACTCCGGTAAGTTACAGTGTCATCAGAGGTAAGTTTGACCGATGGATGGCGGAAGAGGCAAAAAAAGAAGGGGTAATAGTTGCTGAAGAAACTGTTGTAAGAGAACTTATACAGGAACAAGGAAAAGTTATCGGTGTAAAGACCGAGTTGGAAGACTATTATGCAGATATTGTAATCCTTGCGGACGGTGTAAATTCACTTCTTGCAAAACAAATTGGTCTGAGAAAAGATATTGAGCCAAAAGATGTAGCCGTGTCTGTAAAAGAAGTCATAAAAATTGATAAACAAAAAATTAATGACAGATTTTTAATTAATGATGATGAAGGCTGTATTTACACTTTATTCGGAGGTTCAATGCTCGGTAAACTCGGGTTGGGATTTGTTTATACAAACAAAGACAGCATAAGTATCGGGTTAGGAATTACTCTTGACGAATTGAGCAGCACGGGCATTAAGCCATACGAGCTTTTAGAAGATATAAAAGGTCATCCGTCAATTGCACCGTTGATTAAGGACGGGGAAATTGTTGAATATTCGGCACATCTTATTCCGGAGGGCGGATATAAGAAGATGCCTAAATTATTCTCTGACGGTGTTATGGTTGTTGGTGATGCCGCTATGCTCGTAAATAATATGCACTGGGAAGGGACAAACCTTGCATTAAAAAGCGGAATTTTAGCAGGTGAAACTGCAATTCTTGCATTAAAAGAAAAAGATTTTTCAAAAAAATCTTTGAAGCGTTATGATAAAAAATTAAAACAATCATTCGTTATTAAGGATTTGTACACTTACAGAAATCTTATGGATGTAATGCACAACAAGAGAAAAATATTTATGGATATTTATTTTAAGAAAATAAATGCTTTCTTTGAGATGTTTACATCTGTGAACGGTATTCCGAAACGTAAATTATATTGGCAATTTATTTGTGATTTTATAAAATCCAGAGGAATTTGCGGTTTGACCTCTGATGTTTGGGCAGTAGTAAAACTTGTGTGGAGTGTATTAATAAAATGAATTTAGACAAAAATTTGGCAACATTAAAATATACACCTGATACAAAATCTCATCTTCAACCTTGTAGTGAAGATTGCAGGGTTTGTAAAAACAGACCTTGCATAAATGCTTGTCCGGCAGGGGTTTATGAGTGGCTTGAAGATAAACAAAAATTACTTGTAAAATACGAAAATTGCCTTGAATGCGGTGCTTGTAGAATAATTTGTGAAAAAAAATCACTTAAATGGGAATATCCAAAAGGTACAAAAGGCGTAGTATTTAAAAAAGGATAAATTTATTTTATAAAACTATAAAGGAGAATAGGTATGAAAGAACAGTACACAAATCAACACAGAAGATGGTATGACAAAGATCCGGTATTATCACAGGCAATTTCTACACTTGAACACAGTGATGATGAAACCCAGATTAAAGTCGCATTAAATCTCATTAAAATCATTATTGAACACAATATTGAAGATGAGCAGTTTGAGGCAGTAGAAGATATTATTAACGCAGTAGGTTCAGGCTTGGATGATAACAGAAAAGGTCGTTGGTACGATATTGATTCAACAGTCAGAACTGCTATGAATATGCTTCAAAATTGTCCTGAGGCAACTCAGAGAATTATTGCTAAAGAAATGGCAAAAATGGTTGTCGATAAAATCAATGATGATGGTGAAGAAGCTTAGTTTTCTTCAAAAAGAGTTTAAAAATTCCCCTCTACTGTGCAAACATGTGAAGGGAATTTTTTATTACACCTATTGAAGAACTGTAAAAAATATGTTAAAATAATAAAAAAACAGGAGGATTGAAACTATGAGTATATCTATATTTAAACGTAGGGGGGGGGGGTAAAATCCTCTCGTAGTAATGGTTTGCAGAGTTTTGTGGCTGAGAAGTTCAGCTATTTTGGAATAGGAAATTTCCCCTCTACCGTCGGGAGAGGGCAGAAAATCGACTTTAGCAAAGCGAAAGTCAGATTTTCGGGTGAGGGGTCAGACCTTTCAGATAGTGTTAAATCCGCACATAGCTCAGTCCCCAAAGCCTCGTCGTGTCGCCTTTACTCTCGCTGAAGTTTTAATCACCCTCGGTATTATCGGTGTTGTTGCGGCAATGACATTACCTGCTTTAATACAGAATTATCAGAAAGGTGTTGCATTAAATCGTTTAAAACAAACCTATGCACAAGTTCAAACAGCTATAGATACGGTTGCAGCCAGAGATTTTGACGGACTTCCTTTACATCAGTGGAGTTGCGATGGTCAAACAAAGTTTAGTGGCGTAAGATCTTGGGGAGAAAGATATGGTGACGCTTGTCTTTATCTTGCAATACAAGAGATTGCCGTAAAAATGTATCCTCAACCTGACAGTATAGAACATGCAATGTGCTATGAAGAAGGTAGAGAGTATAGACCTTATACCGGACTTGGAGGAGGTACTTCTGAATTTAGCGATGGAAATAAACTTTCTACAGCAGGTATATCAGCATTACTTCCTAATGGTGCTTGTGTTCGCTGGCATTGGGCTGCACATGCATTTAATGCAAGAAGTACTATAGTATTTGATATTGATGGACCTTATTCCGGATATAATCAGTATGGAAAGGATGTTTTTAAGTATTATTACTCCACACCTAATACAGGAATAGGCAGAGGTGCAAATGGCAGACTTCTTGAAGCACATAATCAAGGAGCACGGAGATCAGACTTAAAAAATTATTGCAAAAAAAATCAAGATTGGGCAAATTCATGCGAAGCTCTAATATTAAACGACGGCTGGCAGATGAAGTCCGATTATCCGTGGTAATATTTTTATTATTATGGAAAGCAGTAAACTGTCTATGTTTACTGCTTTTGATTTTATAATTTATTTATTTGCATATTTTAAAAACAGTTGAACTTTTGTCTGCATGAGTTCTTCTGTTATTTTCCATTCACCATTTGGTTGTTTTGTGATAATCATATAGCTGTTAAGCTTGTAACGTTCGCCTGAGGGCTGGCGAAGTGCGGAAATTTTATATCCGTCTGAAACTTTTTCTGCTTTAATATTTGAGTAAGTGTTTTTATATCGTCTGAATCTTGCCGTCATTTGTCCCATACGGAGCTGCTTAATATATGTTTCGGTATCCGTTTCCACATCAACTAATTCTCCGTCAGGCTTGATAACCTGACGTATTATTTTGGCATTTGGTGAATACATATCAAGCAGGGATTTATCGTAATTATTTGCAGCGTTGACATAATTTCTGAAGAATTTAAGTGCCTCTGCCGTGCTGTCAGCAAAAGCGGTGTTTCCGAATAATATGAGTACGGAAAATATAAAAAGACAAATATTTTTTATCATAAATAACCTCCCATAAGTTTATTGTTTATTATGAGAGGTCATTTTTCATTATACTAAAGTCGAATTATCAGAATTTTTTTAGTCTTGCATAAGAAGCGTCCATTGCTTTCTTACCTTGTTTACCAAAGTCAATAGTGTACATTGTACTTTCACCGACAGGTATAACCTCTAAGATATGCCCTATGCCTAGTTTATCGTGGAAAACCCTGTCACCTGCTTTAAATACATCTGTCACGATATCCGAACCCTCAATTTTACGTTCTCTTTCTTCTGCTTCCTGTGCTTTTTGGAAATCGTTTTTACGCTTTTCTTCAAGCATTCTTTTAATAGCATTATCCTTGAAAAATTCTTTTACTTTTTCTTCATCTTTTTGCTTATTTTCTTTTGATTTAACAAGAATAGTACGGGCAGGAGTGCGTCTTACGACAGATGTTGTTGTATTTTTTTTCTGCGGTGCGATAAATCCTTTTCCGAAACCTGTTGAAGGTTTTACATATCCAAAGCTGTCAGACTGGGTAGAAATTGGTGAAGAATAAGAGTAATCTCGTTCTGATTTTGCCCTTGATACTGCATCTCTGAATGTTGAAGAACTGCCTGTACTGTTTTCAGAACCAAGTCTGTTTAAAAGTTTCGGTGGTATTTCTTCAATAAAACGTGACGGGTTGTAGTATTTATATTCACCCCACATTTGACGGCGTTTTGCAGAGGTAAGGAACAATTTTTCTTCTGCACGGGTTACGCCTACATACATTAATCTGCGTTCTTCTTCAAGTTCTGACGGTATGTTGAATGTTCTCTGATGCGGAAAAACTCCTTCATCCATACCTGCCAGAAATACTGTCGGAAATTCAAGACCTTTTGCGGCGTGTAAAGTCATAAGTGTAACATTATTTGCTATTGTATCCATATTATCAATATCTGAGATTAATGATATTTGTGTTAAGAAATCTCCCAGAACATTATCATCATTTTCAGGTACAAATTCCTCTGCTACGTTTACAAATTCCTGCAAGTTTTCAATATCAGCTTCACTTTCAGGTGTATTTTGAAGCTGTAATTCATTCAGATAACCGCTTTTTTCAATAACAAGAGTTACGAATTCTCTCAAATTGTACGAATTAATTGCATCACGGAATTTTTCTATTAAAGAAACAAAATCTTTTAGTTTGGTTTTTGTTTTTGCAGGAATTTCGTCATCTTCATCTACTCGTTGTGCGGCTTCAAACAGGCTTATATCATTCATATCGGCAAATAACTGTAGTCTTTTAACCGTAGTTTCACCTATTGCACGTTTCGGAACATTCACAATACGTCTGAAGCTTTGCGAATCGTCAGGATTATATATTAATTTCAAATAGGCAATAATATCTTTTATTTCTTTACGGTCATAGAATTTCAGTCCCCCGTATATTCTGTATGGAATACCGGAAGCCATACAAGCTTCTTCTATTGCACGGGATTGTGAATTTGTACGATAAAGAATTGCGTATTGATTGTAATTACCACCGCTCTCTTTTTTTATTGTACTTACAATGAAATTGGCTTCATCAGATTCATCCTGAGCTTCAAAATAATCAATAAGCTCCCCTTCGCCTTTGTTTGAATAGAGTACCTTATCAACACGTTCTGTATTATTTTCGATAATTGCATTTGCAACATCAAGAATATTTGATGTGGAACGATAATTTTGTTCAAGCTTAATTAATTTTGTGTTTTTAAAATCTCTTTGGAAATTCATAATAATTGTATAATCTGCACCACGCCAACTGTATATAGATTGGTCAACATCACCTACGACACAGAGTGAACGTTTAGGCGGAATATCTTTTTGCAGATTTGTGTAGAGCATATTAACCAATTTGTATTGAGCAAGGTTTGTATCCTGATACTCATCAACAAGTATATGTTCAAATCTTTCATAGTAATATTCTCTCACATCAGGATTTTGCTCTAACAGTTTTACGGTCAGCATTAGCATATCGTCAAAATCTATTGCGTTGTTGTTATTGAGTGTATTTTCGTATTCTTCAAAAATCTGTGCAATTTTCTGTGATTTAAAATCTCTTGCAAAAGTTGCATAAGTATATGCGTCCTGCATTTTATTTTTAGCATTGGAAATTACGGCTTTTACAAGTTTTGGTTGATAAATCTTGTCATCAACATTTAATTTTTTAATCGCTTGCTTTATAACTGCAGTTGTGTCATTGTCATCATATATTGTGAAATTCTTATCCAGTTTTTTGCCGGATTGGAAGGTATATTTATCGACATTCTCTCTCAAAATTCTTCCGCAAATACTGTGGAAGGTTCCTATCCACATGTATTTGATAATATTCTCACCGACAATATTTCCGATACGAATTTTCATTTCTTTTGCCGCTTTGTTGGTAAACGTCACGGCTAGAATGCTTTTTGGCTTTATGCCATTTTGTATTAAGTATGCTATTCTTGAAGTTAAAACTTTAGTTTTTCCGCTGCCCGCACCTGCCAGTATAAGCAGAGGTCCTTTAGTTGTCTGAACAGCCTCTTTCTGTTCATTATTAAGATTTTCCAGTAGATTTTCCATATACCCTATTCCCAAAATTGAAATTTTATGTTATAATCAGCATAATTAAAAAATACAATTATTGCAATGAGAAAGTAGGAAAAATGGTAGAAGAAAAAATTAACATCACATTAAACAGTGATGGAAACGGACAAGAAGAACAACCGTCAATTATGGTTCCTATCGATGATATGGATGTTGTCAAAGATAATTCTCCACATACGGTTGATGAATTAGCACAGGAATTGGCTACAATAAGACAGTCCGCAAAGAAAATTGCAATAATTGGCAGTCGTAATTTGCCGATTACACATCAGCAAATGATAGAAACTCTTGCTACGGCACTTGTCATGCAAGGTAATACTATTATTACATCAGGAGGTTCTTCAGGTACAAATGCTGCGGCTATTCGTGGTGCGATGAAGGCTAACCCTGAAAAATTAAGAGTTATTTTACCTCAGACAATCGGACAACAGCCAAGTGATGTTCAGGATCAGCTTATTGGGGTGCCCAATATTGTCGAACATTCCGACAGAGCTATGATGACTTTGGCTGATGCTTCCAGAGTTTGTAACAGAGAAATTATTGACGAATGTAATCAATTGATTTGTTTCTTATCTCATACGAGTAAAACTCTTCATAAGGCTGTTCAATATGCCGAAGAAGGTCATAAAGTTATTACAGTATTCTATTTAGATTGATGAATTTTATGAAGAAACGAATAATTAAAACAATACTTTATAGTATAGTCGGTGTTATTGCGGGTGTAATAGGGCTTTCCCTGTCAGATGCTTATACAGCTTATCTTCCGGTTAGTATTGCTTCAAGAATTGAGGTATTGCCATTTATAGGCTTTTTAGCAGGTCCTGTATATTATGTATTTGCAGGCAAACTGGATGAATAATTCATACTCTGTATTTAATTCTTTAAATTGCAGATTATAGTTGTTTATTGTAATATTAGGCTTACATAAGGAAAATATTATGAGTGATGATTTAAAAAAACTTACCGGTAAAAATAAAAATGACTATGAACAGGTCGCAAAATCTCTTGTAGATAATTGTGATGTGGAATTATTCAAAGAACTTGTTGAACAAGACGGATTTTTGTTTGATTTTATTAAACAAAATGTTGCACAGAGAATTTTTGATGCCTGTAATGAAAATAATTACCGTAATTTATTATCATTCCTTAAATATTATTCACCGTCCTATGATGAGGCAATTGTTTCTGTGCTTGCAAAATATGCCGATGAAGATTTAACGGATGAGATGCTTGAATTGTTTGAGAACGGTAGTGAAGATGAAAAATGCTATTGTGCAAAATTTTTCTCATACATTCAGGATTCTCTGGCATTAGATTTATTGAGAGAAAACTCATATACTGAAAATGAAAGCTTAAACGCTAATTGTGCTGCTACTTTAGGGATATTGAATGATAAACAGTCTTATGATGAGGCAATTAAAAAATTGAGCAGTGTTGATGAATTTGAGAAACTCAATGCGGTAAAGTTTCTTGTAATGTATGGTAATCCTGAAGCTTTGCAGAATATTATAGATAGTATGAAAAATTCTACTATGGCTGAAAATATAGCAGGATATATTCCTTATCTTATCAGTTTGCAGGATTTGCTGCAAAAAGATTATTCAAATGCCTTGCTTGTTATAAACAATATTATAAACGGTCTTGGCGAAATATTGGGACTTTATGAGGTTATAAACTTTGAATTATATAATATTTTTGAATCACTTATTTCAAACCCGATAAATAGTCAATCTGCCGTGGTACTCCTTAATGCGGAAGAAAAATTTAATATATTGACTGAAAATGATGAATATATGTTTGATGAGGACAAAAATACTCAGGCAGAAGTTAAAGATATAAAAAAGCTTTTAGGAAAAATTGATAAAAAACAATTAAAAAATATGATTACAAAAGAGTTAAATGAAAATAGTCCTTTTGTATATACGGCTTTGGATTATTCGGAAAATACAGAAGCTATAAAAGAATTGTTGCGTTGTGATAATCAAACAGTCATTCTTAAAACTGCAGAAGTGTTAAAAAAACAGGGTGCTTTGAATGATACAGAAAGAACCGTTGCTTTGCTAAAAATTACGGATGAAAATATTAAATCTGTTCTGAGAGCTTTGTAGTCAGTGAATTTATTTATGATTTTAATTTTTTAATATACTATTTGACTTAGTGAAATAAATCATTAATGATATGACAGGTAGTATTATAAATAAAATCATCCGGTTTGTGTACAACAAATGTATGATTTTTTACAGTATTGCCGACAAAATTTTTAAAAAACAGTTAGAATAGAAAATAGAGGAGGTATAAATATGTCGGGATTTTATCCGAGTTACGATTTACCGGGAAGAATACAGCATACCAAACTTGTAAACGGATTTGGCGGCATACCTTCTGCAAGACTGGACAGTATTGATACCAAAAAAACTGCAGATTTTAAAACCGTATTTGCAGGAATGGTAGATAACTTAAATCAGGAGCTGAATGCACCTGATGAATTGTTAAAGGATGTTATGTCCGGAAACAAAAATATTGATGTACACGATGTTATGATTGCAATGTCAAAATCCGAAATCAGTATAAACGTTGCAACAACTGCGGTAGGTAAAGTTATTCAGGCTTATGATAAAATAATGCAAATTCAAGTATAAAATGGAATTATTTAATTAAACAGACGGGGATAAGATGGATTTTCAAAAAATATTAGAGAATAAACCTTTATTAATAGGATTGATTGCGGGTGCAGTCGTTTTGCTGTTACTTGTGATAGCTGTTCCGATAATGGTACACTCATCATCAAATCAAAAAGGAGGAGTAACCTTATCAGAGCAAAAACTTACTACCGATGTGGATTTACTCACAACGGACAATTTAGGTAAGGCTATTGAAATACAGGCATTACTTGCGAGATATGGTATCGCTGTTTCAAGAGCATTAGACGGTACGAAATCAAGATTATACCTGAAAGCAGGTGATTGTACTACGGGCATGAAGAAATGTACAACCGCTCAGCGTGATGAAGCTTTAATTCAGATTGTACAAAGCGGTTTGATGGATCAAAATGTCGGTTTGGAAATTTTTGATAAAGGTGATTTTACTTCAACTAAAGAAGATAAAAAAATTCGTCTTACTCGTGCTGTTAACGGCGAATTATCAAGATTGATAAGAAAAATAAAACCTATAGAAAATGCTTCGGTATTTATTTCAATACCTGAGCAGTCAATGTTTACTTCTCAGCAGAAACCAATAACAGCTACTGTTCAGATTGTAATTCCATCAGGCGAAAAACTGGAACCGTTGAAGGTAAAAGCAATTACAAATCTTTTGCTTGGCAGTGTTTCAGGTTTGACTGCGGAAAATATTTCTATAACGGATACTAACGGAAATGTTTATCACAGTATTATGAATGCTTCCGATGAAATGCTTGCAAAGATTGAAGAAAATGACAAATATATGCAGCAAAAAGTTATGCAGCAGTTAGACAGACTTATCGGTAAAGGTAATTATGTAGTTACGGTAAGTACATTTCTGAGAGAAACTCCTGCTGAAAAATATAGTACAATGTACGATCCTGACAGCAAGACTTCTGTTAACGAACAATCCTTTACAGAAGGGTTGGGAGATCAAACTCAGGATACAAATTCCTCAAGTAACGCAGTAAGTGTATATCTTCCTAACGGTATAGCTAATAATGGCAGTAATTCAAGCCAGAACAGGAGTTATTCACGTTCTGCAACAGAAACCCAATATGGTGTCAGCAAAACTCAGTTAAATGAGTACCTGAAACCGGGTATGATTGAAGAAGTAACAGTTGCCGTTACATTAGAGCGTTCAGCTATTCCGCCGGATACAACATTGCAGGAACTGAAACAATTGGTTGCAAGTGCGGCAGGTCCAAAGGCTGAGCCGGAAAATGTTTCAATTGCATTTTCAGATTCAGTTGATCCGTATCTTGCTTCCGGAAAACAGGCAAATTTACCAAAACCTGATGAAAGCGGTAATCCTTGGTGGCTTGCTGTAGCGTTGAGTGCAATCGGTTTGATACTTGTGTTTAGAGTTGTTTCAGGAAAAGTTCGTCAGTTGCAGGAAGAAAATGCTATTGAAGTTGAACGTTTGAGACAGAAAGAAGCTGAACAGGATAGAGAACTTAGTGATGTTAATATGCGTGCTGCACAGCTTGCAGACAGACAATCAGAATTGGCTCAGGGCTTGTTAGAACAACAACAGCGTGAATATCTCGGAGAAAGAAGTGAAGCGGATGTTATTGCAGCTTTGAGTAAAGTATCGGCAGATTTGGCTCAGGCTGATGGCGAAATTGCAGGTGAAAAAATTAAGAGTTGGATTGAAAACAGTTAACGTGTAAAAGGAAAAATAAATGACTATAAAAGATTTTGACTATAAAGGTTTTGCGGAAAATTTGGCGTCACAGGCGGCAGAGCTTGTACCTGCCGAATTTAATGAAAATGACAAAAATTATGTAACTAATACACTGTTGAATTTTTCTATGCTTGCTGGTGAAGCTTTATATCAAGATCAGAAAAATTTAGGTTTTACTGCCGATCAGGCATCAATGATTACCCAAATTATTGCGGAATGGGCATTCCACAAATCTGTTGATTTAATAAAATCAGGTATTCCACAGCAATTTTGGGATCCTATTATGCAAAAAATTGCATTTACAATTTTCGAAATTGCAAAACAAACTTTTAAGCAAGGATTGCCTCAAGATCAGATATTGCAGCTTATCGAACACCATGTTAAAAAGACGTACTTAGACAGTATTGCGGAGTTAAAAGAGAAAGGTGCAATTGATGAGGGCTTGATGGAAAAAGCTGCTTCTCAATCAAATATAGATGCAGTTATGCAGCAAATGGAAAATTCAGGCGAAATTCAGGCAGAACAAATGCAGGCACAGGCACAGGCTGCTATGCAGCAGCAAAATCCAAACATGCAGGCTCCCGTACCCCAACAGAATGCCGCTCCTGTCCCTCAGCAAGAGCAGATTAATATTGTAAACAAAACAGGTATAAAATATGAACCGCCAAAATTATTAAAGCTTGTTACAGTTGCCTTACTGCTAAAGCGTATTGAGGATGAAGATCAGGTTCAGGAAATTTTGGAATGTTTTGACCAAACCGATGCAGGTACTGTTATCAGATATATGTATGCGGATGATGTTGAAAGAGAAATTAATCCGAATGCTACAATGAAGCTTCTTGAAGAAATTGCTAAGGATTTACCGGAAGCAACAGAAGTTAACAAAAAGAAAGTTATAGAAACTATAAAAGAAGTTGTTACCACGGTCGGCAAGAATACGATGGAAAGAAAATTACAGCTTGAAAGGCATAAAGTTCGTCAGTTTGTATTTAATGCCATTGAGGGTGAGTATTATAAGATGCCTCCAAAAATTGCTAACATTATTGCCCAATACCTCGAAAGTATTGTATAATATAATCAGTTATGATCATACGCAAGAAGAATTTTGATAATAAACTGTCGAAGGGTGAGCAGCTTAATATTCAGCAGGAGAATACTCAGCAATATGATACTGCATCGGATTATTCTGCGGAAAATTCGTATAATGCAGAGAATGGCAATTATTCTCAAGAAGATGATAACATGCAGTCCATTCAGGGACAGGAATATAGCGAAAATAATTATTCCACAAATGATGCCCCAGCTGACAGTCAACCTGTACAACAGGTGTCTGAGCAGCATGTTGTACAGCCTGCCGGAAATGTTACTGCTGTTTCTGATAATGAAATTAATCTTTTTGATTTAGATAACATTGATTTCAGTCAGCGGCAAGAACGACGCAGAGGTGACAGAAGAAGAGGTTTTCGCAGAGTTGATGACAGAAATCTTGTGTCCCGTGCAAGAGAAGAAGCTGATGCTATCAGAGAATCAGCTATGAAAGAGGGTTATCAGGCAGGGTTAGAGCAAGCTCAGGCTGATATTGACGAGTTCAAAAATTCTTTAGGACAATTTATGAACGCTAAACAAGAGGTTTTTGAGTATATTGCACCCGATATTTTAGAAATAAGTGTTGATATTGCGAAAAAAATCATTAAAAAAGAAATAGAACAAGATCCGCAGGTGTTATTTAATACAATAGTCGATGTATTAAAAACCCTGTCCAAAGAGGAGACAAAAGTTACGTTGCGTGTTAACCCTGCTGAGGTTAACGAAACCAAACAGGCTGTTCCCGATATGTTAAACATGGCAGGTATTGATACAAAGGTAGTTGTACTTGCCGATGAAAACGTAAGTCAGGGCGGATGTCAGGTTACAACAACAAACGGTATAGTGGATGCAACTATAGAAACTCGTATTGAAGTAGTAAGTAAAGCATTGAGGGAATTATAAAATGGCTCAAGGTGGAGGGGGTAATAATCCGATAAGTGAATTATTTTTAGCAGTGTTTGTATTGACACTGTTATTGATTTTGCTTGTAGAAATGCCGAATTGGGTTATAAACTTCTCTATTTGTTTAAATATTACACTTGGTATTGTACTGTTGATGTTTGGTTTGTATGTTCAAAAGCCGTTGGAATTATCTTCATTCCCTTCAATTATTCTTCTTGGTACAATGTTTCGACTGGTATTATCAATTGCATCAACAAGGTTGATTTTGTCTAAGGGTGAAGCAGGAGAGGTAATTCATGCTTTCGGAACTTTCGTTACCGGCGGTAATATGGTAGTTGGGGGCGTAATATTCCTAATTATTACTGTTGTACAGTTTATGGTAATTACAAAGGGTGCCGAACGTATTGCGGAAGTTTCTGCACGTTTTGCATTGGATGCTATGCCAGGAAAGCAGATGACGATTGATGCAAATTTTAATGCAGGTCTAATATCCCCTGAAGAAGCTACAAAACAGCGTGAAGATTTATCCAGAGAATCAAGTTTATTTGGTAGTATGGATGGTGCTATGAAATTCGTAAAAGGGGATACTATTGCAGGTATTATTATCGTATTAATTAATATTATAGGAGGCTTGTGTGTCGGATGTTTGATGAACCAGATGCAGATTGAAGATGCGGTTTCAAAATATACGGTATTAACTATTGGTGACGGTTTGGCATCACAAGTTCCTTCATTGTTGATGTCAATTGCAGCAGGTATATTTATGACACGTTCATCAGCTCAGAGTGCATCATTAGGTGCTGATGTTACAGGTCAGATTATGACAAAACCTTACGCATTATTTTTTGCGGCAGGATTTTTGGCATTGTTGGCTGTTACAGGGCCTATTACAGGTTTACCTTGGTTTCCGTTCACATTGTTTGCGGTTGGTTTAGCAGTCGCAGGCTTCTCTGTATTAATCAATGCTGATGTTCAATCTCAGTTAGGACAATTGGAAAACGTAAGACAGAATATGCAAGACCTTGTTAATCCGAACCGTATGTATGAACGATTGGGTGTTGATGTATTAAGCTTGCAGGTTGGTTCTAATTTGCTTGTGATTGCCGATCCTGATCAGGAAGGTCAATTACTTGCAAAGATTGCAGCGTTACGTCAAAGAGTTACTGATGAATTAGGTTATATTATACCGAATATTCGTATTATGGACTCGTCAGCACTTGATGCTAACGAATATTTGCTTGCAATTCGCGGTAATACTGTCGCAACAGGTTATGTATATCCGGGACGTGTTATGGTTATTGCCGATCAGTGGGATTCAGTAAAACAAGAAGTTCCTGAAGATGCAATAATAGGTATTGACCCGACATACCAAACTCAGGCATACTGGTTAAAACCTGAAGATGCAAAAACGGCTCGTTCTGTGACGGCTGTTGATTCTACCGACGTAATTGTTACTCACTTGCAGGAATGTGTGAGAAAGCATGTTGACGAGGTTATGACAAAGACAGATGTCTTGAAGTTGATGGAACTTGTACGTTCTCAAGATCCTACGCTTGTTAATGACCTTGTTCCGACAATTATTTCTACGAGTGACTTGAGAAAGATTTTTGTAAACTTAATCAGAGAAAAAGTTTCGATTAAAGATATTATATTTGTATTTGAAAGACTTTGCGATTATGCGAGATTTTCTAAAGAGCCTGATATTTTATCCGAGCGTTTGAGAGCTGCATTGGGACGTCAAATATGTTTGTCTAATGTAAGTGAAGATAATATTCTTTATGCCTTGACGCTTTCTCCTGATTGGGAAAAGACTTTAGATGACAGCTGTCAGAGAACAGAGTTGGGTACAATGTTCCTGTTAAATCCTGTTCAGGTTCAGGAATTAATTGAAACTACTGCAAATACTCTTATGAGAGCTCATCAGACTTGCGGACAGCAGCCTGTAATATTATGTTCTCCAAGAATAAGACTTCCTCTTTATCAGTTACTTGAGCGTCACATTCCGACAATTGTCGTAATTTCATATTCAGAATTGATAACTGATATTAAAGTAGATGCAGTAGATACTATTGGTGAAAGTTATACATTATCTTAGTTATGAAACAAATAATATTATTTTTGATAAAAATATACCAGTCAATTTCAAAACATACTCCGCCGGTGTGCCGTTTTACTCCAACTTGTTCGGAATATACAAGACAGGCGGTTGAAAAATACGGAGTAATAAAAGGTCTGTGGCTTGGAATGAAACGTATTTCAAAATGTCATCCTTGGCATGAAGGCGGTTATGATCCTCTGGAATAATATTTGGCATTAAAAAACGGCACCTGTGAAGAGATGCCGTTTTATTGTTTGTTTGAAAAATTATCCTCTGATACCTAATTTTTTAATTAAAGATCTGTAACCTTCCAAATCTCTTGATTTTAAGTAAGAAAGTAATCTCTTTCTTTTACCTACCATCATGTAAAGACCTCTTTTTGTAGCGAAGTCTTTTTGATTAGATTTCAGGTGTTCTGTTAATTCGGAAATCTTTTTGCTAAGCATAGCAATCTGAACTTCAGCAGAACCGGTATCTTTTTCGTTAGCACCATATTCTTTAATGATGTCTTGTTTGTTTTTCAAGTTGATTGACATAATAATTTTTCCTTTATTTCGTATGAGTACAAATTGGCGTAAGCACTCTACACCCGTATATTAATACGCTAAAAGAAAAATTGCAATACATGATGTTAATAAAAATTAAGTTATTCTGTGAGAAATGTCACCTGCAATATCCAAATATATGTCTGCATCAAGTTTTGCTTCAGAATAATCTTTGTATGCCTTATTGTAGTTTCCTTTTCTTACAGAACTGTCATTTGAGTTTTGGTATTCTCTTAGTAATCTTTCGCAAGTCTTTTTCAAATCTGCAGCCTGACCTTTTGCGAGCAAATATTTATTCCAGATTTCTTCAAATTCTGCCATCTTCTTTTCGTGACGTTCAATAAGCATATCTACAAATGCGTCAGATAAATTTCCGGCTTTTAATTCTGCCTGAACCTGTGCTCTGATTTTAGGATTTGAAATTTTATCAAGCCTTTTATCAATTTTTTCCTGTTGTTCTTCTTCTTTTTTTTGTGCAGCAGAGTTTCTGTTTACATTATAAAATAAACTTACACCTTTTAAGTCAGGTAAAGCATTACTGCCTTGGGCTGCAAAATTAAACACGCCCAATTGATTTAGTCTGTTGAGCATGCTTGTTGCGTAGCGATTGTAATCACCGCCAAACTCTGCCTGTAGTTTTGGATCGTTTTGAAATTCTTGTGGTGATACTATTCTGTTAACATCAGCCATTGTAATTCCTCACATTCATATCCTATGTATATATAAACGTTTTTTTTATAGGGAATTTTCTCATGTTTTTGGTTTTGTTAAAAAAACTTAACATGTTTCTGAATTTAATCAATTTTTGGCAGATGAAAAACTTTTAAAAAATACGGGGAATTTATACAAGGGGAATATTGAATTATGGGTGACGGAAAAGTTGAATATGTAAATTTCGGCGGTGCTTTGGTACCTGAAAACAGCAGAAGGACGACTATACCTGATGAGGAAACAGGTAAAAAACTTTACTGTGTATTTTTGGATGATAAAGGAACAAAGATTACTTATCCCGAGCAAAATAAAAAACAGCCAAAACAGATTGAGTATGTCAAATTAACCTCAAGCAGAGCCAGTTTATTTGGGGGTGAGGCTACTGTACATGAAACAAATATAAGCAAGGCTCAATTTGATTCAATATGGGAAGATGCACGTTCATTTACTTCCTGTGAGAATTTAAACGCTAATAGTGTTAAATCTTACTATAAGGGTGATAATAATTTAAGACATGTTGAGACCGGAACTAATACCGGATTAAAATGGTATTACGAAGGATTTGTTGATACTCAGCCAAAAGTTGAAATTCAGCAGGAAGGGTTGTTGTTCAATACTAATAAGATGAAAGTTTCAAACTTTAGTGGTGCAACTGTCAAGGGTTCTGAAGATGAAGATGATATTACCCTGCAAAATTCTGATAATTGTACAATAGAAGTTGATTCAGATAACAACAACATACTGTTTTCCGATAATGTAAAAGTAGTTAACGGTTCAGGCAACAAGGTTGTTGCAGGTGATTATGACAAAACTACATTTGCAAAATTTGATTACAATACTGCAAAAGAAACTGCCGTGAAACAGTATAAAAGTGAAGGAAAATATAAACAATAAAGTTTTCTATTTATTTTCGGGTGAGGGGTCAGACCTTTCAGATAGTGTTAAATCTTTAGTATCAACAGTCGAAAAAACGGCTGGATTGCCGCGGTCGCAAGGCTACTTGCTCCCTCGCAATGACATGGGTAGTAAAGTCGCCTTTACTTTGGCAGAGGTTTTAATCACCCTCGGAATAATCGGAGTAGTTGCGGCAATGACTTTGCCTGCCTTAATTCAGAATTATCAAAAGGCACAGGCTGTATCTCAACTTAAAAGAAGTTATGCTGTTGTTCAAAATGCTGTAGAGTTTATAAGAGGTGAATATGACGGTATTGATATGAATGCAATGCCATTTGTGCATATGGTAAATGGTCATCCAAAATATTTTGATATGGCAATGTTTGCCGATGAATTAAGTAAACATTTAAATTATTTAGAAAAAGGTTATCATAGTGCATATTCTGATGAAGTAAAAATGTGTTTACCGGAAAATACTGACAAAAGCTATAAATGGGCAAATGCTTCAAAGCAGACGGGTTGGGGTGTTGTAAGATATTGGTGGAAACTAAATGATGGCTCCTGTATAGGGTTTAATTCTCGTGGCAATAATCAAAATTGGGTAGAAGGTAATGATAAAGTGGTTCTCTTTTATATAGATATAAATGGAAGTGATAAAAATCCTAACCAATTTGGCAAAGATACTTTTGTTTTTGAATTGTTGCATAGTGGTAAAGTAATACCATTTTTAGACAATAGTACAGATCATAGTTGTGCTTTAAATGGTTCGTCTGCATACAAAGGTTTGACATGTGCTAATAAAATTATAAATGACGGTTGGCAGATAAAGCATGATTATCCTTGGAAATAGTATTATATGCTGTCGGTTGTTCATAAGCTGATATTTTTATGTATGATATAATATATAAAAAGGTAAAGCTTATGACGGATTACAAAACATATCTTGACAACGGAATAGAAGATATTAACAGCGGAAGATTTAACAGCGGAATTGATAATATCAATAAATCTCTCGAGTTAAAGCATGATTGGGCAATACCGTATTTTTACAGGGCAGTTGCTTATGATGCGTTGGAAGAGTTCAACGAAGCTATGCTCGATTATACAAAAGCTCTTCAGCTTGATGATAAGATGGCTGATGCTTATTATAACCGTGCAAGAATTATTCTCTCAAGAAAAGATATTGATAATCCAAAAATTGAAAATGCGGTTAAGGATTTGGAAAAAGCTCTTGAACTTGATGACAAGTTTATAGATGCCCTGTATGCAATGGCTGCTGCCAAGAAGAAACTGGGTAATTACCATGAAGCACTGGTTTATCTTGAAAGACTTTTGCAAATTCAGCCGGATTCTGTTTGGGCAAAAGCTCTGAAAAAACTTATTCTGCAAAAATATATTGTATAATCCTAATATAATAAAAAGACCGGTTGTACCGGTCCGAACCACATAATAAACTCTCTTTTAAAACACTCCTTAGAGAATCTCTTTCTCATAATCCCTATCAAACAGCTAAGCTTATTTTTCGATAGCTTTTTCTGTTTTTTCAATCTCTTCAATAAGAAATCTTAGTTTATCTTTAAAAAATTCCAGAAATAAACCGATTTCATTCTTAAAACTGTAGGCACCGGGCCAAATTGCATATTTGTACATTATTATTTCTCCTTAGAATTTATCTAACCTTCGTATTTTTGTTTACGGTGTTTTAAATTTTTTCTTTAGAATTTTTATAATTATGTTAAGATTTTGTTACATAAAACAGCAAAAAAAATTCCGATTTTAATCGGAATGGTGGACAGATAATATAATTTAGTTAGGTTAATTATAAATTTTATTCATAGTTCTTCTGCTGTTTAAAACAAGTTGTGCAAGAATAAATAGCGACATAATATTCATCATATTTGTATATCCCATATATCCTATCCATGCGATTACTCCGGTCAAAAATAACAGGAACATGTTTTTGCGGTTTTCAATTTTTCGGGATTGTTTTTTCAGTAAAATATTTAAATTTGTCTTATAAACTTTGTTATCAGGATTGAACTTTAAGGCTTTGTTTAAATATCTGATTGCCATGATATCGTCTTTTCTGTATTTATTTAAAAATACCGCATAGTCATTGTATAAAGATGCATTTACCGGATTTAGTTTTATTGCTTTTATATATTCATGTTCTATTTTATCTGTTCTGTTCATTTGTCTTTCTCCTTCTCTTCTTTCTGATTACATTTTGATAATATAATTCAGATGCGTCAAAAACGGACGAATTAAAAAATACTTTTAATTTATTTAAAAAAATGTTAGAATTAATTTAACTAACATAGGAGTTTTTATGATAAATGCGGCTATAAAACAACTGATAACTTATGGAACAGAAAACAATCTGGTAAATAAACGGGATAAAAATTATATTATCAATAAAGTTTTAGAAATCCTTAAATTAAATGAATATATAGAACCTGCGGATGAATATAGTAATGTGTCGTTAGAGGATATATTTGATTTAATTACGGATTATGCAGTAAAAAATAACATAACAGATGGCAGCGATAAAGATTTAGGCTTGTTGAAATCCCGTATTATGGCTACACTTTTGCCAATGCCGCATGAAATAAATGACAATTTTAAAAAGTTGTACAGAATTTCGCCTAAAAAATCTACTAATTGGTTTTATGAATTTTCAAAAGCTTCAAATTATGTTGACAAGTATCGTGCTGTCAAAAATGTGAAATGGAATGTATCTACCAAATACGGTAAAATGGATATATGTATTGATTTATTTGATAAAAGTTCTGATGACAAGTCAGGATATCCAAAATGCAAATATTGTCATGAAAATGAAGGATTTATGAGGGATGCAAATTTGAGAATGCTCCCTATAACTTTGAATAAAGAAGACTGGATGTTTTGGTATTCTCCGGAAGGATATTATAATGAGCAGTGTATCGCCTCAAATCCTGAGCATAAGACAGGCGATTTAAGCAGTGAAACTTTTACAAAGCTGTTTGAATTTCTGAATATATTTCCGCATTATTATATTGGTGCAGATTCTTGTATCCCGTTTGCAGATGATTATAAACCTGTGCATGAGGCATTTATCGGCGGAAATTACGAATTTGCCATAAATCGTGCTGATGTTGAAAAATATTTTCAGGTTAAGCGTTTTGAGGATATTCAAATTGGTATTCTTAATTGGCCTTTATCTGTGATAAGGATAAGAAACAATGACTACACTAAAATAGTAAAACTTGCCGAATATATATCAGGCAAGTGGAAAGTTTACCGTGATGATAGTATCGGACTTATTGAAAGTGCGGGTACAGAACCTTGTAATACTATTGTACCTGTTGCCAGAAGGCTCGGTGATTTGTATGAAATTGATTTAATTCTGAGAAATAATATCAAAAATTCCGAGCATCCTTTAGGAGTATTTCATACTGATGAAAAGTATCATCACATTAAAAAAGAACATCTTACCGTAACTGATCTTATGGGAATGCTTATTCTGCCGGCTTCTTTAAATGATGAAATGAAACTTCTTGCCGATAAAATTTTAGAAGGCGAAGATTTGAGAGCGGATGAAAGTACCGCAAAGCATGCACATTGGGTCGAACATTTTATTATGGAATACGACGATATTTCTGAAGATAATATTATGGAAATTTTGCAGAATGAACTCGGACGCAGTTATATAGGTATGCTTGACAGTGCTGCCGTATTCAAACGTGATGATAACGGTAAAAAAGCATTTGACAGGTTTATTGAAACTTTATAGACGATATTCCTTCCTTATAGATTTTCGTTTCTCTTTTTCGTCACAATTCATCCATTTTGTGATGTGTTTGAGCAGCTCGTCATTGTGGTAATGAATTGCGTGTTTTGATTTGTGGTGAATATCAATCAGGTGGCAGTGCATTGCCCGTTCTACATTGATTAAAGCAATATTATATTTGTATAAAGCGTCTATGTAGTTATTTAGTGATGTTTGGTATGCAGTTCTTGCAGATTGCAGTGCGACGTAATCTTCTTTATCATTTTTGTAATCGTCCATAACAATTTTAAGGTGTGTATATGCGTTTGCTGTTGCTACCTGACATATAGGAAACTCCAATTCCGCTTTTTTTAAATCGGTTAAAGCTCGCTGAACTTTGAAATATAAATTCTTTTTAAATAAAACTATTTCGTTATCTGCAATATTCAACTGAGCGTCAGCACCTTTAATACTGTGTTTCAAATTCATAAGATTTACGCTGGAATCAAGTGTAACCCCAACTTGAAGGCTGTTATCTCCTTTAAGATGGTTATTTTTGTAATATCCATATCCTACACCTGCTTTTAAATCAGGGAAATATGTTCTTTTTATATAGTTTAGTGATTGCTCCATTGCTTTAAATGTTGCAATTAGAACTTTTAAATCAGGACTGTTTTTGTACGCAATTTCTGCCGCATTTTTTTCATCAAATGGCAGTTCCTCAGGTATAAATTCTTTTGATGTTTCATTATCAATAAATTCATTATTGTATGAATATGTGCTTGTGCTTTCTATTTCGTATGGTTCGGGTTTTTCCACAAACATTGCATTGTTAAGGTCGATTTTTGCGTTTTCAAAATCATTCACAGCCTGTAAATATCTTACCCTTGAAACGTTATAGTTGAATCTTGCACTTGATATATCAGAAATTCTTGTTGAATTTTTTGTGGCTAATTTTTCAGCCATATCAAGAAATTCCTCATTTAGTTCAAAATCTTTTTTTACGACTTCCATTCTGGATTTTGCAAGCAGAACTTTGTAATACTTTTCTTTTACGTCAAAAAGAGTTTCACAAAGGCTGTCTATAAATTCATATTCTGCACCGATTTTATAAAATTCTTCCATCTTTATATATGCGGTAGTTTTTCCAAAATTATAGACTAACTTGTTTATGGTAACGGCAACTTCAGGAAATTCCATTACATGGCTGTGATATTCTTCTCCGAATGAGTGATTGGTATTATGAAACCCTGCACCTGCACTAATTACAGGGAAATACTCAGATTTTGCAATTCCTACATTGCTTTGAGCAAGATCCAAATTGTATTTGTATTTTTTTATAACCGGACTGTTATGAAATGCTATCGAAACACAATCGGTTATAGAAAGCACGTCATTTTTCTCTACAAATGCTTTTTTAAATAATTCTTCATGTTCATCATGCCCGTCGTGTTTTTTAACTTCTATTTTATTATTTTGTTTTTTAACCTTAGCTTTTGATGTGATAGCAAAAGCTCCCGTTGCACAATTTGCACAACAAAACGCCGTTAATAAGACGATCAAGGTAAATTTCTTAATTCGGTTAGCCATACCTTACATAGTATCACAAAAATAAAATATAGAAAGTTACAAGATAACATACAATGATATATTTATTGTTCCATTGTCGTGATTTTATATTCTTATAAATTTATCTTTACCCTGTTTGCATAAAGGACATACATAATCATCAGGCTCCTGTGTCAAATCCCCTTCGTATATATATCCGCAAATTTTACATTTATATCTTGGTTTACCGTCGTTATTTTCCTGTTTTGGCGTATCTTCAATAAATGTTGGTGCGGTTTTCGGGCTATTACCTTTTTTTACTTTGTGATAATAAGCATAAGACATTGGGATTTGCTCTTTCAGAGTGTCGCCGTCTGTAATTTTACCCAAAAATATTGTGTGAGTTTCTGTTTCCATTTTATCAACTACTTCGCAAATTACATATCCGGTTGAATCTGATATTACATCCAGTCCGTTAATTTTTTTTGTTTCTACATTAACAAATTTGTCACGATCTCTTCCTGATGTGAAACCGAATACCGGAATAATATTGTCATTAACATCTACTCCAAGTATTGATATCGCAAATCTACCTGTTTTTTTGATACATTCATTTGTGAAATTTTCGTGGTTAATACTTACGGCAATAGTATCATGAGTTACCTGCATGGCACTGTTTGCAATACATCCCGTTGATTTTTTATCACATAATGTTGACACTACATAAACACCGTAAGACAGATTTCTTAAAACATTTTTATTCATATAACCCCCTAATTTTTTGTCATTATACCATGAAATTATTTAAAAATTGATATACAATAATTCAATGGATAAATGTGTTATAAAATTAAATACTGCAAGAAACTGCCTCAGATATGTTATAAAGACTTATAATATAAAAGAAATTTTTATACCGTATTATATTTGTCCATCGGTGTTGACAGCTGTCAGAAAGGAAAATTGCAGTATCAAATTTTATCATATAGATGAGAATTTTTATCCGGATATGGTGTTTGATAAAAATTCTTATATATTATATCCGAATTATTTTGGTATATGCTGTGAAAATGTTTTCAAACTGGCTGATTTATATCCGAATTTGATTGTGGATAATGCTCATAACTTTTACATGCCTCATTGCGGATTAGCGTCATTTAATTCTCTAAGAAAGTTTTTTAACCTGAAAGACGGTGCTTTTTTAAATATTTCTAAAAATTTGGATGAAACTTTTGCCGTTGACACAAATTATTATCAACAATTTGATAAAATGAGTTATGAAGAAATGGTGTGCAATGAAAACAGGTTAAATAATCAGGATATTAAACTTATGTCTGCCTGTACAAGTAATTATTTTGCACAAATCGATATAGAAAAAGAAAAAATAAAAAGGATGAATAAATTTAATGAGTTTCATAAACGCTTCGGGTATAAAAATATGCTAAAGCTAAATTTAACCGATTTTGATGTTCCTTTTGTGTACCCGTATCTGACTTATGATGATACAGAAGCAGAAATACTTGAAAAAGAGGGTTATTTGATATTAAGATATTGGAATTTTTTGCCGGATAATTTTCCGGAATACAAATTTTACAGACATCTTATACCAATACCACTGGTATAAATGCTTTAAACTGCTGCGTTCATGTCTTCCAGAGCGGTAGAAATTTCATCCAAGATAAGTTGAGCCGCTGCAACACGATTTTCGGCTGTTGTTATAGGTCGTCCGACAACCATATAATCTACACCTGAAAGGATTGCATCTCTTGGGGTATCAACACGAACCTGATCATTTACGGATGCCCATGTAGGTCTTGTTGCAGGACATACGATAATAAAGTTTTCATCATCAAGTTCTTTTCTAATCCTTTTAGCTTCTTCCGCACTTGCAACTACTCCGTCCAACCCGGCATCGTGAGCTACTTTTGCAAGTTGAACAACATAATCTTCAATGCTTTTATCCACACATAATTCTGTTGTTAACGTTCTTTGTCCGAAACTCGATAATAATGTTACCCCAAGAATGACAGGAGGCTCTTTTCCCAGCCTTTTGGCTGCGGCTTTTACAGCTTTGACACTTCCTGCAATCATTTTTGAGCCGCCCTGAATATGTACGTTAAAAAAGTGTATATTGTTTTTTACAAGACTTATGCAAGCTTTTTGCACAGTGTTTGGAATATCATGGAATTTGCTGTCATAATAACATTTCCCGCCTAATTTTTCGATTAGTCTGACTGCTTCAAATCCGTAACTTACAATTAAAGGTAGACCTATTTTAAAGTATCCGACGTAATCTTTTAATTCATTTACAAGTTCTTCTACTTCTTCTAAAGTTTCAACATCTAATGCCAAAATTATTCTGTCTTTTGGGGAAACAGGTTTTAACATACACTAACTCCATCCATCATTACCTATAGAGGTGTTATATCATATATGGCAGAATATTGCAAGTTTATGACATTTTTCAAAAAATTATTCGATTAGGCAATATGAATTTTCTCAAGATTATTTGAATATCATATAGTAAATATTTTATGAGGATTTAACTATGTATAAAAAATTAAGTGTTGCTATTTTGGTATCTGTAGGTTTTGCAATCGGTTATTCATTAAATAATATTGCCGTTTCCAATACAAATATTAAACTTGCTGTTGTTGATACCGCAAAAATAATTTCTGATTCTTCTGAAATAAAAACCCTAAAGTCAGAACAACAATCAAAATTGAAAGCTATGCAAACTACACTGGAAAAAGCACAGCTCGAAATTTCAAAAGAAACTGATGCTGATAAGGCTGCAAAATTAGAGGAGAAATACAGAGAAGAAATTAATCGTCAAAAAATTGCGATGGATGAAAATTACAACAAACGAATTTCTGATTTGAATACAAAAATTCATACAGTTGTTGCAAATAAAGCAAAAAGTCAAAATTACGATTTAGTTTTGCCAAAAGATATTGTATTCTGGGGTGGAGAAGATATTACCGCAGATGTCGAGAAAGAATTGAAGTAGAAATAATTAACTAAAAAATTATATTAAGATATGTTACAAACATGCTTAACAGCCTTAAAGTTTTGTACCTAAAATACCGTAAATTGACATGAACGACTAGGAAATGCTACTAAGAATTGAAAGGAATTAGGTCACAACAATGGGTTTGGCAGCGTCACAAGCTAGATTATTAACCATAACAGCAAGGAAATCCGACTGTGAATACCAATCAATGGCTTATTCACATCAGAAGATTGCTCTTGCTCGTGACATGAACATAGTTTCTGCCGAATATCAGGATGCACTTAATCAAACCAAAATTATATATGATTACTATGGAACAGGGGACAAATCAACTTTATTGTCTTATGGTTTACTTATGTCTCCATCCCAGCTCAATAATTTTACTCCAAGTCCTGTTACGGATCCTTCAGGCAGAATTGTTCTGGACGGTGGCCTTGCGGCAGCTGCAAGAGCGGCAGGTATTCCGCAGGAAGGTCTTGGCTGTACTCCGTCATCAGATATAAGAAATAAATTTGTCCAGGGACTTGTTGATAACGGTGTTATCTCAAGAGCTACAGGTAACGGAGTTCAGAGTGTTCAGTATAATCCTAATGCAGGTCTTGGTACTGCAGAAATGGCATCTACCGCAACTGAGCAGATTACATTTGCAGACTTTATGAGAGATTATTTAAGTAAAATAGAACTTGATTTAACTGATTTAACACTGGATTCAAGCGGTTCTCATCTGGTATTTTTTGATCATGCAACAAATAAACATTATGACGAACAGTATGTAATTAATCATCCAGATATCGATTGGGAAAATCCTCCGGATGAAGTTGGTATGCATGGAGCCGGTCAAGTTGATCCTACAAAATTAAAGTTATCGGATTTATTAACTCCTTCAAGTGAACATAATATAGCTTTATATGGTTCTACATGGGATAAAGACGATGAACTTAATACATACGGCGGCAGAAACTGTGTTATTGATAAAGTCGGTTCATGTTCATTCTGGACTGAATTGGTAGATTCATTGGCTGCTTATATTCCATCAACAGATCAGTTTGCACAGGCTGCTATTGAATATGCAAAACAACAAACTTTAGAAAAAGTTGTCAGTTTAGGTACTATACCGGAAGAATTAGATGCTTCTAATGCCGTATATAACAAAGAGGCAGAACATAAGAGTCAGGGCAAAGTTGAAGATGAAGCAAGAGATTTGTCATCTAATTATGTAGGTTATGTATACCTCCGTAACCCCGGACACAGAGATTATTTATACAATGATGGTTATAATATCAACCTTACAAATATGACAAAAGCCTTTTATACATACTTCGCAGCTTATATGCAGGGTTTGGCAACTACAAACTTTAAGGTAACAAAAGAAGCAAGTACATCAAACTTTGTAACAGATGATTTTAACGCATCAGATTTCGTATTTAACATTGAAGTTCCTGCAGATACTTCAGGTGACAATATGTTAATTGCAAACTTCTATGATACATTGTTTAACCAGATTGCTGTTAACGGCTGGGTTGAGAATAATAACGTTAATGATGAAGAATATATGGCAACAATGTTGAGAAATGGCAGTATGTATTTATCTGCAATGAGTGACGACTTTTATTATTATCAGGCAAATTATGCGTCACAAAATTATATCAAAGAAGTTACGGACGAAGAAGGCATTGCTGTTGCAGAAGCAAAATATATGAGAGAAAAAGCCAAAATTAATTCAAAAGAAAATATTTTGGATATGAAGATGAAAAATCTTGATACCGAAATAACGGCACTTACAACCGAGTATGATACTGTTAAGAGTGTAATAAATAATAATATTAAGACGGGATTCTCGCGGTATAAGGCGTAGCAAAATCATAATAATAATCATAAAAAACAGAGGGTACTGCACCTTCTGTTTTTTTATGTAAAAATCCTTACATACTTGCATAATCCTTTAATTTAGGCTAAAATCATAGTGATAAAGGAGAAAGCATTATGGCACAACAATTTAATCCTCAAAATATTAAGAAAAAAACTTCTGTTCTTGTATTTTTAAAGGGTTCTACAGCCCCTCTTGTATTGTATGTTGAAAATCCGCAAGAGTTGTATGCAGAGTTAACTCAGCTTATAAAATCTGCTTCAAATGTTCTTGTAGAAAAGGAAACACAGGGACCTATAAAAAAAGTTTGTTTTGTAGCTAATCAGGTTGCTGCAGTTGCTATGCAGGAAGAACAGTATGTATAAATTCGAGGTCTGAAATATGCAGCACATTGTCACCATTGATGAAATTGAAAATTCCGATAATAAGACTCTCTATTACACTTTTGATGATGTAATTGAAGGTATTGATTCCGAAGGCCCGATTAAAGCTGATTTGGAAATTAAATCTCTTGGTGAGTTTATTGAAGTGTCCGGAAATGTTAAGGGAATTTTAAATTTAGAATGTGATTTGTGTCTTAAAAATTTCCGGTACGATTTGGAATTTAATCTTGATGAAATGTTTGCAAAATACGCTCTGCAAGATGAATACGGAAAAGAAACAGAACTTAAAGACGGGCAGTTCATGACAGACTTGAACGGTTCAAATGAAATTGATATTTATGACTTATTGTATCAATCTGTAATATTAAATTTACCAAATAGAAAAGTTTGTGGTATAAATTGTAATAGAGATGAATTTTTTATAGAAGAAGAAATCTCTGATTCGAGAATGGATGTATTTAAAAACATTCAAATACAACCGAAAAAGTAAATAGTAGACAGAAATAAAAAGGAAAAGGAAAAATGGCAGTACCAAAGAAAAGAACAGGTCATTCCGCACAAGGACACAGAAGAAGTAATTGGAAGGCAACAAAGCCTGAAACTACTAAATGCCCTAATTGTGGTGCAACAGTTTTAACTCATACTGTATGTACAGCTTGCGGAACTTACAAAGGACAACCGGTTAGCCTTAAAGACCGTAAAGAAGTTGAAGTAAAAGAAGAAAAGAAACCGGCTAAAAAATCAGCTAAAAAAGCTGAAAAAGAAGAAGCAACAACTGAAAAGAAAACAAAAAAAACAGTTGCAAAAGCTGAAAAGAAAGAGGCAGTTAAAGAAGTAAAATCTGAAGAAACTGCTGAAACTAAAGAAGAAGCTAAAACTGAAGAATAAAAAGTAAATAAGTAACTAAGTAAATGAGGGATTAAGTGCTTACGTTATTTATGACGGCTTAATAACTTAATAGCTTAGTTACTTAATAACTTTTATGATATAGGGAGAGTGTAATGACAAGAATAGCAGTAGATGCAATGGGTGGTGACCATGCTCCGCACGAAATAGTTGCCGGTGCAGTGTGGGCTGCAAAGGAATACGGTGTAGCAATTGAGTTGGTCGGTAAGCAGGACAGAATTGAGCAGGAATTAGATAAGATTACTCATGAAGGCTTTATGACCGATTTAGGAAAAGGTGGTCCCAGAAAATATCGTATAAAGATTGATACAAGCAAGCTTGATATCAAAATTACTCATGCATCTGAAGTTATTGAAATGGGTGAAGCTCCGGGGCAGGCTATTCGTAAGAAGAAAAAATCTTCAATTGTGCTTGCGGTAGATGCTGTTGCACAGGGCAGTTCTGATGCAGTTGTTGCTGCAGGTTCTACTGGTGCAGCTATGGCATCAAGTTTATTCGGATTAGGCAGATTGCCGGGTATTGACAGACCTGCAATTGCAGTTACTCTTCCAACTGTTAAAAAACCTATTGTTGTTATTGATGGCGGTGCAAACAGTAATTGTACTCCTGAAATGCTTATGCAGTTTGCCGTAATGGGTTCAACATTCTCTAAAAATGTTTTGGGTGTTGAACATCCGAGAGTTGGGGTTCTTAATATCGGTGAAGAAGCCGGTAAAGGTAACGAACTTGCACAGGCTACTTACAAGCTTTTAGAAGAACATCAGGATAAATTTAATTTTGTAGGAAATATTGAAGGTAAAGAAATTTTCTTGAGTGTTTGTGATGTTGTTGTTTGCGATGGTTTTGTAGGAAACGTTGCATTGAAGGTTACGGAAGGTACTTCTTCAATGTTGTTCAGAATGCTGAAACAAGAATTTAAGGCAGATATTGTCGGTAAAATAATCGGTTTGCTTGCAAAACCGTTTATGAAAAGAATTTACAAAAAAATAAATTATGAAGAATTTGGCGGTGCGTTACTTCTCGGTGTTAAAGGTATTACGGTAATTTCTCACGGCAGAAGTCATGCTTATGCTATCAAAAATGCGGTCAGAGTTGCGAAAGATGCGGTTGAATCAGGTGTTAACGAAAAAATCGCTAAGTTTCATGAGGAATAAAAATGGCAGATAAATTAATTCCGTTAAGAATAGCAGGTATTGGTTACAGTGTTCCGGATACGGTTGTGACCAATGATGATTTAACAAAGCTATATGAAACTTCTGATGAATGGATTTATTCTCGTACTGGGATTAAGGAAAGAAGATTAGTTTCGGGTGAAGAAACGGCTATTGATTTAGGTGAAAGAGCCGCAAAAAATGCTATTAAAAAAGCAGGTATGACTCCTGATGATATTGATTTGATTATTGCAGCATCTACTGCACCGATTGAAGTTTATTCCATGGGGTGTCAAATCCATAAACGTTTGGGTATTTCAAAACCTGTTCCTGCTTTTGATGTTGCTGCGGCTTGTACAGGATTGATATATGGTTTAAGTATTGCCAAAGGCATGATAGCTTCAGGCATGTATAAAAATATATTGATTGTTGCAACCGATAATAATTCAAAACTTTTAGATTGGACTGATAGGGGTACTTCTATTTTGTTTGGCGATGGTGCAGGAGCTTTAGTTGTTACTCAGGCTGAAGACGGTGAAGATGATATTATTGCCATTGATATAAAATCTGACGGTAATTATGACCATTTGATTAGTTTGCCGTTTGACGGGAAGAATTGCCCTCTTGTTGAGCAGGCTGAAGTAAAGCCTAGTTTAATAAAGATGAACGGTCGTGGGGTGTACGCTTTTGTTGCTAAAATTTTACCTAAGTATGTAGAAGATTTATTGAAAAATTCAGGTTTAACATCAGAAGATATAGATTATATGATTCCGCATCAGGCTAATATCAGAATAATTCAGGCTGTTCAGGAACGTTTGGGATTACCTGAAGATAAAGTCGTAACCAATATTAAATATTATGGAAATACATCTGCTGCATCAATTCCGATTGCATTGGCAGAGGGTGTAGAAAAAGGTAATGTCAAATTAAATTCGACTGCACTGCTTTGCGGATTTGGTGCAGGCATGACTTGGGGCGGAGCTATTATTCGTTTGCGTGACGGAATTTGCTAATTGAATTAAAGAGAATTAATCTATGGTACATAAAATAGCTATTAACGGATATGGAAGAATTGGAAGGTCAGTTTTAACTGCAGGAAGTTATAGCTTAAATTATTCAGAGAGTGTTGCAGTTTGTCAAAAAAGTTCAAATGTTCCGTTATTGCAAATTTCTGATTTAAAAAATATATTAAAGTTTAAAGATGCTAAATCTCTGACTGATATTTATAAAGAGGTAAGCAGGAAATATAATCCCGAAAAGGATTTTTTTAAAAAAAGAACTTAATATAATTATAATGGATATATACAAATATTAATAAGAGAATTTAAAGGAGAATATGAATAAAATGAGTAAAAAAATAGCATTTCTTTTTCCGGGGCAAGGAGCTCAGGCTGTTGGTATGGGAAAAGATTTATATGATAATTATGAAAGTGCAAAATCAGTTTATAACACAGCAGACAGTGTTTTAGGCAAAAGTGTTTCATCACTTTGTTTTGAAGGACCTGAAGATGCCCTAAAACAAACCGTTAACACTCAGCCTTGTATTGTTACAACTTCAATTGCCGCATTGGAAGCTTTAAAATCAGAATTAGGTATTGCACCTGATTATGTTGCAGGTCACAGTTTAGGCGAATATTGTGCTATGTACACTGCAGGTGTTATGTCTTTAGAAACTACTCTAAAAGCTATCCAAAAGCGAGCTGATTTAATGGGACAGACAAAAGGCGGAGCTATGGCAGCTGTTTTAAATGCGACAGAAGAAGTTTTAGAAGCAGGTTTGGCTGAAGGTTCAAAAGTCGGATATGTTGACGTTGCAAACTACAATTCTCCGGCTCAAGTAGTTATTACGGGAGATGAGAATGCCGTTAAAACAGCAGGCGATTATATTTTGGCTAACGGTGCAAGAAGAGTTGTTCCGCTTGCAGTTTCAGGTGCTTTCCATTCAAAATTTATGGAAAACGCAGGAAAAGAATTCGAAAGTTTTGTAAGTTCATTAGATTTAAGCGATGCATCCATTCCTGTAATCACAAACGTTGATGCTACAGCTACAACGTCAAGTGCTGATTTTAGAGTAAAAATGCCAAGACAAATTTATTCATCAGTACATTGGACACAAACCATTCAAAAAATGGTATCTGACGGCGTTGAAATTTTTGTGGAAATCGGACCTGGGAAAGTCCTTGCAGGATTGAACAAAAAAATAGCTCCTGAAGCTAAAGTGTTCAACGTGTTTGATAAAGAATCTTTAGAAAACACCATTTCATCATTAAAAGAAGAATTGGCTTTGGTATAAGGGATGTGGTGCGTTGACACGCACCCTACCGGGTATTTGAAAAATTTAAAAACGAAAAATAATGTTTATCATATAATATTTAGGGATATATGAAAGAGCTAATACAAATTCAAAACATGATATATAACATAAGGGGTTACAAAGTTATGTTGGATAGTGACCTTGCTATGTTGTATGAAGTTGAAACAAAAGTATTAAATCAGGCTGTAAAAAGAAATATTAAAAGATTTCCTGAGCATTACATGTTTCAATTGACAAGTGAGGAATGGCAAAATTTAAGGTCACAATTTGTGACCTCAAAATCCAAAACGGAAAAACGAGGCGGTCGACAATATTATCCGTATGTCTTTACAGAACAAGGTGTTGCAATGCTTTCAAGTGTTTTAAGATCAGAAAAAGCTATTCAGGTTAACATTCAGATAATTGATACATTTGTTAAAATGCGACAGTGGGTGCTTGAAAATAAAGAACTTGCTAAACGATTATCACAATTAGAACATTATTTTATTCAACATTGTAATGATGATAAAGAAGATTTTAAAAGAATATATGATGCGTTAGGTCTGTTAATGGACAGAACTAAACCTTCTGAAATTGGTTTTAAGGTAAAATAAATAGTAGGGTAGACTTTAGTTTACCAAATAATAAGGAGAAAGATAAAATGACAGAGAGAAAAATTGCTTTAATTACAGGTGGTTCAAGAGGTATCGGGTTTAGCTGTGCTAAAGAACTTGCTCAAAACGGATGCGATATTATTATCAATGATATTTGTAATGAAGCTACTGCAAAACCGGCATTAGACGAAATCAAGGCTTTAGGTGTTAATGCTTGGTTCTATCAGTTTGACGTATCAAATGACGAACAGGTTAAGGCAGCAGTTGACAAGATGATTGAAGAACACGGCAAAATTGATATTTTGTTAAATAATGCAGGTATCACAAAAGACGGTTTGTTCTTGAGAATGGATGCTGAACAGTGGGAAAGAGTTATTAAAATTAACTTGGGTTCAGCTTATTATGTAACTCATGCCGTAATCAAATATATGATGAAGGCTCGTCAGGGTTCAATTATTAACATGTCATCAATTGTAGGTGTTCACGGTAATGCAGGTCAGGCAAACTATTCAGCTTCTAAAGCAGGTTTGATTGGTTTGACTAAGACCTTAGCTAAAGAATTCGGTTCAAGAAATATCAGAGTTAATGCAGTATGCCCCGGATTTATTCAAACAGCTATGACTGCTAACTTAGGTAATATTGAAGAATATGCAGCTGCTATTCCGATGAAACGTTTTGGTACTCCTGAGGATATTGCTAAAGTTGTTAAATTCTTAGCATTAGATACTGATTATGTAACAGGTCAGGCTATCGAAGTTGCAGGCGGTTTGATGTTGTAATTTTATCAAACGGTTAAATAAATTTAAAAGTCGGTATTTCCAACAAGATATACCGACTTTTTCATGGCAAATTTTTTTAATCAGAATACTTTATATATATAATTCCAAATTTATGGGGAAAATATGACATCACTTATAAACAGAGTTGTTAAAGAAAATACTGCAGAATATATAAATTCAAATCCTCAAGTTCAGCAGATTAAGGCTGAAATTAAATCAGACCTTAATATTGAACCTGACAAGGTTGAAATTTCCGAAGAAAATAAAAAGCCTAAAAAAAGAGGCAGAATTATCGGCGGAATATTAGCTGTCGGTGGGTTAATCGGTACAGCCGTATCTTTAGCGGTTATGATTGGTAAAAATCCTGCAAAGGCTGCAAAAGTGCTTGAAGGACATACAAAATACGGTCACAAAGCATACGAGGAAGCTGAAAAACTTGCCGCTGAATTGTTCGCAAAAGAAAAAGCTGCCCCTAAAAAATCTAATATAGTTTCTGATTTATTTTCCGGTAAAAAAGAGGGTTATGAGATTGGTACAGAAGATTTATTAAAAGTTTTTGAAAAACCTGAATTTAAGTCTGAACTTAGTTGTGATATAGAATTTTTGGAAAAACATTTGGCTAAAAATAATATTTCTGAAAATTCGGAGGTATTTAAAGCTTTAAAATCTTTGAAACAAAACCTTCAGGCTCATTTAAGCAGTGTTGAACAAAAATTACTAAACGGTGAAAAATTTGAAAATACTGCGTTAAGTGAAAAATTTAAGTCTGAAAATGCGAAAAATATTGAGGAAATACAAAAATATATTAAAGATGCCAATGATATAGATTTAATCGGGTTATTCAACAGTAGTTATATTTATAAAATTAATTTAAATGACTACATAAAAGAGTGCCCAAGAGATGTTTTGCCGAATGACGGAATATTTTTTCACGGTACAAAGAAAGCGAAATTGGTTTATGAAAACGGGTTTAGTCCGTTTGCAAGTAATCAGATAGATCAATTTGGACGTGAACTTGGAGCAGGAGTTTATACAACACCCGATATACGAGTCGCAGCAGCTTTTTCGGGATTGCATGGTGATATAATACCTGTTAAATTAGCTGATGATGCAAAAATTGCTCTTGTAACAGGTAGTGTTCAGCAGGAATTATACGGCAGGATAGTTAAATTTATCAGTGAACGGTTGACTGTTGACGGGTACAATGCTTTGGCTCCTGATGTTAAATCAGCACTTATGGAAAGTGTAATGAGACATGTATTTAAGCAGGCAGGGTATGATGCCGCATATATGCCAAAAGCATATAAGGCTTATACAGGTATAGATATAGCAGCAATTTTATCTCCTGATGTTAATGAGATGATAGGCAGAAATCAAAAACAGCTCGTTATATTCTCTCCTGAAAAAACAAAAATTGTGTCAAGAACTTTTACTGAAAGAGTGAATGATTTAGCTGATAAATTTAGGACATTTAAAGATATGTTTGTATATGGATTCAAAAATCCGTCACTATTCTAAAAATGTATAGGATTTTGTCTTTCGTTATCACTCTTTTGTCGTATTTCTCTTATTAAATCAGCAGCGGCTTTGAGTGTTTTAGGGAAATATTTAAGTATATGATCTTTTGACTGGTTATCTCCTGTCATGAGCAGAGTATAGCATTCTGCAAACATTTCGTGTACATTTGCTGTTGCATAAGCAGTATTGGAGTCAATTTTTCCGTCTTTAAACTCAGTTGTTTCTCTAAATTCTTGTTTGTATTCAAATTGAGCTTTCCCTGACTTTTTATAATTTTCAAGTTCTTTTTCAAAAATTTCTTTGAATTTACCTTCTGATGAAGGACTGTTGTATAGGTAGCCGTTATAGTCCAGAGCATGACCTGTTTCGTGAACGATAGTGTCAACAAATGCTTTAATTATCGTGTCTTCCGTAATAAAGTCAGCAGCACTTATAGAATATATTTCAAGTGAAGTCAGACAAATGCTGTCATCTTTTGAATGATAAACTCCGGCTGCTTCGAAATCAGGATTATCTTTAAGTAAATTCATATCTGATGCAACATTAATTTTGGTAAGCTCTACACTCATATCCTCAAGTACTTCTCCGGGGATATTTTCCGTGATAAGCTTTTTGAGTCGTGCATATTCCCATTCGTTGCAGTCAGAAAGCAATTTTGTAAAATCAATCTTAGAAACTTTACCTGTTTTTTGATTTTTTATGGTAAGTATTTCACCGTCCAATTTGATGAAATATGGTTCTCCTTTAAATTTTTGATTTTTTACTTGGGATTGACGTTGAGGTACGGTAATCTTATTTTCTTCATTTATCAAATTCCGAAAATGTTTTATAAGCTGTTCTTTTGTTGTTTTATCAAGTTTTGAAGCTTCTATATCCTTGATTAAATCTTTTCCGAAGTTGTTAGAATATGCAAGGAAAAAGAATTTGCAGTTGTTTTTGTCAATACTTTTAATTGCTTCTTTAAGATATTGTGCATCTCCCTGCTTTAATTTTTGGTTAAAATCTGTTGCTTTTGGATAATGAACTTTTACTTTGGTGTAACCTTCATCCCATTTTATTGAAAATTCTGGTTTGCCCTGTTGATTGTAGCGAATTTCTTTTCCAGAAGTAGTTTTTGATAGTAGTTTGCCATTTTGATATTTATATACTTCTATTTTATTGTTTTGATTAACTGTAATTTTTTTATTTGGGCTGTCAGGGTTATCAATTGTAACGTGTTTGTTCCCGACAGAGTATTTAGACTGGGTAAGAACCCCCTGTTTATTATAATAATTAAAAGTAGTGCGTTTATCAGAATATACGGTTTCGGTTACGTTATTGTCATAATCAAAGTCCAGTTCCCGTACAATTTTGCCATCGTTAAAATACTGAGCTTTTATTTTATTAGTAAAATCTTCATCTTTAGGGTAAACGGATAAAACTTTCTTGCCCGTCGATTTATCATAAACATGGTAAGCCCAGACAGGGTTTTGAGAACTGCCCCATTCATCAGTTTTTGGATTTGTTTGTACACGCTCTATACGATATTTATTCGCCGGATAATTTTTCTTTAGATTTTCAATGTTATATGTTTCGAGTTTGTACAGTTCAGGAATATTATCGGCTTCTTTTACTCTGACTGTTATTTGTTCACCCTTTTTAACAGGGTCATTAATATGCCATTGAGCATTATTTAATGTTACCAGTAAATTCATATTTTCTGCAATTTGTGCATGAGTCGGGTTTTTGTTTCCCAAATCAACAAGGTTTTGTCTTGCAAGTTCCCACCAAGTTGTATCCTTTTCGACGGTTATTGAACCTGTCGGAACAGCTTGAACATCGGCATTCCCGAGATTTTCTCTGTTATAATTTTCTTTTTCATCTTTCGGGTTAATTTTAGTATACCTTAAAGCCTTTTCTTCAACTTCTCCTGGAATAATTATTTTTGCACCTACGTCAAACCCTTGGACTTTACCGTTATTAAAAGATTTTATATTATCTTTGTTTAATTCAATAAATTTGTCATACAATTCAGAGTCTTTTTCTATACCTAAATCTTTCAAAATACTATTTAAAGTTGCATTTTGCGGAACGTAACCAACAATATTCCCATTTTGGTCATAATTCATTTCATCTGAATGAGAATATTCATAATCATATTTAGCCTCGTAATTTGTTGTTAATTTAAGTCTTTTCCCGGAATCATCAAAAGTTTTGGTAAGAATTTCTTTTGTGAAGCCATTTTTATCGGTTTCTACTTTTTCGGATGAAATTTCTGAAACTTGCCCATTATCGTGGTATTTATAGTTTGTTGTTGTCGTATCCGTTCTGTCTGAATTTTGGCGTTTTGCTGATATTACGGATTTTGTAATTTTGCCGTCCTCATTATAAGTGTTTGTTTCTTCAATCCATTTTTTATTTTCAAATTTTTTTGAGTAGCTTAATTTTTCCTGTCCGTTAAAATATTCAAATCGTTCTTCTGTGTCACCTGTCTTAACCGATTTGGACTTTCTTCCTCCGTTTTCATATTCAATTGTTGTAGTAGTTCCGTCTTGTTCAAATACTTCACTTTTTATCAAATTATTTTCAAATGTTTTTGTACGTTTGGAGTGGTCTTCATATTCTGTAATTTCTGATAGTTTATTCCCGTTAGCATCACTATGCAGCGTAATTTTTTCGTTATTTATGCCTGTATATTCAAGTTTTGATGTTTTGTCAGGATAAATTGTTTCTTCTGAAGTATCTTTATATTTTATGAAAAATGTTTTCTTTCCGTCTGAGTCTGTTATTACGGAAGAATCTTCAATATTTTCGCTTGCCTGAGACAAATTTTGTATAAACTCAAAAAGTTTTTCCGGCTTTATATTTTGTATATTTTTGAGTTTTAAATATTTTCCGGCTTCAGAAAGTGAAAAATTATTATCTTTTGCACAAGTTTTTATTTCGGTGATAAAGTTGTCAATTTCTTCTTTATCCAGTATTTCATTATCATCAGTGTTTATGGCGTTCTTAAAAATACTGTACAAAGCCTTATCCACGGTATTGATTTTAATACCGCCTTTTATTTCGTCAATATTTACTTTTATGTTGTCTTTCTTTTTACCTAAAGAAAAATCAGAAAAATCTACCACATTCTTTCTCCTGTACTGTTGTTACGGAAAAAAAATACTTAACTTTAACAAAGTTAAAACTTCTTTACAAAAAATGTATACTTTCTTAAATTTCTTGCAAAAAACTCATGTTCCGTATATAATCTAGTTATCTAAAATTCGTAATACAATAAATTTATGAGGAAAAGAAGATGAGTACATTAGAAAAAGTAAAAAAAGTTGTAGTAGATCAATTAAGCGTTGATGAATCATTAGTTACTCCTGAAGCTAGCTTCACTGCTGATTTAGGTGCTGATTCATTAGATACAGTTGAATTAGTAATGGCATTTGAAGAAGAATTCGGTTGCGAAATTCCTGATGAAGATGCTGAAAAAATTCAAACAGTTCAAGACGCTGTAAACTATATTGATTCTCACAAGTAATTTACAGGTAGTTGAAAAAGAACGTAAAATGTATTTATTAGGGGGAATTTATTTTAAATTTCCCCTTATACATATTATACAAGGGATATAAAAGGTAAAAATATGACAAAAAGAAGAGTAGTTATTACGGGGCTGGGTGCTGTTACACCTCTTGGTATAGGTGTTGATAAATTTTGGAACAACCTCGTAGCAGGAAAAAGCGGTATTTCTACGTCTACTTTGATTGATATATCAAAACATGATGTAAAAATTTCCGGTGAAGTTAAAGATTTTAAGCCGGAAGAATATTTAGACCCAAAAGAAGCAAAAAGAATGGACAGATTTACACAATTTGCCATGGTGGCTGCCGATGAAGCATATAAAGATGCAAAATTGGATGAATTGAAAGATGAAGATCCATATAGAATAGGTGTTATTGTTAGTGCTGCTGCAGGCGGTTTCAAAACATTTGAAGATAATCATATTAGGATTATTGAAAAGGGACCTACAAAATGTTCTCCGTTTACAATACCTATGTTAATTGTAAATATGCCTTCCGGCAGAATATCAATGAGATATGGATTTAAAGGAATAAATAAAGTTGTAGTTTCAGCTTGTGCAACAGGTACACACTCTGTTGGTGATGCGTTCCGTTCTATTCAATACGGTGATGCAGATGTTATTTTAGCAGGCGGTTGTGAGGCTACAATTTGCGACGTAGGTGTTGGTGCATTTACTGTTGCAAGAACATTATCAAAGAGAAATGATGAACCTGAAAGAGCTTCTCGTCCTTATGACAAAGACAGAGACGGTTTTGTTATGGGTGAAGGTGCTGGTGTTCTCGTTCTTGAAGAATATGAACATGCCAAAAAACGTGGTGCAAAAATCTATGCTGAAATTGTTGGATATGGTCAAACAGGTGATGCTTATGATGTAGTTGCTCCTGATCCTCACGGTGCAGGTGCTATTAAGGCTATGGAATTTGCACTAAATGATGCCGAGATGAAACCTGATGAAATACAGTATGTCAATACTCATGGTACAAGTACAGGATTGGGCGATGTCGCAGAATCTCATGCCGTTGCGGAAGTTTTTGGTGACAGAAAACAAAATCCTAATCTGCTTGTAAGTTCAACAAAGAGTATGCATGGACACATGCTTGGTGCAACCGGTGCTGTTGAAGCTATTGTTTGTATCAAAGCTATTAATGAAAATATTGTTCCTCCTACTATCAATCTTGATAATCAGGATGAGGCTGTTGCTGATTTGGATTATGTTCCAAATAAAGCAAGAAAGGCTGAAGTTCATGCAGCACTTTCAAATTCATTTGGCTTTGGCGGTCAAAACGCTTCTATTATTTTAAAAGAAGTTAAATAGTTTTGTCAGCATAAAGTTAAAAATATAAAAACACCCTCTATATTTAGAGGGTGTTTTTTAGTATTAATTATAAAAAATTTATAGATTTTCGAGTAGAGCCAATTTCATTTTTGTAAAATCGGGAGTTCTTCCGAACCATATTTTCTGTGCGGCAACGGCTTGCCATACCAGCATGTCTATACCATTTATTATTTTATATCCGTTTTTCTCTGCAAGTTTTAGTAATATCGTTTTTTTAGGATTGTAAATTACATCATATACTGTTGCATGTTTAGGCAGAGTTTTTAGCATGTATTCTTCTATAGGAGTTAAATCCGCAGAACGTCCCTGCATTCCGATAGGGGTCGTATTTACTAAAATATCATATTTTGATAAATCTTTTATTCTGTCTATTTGCATAGCCGTAAATATTATATCAGGGAATTTCCTCCTCAGATATGCCATGTAATCAATACTGTTTGCGATATTTCTTGTATAAACATCTACTTCTTTTATTCCTAAATCGGATAGCCCCAATACGGCGGCTCGGGAAGCCCCTCCTGTTCCAAGTAATGCGGCGGATTTCCCGTCAAGACTGACCGTATTCGGTATGGCAGCCTTAAATCCCAAAACATCCGTATTATACCCTTTTAGGCTTTTATCAGGATTAATTTTTATTGTATTTATAGCACCTGTAATATCCGCATATTTGTCGACTTCATCAACAAATAATGCCAGTGGTACTTTATGCGGTATGGTTACGTTAAAGCCTGAGTAATTTTCTCTTTTGAAAAATTTAATTCTGTCCACAAGATTTTCAGGTGATGTTTCTAAAAGTTCATAGGTTGCATTTATTCCGAGACTTTCAAATCCTGCCTGATGGATAAAAGCTGACATCGAGTGTCCCAAAGGATATCCTATAAGTCCAAATTTTTCCATACCTTGCTCCTTTTTTCTCATTTTAACCGATATAATCAGAAGATGTAATCCTATGTTTACTGTAAAGTATCGGGATTAATTTTTTCTCCGTTAATCATTAAAATGTCACCGTCAGCTATGTGAATTTTTCTATATCTTTTTAGTAAATCCTCAGGACTGTTTATGCTTATTATTTTTTCATTTTTCCTGTCAAACCCTCTTGAGCAAATCGTGTATGTGTCAGTCTTTACATCATAGTGGAAATCTGTTTCGCTCAGTTCGTCAGCGTGTTCCTGAAAAACTGAGAGTTTTGAAATTTTTTCTTCCATAAAATCTTTCAATCTCGAAAATATAGGTTTTGAATAAGGTCTGAATATTAAGGATTTACTTCCTACAATTAATCCGCCTGAAGGTTTCCAGTTAATTGCATCAGACATATTTGTACAAATATCATTCAGATGTTGTGCGTTTTCAAGACAATCATAAAAATGTGCTCCAAGAGCATTATTTTCACCGTCATTGATTACTAATGCGGTACAAGTCCTTACAGCTTTTATTTTAAAATTCAAAGCCTGCCTGAACAGCATATTCTTTCCGTATATAGCTGTATCTATATATGTATTACAATTGTGGGATATTCTTTTATATTTTGTATGTGGTACAAAGTTTATTGTAGAGGTAAAACTTATTTTATCCTGCATTTTAATTTATACGCATAACCTTTCTAAGTTTGGGTTTTTGATTACGTCTATGACTTTCATATCTCTGAATTCGGCAATTTGTTTTATATTTGAATTGTTTTTGGAATTTTCTCTTGCAAGTATTGCCCCGATTATTGCCTCCAGATGTGACATCGGCATCATATTTGCAGGTAAATCTATCCCCCATTCGTTTGTAAGTGCTTGTTGTAAAAATTTACAGTCAGCAGGGGAACGTTCTTTGAAACAAGAATTCAAATGCATACTCTGTCTTGTTAAGTATAATTCAAATCTGGTTACAGGAATACCCTGTTCTGATAAGCTTTTTAAATATTCCGTACCTCTGTGAGAGTATCTTTGTGTCCAGTTATCCTGATTTGGCATATTTGGATTTGTTGAAACCAGCTGGTACGGTTTTGACAATACTCTCCATTTACCATTGAGCATTGTTCTGTCCCATGGCAGTGATACGCATATTTCAGAATATTTGAGTGATGAAAAATTATCAAAAAAGAACATAATGTCATTCATTTTGTATAATTTGTCTATCATTATAATATCGCCGTTTTCTTCCATTACGGCTACCCCTGAGTCCAGTGCGGAGCCTGAACTTAAAGATAATCCTATATAATATTTCATAGTAAATTTATTCCATTAATTTTGTCATAATTTGCGGACCGTCATCTGTTGCAACTACAGTGTGTTCAAAGTGTGCAGACGGTTTTTTATCAGCTGTGCTTACCGTCCATTCATCATCAGCAACGGTAACTTCATCTACACCAAGATTTAACATCGGTTCAATTGCTATAGCATAACCTGATTTAATGAGAGTTTTGTCCCCGACTCTGTAGTTGTACAAAAACGGATCTTCGTGCATAACGTGTCCTACTCCGTGTCCGCCATACTGTCTTACAATACCGTAGCCGTACTTTACGGCAACGTCTTCTACTGCTCCTGATATATCATCCAATACATTACCCGGCAGCATTTTTTCTATACCTGCATATAAAGCTTCTTCTGTTGCTTTCATTAATCTTTTTACTTCATCGCTAACATTACCTACCGTATAAGACCATGCACTGTCGCCTACAAGTCCTCTAAATGTTGCACCAACATCAATTGCAATAATGTCACCGTCTTTTAGCTTAACGTTTTCTGACGGAATACCGTGGACTACTTGCTCATTAATTGATGTGCAAATGCAGGCAGGAAAACCGTGATAACCTAAAAACGTCGGAACTGCTCTGTTTTCTTTGATAACCTTCATTGCTATGTTATCCAGTTCTTTTGTGCTAATACCCGGTTCTACAACCTCTTTCATTTTTTGATGCACCAATGCAACTATGTGTCCGGCATGACGCATCATTTTAATTTCTTCTCTTGATTTTCTGTTAATCATTTACTACCTTCAACAATCTTTCCCATACTTCTGAAATTCCACCGTTGGCATCAATTGTTTTTAATGCACCTCTTGATTTGTAATAGTCAATCAACGGTGCTGTTTCTTTAAAGTATGTATCAAATCTTTCCTGTGCTATTTCTCTTGTGTCATCTTTTCTTTGTGTCAAATGTTCACCGCATTTATCACAAATGCCATCCTGTTTTGGAGCTTTAAATGCCAAATTGTATATTTCTCCACATTTTGGACAAGAACGACGGTTAACAATTCTTTCAATTAAAACTTCCGTATCAATATCAAAATATATTGCACGGAAATCTACTTCTTCATTACCGTTAATTTCGTCATTCATTTTGGTTAAAGCATCAGCTTGTTCCAAACTTCTTGGATATCCGTCAAGAATGTATCCGTTTTTGCAATCATCCTGTGATAATCTGTTTTTGATAATTCTTGCTACCAGCTGTACAGGTACAAGATGCCCTTCATCTATGTATAGTTTAGCTTCTTTGCCTGCTTCGGTTCCTGCCGAAATCTCAGCTCTCAATAATGAACCGGTATCTATATGAGGAAACTTTAAATGTTCTGCAAGCATTGTAGTCTGTGTACCTTTACCGCAAGCCGGCGGTCCAAGAAATATAAGTTCTTTTTTCATATTAAACCTTCTCTCCCGTGTCTAACTCTGTTTCTATAATACAACAACGTTAATTCAAATTCAAATGTTAATTTGTCCGAACAAAAAATTGCGATAAAAACGAAGTCGTGAGCAATTTTTTTTACTAAAAAGTTTTAATATATAGGGATATTAACTGTTTGAAAGGAATTTTTATTATGGGAAATGTAAACGGCATAGGAGATGTTTCTCCAAAACTTATTCAGCTTACTCGGGAATTTCAGGCACAGCATAAAAACGAACCTGATGATGATAAAAAATACAGCAAGTTGTGTCTGTTTTTACAGAAAAATAGTTTTATATATTCTGATGCTGACAGAAAATATATTGCAGACCTGAAACCAAAAAGTGAATCTAAAGAAAATTACACGGCACCGGATTTTGAGGAGCAATTTGCAGATCCGATGTCTGAATTTATGTATTATGAACAGCAGGCATTTAACGAAGAAATATATGGTGCATTAGGTTTGGATATTTATGATTAAAATAATATTAAGCACGCTGTAATTGTCTGATATTAATATCAGATTGCCAAATTGTTCGTATTAATCTTTTTTAGATTTGTTCATCAGGGATATATTTTAGCAGGTCGTTTGGTGTGCATTCAAGAACGAAGCATAATTTGTTCAGTGTTGCAAAATCAATACCTTTGGTTTTGTTGTAGAATAAATTTGATACTGTTGTATGCTTTAGTCCTGCAATTTTTGCTACATCCGCAATTTGTAGTCTTCTATACCCCATCATGGTCGATATGGTATTTTTTATCATACTAAAATTTTATAAAATATTTCTTTATAAGTTGACATTTACTACTATATAAGATAATATTCCTATATAAGGGAATAAATAGTTAATATTACTTATTATACAGGATTAAATTTATGAGAACGATTGAGCAAGAAGATTTGAAAGACGAAATTTTTGGACCGTTATCCGCATTAGAGTCTTATATTTCCGTACTTTCTGATTATATGGAAATTCATGAAGATATCCTTGAAATTAATCATGCAAGTCTGATTATTTACAAAATGCAGGAAGAACTTGATAAGATTAAGAGTTTTGTTGATAACTATTAGATAAATTTCTTCCGAAATCCACGACAAAAAAGCACGGATTTAATCCGTGCTTTTAAGCTTATTTATACCGATAATTTTATTGATTATCGTCTGAGACAGGAGTGTCAAACATATTTGTCTGACCAACATTTTCATTTTCTTCTGCTTCAGCTTTCATATTGTCTTTGATAATGGTTTCATCATTATCCGGATTTACGATTTTGTTTACTGAAACAACGGTATCACCTTCTACAAGGTTTTGAGCCCTTACACCTGTTGCAGGACGACCCTGACGGGATATAGAACCTGCATTCAATCTTGTAACAACGCCGTTAGCAGTTACCATCATGATATCATCAGTATCTTTTACGATAGTCAGAGCTACAAGTCTTGATGTTGCAGATTTGAATTTCGTTGCAATCAAACCTAAACCGCTTCTGTTTTGACTTCTAAATTCGGAAAGTTTTGTACGTTTTCCAAATCCGTCTGAAGTTACAACAAGTAAATCAGCATCATAATCTCTCGGAACGATATCGCAACCGATAATTTCATCACCTGTTCTGAGTTTCATTGCAGTAACACCTCTTGCACTTCTGCCCAAAGGTCTTAAATCTTGGATTGGGAATCTGATTGCCATACCGCAAGATGTTCCGATAATAATTTCGTCACGGGAAGTTGCAAGTTTTACCCAATTCAAGCTGTCGCCTTCTTCCAGTCCGATTGCGATTATACCGTTTCTTCTGATATTTGAGAAGTTATCCAGTTCAATTCTCTTTATGTAGCCTTTCTTTGTAAGCATTATCAAATTAAGTTCGTGTGAGAATTGACTTACAGGAACAACTGCCGTAATTTGTTCATCCTGTTCTATCGGAAGAACATTTACTATCGGTAAACCCTTAGCCTGACGGCCGCCTTCAGGGAAGTCATATACATTCAAGCTGTATACGGTACCTTTAGATGAGAAGAACAATACCTTATCGTGCATCATTGCCGTAAAGAAATGTTGAATATCATCATCCTCTTTTGTTTTAATACCGGATTTTCCTCTTGTTGCACGGTTTTGACGTTCAAATGTGTCAAGTGAAATTCTCTTCAGGTATCCCTGATGTGTAATGAATACTGCCATAGGAGTATTCGGAGTTAAGTCTTCAATAGTAACTTCACCCTGTTCAGGAACAATCTGAGTCTTTCTGTCATCGCCGTATTTTTCTTTATCTTCAAGTAATTCTGCTTTGATGATGTCAAGAATTTTTTGACGACTTGCAAGGATGTCCTCGTATTCGGCAATCTTCTTGATTAATTCATCATATTCAGCCTTAACTTTGTCTTGCTCCAATCCTGTCAATCTTCTTAATTGCATTTCAAGGATTGCGTTAGCCTGATCAATATCAAGACCGAATCTGCTCATCAAGCCTTCTCTTGCATCATCAGTGGTTTTTGACTTCTTAATTAATTCAATAACTTCGTCAATTGAACCCAAAGCAATCATCAAGCCTGCCAATATATGTGCTCTGACTTTTGCTTTTTTCAGGAAGAAAATAGTCCTTCTTGTTACTATTTCAACCCTGTGTTCAACGAACTCATTTAACACTTCGTACAAATTCAACAATCTTGGTTGTTTACCGCAAAGTGCAAGCATATTTACACCAAAAGTTGTTGAAAGCTGTGTATATTTGAATAAATTATTTTTTACAACATCAGGTTTAGCGTCACGTTTTAGTTCAACAACAATACGGACACCGTCCCTATCGGATTCATCACGAATATCTGATATTCCGTTAATTCTCTGGTCTTTAACAAGTTCTGCCATTTTTTCGATAAGCATTGACTTGTTAACCTGATAAGGAATTTCCGTAATAATAATAGCTGTTCTTGACTGTCTGCCGGCTCCGCCTGCAATTTCTTCGTATCCTGCAACAGCCTGCATCTTGATAGAACCACGACCTGTTTCATAAGCCTGTTTTATATCGTTCAACCCTACAATAGTTGCCGCTGTAGGGAAATCAGGTCCTTTTATGTATTCCATTAATTCTGCAACCGTAATATTAGGATTGTCAATTAATGCAATGGTACCGTCAACTACTTCTGCCAGATTATGAGGCGGTATATTTGTTGCCATACCAACTGCAATACCGGAACATCCGTTCAAAAGCAGCATTGGCAGTCTTACAGGTAAAACTGTCGGCTCTTGTAATGAACCGTCAAAGTTAGGTTCAAATTCAACAGTTTCACAGTCAATATCTGCTAACATAGACTGAGTAATCTTGTGCATACGGGCTTCTGTATAACGCATTGCGGCTGCCCCGTCACCATCAACCGAACCAAAGTTCCCGTGACCGTCAACTACAAGATATCTTGTATTAAAATCCTGAGCCAAACGTACTAACGCTTCATATACAGAACTGTCACCGTGAGGGTGATATTTACCAAGAACTTCACCAACGATACGGGCACATTTTCTGAACGGTTTATCAGGTGTCATACCTAATTCGTTCATAGCATATAAAATACGTCTGTGTACAGGTTTTAGACCGTCACGAACGTCAGGTAACGCACGCCCAACGATTACACTCATTGCATAATCTATATAGCAGCGTTTCATCTCTTCTCTAATATTAACGTCAACGATTTTACCATCGCCAAATATATTTTGTTGACTCAATTTTCATCCTCCATGTCGGGTATAATATAGCTATATCATAGCATAAACATAGCTTTTTGGGTAATTTTACAAAAAACTTTACAATTAGAAAATCTTACAAACAAGCTGCGAAATAAAACAGTGAAGGTAAGTGAACTTTTAGAGATTTTTGATATTCTGGACTATGAAATTATAGTAAGAAAAAGATAAGAATCCCTACTCACAATGACATAATATATTTATATGCAGAAATAAAAAATAAATACCATGTCATTACGAGCAAATCAAAGGCTTGATTTGCGAAGTAATCCAGCTTATCATAACGATATGTCAGAAGAAAAACAATATTATGTTTATATATTATTCAATAAAAAGAATGGGACTTTATA
>CACYTP010000002.1 GCA_902777385.1 uncultured bacterium
CAGTAATAGACTGTGAGCGTAATTCATTGTCTGACAGCCTTGAGGTTATGCTTAATAATTTTGCTTGTGATGCCGCTAAACCCATAATTAGTCCTTTCCATTTAGGTTTACGGAATATAATTCTGTAAACTTGAGTAGTATTAAGATATTGTTACAATATAAAAAAAAAAGGGCTAAGCCCTTTCATGTAACATCATTAGTTATGGTTAATGATAGTGTATTGTATTATATGTTGGATTATTATTTGTTAGGTTAACCTAACAAATTTATTTTATAACTCTGCAATTTATTTGTCAAGTATAAATTTTAAATATTGATAATTAGTAAAAATAATTATATAATTTATCTATGGCTAAATATTTCTACAGAGCGTTAAAAGACCGTAAAGAATTGGTTACGGGTCATATAGAGGCAGAAAATCAAGAAGATGCCAAAATTAAGATAAAAGAGCTTGGTTTTATGCCGGCAGGTATCTATGATGAAAATAATTTACCGCAGGAGTATAAATCTTTAAATGCTGTTCCTGTAAAAAAAATATCAAAAAATGAGTTGCAATTGTTTACGTCTGAGCTTCAAGTGTTATTAAATTCCGGAATTTCCGTATTGGAGGCGTTGGATTCTTTAGCATCGCATGCTCCGGGGAAAAAATCACAGGTAATGGCGAAGGATATTTCTAATAAGATAAAGCACGGTAAAACCTTTAGTGAGGCTGTAGGATATTATGATAAGGCTTTGGGAAATGTTTATATTTCTTTAAGTAAGACCGGAGAAGATACCGGAAGTTTGCCGCAGACGCTCAGTTATCTTGATGAACTTTTGAAGAAGCAAATTGAACTAAAATCTAAATTTATACAAATGTCTATTTACCCGATTATTTTGATAGTTATTATGTTTGGTATGTTCTTGATATTTGGCGGGTGGCTTTTCCCAAAAATGATTTCTACATTGTCTGTAAAACCTGATGAAGTTCCTATTATGGTGAAGGCTTTTACCGTAGGATATGATATGTTCTGGAAAATTTCTCCTATAGCGGTATTGTGTATGTTGGCTGCTTGGTTTGGCTTAGGCTTTTCTATTGGTTTTGAAAAATTAAGAGATAATTTAAATTCGATTCTATTGAAAATTCCGGTGTTAAAAGATGCAATTCAGTATCTTGTATTATCTCATTATATGACTGTAATGTATATCGCTTATAATGCAGGAATTACAATAACTGATACGTTAAAATTATCCGAGGATACAATAAATATTAGTGTGCTAAAGAAAAAAGCTTCTGTTGTTTATCAAAAGTTACAGCAGGGACAGGTATTGGCAGATGCTTTTCAGGCTTCCGGTCTATTACCGCCTGTAATGATTTCAATGATTTCAACAGGTGAAAAAACCGGACAGCTTGGACAGATGTTCAAGGATATTTCAAAAGACATTTCTTCAAAATTAGACAATGCTATAACCGCACTTAGTCGTGCATTTGAACCTGTAATGTTGTGTGTAATCGGTGTGGGCGTTGCAATTGTTGCTATTGCTATTGTTCAGATGTATACTAAATCATTTGAGAGCTTTTTCTAATTAAATTATTATAAAAATATTAATTTTTGCGGACTTCTGTTTTTTTGGAGTAAAATATACATAGAGTTAGTAAGATAAGGACAAACAATATGTGGGATTATTCCGAAAAGGTTATGGATCACTATAGAAATCCAAGAAACGTAGGGAAAATCGATGATGCTGATGCTGTTGGTAATGCAGGTTCTTTAACTTGCGGAGATCAGCTGAAAATATATTTAAAAATAAAAGACGGTATAGTAACAGATGCTAAATTTCAGACATTTGGCTGCGGTTCTGCTGTTGCAAGTTCAAGTATATTGACTGAAATGATTATTGGTAAATCTGTAGAGGATGTCCGCAAAATTACAAATAAAGATATTGCAGATGAATTAGGCGGCTTGCCTCCTGAAAAAATGCACTGCTCTGTAATGGGTTATGAAGCTTTAGAAGATGCCTTAAAAGGATATGTTGACAAAGATGATTTGAATCAGGCTCTAAATGTAGTTAACGGTAAGTCTGAAATTAAAGAAAAAATCGTATGTACTTGTTTTGGTGTAACCGAAAATGTTATATGGGAAGCTATAAAATTAAACGGTTTGACTACTGTTGAAGAGGTTACAAATTATACCAAGGCAGGCGGTGCTTGCGGTAAGTGTAAGTCTGCAATTCAGGATATAATTGATACTTATTATCATAAAGAAAAGAAAGTTAAGGAAGAAGCTCCTGTATTATCTCCTGCACAAAAAATCCTGAAAATTAACAATATTATAGAAAACCAGATTTCACCCGAATTACAAAAAGACGGCGGAGATATTACGCTGGTTGATATTGTCGATAATAAAGTGAGTGTAAGACTCAGAGGAAGATGCTCAGGCTGTAGAAATTCAAATCTGACGCTAAAGGCGTTTGTTGAAACTACTTTGAAAAATGCAGTTGATAAAAATATTGAAGTAATTGAGGTAAATTAAAATGTCTGACAGGCTTATATATTTGGATAATAATGCTACAACACAGGTTGATGAACAAGTATTGGAAGAAATGTTGCCATACTTAAAAGGTGAGTATGCTAATCCGTCGAGTATGTATACTTTTGCCAAAAAGTCATCAAATGCTATAAAGGAAGCAAGGGTAAAAGTAAAAGAATTTGTTAATGCTGAAAGTGAAAGAGAAATAATATTTACTTCTTGCGGTACAGAAAGTGCCAATACGGCTATTCGTGGTGTTCTTTCCATGAATAAGGATAAACGTCATATAATAACAACAAAAGTTGAGCATCCTTGTGTATTAAATGTGTACAAGTCGTTAGAAAAACAAGGTTATAATGTTGATTACATTGGTGTTAACTCAAATGGTGAACTGGATTTGGAAGAACTTTCAAATAAAGTCAACGGCGATACTGCTCTTGTTTCAGTAATGTATGCAAATAATGAAACAGGTGTTATTAATCCTATTGATAAAGTTTCTGAGATAATTAAAAGTAAAAATAAAAATACAAAACTATATGTTGATGCTGTTCAGGTTGCAGGAAAAATTCCTATAGATGTTCAGGCTTGCGGTGCGGATATGCTGGGTATCTCCGGACATAAATTTCATGCTCCAAAGGGTGTCGGTGCTTTGTATGTAAATTCAAAGACTATTATTACTCCTTTGATTATTGGTGGTCATCAGGAAAAAGGCAAAAGAGCAGGAACAGAAAATGTACCATATATAGCAGGTTTGGGTAAGGCCTGTGAAATTGCTCAGGAAAATTTACATTATGAGGCTACTGAAGTTAAAAGACTGAGGGATAAGCTTGAACAGGGTATTTTGAAAAATATATTCAATGCTCGTCTTAATACGGGGGTTGCAAACAGAGTTCCTAATACTACAAATATCGGGTTTGAATATGTAGAAGGTGAGTTGATATTACTGCACATGAGCGATTTAGGTATTTGTGCAAGTTCAGGATCTGCTTGTACTTCAGGTTCTCTGGAACCAAGTCATGTATTAAGAGCAATGAATGTCCCATTTACGGCTATACATGGCAGTATAAGATTTTCTTTGAGCAAATATACTACAGAAAAAGATATTGATTATGTTAATTCAGTTATGCCGGAGATTATTGAAAAAATAGTTAAGCTTTCTCCGTATCAAGATGAATTGGCTGAATTGAGACGCAGAAAAGGTGTTTAATTTTTTGGCAAATGCTCCTGCCAATGTTCATCAAGCTCCTTAATAAAACGATGTGCATCAATTACGTCATCGTATGTTATTGGTTCAGGTCCTTCCTGTACTTCAAGCGGTTCACTTTTTACTTCAAGATTTGATAACCCGACAAAGGCAACCCCGAAACTTTTGCCGCAATGCTGGCATATAAGATGTGCAACAAGTAATCCGCTTTCCTGACGTTTGATTTCTATAGAATTTTCATCAAACCCGTTTTTGCAATATGAACAACATAGGTTTGAAAACATTATTTTAAGCTTATTTTTCATTCTTTTCAACATACCCTTATTATACAATCAACATAATAATTATTGTTTTTGGTTTGTCAAATATTCAAATTAGTATTATAAAATTAATTATTAAGAGGGTTTACATTTTTTTTAAAAGAGTTATAATATAATTGTAATGGTCTGATATATAACATGAAAAACTTTAGGAGGTTTATCATGGAAGCTATCAATTTAATCTTGTTCGGTTTCATTGTTTATACTGCGTTAATCGTAGTTCCAAGTATTTGGGAAGAGTTAACCACAGAAAACTAGAAACAGCAGAGCTTTTTTAGAATAAGAAAGCCTGAGGATTGAATTATTTTCTGCAAGATAATTTCGCCATTCAAGTATTTACAGCTAAAATTAAGTGTAAAATGTACATTTTAAACGAGGTCTAATTCAGGACCTCGTTTATGCATTCATAAGCCACATCGGTTACAAAATTCATTGTTTCTCTATCAATTATCAGTGGCGGATTAAAGTAGATAACATCTCCAAGAGGTCTAAGAATTACACCTTTTTTAAGTGCTTTCTTGTATATTTGATATCCAAATCGCTGTTTGTAATCGAAAGGTTCTTTTGTCTTTGGATTTTTTACGAGTTCTATTGCATTGATAAGACCAATTGAACGTATTTCTCCGACATATTTGTAATCTGTGAATTTTTCTTTAAGCAGGTTGTTAAAATATACAGCATTTTCGTTTGCATTTTTCAATACGGTTCCGTCTGACATAATATCTAATACGGCATTAGCTGCTGAACAGGCAAGAGGGTTTCCGCTGTATGTATGCGAGTGCATAAATGCCTTACCCGAATTATAGTCAGCATAGAATGCGTCGTATATTTCTTGAGTTGTAACAGCTATAGACATTGGCATATAACCGCCTGTTAAACCTTTTGACAGGCACATAATATCAGGAGATACTTCTGCGTGGTCAAAAGCAAAAAATTTCCCCGTTCTGCCGTATCCGGTAGCTATTTCATCCGCAAGTATGTGAACATTGTATTGGTTACATAATACTCTAAGCTTTTTAAGATAAAGCGGAGGATAAATTTTCATTCCGGCAGAACCTTGAAGCAGAGGTTCAACCACTATTGCACAAGTTTCATCTCCAAATTGTTCAAATGTTTTTTCTGCGTGTTCAAAGCATTCACAATCACAGTTATCTCTGCATTTACCGTAAGGACATCTGTAACAGTCCGGACCTTGTACTCTTACGATATCCATAAGTAATGGCTTGTATATTTTTGTATATAAGTCGCAGTCTCCAATAGATAAAGCTCCTATGGTTTCTCCATGATATGCATCTGTAAGTGCCATAAACCTTGTTTTTTGAGTATGTCCTACCTGCTGATGGTATTGAAAGCTCATTTTCATGGATGATTCGATTGAAGATGAACCGTTATCAGAAAAATTAAATTTGCATAATCCTTTCGGGAGAACTTTGATTAATTTTTCACATAGTTCAATAGCTCTTTTATTTGAAAAATTTGCAAATATGACGTGTTCCAGTTCGTCAACCTGATTTTTTATTGCTTCATTGATTTTTGGGTTGCAGTGTCCCAAAAGATTACACCACCATGAACTGATTACATCAATATATCTGTTCCCGTCGGTATCGTATAAATATATACCGTTTCCTTTTTCAATTACTATAGGAGGTAATTCCTCATAGTCTTTCATTTGTGAGCAAGGGTGCCAAATGTATTCTAAATCTCTTTCACTCCAAGATTTCATTTTTATATCTCCCTGAATATTCCAACTAATGTATTTTTATCAATTTCAATATCGCTTGAATTTTTTTCTACTGTAGCAATTACCGGTATATGCGTAAGCTTTTCTATTTGAATTTTATTATCGGTTTGCATTTTATCGGTTTTATCAAAATTGTTCAATATTATGCCATTTACCTTAATTCCGTGGTTTTTTGCATATTCGGCAGTTAATACTGCAGAATTTATTGAACCGAGTTCTGCCGGTGCAACAATGATTACATCAAGATGAAGTCCTTTTATTATGTCTTCTATTAAAAATGGTTTATCCCCTGATAAATTCATAGGACAAACTATTCCGCCTGCACCTTCTGTAACTATATATTCGTATTTATTCTTTCTGACTGAAAAATCTTTTTTTACAAATTCAAGATCTATCGGGTTATTTTCAATTTGTGAGGCAAGATGTGGTGATAATGCAGGCTTAAACATGTATGACACAAAGTCCTGAGCGTTGCCTTCAAGGTTTGCAATTTTTTTGACATAAGCACAATCTCCGGGAGTCAAAGTACCGTTAATCTCTTCTGCTCCGCTTAAAACAGGCTTATAATATCCGCAATTAAATCCGTAATCTTTCATTTTTTTTACCAGTAATGCTGATACGAAAGTCTTACCTACATCTGTTCCTGTTGCTGTTATAAATATTCCCTTAACCATAAATTTTAAAACCTCATACAAGTTTGATTTTATACCCAACATATTGTAAGTTCAAGTCCGAAATTGTATATATACATAAAAGCCCTTCTGATACCTCAGAAGGGCTTTTATAAACTGATTGTTTCTATTTATGCAGGTTCTTCTGTTTTGTTTCCGCTTTTGTCAAGAAGGTTCTGTAATTTCTCTCTTATTTCATCGCCTTTCTTTTGCATTTCTTCTACAACATTATCGGCTTTAGATTGAATTTCTTTTACTGTTTCGTCTGCTTTAGATGCAGCTTCTTTTGCGGAATTTGCGAGAAGTTCCCTCGTTTCTTTTCCTGATTTAGGTGCCAATAGTATTCCTGCGATTGCACCTAATGCACCGCCTACAATAAAACCTGCTAAAAATTTTGATGCTGACATAGTATTTACTCCTTTTCTTTTCAGTAATGATAATAACAAATTTTTCTTTTAATTGAATTGCCTTAAAGTAGTATTATTTTTTTGTAAATAATTTCCACATTGTTCCAAAACCGTTAATTATACCTGAGAATAGTGAACTTGTTATTTCTTTGGTTTTACCAAAGGTATTTTCAACGGCATCTTTTATACTGCCCATATTCGTATCAGTATTTTTTACTATACTGTTAACGGATTGAAGAGTCTTTTGTAACTCGTCCAATGTAGGTTTTAACTCAGTATTTAGCATAACTGATGTCTGATTAAGGTTTTTAACCAGTGATGACAAATCAATTAGTAGTTTTACGATGAATACGGCTATAACAATAAACAGTATTCCCGTTATCCAGGCTAAAAATGTTAGCCCTTGGTTTAATGCAACTTGTGATAAATCCATTTTATTTTCCTTATTTATTAGTATTCAAAATCATTATCTGCGGATTCTAATTCTTTAGCTTTTTGCAGTTTTTGTGATTTAAGCATATTGTTAAATTTTCTGAACTGTCTTTCCAGTTTATATTTTGCTAAATCAACCGATTCAAGAGCCTGTTTTTTAGCTTCTTGAATAGAAGGTGCATTCTTTTCGTAGAATTCACAAGCGGCTTCTTTCAGCTTTTGTCTCGATTCTTCTCCCGGTTTTGGGGCATATAATACTCCGGCAACAATGCCGCCAACTACACCCGCAAGCAAACCTAACCCGAATGCCAACGATTTATTTTTGCACATAGTTTCCTTCCTTTCACTTAATGAACTTATTATAACATATTTTTATATTTTGACAAGGCTCTTAGGCAGGAATGCTTGTCCAGAAATCTTTTAGAATTAATCCATATTGCAATATTGCGGCTGCTTTTTTAAATCTTATTTTGAGTACAAATAAGATTGCATATATTAGAACCAGATTTATCATTTTACGTCTTAACTCAACTTTTTTCTTTGTAAAAAATCCGGTAATATTACCAATTATGTTTTGAGTCGTTTTCAGAATGTTTCGTACTTCAATAACTGTTTTTACTAAATCTGTACCGCAGTTAAGAATATCAGCCTTGGCACAATTTACTTTTTTATCACACTTTAACACCAGACTAATTATAAACCCTGTTATTATTAGTTCTGCTATAAAAATTGTTGCAATAAATACATACATTTTTATTTTCCTGAAATTTGTATTATTATAATACTATATTATATTAGATAAGATGTTATTTTAAAATACGTCTAAAGGACTATTTATGTTAGATAATTTAAAATTTTACCTGTCATTATTGATTGCAAGAAGTGCTTATATGGGTGTCCGCTTATTGGCACATTCTTCGGGAACTTCTTTTGCAGGTAAGACAGTTTTAAAATTTTATCCAAAATTTTTATCTCATTGCAGCAAATATATACATGAGGGCATTGTTACCGTATCCGGAACTAATGGTAAAACAACGACCTCCGGTCTTGTTTCTCATATACTCAATACTGCAAAAAAATCCGTTATACACAATCTAAAGGGTGCAAATATGCTGACAGGTGTTGCAAATGCGTTTGCACTGGAGTTAGCTCCGTCAAAACGTTTTGATTACGCAGTTATAGAATCTGATGAAGCGTATTTACATAAACTGTATGATTATATAAAATCTGATTTTCTGATAGTGACTAATCTCTTTCGTGATCAACTTGACAGATATGGAGAATTGGCGACTACTGCTTCGTATATTCAAAAAGCAATTGATAAAAATAAAAATCTGAAATTAATTTTGAATGCTGATGATCCTTTGGTTTCTAATTTTGGTAAAAATAGAGATGATGTTGTATATTACGGATTTGAAGATGTTGAATACTGTTATGATGTCGACAAATCGAATGCACCGACAGAGGTTTTCAATTGCGTGTGCGGAAAACCTTTAGAGTACTCAAAACGCTTTTTTGCTCAGCAAGGGCATTATTCTTGTTCTTGCGGATACAAAAGACCGGAGTGTAAATATAAAGCATCAGTAAAAGTTTATTCGGATTATTCAGAGATAAGAGTAGAGGATAAAATATTTGTAACTCATCTTGTAGGATTATATAATGCATATAACGCATTGGCAGCGATTATATTTGCTCTTGAAAGCGGTTTTTCTTTTGAGGTAATTCAAGAAGCTTTAAATTCGTACAAGTCAATTTTTGGCAGAACTGAGAAAAGGCTGATAAACGGTCATCAGACATTAATTCAGCTGATAAAAAATCCTACAGGTGCAAGTGAAGTACTTAAAACTGTTGATTTGAATTCAAATATTGTAATTGCTATTAACGATAATTATGCTGATGGCAGAGATATTTCATGGCTTTGGGATAGCGATTTTGAGCAATTAAAAAATGCTAAAAAACAAGTTATTGCTTCGGGAATAAGGGCAAATGACATGGCTACAAGATTAAAATATGCCGGAATTCCTCAGGGAAAAATAGTTATCGAACCATCTGTGAAAAAGGCAATTGAACTTGCAACAAACGGTGCAGATAAGTCCGAAAATGTTACAATTTTGCCGTCATATACAGCGTTGTTGAAAATTAATAAGGAGAAATTTGAATAATGTTACTGGGTGTAAATATTGATCATGTCGCTACATTAAGAAATGCCAGAGGGGGAGTAGAACCTGACGTTATCAGTGCCGCACTGATTTGTGAAGCTAACGGCGGAACGTCCATTACTACCCATTTAAGGGAAGACAGACGCCATATAAAAGATGAAGATGTTTATACTCTTATAAAAACCATAAAGACAAAATTAAATCTTGAAATGGCAATGGCGGATGATATTCAAAAAATTGCTCTTGAAATCAAGCCGCATTCAATATGTCTTGTTCCGGAAAAACGTCAGGAAATTACTACTGAAGGCGGTTTAGATGTTGCAGGTCAGTTAGATAGAGTTAGAGGGTTCATCAAGCCTTTATTGGATGCAGGTATTATTGTAAGCCTTTTCATCGATCCTGATGAGGCACAGGTTAAAGCTTCAGCAAAAACGGGGGCTCAGTTCATAGAGATGCATACGGGCAGTTATTCTGAGGCGTTTGGAACGGATAGAGAGCAGGAAGAATTTTTGAAACTGAAAAATTCAGCACAGCTTGCTCAGTCGCTTGGTTTGACTGTTAATGCAGGACATGGGCTAAATTATAAAAACGTACACAGAATGCACGAAATTGAAGGATTGTATGAACTTAATATAGGACATAGCATAATTTCAAGGGCTGTATTTACAGGGTTGCCGGAAGCTGTTTCAAAGATGGCTGAATTGATAAAATAAAGGATTTTTGCGTTATGAAATCAAAAGAAGAAATAATTGAAGAAATGCAGTTGGTAGTTGCTCAGATGAAGGCGGATGATATAGAAGAAAATCCTGATTCTGAAATAGAGTCATTTGAGTGTGATTGCTGCGGTCAGTTAAAGTGTCTTGCAGGTTCCGTAGAATATAGCGGTTACAGGTTATGCAATGATTGCGTACTGTTAGCCGAAACCGGATTTGCTCTCGGTAAAATTAAAAATGTCGAAGAACTGGTTGACGCAATGGAAGATACCAGACTTGAGGGATTGTGTAATATAATAAAAGAAGAAGAACGTAAGGCTAATAACTAATATCTATCCTCCAATTATATGATTTTACTTTACCGTTGATACAAAAACTGATATAATTCGTGATGTTCATTAATTATTAAGGATTTGCATTGAAGAGGTTTATTAGAAATATTGATTGGAATTTATTGTTTGTTGTAATGCTGCCGTTATTATTTTGTTTTGCAGTAAAGTTTTCTGTCACACATATACAGAGCAGTATTTGTATTTTTAAATTTATAACAGGACATGATTGTATCGGCTGCGGTATGACTCGAGCATTAAATGAGATTTTAAATTTGAATTTTGCAAGTGCTTATGCGTATAATCCAAGAGTTTTTATAGTTGCACCTTTGCTTGTTGTTGCGTGGGTTCAGACTTTAAATATAGCATTAAAAGAAAATAAAAAGTATCACTATAAAAGTGGTTATGTAGAAAGAGAAGAATAAAAGGAGGTAGATTATGGAAAATCAAAAAGATTACACTGTGACATTGTTATTATCATTCTTTTTAGGTGGTTTTGGTGTTCACAGATTTTACACAGGTCATATCGGCTTAGGAATTTTACAATTATTGACACTAGGCGGTTGCGGTATCTGGGCACTTATTGATTTTATCAGAATTTGTTTTAACAACTTTAAAACAGCAAGCGGACAAGATTTAGCAAAACCTAATCTTCAGTTAGGTAAAATTTTCTTCTTCGTATGGATTGCATTGTTTATTCTGGGTATTTTATGCAATACACTATCACTGGGTACTTTATTTGCAGGTTAAGAGGTATTAAAATATGGGTACTAAAAAATGTATACATTGCGGCACTGAAATTGATGAGGCTGCTACAAGATGTTATAAATGTAAAGAGTGGCAGACAGATTCAACTGATGCTCAGCAAAACTCTTTATTTGAACAGGATGCACCGCAAGACTTTTTGCCAACAGCATTGTTCGCTTGGTTCTTAGGTGCATTTGGTGTGCACCGTTTTTACACAGGCAATATCCCGATTGGTGTTGCACAGCTGTTAACATTAGGCGGGTGCGGAATATGGACTTATATTGACTTTATTTTGATTTGTTTTAACAAATTTAAAGACGGGCAAGGCAGACATTTGGCTAAATATAGTCCTAATATAGGTATTACACTATTTGTATTATCTCTAATTCCGTTAGTACTGATACTGTTTGTCATAATTATGGCCTTTATTGCTGCAGCGTTGGCGGTAAAATCATAAGAGGAGAGTGAAGTTATGTCAGGATTAAAATGTCCGTATTGCGGATGTGAAATATCAGGTACTGAAACGAAATGTTCTTCTTGCGGAAATGACTTGATAACTCAGTGTCAGTTCTGTAAACAGTCAATATCGGTTTACGAAGAGGTTTGTCCGTATTGTTCTACCAGATTAAAAAAGAAAAACTATAAAAACTGGTTTTATGGTGTCGGACTTGCATTGAGTATAATGTGGGCATTGCTGATGAGCGGAATAATTGTTGTTTTTGTTCATTATCCGACTTTGCTTAAATATACAAGCAAACGTGGTGATGATTTTGCAAGTTCATTTATTGAGTTATGCTTTAAACTTGTGATTGTAACTTGTGTTCCTTATATAATATCACTTGTTAAAAAGTATAACGTTAAGGCATCTGTTATTTCGTTAGTAATAAATATCATCCTTGCAATAGCATTTTCAGTTTATGTATTGCACTTGAATGTGTTAGCGAGAGCTCATTAATTATAAATAAAATATAAAAAACGGGCCGACAAATGTCGACCCGTTTTATTTTGCAAATTTATGTTATTGTCTTGCAGAAATTGCGTTAGCGATAATTTCCATTTCTTCCAATGAAGCATAAACAGCATGGCAACCGCAGTCGACATATAAAATTTGACCTGTTGTACCTGTTGATAAATCTGAAGCTAAGTACAAACCTGCTTTACCAACATCTTCAAGTGCAACATTTCTGTTGAGAGGAGCTTTTGCAACAGCTGCTTTAAGCATCTTGTCAAATCCTGAGATACCCTTAGCGGCAAGAGTTTTAACAGCACCTGCTGAAATACAGTTAACACGAACTCCTTTTTTACCGAGGTCAGCTGCCAAATATCTCATAGATGATTCTAATGCAGCTTTAGCAACACCCATTACGTTGTAATTTGCTACAACATATTCAGAACCAAGATAAGTCATTGCAAATATTGAACCGCCTTCGTTCATAATCGGTTCAGCATGACGGCATAAAGATATTAGAGAATATGCACTAACACCCATAGCTAAATCCCAACCTGCACGAGATGTGTCAATAAATCTGCCCTGTAAATCTTCTTTAGCGGCAAATGCAACAGCATGAACAACAAAGTCTAATTTCCCGTAAACTCTTTCGCATTCTTTGAATACGGCTGCAACTTCATCTTCTTTCGTAACATCACATGACATGATGATTTTTGCACCCATTTCTTCTGCCAAAGGTCTTACACGTTTTTCCATTGGTTCGCCTGCATAAGTAAATGCAATTTCAGCACCTGCTTCGTACAATTGTCTTGCTATTGCGTATGCAATACCGTGAGTATTGGAAACACCAAAAATAATACCCTTTTTGCCTTCCATTAATTTCATAGTTATAATCTCCCTTTTCTCAAATACTTAAACTAAGATACAAGCTGATTCTATCATAAATATAAATCCATGGCAAGTTTGTGAAAAACTCTCGTTTTTCTGAAGCAGGGTTGAAAAATTCTAAAAGGCAGGCTAGTCTGCTCTTATAGAAGCTTCGCTCGTGGAATGCAAAGGTTAGTCGTGATAAAAATATAAGGGTTGCAGAAGTAAAAAAATATGTTATAATGATAATGTACAAAAACCACGGAGGATATTACCATGATTGAATTTAAGCATAGGGGGGGGGGTAAAATCCTCTCGTAGTAAAGGTTTACAAGATTTGCAGGCTAGCCTGCCTTTAGAGATGCTTCGCTCGTGGGATTTTTTAAACCACGGTGAGGAAAGAATTAATCCTATTTTACGTCATCCTGAACAAAGACCAGTAAACAGTTCATTACGGGATATTACTTTATGTCATCCCGAACTTGTTTCGGGATCTAGCCACAGTAAAACTTTAGGTAGTACTCAAAAAGAGAAGGTCGTAGCAAGTAGCATGGGTCAGATGCTGAAACGGTCTTGGATTTGCTCCACGCTCGAACAGCCTCGTTTATGTGCCTTAAACGGCACAGTAAACTCGGTATTCTCGCTATCCGGATTACACTTCGTTTCATCCGTCCGCAAATCCGCAGTTTAATCACCCTCGGTATTATTGGTGTTGTTGCGGCTCTGACACTGCCTACATTGATTGCAAATTACCAAAAGCGTGTATATGTAACCCAGTTAAAGAAGTCGGTATCAGTCCTGTCCAACGGATTTAGGCTCATGATGGCACATGATGGAGTAACAGAATTAAAAGATACAACAGCGTTTAGTGGTATGTTAAATGAAAATAGATGCCAGAATGGAGGTTCTAATGGTACTAGTGGTAATTTACTTACCGATGAATGCCGTAGTATGAAAGAGGGATTAGAGAGTGTGTTTTCAGGTATTCAGTTTGTTCCGTGTAACGGTAAATCGTCAAAAACATTGAACGGTGGAGATGCTCCTATTCCTGCACTCAAAAAGCTTTCAACCACTACATGTATACAGTTCCCTGATGGCTCTGAAATTATTCATTTCTCAGCTAAAAAAACAGGTGAGAATGTAGGTATAATTGTTGATATTAACGGAGCTAAAAACCCAAATACTGTGGGCAGAGATATTTTTTGGCTGCATGTAAATAATAATGGACATATAACGGGCAGTTATAGTGAAGAAGAAAGTAAAAATTGGCGAACTGCAACAGATAGTAGATACAAATGTGAAATGGATGGCACAAGTTACGGCTATGGTTGTGCCGGCAGAGTACTTGAAGAAGATGCAATGAATTATTAAAGCAGTGAACAGTAAACAGTGACCAGTGAACAGTTCGTATCGGTGCTGTCGCACAGTTAAAATAAACCATGTCATTGCGAGCAAATCAAAGGCTTGATTTGCGTGGCAATCCAGCTTATTTATCATAACAGTAAAATTTAATGGTAAGGTAATTAATTCTACAAATGATAAAACGGAGCAAATTTAAAATAATGAAACTTATTAAACAGATGTAAAAACGGCTGGATTGCTTCGCTGTCGCTCGCAATGACATGAAATATAAAATTTGCCTAAAGGCAATCCGATAGGTCGGGGAAATAATATAGTCATACTAATTATTTCAATCCTCCAAGATACCTGACCATCGGATTGCTTTTTATTATGTGTGTAAAGTGTGAAGTCTAGTGGAAAATCCGGCGGCATATAAGAGTAGGCTTTGCCAAAAATACCACGGAAAAAGTGTGAAAATATGCGGAAAAACTGGTGGCATATAAGAGTAGGCTTTGCCTACCCTTGCAACCCTCTTTTTTTATGGTAATATAAATTTGTAAAAGATAATTAAAGAGGAAAATTTATGCAAGCTAGACGCGCCGCAAGAGAATTAGCATTTATACTGTTTTCACAGTTTGAAAAAAATATTACCAATTATTCTAAAAATGATTTAGAAGATATTATATTGAAATCTGTAAGAATTTTATCAGGTAACGCAAGTGATGAATTAAAAATTTCTTTAGGTGCGTTGATTGATATGAAAAACAAGATTAATGATTATGAGGCAGAACACGAAATTAATTTGAACAGACCCATTGGAGCCTCAAATATTCCTGTTCCTTTACCTACGACATCTGATATGTCAGGTAGAATTGACGAGATGATTGATATTGCAGAAAAAGCTTTATTGGCACTCGAGATAGCTGAATTTACTACTTTGGATTCTCAGAATGAAGTAAAATCTTATGCTATTCAAATTGCGGAAACATTCCAGAAACATCACGATGCGGTTGATAATGAAATTAAAAAATATGCAAAAAACTGGGATTTTGAGCGTCTTGTAAAAATGGATAAGGATATATTGAGAATTGCTATTGTCGAGTTATTGTTTATAAAAGATGCACCGATGAAGGTTGTTGTGGATGAAGCTTTAGAACTTGCTAAAAAATATTCTACGGATGATAGCTATTTGTTTATTAACGGAATATTGGCAAAAGTTATTGTTGAAAATGGATTACAATAATGTTTAAATTCTTTTCCGAAAGCTTTAATAATTTAAAAAATGCAGTATCCAATACAGCAAAAAATCTTGTTGGAAATGTTGCTGCGGCTGTCGAAGATGAAGAAGAATTTTCCGAGTTTGTCCTTGATGATATGGAGGATATGCTGATTAGTGCCGACTTAGGTGTCGGGTATGCTTCTGAAATCGTTGATAGTCTGCGTAATCAGACAAAAATTAAGCCATCACAGGTTAGGGCTTTTTTAAAAGAAGAATTCCTGAAAACTTTAAAGGATGCAGGTTCATGTGAGCTGAATTTTGTGAATAATTCTTTGAATATATATTTTATAGCCGGTGTTAACGGAGTAGGAAAAACGACTTTAATTGCAAAATTAGCTTATAAATTTAAGCAGGAAGGTAAAAGGGTTCTTATTGCGGCAGGGGATACTTTTAGAGCCGCTGCAGAAGAACAGTTAAATATATGGTCAAACCGTGCCGGTGCGGATATTGTTCGTCGTGACAAGGCTGATCCGGCCTCAGTTGTTTACGAGGCTATACAAAAGGCAAAAAGTGAAGGTTACGATGTTATCCTTGTTGATACGGCAGGCCGTTTACAAAACAAATTCAATTTAATGGAAGAATTGGCAAAGATTAAAGGCGTAATTGATAAGAATGCTCCCGAAGCGTTAAAGGAATGCATGTTGGTTCTTGATGCAAATACGGGTCAGAATGGTTTACAGCAGGCTAAAATATTTCTGGAAGCAGTGAATGTTACTTCAGTTGCATTGACAAAACTTGACGGGTCTGCTAAAGGTGCTATTGTTCTGGCTATTGCCAAAGAAATGAAACTTCCCGTAAAACTTATCGGTGTCGGAGAAAAAATGGAAGACTTAAAGTCTTTTAATCCGGAAGATTTTATAAATGCTTTATTTGAGGAATAGATGAGTTTCAAAGTTCTAAAATCTGTTAAAACGGTATTAAATAATAGTGTAGATTTGTTATCTTGTTCTGATGATGAATTGGTAAAGCCGACCTTAATTATAGGAGTTTTTCACGGTGATGAGCCGCAAGGTAAATTTTTAATTGATAAATATTTATCAGAATATTCTTCAAAAAATAAGTTATTTATTCCATGTTTAAATCCTGACGGAATGCAGTTAAATCAAAGGACAAATTCAAACGGGGTTGATTTGAATCGTAACTTCCCCACAAAAAATTGGGGTGAAGATACGAGTGCTGCAGGGGATAATCCTTTAAATTATTTTTGCGGCAATTCTCCTGCAAGTGAAATTGAGACAAGATTTCTTGTTGAGATTATAGAAGAATATAAGCCTAATCTTATTCTGACGCTGCATGCCCCGTATAAGATTGTTAATTTTGACGGACCGGCAGAAGATATTTCGCAAAAAATCTCCGATATAATCGGTTATCCTGTAGAACCAAGTATTGGTTACCCTACCCCGGGAAGTTTTGGAACTTATTGCGGAGTAGAACGCAATATCCCTACAGTTACCTTGGAACTTGATGAAAATGTCTCTGTGGACAGTCTTGTTAAGCCAGTATTTAAAATATTTGATTTGTTATAACTTAATACAATTTAACATTAACGCAATTTTTTTAAGTTTAAATACTTATTATTTATATACAATTGATATAAATGTGAGGATATTGATATGGAAATTAATGGTATTGAAGCGGTTTCAGCTACAAGTGCAATGCATTCGGCAAGTTCAGTTGCAAAATCATCTTCTGATTTTAAAAACTTAGATTTTGGCAGTGAAATTGATAACGATAATGCTCTTAGGCGTCAGCAAACGAGAGAAAAAGTTGAAGATTCTTTGAAAGAATTAAAAGATAAATTAGAACTTCACGATAACTGGTATCATGTATTTGTCGGTGAAGATTATTTTAAGCTAAAAGGTGACGGAAAACTTACTTATGGCAAGCTGAGAGAAATGCTTGGTATTCCTCCAAAAGCTTTGAGTAAATCTAATCCAGATAAAGGAAAAATAAGCGATAAGGATGTTATTCAAGGGTCAATTGAGATTAAATTCTCGGATATCGGATGGTTTGAACGTCGTATGGACGAAATGGAAGCAAGAGACGTGAGAAATCAACGAAATCATGGAAATAATATTGCCGGATACAGCCGTGCTGTGTCGGATTCGGATATATTTGAATTTCTTGGAAAGTAACTGCAAGGCTCCCTCGTTGGAGCCTTTTTTAATGACAAAAAATTTTATTTGTTGTAGAATTATCTCTGAAAAGAGGGATATTTTATGAAATTACATAATTCTTACACAAATAAAGTAGAGGAGTTTTCTCCAATTGAAGATAATAAAGTTAAAATGTATGTATGCGGACCAACAGTATATGATTATGCACATTTAGGTCATGCAAGATGTTATATAACATGGGATGTATTATACAGATATCTTAAATTTAAGGGATATGACGTTACATATTGCCGTAATGTTACGGATGTTGATGATAAAATCCTTAAAAAAGCCGAAAAAGAAGGTAAAACTCCGGAAGAGGTTTCTCAATATTGGTATAAACAGTTTGCAAATTCAATGAGTGCTTTAAATACTCTAAAACCTGATATAGAACCCTTTGCAACCAAAACTCTGGGAGAAATGATTTCTATTGTAAAAACCCTTATTGAAAAAGGTTACGCTTATGAAGCTAACGGGGATGTATATTTTAGAGTTAAAAAATTCCCGAACTACGGATATCTTTCAAAACAGCCGATTGACCAGTTGGAGAGCGGTGCAAGAATTGAAGTAGGAGAACAAAAAGAAGATCCGTTAGATTTTGCACTATGGAAGCGTGATGAAAAGTTTGGATATAAATCTCCTTGGGGTGTTGGTCGTCCGGGCTGGCATATTGAATGTTCCGCTATGAGCAGAAAATATTTGGGCAAAACAATTGATATTCATGCAGGCGGTGCTGATTTGATATTTCCGCATCACGAAAATGAAATAGCTCAGTCAGAATGTGCGAATGGCTGCAAATTTGTTAACTATTGGCTGCATAACGGTTTTGTGACTATTAATAAAGAAAAAATGTCAAAATCGCTTGGAAATTTCTTGACTATTGATGATTTATTGAAAAAATATGATTCAAATACTATCAGATTTTTCATCCTTACAAATCATTACAGGATGCCTGTAGAATTTTCTGATGAAGCATTATCATCAGCACAGGCAGGGGTAAAAAGAATGCTTAATGCCAAAAGAACTCAGATTGATGAAAATTTGGACATAAGTACAACCGAAGCTTATAAACAGTTTGTAGATGCCATGGATGATGATTTGAATACATCAAAGGCTTTGGCGGTATTATTTGAACTGACAAATCAGGCAAACAAGGATGTTGAGGGTGCTTATACAATTTTATATAAGCTTGCTTCTGCGTTAGGTTTTACTTTTGATAAACCTGAGTTATCTGCTGATGAGATATCTGATGCGTTAAATAAGGTTTCAGCAAAATTAGGTAAGGATTTCTCAAATATGGATGAACTTATTGAATTCAGAAAGACTGCAAGAGCTGAAAAGAATTGGGCTGTCGCTGATGATATAAGAATTACGTTAGATGAATGCGGTATCGTCCTAAAGGATACAAAAGACGGAACGTCTGTTGAAGCAAAATAAGACTGATATATGCAAATTGTGGGTTGAAATTTCTAATCTCTTTGCACAAATATTCGTTTTAGCCGTTATAGTTAAATATATTTTCAAATCTGGCTGCTTTTTGTTCAACGGTTTCAGTTGCAATACTTGAGTATGCTTCTACTGCACCTTTTGAAACCATAGCTTCTCTGTCTATAACGATATTCTTTGCGGCTTCAATTATATGTAACAGATAGCCGTCATTTGCGAAGTTCGAAGTTGGAATAACCGCAGAATTTCTTCTCAGACTGACTCTTGAAGATAATGCGTTATCCCATACCAGTCCTATTGTATGGTCTGCAGATGAACCCGGAAGTAAAACACTCATTATGTTTCGTCCATCTTTCGTGGTTATTGCAGGAGTACCTCCATGTATAATAACATCGTATAATTTCGTTTCAGACAACGGTTTGAAAATATTTTGCATAAATTTTCTCTCTAATTCAGGTTTGCCGACAAATTCTGCAGCTAAATTAAATGAACCTTTTGCATCAGCATAGAAACCCCTGAATGATACAGGATTGCTGCCTATTCTGTCTATTGCCATATTTTATACTCCTTAAGATTAATTCCTTGATGATATTAAATGACTAAAATTTATTTTTTGCTATATTTTATTTCGTTTTGTTACAAAAGATAATGTTTTTAATATTTGTCATATAATGATTTTATGAGGATTTTTAAATTATTATTATCATTTTTAGGGATGTTGGTATTTGGTTGTGCTGCGTTGGCATTTTCGCCAAGTATTCCTCTGAATACGCTAAAGGCTGCTGAGGAGTCAAGAGTGCCTGATACTCCGGTTGCACAACAGATACCCAAAAATGCCTCTGCTCAATCTCAAATTGTTCGAGTAGGTATTGGAAATCAGTCTTTTAGCAGTTATGTATATAAAAACATAGGTATATACGGGACTTTGCCTATTACTATTTATTCAGACGGAATAGAATTAAAGAAAATTCCTGCAAATACAAATATTAATGTTACGGTAAATCCTGATAATTCTTATACGTTATCTTATGATAACGGCTCAGAATTGGGTAATCTTACGGGTATCATAAAATTTACGGTGCAGTCAGGCGGATACCTTGGAGTAAAAAACTTGAAAAGAGCAGGCAGTGCGGCATTGTATCGCGGATATTTTGAAATAATGAAGTCTCCAAGCGGTAATCAATTTAACCTCGTAAATAAACTCCCTGTTGAATGGTATTTAAGAGGTGTTGTTCCAAATGAAATGCCCGTAAATTTCGGGCTGGAAGCTTTGAAGGCTCAAACAATTGCGGCAAGAAATTATGTTTTAGCACCAAGAACAAAATCTTCAGCAAATTATGATGTTGTAGATTCTGTAGCAAGTCAGGTCTATTTCGGTGTCGGTACGGAAAAATCATTGTCAGACAAAGCTGTAGCTCAGACAGAGGGGCTTGTTGCCCTATATGACTGGGATTTGATACTTGCTCTGTATTCTTCTACGGCAGGGGGATACACTGAAAGTTATTCACATGCTTTTTCAGATCCTCAAACAGGACATTTTCCGGCGGCAGAAAAGCCATATTTGAAAGCTAAACCTGATATTCTGTCTCAAAAGTCCTTAAAATCTGAAGAAGATGCCGTTGCGTTTTATAAATCCAAACCTGATGCTTATGATATCCGTTCTCCATATTTCAGGTGGACAAGAACGTGGACAGCGGATGAATTAAGGCAGGTTTTAGAAACAAATTTACCTGCACAGTCTTCAACGGGATTCGTAAAGCCTAAGTTTGAAAAAGGTGATAAGTTGGATGATTTGCTTGAATTAAAAGTAATTAAACGAGGTGAATCAGGAAAAATCGTTGAATTAGAGATTATAACCAAGTCGCAGACGATTAAAGTTTTTAAAGAATTGGTGATAAGACGCTTGTTAACAAAAGACGGCAAGGCTTTGCCGAGTGCGAATGTAGTTTTTGAAAATATACAGGATGATTACGGAGATTTAGTTTCAGTTAATGCTTTTGGTGGCGGATTTGGTCACGGAGTTGGTTTGAGCCAATTCGGGGCAGGATTTATGGGATCCGAATTGCATCTGTCTTTTGATAAAATTTTGCAGCATTATTATTCAGGTATCGTGATAGGTACAATGCCTGTTATAGTGTCATCTGAAGGTAATCAGCGTTCTGTTACTCAAACATTTTATGCAAATAAGCAGAATGCGGAATTAGTTGTTGATAATAAGTTTCAACTAAGTTCTATTAATGTGAATATTAACGGTTCAGAATATTCATTTAAACTTCCTACAAGTATTTTTGGCGGTAACAGATGTTCAAAAATTGATATTTCAAGTTATATAAATCAAGGTAAAAATGTTATTACATACAGTTATCCTGATGGTGAAAACGGCAGAAAAGCCGTACGATTATTTGTAGAATTGGTGGGAAATGATGGCAGAAACAATATCTGGGAATAATGAAAACAAGACTACAAGTGTTCTAAGAGCAGCATGGCTTATTGCGGTTGTTACCATTGTGAGCAAGCTTATCGGATTTATAAGAGATATTGTTATTGCAAATTATTATGGTGCAAATATGGTTTCTGATGCTTATTATTATGCATATCAGATACCTGCTTTATCGTTAATATTGCTTGGCGGTGTCGGAGGACCTTTTCATAGTGCTACTGTTGCAATATTTTCAAAATTAATTCCATCAATAAATGAGAAGCCATCTGAGGAAGTAAATAAGTTGTATTCGACTTTTATGACAGTTACGATAATATCCTTTTTATTGTTGTCTGTTTTGATTTATATTTTTCCTCGTCAAATTATGCAGATAATTATTTCCGGAGGTTCTGCTGAAATGGTGCAGCTGGCAGCTGTGCATTTAAAAATTATGACTCCGTTACTTGTCATTGGAGGAATTGTCGGAATTTATTACGGCATATTGATTATTTACAAGCAGTTCATGCTGCCTAATTTATCACCAATTATAATGAGTGTTGCAATTATTGCTATATGCGTAGCCGCAGCACCAAATGACTGCAAGGGTTATGCTCTTGCTTGGGCGACTACTGTCGGGGCTGTTTTTCAGCTTGTAATCCAGTATCCGAATATAAGAAAACTTGGTTATCGTCTAAAACCGAATTTACAAATAGCAAATAATCCGCATTTCAAAGAAATCGGAGAATTGTTATTCCCTGCAATTTTGAGTTCAACTGTCGGACAAATTCATATATATGTAGATATGTTTTTCACATCCTCTATCTCCGAGGGGGCTTGGACAGCTGTTGGTTATGCAAACAGAGTTTTCCAGTTTCCTGTAGGAATTTTGGTTACTGCGTTTTTGGTTCCATTATTCCCAATTTTTGCAAAATTAGTCGGTGATAAAGATTATGACGGCATTCGTTCGTATTTCAATAAGGGTGTTGGAGTTTTATTCTTTGCGGCAATACCAATTATTATCGGGATTATGGTAGTGGGGTTGGATAGTGTAAGATTGGTTTTTGAAAGAGGTGCATTTGATTCGAATGCAACTTTTATGGTTACAGAGGCACTCTGGTTTTTATCAGTATCAATATTGCCTTATGTGTTCAGAGATTCTATAACAAGGGTATACTACTCATTTAATGATAGTGCTACTCCTTTTGTTGTTGCTTTTTCGTCAATTGTCTTAAAGTTTATTATAAACTGGCTTTTAATATCTAAACTCGGTTGGGGGATTGGAGGAATTACTCTTTCAACCTCTTTGGTTACACTGTTCAATGCTGTTGTTTTGGGAGTTTTAATAAACAGAAAAATTAAGATGGATTATAAATCATTATTTTTAAATCTTCTAAAAATGATTGTTGCAGGATGTATTACCTGTGTGATTTGCTACTTTGCGGCTTTTGCATACGATAAAATTGTCGGGTTGCAGGGGTTGTTATATTTATGCGGTAAAATATTGTTTGTATGTTTAGTTTGTATAGGGGTGTATATCCCTTTAAATTTAATGTTTAAGATGGAATATGCAGGTGAATTGGCTGAAAGATTAAAAGGAAAATTAAAATTAAGATGATAGAAAATATAGAGGAAATTAAAAATATACTTGATAATGATGGCGTTATTGCTTATGTAACGGATACTGTATGGGGGTTGGGGTGCTTACCTTCATCTGAAAAGGCTGTAAAAAAAATATATGAAATAAAACATAGAGAAGCTCAAAAGCCCCTGATTTTAATGTCCTCTGAGGCATATAATCTGTTGGATTATGTTAAGCAGCCATTGAGTAAGTCTGCATCAAAGTTGATAAAAAAATATTTTCCGGGAGCTTTAACTCTTGTGCTTGAAAAATCTTCAAAAACACCTTATTATATAACTTCAAATCTGGATACCGTAGGGATAAGGGTACCCAATAATCCTACGTTTAAAGAAATTTGTGAGAATATTTCAGGTAAAGTTTTAGCTACTACCAGTGCAAATTTGTCCCATCAACCATCTGCAAAGACCTATGAACAGGCTTTGGAAAACATGAGCGGGCTTGCGGATATTGTTATTCCTGATTACGGATACGAAGCAGAAGGCCTGGAATCAACTGTTGCCGGTATTTTTGATGATGAAATAAAAATTTTCAGACAGGGTGCTATAAAATTAGATTAGTCTTGTTTGATATATGTTACAAATTGTTAACAATTGTCCTCTAAAAGTTAAAGTATTCCTATAAATATGCCGTAAACGAGATTAAGGAAATAATAAAAGGAATGCAATTATGGGAATGTCAGCATCACAGGCAAGATTACTTTATCTTACGGCACAATTGAATAATTTGTCATTAAAAGGGCAAAATGTTTCTGATGCAAAAGCAAGATTAGCTCTTGATACTCAGGCTATTCAGGATAAGTATATCAGAGCATTAAATTCAAGCAGATTAATGTTGAACAGCAATATATTTGCAACAGACGGTTCTGTTAATACAAGTGAATTTATTACTCTTGAAAATCTTGCTGCGAATGGTTATAAAGTTTCCGATGGCAGTAAAATTTTGGGTTATAAATGGGAAAGAATCCCAACCGGCGAAAAAGAATTAATCGAAGGTCCGGCTGAACCTGATTATACAAAACCTATTTATCCTACAAAAGAAATTGAAACAGAAGGCTTTTCTGCCCCATCAGCTACGGCTGTTGGTGATGCAGGTAAGATGCAGGCAATAGTCAGCAATATGGGTTTATCTGCAAATGATCTTGAAGTTCAATCTTATACAACAAGAATTAATGGACAGGATCAGGAAATTAACGCTATTGTTATAAAATCTCAGGCGGGCTTTAATAAAGTTTATGAAACTTTGCAAAAAGAAGCAACATCAGGCGTTTTAGATAATGCTTTACAACAAAATTATGCATTTGATGTTGATACTGTCAATATGTCTACTTACAAGAGTACGGGTATTCCGTTCTTCCAGGGTATATTTGACGGTAACGGCGTTACTTTGACAGGATTGAGCGGTTCTCAGGGCTTGTTCAGAGATGTTTACGGCGTAGTTAAGAATGTCAACATAAAAGGAGCAACAATTCAGGCTGAAACTGATACTATGGGTGCAATTGCAGGATACCTTGGAGAAGGTGGGCTTATTGAAAATTGTAACGTAACTGATTTAAATATCACTTGTAATTTAAAAAATCAATCTTATGAAGAAGGTTTTGATTCAGAAAGAGCAGGTATTGGCGGTATCGTCGGATACAATGGCGGTTCAGTTAAAAACTCTTCTGTTCAGGGTCAGATTTATGTGCCATACGCTGATGAAAGTTTCGGATATATCGGTGGCTTTATTGGTGCGAATGTAAATTCTGAATATGGTAATGCTTCAAATGTTATTGAAAATTGCTACTCTGATGTAAATGTCAGATTGAGTGCAAGCACTAATTATTCAAATTCAATAAACGCATTCATAGGTGATGATACTTATGAAGCAATTATAAAGAATTGTTTGTCAATGGGCAGTATCATTACCGCAAACGGTAATGCAATAAACGGTACAGATTTGGCTAACTGGGGACCGGTAATTGAATCTAATGTAACAAATATGATTGCCTTGGATACAAGAAATAATAATGATGTCTTATACTGGGAAAGCCAAGTGAACCCAAGTTTTGCAAACGGTTCAAGAGTCCAGCCGCCTACACTTGCAGATCAGACTACTACATTGTCCGATGGTTCTTCTGTTTATACATGGTTAAATGCAGGTGCGGCAGGATATAATGATCAGGATCAACCTTCTGCAATTAATAATGGTATCCCTGTACTAAACTTAACAGCTATTCAGGCTGACGGTTTATCCAAAACAGGTACTAAACAGGTTCCTGATACGGACGCTGAACCTATCGGATATCAATACAAAAAGACTTACATTGAAGTTGATAAATACAGAAATGAATTGGTTTTGGACCCTGATTTCAAGATGACATCATTACAACTTGAAGAAGGGTTAAGAAGCGGGGCTTATACTCTTGTAAAACCGGCGGATAAATCAACAACACAAACACTTTTGTTAAATGGTGTATATTACAATACAATTTCATTGAGCTGCTGTTCAATCATTACTGATGAAGCTCAGAGCGATTTGATTGATAAAGCTGAAGCTGAATACAACAGAGATATGCAGGAAATTCAACTTCAGGACAAACGTTATGAGATGGATCAAAAGAAGATTGATACTGAATATAATGCTTGTTTAGCAGAAGAAGAAAGTATTAAAACCGTATTAAGTAAAAACGTTGAAAGATCATTTAAAACATTCGGGTAAGAAATAAGATGACAGAAATCAATAACAGAATACAAGTTTATAGAAATTGCGAAGGTCATGTTCATGAAAATGAATATTTGTATCTTGATGAAAATGGAAATCAAACTTCACTTCCTCAAATTTCTACATTTACAAACGCAGAACATGCTCATGGCCCATCATTCTTATCCATAACAAATAAATTTGATTTTTCAAAATTAGAAGGTCTTGTTTATGCTGATCAGGTTGTTTCCGGCGAAGTTGAAGCAGAAACATCAAGACTACAGGCTGAACAGGATACTATTAATAACTTAATAAGCGAAAATACTTCTGCTTCAACCGAGTTCTCTGCTGATAATATCGGTAAATTCACGGCAAAAGTTATAGATTTTGAACGTTATCAAATGAATGCAGTATCAGGTTCAAACAGATTAAAAACGCAAACTAATACTAACAATTTAATTAAAAATATCAGTTTAAGTGAAAAATATTCAGAAGGTGAACAAAAGAAAATTATTGAGGGAGCGATTGAAAAACTTGCTGAATGGCTTGATGATTACATTAATAACTATGAAGAAAGAGTTGCGGAAGGTAAATCAAGAGGTGATTCAGAAGTAAAATTATCATTCCTTCTTCGTTTAAGAAAAGCCATTGAAAATTGCGATTTCCCTGTAGGGTTTGGTAATGATGAATACTTTAAGGCAAATTCAACAGATGATTATATTGTACTCGGTGCTTATTCAAACAGCTATTACACAGGAGAATATTTAAATCCTACTGATCATGCTAATGATAATAATGCGGCTATTCAACACATGGACAGAAATATACTTTTGAATGCAAAAGTATTCATGCCGGAAAGAAAATATGTTGGCGAAGCTCAATTAGTTTCTGCTATAAACGCTGGTAAATTTGACTATGTTATGGATGAAACACTTGATGCTATCGGACAGCAGCAGGCTATTAACAAAGCTTTTGGTGAAATTATAATGGCTTCTGATGATGTATATTTCAACTATACACAGACATACTTAGCATCTGTTCTCGCTCATGAATTTATCCATTCTACTCACATAGGTAATGAGGCTGTTACTTATAACACTTGTGAATTATTAGAAGACGATTTAAGAGATAAAGTTATTTATGACGGATGGTCAACAAAAGCTCAAAGTGCTGTTGATACTATCTTCTCAGGCTTGGTATTAAATGAAATTACATACGGCGAAGGGATTATCCCTACAGGCGATGGTGGAGGGCTTGGTTTCCATGATTTGTTACCTTATGATAAAACTTCTTCTTCAAAGGAAAATGTTGTAGAACACGGGCATGATGAAAATATGTGCTATACCAATGTTTATGATGAAGCCGGAAATCTTATTTCAAAAGGTTATGCAGATTATGGCTCAGGAAATACCTTGGAAGATGATAAAAAAGAACTTATGAATTTCGTTGTATAATCCCCTCAAAATCTCTAAAATCTTTTATTATCATGTCTACTGCAGAAATATTTTTATATAGAGAGGTATCTTCCATTGAAGCTATAGCGACAATTTTACCTATTCCTGCAGATGCAGCTGATTTGATTCCCGATATAGCATCTTCTATTACAACACAATCTTGTGGGTTTAGTCCTAATTTGTTTGCTGCAGATATATATATATCCGGCTCAGGTTTCCCTTTTATGTTTCCATCGTCATAGACAATTCTGTCTGTATCAAACCAGTTCTCAAGTCTGAACCATTCTATAAAAAAATCTACATTGTCTTTGCCTGACATTGTTGCTATTGTTCGTTTTATATTTTTCTCTTTTAAATAGTTTAAAAATTCAATTGCAAAAGGTGCAAGCTTGCATTTATCACCCATTTGCCGGCATTCATCTCTATATAGGCTCTCTTTTTCATCAGCATACTTCTCTACAATTTCAGGTGTTGGGACTTTTCCGATGGCGTATGTTATTATATCCAAATTGGTTCTGCCAAACATGTGTTCTCGCATTTCATCATCCGAAAATGGAGTTCCTCTTAATTTTGCGGAGAATTTTCGCCACGCTTCAAGGTGCATTTTTGAATCGAAAAATAATGTACCGTTAAAGTCGAATATTACACCTTTGTAGTTGTCAGCCATATATATTCCCTAGTAATTGTTTTCTATTTTATTGTAGTAGTCAAGATACAATTTTGCATTTTTATCTTTTCCGAGTTTTTTATATACATAAGCAAGATTGTAGTGGTAATCTGCAACATTTGGCTTGTAGAATATTGCGTCATGGAATGCATTTTTTGCTTTTTTTAATTCTCCCTGTTTTAGGTAAGCACAACCTAAATTATAATGAGCCGGTGCAAACTCTCGCTTATATCTAATTGCCAGTTTGTAGCTGTTTATAGCCATATTAGGTTTATCTTGTTGAAGATATATGTTGCCAAGATTATAATGAGCCTTATAAAATCTTGGGTTAAGTCCGAGTGCAGAATTATACATGAACTCTGCATCCTCCATTCTGCCATAATCCATCATGATATTACCCATTAACAGCATTTGCTCTGGAGTTCTTTTATACTGTGGAATACTAACAAGAATATTATAGGCATCCTCCAGCCTGTTTGCTGCATACAAAGAATTTGCTTGCATATCAATGTCAGTTGACTCCTCTGCAATTGCTAAATGTCCGGATATTAATATTGCCAATAATATAACCAATAATTTCTTCATATTAATATTATAGAATAAATATTCAAAATTTGACAACTTAAAAATACGGTTAATAATGTCAGTAATGTCTCTTTTATAGTTACTCTGCTGCGTGCCTTTTTCAGCAGAGTTTTTTTATTGTAATAAAAAGGGTTAACATTAGCTGCTAACCCAAATACACACATTCACTTTTCTTTAAATAAAACACACTACTTAAGAAACTTTTATTAAGATAGGAAGCCCCAGATACCGCCCAGTATGCCACCTACAATTGTTCCAACGCCCGGAAATCCGCAAGCTGTTCCAATAGCTGCACCTGTAGCCGCACAAGTAGCAGCCTTACCTGCAATTCTACCTACTGTATGCCACTTTTGTGATGTTTCTGATACAGGTTGTCCTGTAATCTTGGAAATATTTTCAGCTACAGTCGTTCTGTCACCGAATAAACCGAATGTTGCCGAACGTACAAATCCTGACATAAACGCACTTGAACCGTTATCTTTCAAATCTGCCATTAATGATTTCCCTGTTAATCTTTGATATTCGGTAACTGCGTTAGCTAAAGCTGTATCATTATCCATAACACCGTTTGGATCATAAGCTTGTCTGTATGCTTGTACAAATGCCTGTAAAGCACCTTCAACCTGATCCTGTTCGTTTTCCACAATTTTTGACTGTAATGTAGTTGCAGCTAATGCAAGTCTGTTAACCGGTGCTGATAATTCTGCATTGTTATAACGGTATCTTTGCTGCTGCTGCATATTGAAATCCATCATTTGTTCTTGAGTTCTCTGCATTTGTTCGTACATCTTTGATGTATCAATGGGAGCAACCCCCGGATATCCCGGATATGTATAATCCAGATTACCACTGGTTGCATCGTATGAATCAAGTTGAGCTCTGTAATTATTTAAGAAAGGAAACATTAACATATCGTTTGTGTTTGTGATTGCAGGCAGCGAATCAACCCCTGTCATCGTTGCAGCTGCCGCAGATGAACCGGTACTTCCATACGCACCCAGTCCTTGCACTAATAAAGGATCCATAACCTAACCTCCAAATTAAATTTTACTAACCTACCTTACTTATATAAAAAAAAATGCTGCTCTCAAATTGCGTGTAATATTTTTTTTGTTAATAAAACTTAATATTTTCCTACTTCATCTGGCGTATTGATTGTTGCGTAATATATGTATATAATACAATTTGGAGAGTATTTGTGGCTAAAATATTTTTTAAAAGGTTATTTAAGTTTTTGTTGATTGTTGCATTTATCGCATCAATTTTTGTATTTCCTAAATGGTATCAAAAACAGTGGAATAAAGTTCAGGGTATGTATTGGGTTGCTCAAGGTGACAAGTATTTAAGAAAAACAAACTTCCAAAAAGCAATAGATTTATATAAAAAAGGTTTGGAATTATATCCTGAACATTATGGTGCGTGGTTTAATTTAGGTAATCTTTATGTTGCTTATGAGGATTATTATTCTGCTATTGATGCATACACTCAGGCTATCAAGTACAACCCTAATTATGTTCTTGCAAGAATGAATTACGGTATAGTTGCATCAGAAAAGCTCGGAGATTTTGATGGTGCTATTGCTCAATATGATAAGATTATTGGTATAAGACGTAAGTTGGTGTATATACCTTTTGTATTCAGTAATTTGAAAAGTTATAAAACTAATATGGGGTTGGCTTATTATAATAAGGGTGTTGCATATAGACAAAAGTCAACATATTTGGATAACAAGTATACTGAAAAGCAGGCATATTTACTTCAGGCTATAAAATCATACGAAGAAGCTGTTAAAATTCTTAAAAATGATTATGATGCAAGGTATAATTTAGCTCTTGCATATCATTTGAACGGAGATTATAATCTGGCAGGACTTACTTATTGCAAAGCTATTGAGTTAGCACCATTAAGTTACGAGGCACATTATAATCTCGCAGTATTGCTCAGTCATTTAAAATATTATAGGGAAGCTTTAAAAGAATTGCAGAAAGCAAATTTACTTGTAAGAAACGATGATGGAGAAACTAATCAATCACGTTATGTGTTTGTAATAATGAATGATGTTACCCGAAATGTGTTGAGAGATGATGACGGTCGCAAATATATGTCAGAAGAATTTGGTAAAGACACTGAAGACGCACTTAGTCATATAAAATATGTAAACGGAAAAGTAGTGGCATCCGATGATCTTGACAAAATAATGTATAAAGAGATGCAAACTTGTGCAGGTAAAACGATATTCAGAGATGAAAATAATATTGATACTGGAGGAACTGATGTCTCTGAAATAGGTGATTCTAAAAATTAACCTTTTACCGCACCTTCATTTTCTCCCGAAATAAAATATCTTTGCATACATAAGAAAAATATAAGAATTGGAATTGTTGATAAAATTGAACCTGCTGCTATAAATCTCCAATTCGAACTGAACATTCCCTGTAAATTATTTACTCCCACAGGAAGAGTGTACATACTTTCTTTGGTCAGTACAATACTTGGCCAAAGAAATTCGCCCCATGAACCGATGAACGTAAAGATTGCCAGTACAGCCAGAGATGGTTTTACCATAGGAAGCAGAACTTTCCAAAACAGTTGCCATACGTTACAACCGTCAACTATTGCAGCCTCCTCCATTTCTTTAGGAATTCCCAAAAAAGCCTGACGCATTAAAAATATACCAAATGCAGATACAGCAAACGGAAGTATCAATCCCGTAAAACCGGCTATTTCCCCGTAATTATCTACAAGATGTAGCTTTAAAGTAATCAGATATACCGGAAGCATTATTGCCTGAAACGGTATCATTATTGTTGCCAGTATTGAAAAAAATGCAAAATGTTTTCCTTTAAATTGCATTCTTGCCAGAGGGTATCCTGCCATAGCTGATAATATTAGATTTAGAAAGACCGTACCTCCTGCAACAATCATGCTGTTTATAAAGTATCCTATAAAATCAACTTTATCCCAAACACCGGTATAATTTGCAAAAGTGAAGTCTTGTGGAATTATAGTTGGTGGGTATGCAAAGATATTTTCACTGTTTCCTTTTAAGGAAGTCGATATAAGCCATATAAAAGGAAATACGGATAATAATGATACGAAAATAAGTATTGCGTGAGTTGCAATTTTATTAAATTTTACTTTATTCATAATATCCTTACAAATCATACTTTTTCCTTTCGAAACAAAATATATTTATCAAAGAAAAAATCATAACAATTATCAGCAGAACTACTGCCATGGCAGAAGCATAACCTAAGTCCAGATTTTCAAATGCTCTTTCGTAGATATAATATACTATGGTTTTACTTGAATTTAGCGGTCCACCCTTTGTCATAACGTATATTTCCGCAAATACTTTCATTGCAGATATTGCACTAATTGTGGTTACAAGGGCTATAGTTGGCATTATATGTGGTATTGTGACAGTCAAATGTTTTCTTAAAAAGCTTGCCCCGTCAATATCGCATGCTTCATATAATTCTTTCGGAACGCTCATTAATGCCGCCAGATATATTATCATGTAATATCCTATCCCCTTCCAAATAGTTACGATAACTACTGACAGTAATGCCCAATTAGGGTCTGTAAGCCATCCGATTGGTTGAAAACCGAATTTTGTAACTATATAATTAAGAATCCCCTGATCTGCATATAGCCACTTAAAAGCTATTGCCGCAACAACTATTGATACAATTACGGGCAAATAAATCAGAATTTTATATAGAGTAACTCCCCTGATTTTTTGGTTTATTAATATAGCTATGAATAAAGGGAATATTGCGAGTATTGGAACTGCAATAAATAAATATAAAAATGTATTCCACATGACTTTATAGAATATCGGACTGTGAAATAATTTTATGTAATTATCAAGTCCTGCCGGATTTGGGATATATATACTTGATGAATAATCAAAGAAGCTAAGCCATACTGTCTGAAAAAACGGTATAAAAAAGAACACCAACAATATTACCGCAGCCGGTAAAAGAAATAAATATGGCACATATTTCCCATAATACTTAAACATATATCTATTCTATATTATTCTTGTTATTTGGGCAAGAAACATTATATTTTTTGTTATAGAATTTTTTAAAGTTTTCGTAGTCTTGTGTTGTATTCGTCAGTTTTCCAAGAGGGTATAAAATAGTATAGGTTATTTTTGTTTTTAAAGTTGGATAACAATTTACATCATCACATTTTAGATACCCGATTTTTGCACCGTCAGTAAACCGTCTTTGTACATAAGGTTCAAAATATGTATCATCAAATATATCCTTTGATACAGAGCCATACTGTACAGAATAAAAATAAATAAATGAAGATAAGCTTCTGTCTAAAGTTACCGGTCCGAAGTATATAAATAATGTATTAAACATCGAGAATACTAGAAATATTAAAAAATTTTCAAATAAATCTTTATTTTTTATTGTCCATATTATTGTTCCTGTTATTCCACCCAGTAGAGCAATAATGAATGCATTAAAAAAGAATACTCCCTCCGGTTGAGTGCTTTTATAAATGTATGTGTATATTAACATTGATACTGTTGCAATTATCAGACAAAACATAAATTGTAATAATTTTTTTAACAAGTTGAAACCCTCTGTTATAAATGTTAATCTATAACACATAGTATCATGAAGAGAGAATTTTGTAAGTTGAATATATCAGGACTAAATAAGATTACCATTATATATTTGTGTGTTCCCTTAATCTTATTTTTGAGTTTCTACTTGAATTCTGTTGCTATGATATCAGGCGTTTTGGCTGTAAGTGTTATATTATATTTAATTTTTAAAAGCTCCGGAAATACTCATTTTAAGCTTGAAAAAAAGTCTTTACTACTAATTTTTTTTATATCTGCATTATGGGTGTTTTTATCAGGTATAGGCGGATATTTTTACCAGAATACGGACTGGCACATGCGAAATGCCATACTGCATGATTTGATAAATTATTCATTACCTGTCAGATATGACAATGGAACTGCACTTGTTTACTATTCAGGCATAATGCTGCCGTCAGCAATAATTGGTAAGCTGTTTTATTTCGTTACAAAAAACACAGAATATGCCTTTAGCGTTGGAAATTTTGCTAATTATTTGTACTGCTTATTTGGTATTATACTTGTGGCTCTGAATTTGACAGAAATTGCAAAGCCAAAGAATATTTGGAAATTACTGTTAATTCTTTGCGTAATGTGTTTGTTTTCCGGCATGGATATTATTTTGTCGTTTCTCATGGGCAATCAAGTAACTTTGGGTACTCATATAGAGTGGCATTATCCCGGACTACAGTTTAGCAGTAATACGACACTAATGTTCTGGGTATATAATCAGTGTATTACGACCTGGTTAATAACTCTTCTTATATATAAAAAGCCTTTTGCACTGCAAAATTTTGCTTTTTGGGGTGTGCTAAGCTTATTTTTTGCTCCGTTCCCGTTTATCGGGCATGCTATTTATATGTCAGGTCTATGTGTATATTTTGTTTTTAAAAATTTAAAGAATAGACATTATAATTTAATCTTCAAAAAAATTTTTTCGGTTCAAAATATTTTATCAATGTTAATTTTGTTACCATTTGTTTATACTTATTATTCCTCCAATGTAATTACATCTTCTGCGGGAACGAAAATTTTAATTTCCCCGTTTGTGATTTTGTTTTTTTTAATAGAATGCGGCATATTTTTGTTGTTGATTTATAAAAAATACAGAAGAAATATTATATATATTCTAACTTTTATAAGTTTATATATTATTCCTCATATTGCTATGTATGATTCCACAGATTTTTGTATGCGAGCGTCAATTCCGGCTTTATTTATTACAATGATTATGGTTATAAAATTTTTACTCGATGAAAATGTAAAGTATAAAATATTAAGAATAGTTTTACTGATTTCTCTGCTGATTGGTGCTGTTACGCCTTTGCAAGAAATATCAAGAAGTATAATGGCTACATTTCTACCCATAAAAGAGGACTATATAAAAGATCAGATTAAAACTCTTGAAGGTAAAATAGAATTTCCTTGCAAATATGTGGTCGCAACAGAAAATGATATTATTAAGACGGATACAAATTACTGTAACTATGGGGCATTAAATCCTGATGATACAGTGTTCTTCAAATATTTTGCCAAGAAATAGCAAGTTAAATTTAATATTTAGAATAAATTTCCTTGAAAAGAAATGTTAGAACTTTTTATTCCAAGATGCTCAAGTGCAAAAGGTGTAACCATCCTCCCTCGAGGTGTTCTTTGTAATAAACCTGCTTGTAACAGATATGGTTCACATACATCTTCAAGCGTCCTAACGTCCTCTCCCAGTGCGGCAGCAAGTGTTTCAATTCCAACAGGTCCTCCGTTATATTTTTCAATAATGAGCATTAGCAGATTCCTGTCAGTTGTATCTAATCCGCATTTGTCAATTTTTAATGTATCCAGAGCGTCGTTTGCAATCTTTTTTGTAATTTTTCCGTCCGCTTTTACAAGAGCAAAGTCTGCTACTCGCTTAACTAATCGGTTAGCTATGCGGGGCGTTCCTCTTGAACGTGACGCAATGGCATAAGCCCCCTCTTCATCTGTTTCTATATTAAGTATACCTGCAGTCCTTGTTACAACTTTTGATAATTCTTCGTTCGTATAAAATTCAAGTCTGTGTATAATGCCAAATCTGTCTCTTAGTGGTCCTGATAACGCACCTGCTTTTGTTGTGGCACCAATAAGTGTGAATTTTGGTATAGGAAGCCTTAGTGTTTTTACGGATTGACCTTTCCCTGTTGTCATATCAAGATAAAAATCTTCCATAGCAGGATATAAAATTTCTTCAGCAATCTTATTAAGTCGATGTATTTCGTCTATAAAAAGAACTTCTCCGCCTTTAAGTGACATCAGTATTCCAATAATGTCTCTGGGCCTTTCAAGTGCAGGTGCAGATGTTATTTTTATATCAACTCCCATTTGTTCTGCAATAACTCCGGCAAGAGTAGTTTTACCTAACCCGGGCGGACCGTAAAACAGTAAATGGTCAAGCGGCTGATTTCTTTTTTTTGCTGCCGCAATTGTAATTTTTAAGGTTTCTTTAAGTGAGGACTGTCCAATATAAGAGTCAAAATTTTTCGGCCTTATAGTATTTTCAAAATTCTTATCACTCTCAATGGTTTCAGGTTTAACTACAGGATTTTTCCTGTTAATATCAATTTTTTTAAAATTATTTTCTTCGTCAGCTACTATACTCATAATTTTATGTTATCATATAAATTAAAGTTAGTGAAATTATTAAGTTTGAATAAGGAGTAGTTGATGAAAGTTTCAGAACGTTTGGAAAAAATACCTCCGTATTTATTTGCGGAAATTGACAGAAAAATATCGGAGGCAAGAGCGAAAGGTTTAGACATAATAAGTCTTGGTATAGGTGATCCGGATACACCTACTCTAAAACCTGTTGTGGAGGAAATGCACAGAGCTATTGATGATCCTAAGAATCATGATTATCCGCCATATAATGGTACAAAACAGTTTAGGGATGCTGCTTCCAAATGGATGAAAAATCGTTTTGGAGTAGATGTTGATCCTGATACGGAAGTCCTTGCAAATATCGGTTCAAAGGAATCAATCGCACATGTTTTCTTTGCTTATGTAGATAAAGGTGACTATACTTTGGTTCCGGATCCGGGATATCCGGTATATCATAATGCTACTGTCTTTGCAGGTGGAACTCCGTATCATATTCCATTATTAGAAGAAAACGGATTTTTGCCTGATTTTGACAAGATACCTGAAGATGTTGCAAAGAAATCTAAAATATTGTTTTTAAATTATCCTAATAATCCGACAGGTGCAGTTGCAGATTTGGATTTTTGGAAGAAAGCTGTAGCTTTTTGTAAAAAGTATGATATTTTATTATGTTCTGATATGGCATATTCAGAAATGACCTATGATGGGTATAAGGCTCCTTCCGTATTAGAAGTTGAGGGCGGAAAAGATGTTGCAATTGAATTTTATTCTCATTCAAAATCGTACAATATGACCGGTTGGCGTGTTGGTTTTGTATGCGGTAATAAAGATGCCATAAAAGCTCTTGGTACTATTAAAAATAATATAGACAGCGGTACATTTAAGGCTATTCAGCAAGCAGCAACTGCGGCATTCACAATTGATCAGTCATATATTGATAAATTGAACGGAATGTATCAGGAACGCCGTGATATTTTGGAAAAAGGCTTAAAAGAATTAGGCTGGGATATAAAACCTACCAAAGCGACTTTCTATGTTTGGATTCCAACGCCAAACGGCAAGTCAAGTGAAGAATTCGCGACTGAATTGCTGGAAAAGGCAAATGTTGTTGTTCCTCCCGGAAACGGCTACGGTAAATGCGGTGAAGGTTATATCAGGATTGCTTTAACAAAAGATACAGAAACCATAAAAAAAGCACTTCAGCGAATAAAGGATGCCGGTATCCGTTATCAATAACTGATATATAAAAGGATAGGAATATGTTATAAATATTCTTATCCTTTTATTACTAAGTGTTAAGAATGTATATAAAAAGTATTAATCATGGTATAATGTAGCTATGGAATGTCCTAAATGCGGAATGGAAATTGACGATAAAGCCACCGTCTGTCCGAATTGTAAGAAGGTGCTTAAAATTGTCTGTCCCAGATGTAAAACTGTAAATAAGACCAATACCTGTAAAAGGTGCGGATATGTAATTCTTACAAAATGTCATAAGTGTGGGAAAATTAATCTTACTGAATTTGGCAAGTGTAAGAAATGTTCTTTTGATTTAGAACAGAGTGTTATACTAAATGAAGCTAACACTGATCAGTTTGCGTGCCTGATTATCACATTTCCTGTAATGGGCGAGATTAAGCAGATATTGGGTACTACAAAATTATTTAACAAATTTAAGGATAACTTGGATAAAATTATTCTGAAACACGCTAATGAAGCAGGAATCAGACGACAGACGATTGATAAAAATATAGTGCTGAGGTTTGATAAGGACTATTCTTTCAAGGTTTCTACCAGAAATGCTATAAAGGCTGCAATTGCTATATTGACTGACATTACGAAAATGAATTACAAGCTTACGAGTAAAAAGAATACTACCGTTAGATGTAATATGTTTTTAATGCAGCGTTCTATTGAAGATAATCCGTATGATTTTGATTCAGGATTTAGTGTAAATATGGTTAACAGCAGGACTGATACTGATAAACGTGGCCGTTTAATGGGAACATTTCAGTTAATTGCTGATAACTTTGTAGAAGAAGCTATCGGAAAAGATTATGCGTTCGATCCGTTAAGTTCAATTTCAATAAATGGTGAAATGAGAACTTTCTATCAGATTGATATTACAAAAGAAATTGTAATTAATTATGATGAGCTTGATGAAGCTGCCAGTGAAGTTGAAATCCCTAATTTTGTACAGAATATGCTTGTTGAACAGGATAAATTAGATGGTGCAGCATTAAGTAAACTCGAGAAGCCTACTGATCCTGATGAGATATATGATATTGAAACAATAAACTTCTCTGAGATAAAATGTGAATTTATAAGAACTGAAAATATTGATGTATTTTATCATGTAGCAAGTAAAATGCAGGCTATACCAAAAGGTATTGTTGCTATAAGGACGGATCCTTTGTATGTTCCGTATTCTATTAAGCTTTTATCTGCTATTAACGATTTAAATATTTATTCAAATATTATTACAGTTACTTGTTATGATGAGATGAAGTATTCCCCTTATTCGTTCTTCAGAAATTTAGTATCTGCGATATTTGAATATACTGTTTCGCAAAAATTGTTCAATAATAACGATTTTTCTATGTTTGCATCTATTGACAGAACAGGCATGATAAGAGACCTTATTACATTTAAGCAGCGTGGTGATAATCCTCAGGATACCAGATATACTTATTTTGATATATTTTTAACACTGCTGCAAGCTATTCCGAATACCCTTATTTTCATTGAAAATTTTGATAAAATTGACTCAAGTTCTTATGATGTTCTCCAATATTTATTTAAGACTTTTGAACAGCTTGATATCAGTTATCTTGTACAGTATAGCAAGGATTTTGGTCTGCATAAAGATATGCACTTCTTGTTATCAAAACCTTATTATACCGAAATTACTCTAAAACCTACTCCTTTTGAAAGAATGGTTGAGGAAAATAAGTCTTATTATAAGAATATTATGGATAGTTTTTATTTCCAGAGAATTGCAAAGTATTCGTTTGGAAGTATCTTGTTCCTTGATATTGCAATTCAGTACCTGATTGAAAGCGGCGTATTTGAGGCAGGAGAAGAGGAAATAAAACTTGTAAATCCTAAAACTCTTATAATCCCGTCAAGTCTTAATAAGCTTGTAAAAAGGCGTATCGACTTGTTAAAGGATTATCCGCAGGCTATTAAATTCTTGGCTACTGTTGTATTACTCGGTACAAGAATTGATGACAGTACCATCAAGAGTCTGGAATTTGATAATCTGGGCGACATTTTAGAAAAACTGGCTGAAATGGGATATATTTATTATTACAATAACTGCATGTATTTCCCTAATTATAATATACTCAGAGAAAATCTTTTAGAAGCTTTAGATACTACTGTTCTAAAAGAAATTGCCGATATATTATTTACCAAGGTGTTTACGGATAATATGCCTTGTCCTGAAAAAGCTTATTTATACGGTTTGCTTCAGGATTATAAAGCTGAATTTAATGAATGGGAAAAACTTGCAAAGATTAATTTGTCATTAGGCGATTTTAACGCATATTTGAATTGTGCTGATAAAATTTTAGAAATTCTTGAGATGAACAAAGATGAAGAGGCTCAGGAAGATATAGATAATTATAAGCTTGAGTTGTATGAAAATATTGCTCAGAATATGTTTGACTTTGTTCCTGATAAGACTTTTGCAATAGCCGAAAGAACACTACAGCAGTTGGAAAAATCAACAGAAACCGATAAAATAATTAATTTATGTAATAAACTTATCCAAAGCTGTATGCAGTCGGGACACTATACACATGCACTTGAGTTAACGCATAAGGTCTTGGCACTGCTTCCGAATTGTTCTATTGATCCTGGTGCTACAAACTTCAATAAATATTTCTTCCTCATGACAATAGTTCATGTTGAAATTCTGTTTAATATTGGAGCTTGGGAAGATTGTCTGGATATAGGATATAATGTTTTGAACGTTGTAAATCAGGAAAATCTTGATTTTATGCGTCCTGATTATATGACGACAGCACAGTTTGAAAAAATTGTAATTGATACTATCGGATATATTGCGTTAGCAAATATTTTGCAATTGAAAGGCAATGTTAAAGAATTTTTGAACATTGTTCGTTCTGATTTTTCAAATATTCCTCACGGATATGATGCATTTGCAGCTCTTGAGGATTTGATGTTCGGGCAAACTCCGCAGTATGATCAGTCATTATTGTCTGATGATAATAAATTTTCAGCTATTATATATCATTTTATAGAAGCATTTACGAGATGCCGTCATGATTATCAGGTTTTTGCCGAGGAAATTTATGAGGCAAAAATTTTAGCAAAACAAAATCATCTGTCACAAATAGAATTATTTGCTGATTTGATGATAGGGTATTCTTATTTGAAATTATGTTCATTTAGAAAGGCATCTTCTATAATTTATCAGATTATAAAAACTGCTAATGAAAACGGCTTAAATAATTTGTTATATGTTGCATGGTATGTTATGAGTGAATTGAATATGGCTCAGGGTAAATATATTGTAACCAAGGGTATTATAAACAACTCACTAATTCAGTTGGAAAAAACAGATAATTCAAACGAATTTATATTGATGCTATTTAAGTATAATATGTATAAGGTTCTCAGATTCAAAGGCGATACCGAAAATTCTGAAGTATGCTTTGCTCAGGCAAATTATATTGCGAATAAGCATAATATAAGATTTGAATTTGATACTAATCCTGAACACTTTATACCTCTTGTTGATCCTGATGAAGATTTGTCAATTCAGGGTTCAGGATTTAAAAACGGTTCTATGTCAGATTTAGATAATAATGCCGGAACAAGTGACCGTCCGGTACAACCTGATGATAATCAGTAAAGGAGTGTAATATGAAAGTTCTTTTTGCTGCGGCAGAGGTAGCACCTTTTTCAAAGGCCGGTGGATTAGCCGATGTTGTTGGCAGTTTGCCAAAGTATATTGAGAAAAAGGCTCAAATAGCCATATTTACGCCGCTACATGGGTTAATTGATACTGAAAAATGGGGCATTAAAGAACTGGAAAATTCCGAGCTATGGTTGACATTTGGTAATCAGGGACATAAATTCAGATTGTTTATGTGTAAATTGCCGGGGACAGATATAAATGTATTTTTTGTGCATAATGACTGGTACTTTACATGTTTTAAAGAGGTTTATCCGAAATGGTTAGATCCAAGATATGAGCATGAACGATATATTGCATTTTCACTTGCTGTTATGGAATATGCAAAATTGTTAAACTTTAAAGCTGATATTATTCATGCAAATGACTGGCACACGGCAATGATACCTGTATATTTGCACAGTAATTACCGATATGATGAATATTGGCAGCATACAAAAACTGTATTTGAAATTCACAATTTGGCATATCAGGGTGTTTGGTTTGAGGACGTACTTGATTTTGCCAATATGAGAAAAGATATCGTTTATAACGAATGGGGTGTCGAACATTACGGGAAAGTTAACTGGATGAAAGGTGCCATTAATTATTCAGACAGAATCGTAGCTGTTTCCCCTACTTATGCCAGAGAAATTCTAACAGGAGAATATGGTGAGGGTATGGATTATACGTTAAGGGGTGCCAGATACAAGCTGCGTGGCATATTAAACGGTATTGATTATGATGCCTTTAATCCTAAAAAAGATAAAACTCTGGTGAAAAATTATGATGTAAAAACACTAAAGTACAAAGAGGATAACAAAAAGGCTATTTGCGAAAAATTCGGGCTTAAATATAATCCTGACAGACCGCTAATCGCATGTATAACAAGATTGGTACCTCAAAAAGGTATTGATTTAATAAGAGATTCTGAAAATGCTATGAAAGACACTAATGCTGATTATATTTTCTTGGGCAGCGGAAATAAAGATTATGAAAATCTTTTAATCTGGTTGTCAAATAATTCTGATAATATCAGGGCATATATCGGATATAACGGCGAACTCGCAAATCAAATTTATGCAGCGAGTGATTTTTATTTAATGCCTTCAAAATTTGAGCCTTGTGGTTTAAGTCAGCTAATTGCAATGCGTTATGGTTCGTTGCCGATAGTCAGAGCAACCGGAGGTTTGGAAGATACTGTTGTCGGTTATCCTTTGAACGACAGTACAGGCTTTAAATTCTGGACATATAACGGATTTGATATGATGCAGGCTGTAAATTGTGCAATTGAAGTGTATAAGGACAAATATACATTTAATGCAATGCGTAAATCTGCAATGGAAGCTGATTTTTCGTGGAAAAAAAGCAGCGATGAGTATTTGAATATGTATAAAGAACTGGCTAACAAGTAATGGGTAAGTATATTGGTTTTACTATATGTCTGATTGTTGGGATGGCTGTACTTGCCTTGTCCGTTATAAGTGAGAATTTTTATTGTTCTCATCCTTATAATGCTTGTTTAGTTCAGTCAAAATTTGGTATGTTTGATATTGTGTTGAGTGAGGACAGATTTTCTCCGTCAGAAATTGATAAAGTGTTTTGCGATGTACAAGTGCAGCCTTCTCGTTCTGGAGGGAAAAAACAGTTTTATGTTTTAAAGATTGCTTTAAATTCTGATAAAGAATACTCTTTGGGCAGTTATAAAAAATATCATAATTGCAAAAATCTTGTGAATAAAATTAATGATTTCAGAAAACATAAAGTTAGTGAATATACGCATGGTTCAGGACTTGGATATTCAAATACATTTGGGATTATTTTTGGAATAATTATGTTTTTTATAGGTTATCTTATTCTGACATCAAAAGAAGAAGTAAAAAAATATGACTGGGAAGACGAAGAAGAGGAAGAAACTAAATAATTACTCGGCACAAATATCTCTTCTGAAAGTTATGCCGTCAAAATAAATATCTTCAATATTGTCATACAAAAGTTCTCTTGCTCTTGCCAGTGTACCCGCAGATTGTGTTATAACAAGTGTTCTCCCTTTATTTGTAAGAACCTCAAGATATTTGTTTTTAGTATTATTAAAGTATGATACGTCTGTTGTATCATCCACCATTTCAAGTCCCGTAATGACAGAATTATTATTTCTGGCGGTTAACACGCAGGATATTACACTAATATCTTTAAGAGGAATATCCTCATAATCATCTGCAAATGAGCCGTTAACGCATGCTTCTATCACGGAATAAAAATCAATATCAAGAGAATTCAAAATAGCCTGAGTATCATGGTCTTTAAAAAATGGAGTAAATCCTACGACAGAATATTCTCCGTTTCTGTTTAATATTCCTTCTATTCCAAGTATTCCAAGGTAGGAACTGCCATGATTTTGTATGTTTTCCATAATTTTGGTAACAACATTTTCCATTATTGAGGAAACCATATCCAGTGATATTTTATAATCCGGCAGATAAGCTCCTGTGCCTAACGTAAATAATCCTCCATCTCCGTCATTTTGGAATTTATAATCCCCTACAACGGTTACAGGGAGTGCAGAATATCCGTCTGATACAACGTATAAGGTAAACGGATGCCCGTATAAATATTCTTCAATAACAACTTTTTTTTCGTCTTGAGAAAATATATTACTTATACAAGATTGGGCTTGAGAAACTGTAGCACAAACTGCTCTCGGTGAAGTTTCAGTATCATATTCGGATGTTATAAGTAAAGGATATTTCTCATTTTTTACATAGTCTGATGCCGGCTGAAATTTATCAAATATCCCAAATTTTGCACCTTGAAGGTGTAATTTATATAAGAATTTTTTTGCTACGGCACGGGAAACGGCAAAACCTGCAGCATCAGCCGTTGGTGCAAATATTGGCTGAGAATTATCTCTGAAGTCGGAAACAATATCTGCTCGGATTGCTTCTGCTGAAGTTACCACAGTCATATCTATCTCATTTTTAATTGCAAATTCAAGCAATCCTGATATGTCTGTTTCTCTTATATCAATCCTTTGTGCAAATTCTTGAGACATCTCATTGCCGGGAGCTATATAAACAGTTTCGATATAATCCGATTTCGCAAAATATCTGGCTAAATCATAGCTATTTGCAGATGAACCAACTATTAATACTTTCTTCTTCTTATTCATAAAACAATTTTATCACTTTTCTATAATGTCTGCAACAGTTGTTTAATTGAATAGATTAAGTTGAGGAACTTGTACCTCAGGAGTCTCTGTCGATTTCTTGCGTCCTGCCAGATTATTAGAATAATCTTTTTGCATTCTGCTCATCAAATACTGAGAACGTTTGACAACAGTCGCAGGAAGCCCTGCCATTTTCGCTACCTGAATACCATAGCTTTTGCTGGCTCCGCCTTGTACAATCTTTCTAAGGAATTGTATTTCACCGCCTTCTTCAGAAACAGTAATTCTGTAATTTTTAATTTGCGGATAATTTTTAGTCATGACGTTCAATTCATGGTAGTGTGTTGCAAATATACATCTTGCCTTAATCTTATCAGCAATATATTCAGCAACAGCCCATGCTATAGCAACTCCGTCGTAAGTGCTTGTTCCTCTTCCTATTTCATCGAGCAGAATAAAACTTCTGTCAGTCGCCGAGTTTAGGATATACGAAGTTTCAACCATTTCTACCATAAATGTTGATTGTCCAAGCGTCAAATCATCAGAGGCACCTACTCTGGTAAATATTTTGTCTACAACTCCGAGTTTAACATAATCCGCAGGTACCCAAGAACCAATTTGAGCAAGTAGTACAATAAGTGCATTTTGCCTCATGAATGTTGATTTCCCTGCCATATTAGGTCCTGTAAGTATCATAAACTGAGTAGTGTCTGTTGAATTTGATTTTAGTTCCAAATCGTTAGATACATATTCACCTAACGGTAAAATCTTTTCAAGAACAGGATGCCTTCCGTTTTTTACAACAAATTCATCGCTTTCGTCAATTTCCGGACAGCAATAGTTATTTTCGACAGCGACTTCTGCCAGTGAAGCATATACGTCCGTTTTAGATACACAGTCTGCTATTTCTCTTATTTTGGATACAAACTCTTTTGAATATTCTCTAAAATCAACAAATAATCGGTATTCTAATTCTGTTGATTTAAATTTAGCTGATAAAACATCATCTTCATGCTTTTTTAATTTATCCGTAATAAATCTTTCCCCGTTGGAAATAGTCTGTTTCCGCACATAATTAGGCGGAACAAGGCTTAAATTAGAATTCGTAACTTCGATAAAATATCCGAAAACTTTATTAAAAGATACTTTTAAGGTTTTAATACCGGTTTTTTCACGTTCTTTTTCTTCATAAGTTTTAATCCAATTTTCTCCACCTGATAAAAGTTCTCTAAAATAGTCAAGCTCTCCGCTCACACCTTCTTTTATAATCCCTCCTTCTTTAATTAGTATAGGCGGATTGTCGTTGATTGTGCGTTCGATTAAGTTGGCATAATCCATTATGTAGCTGCGATATTCTTCGACTGCAGAGAATGGATTATTATTTAATTCTTTTGCATTATCCAAAAGTTCTGGAAGAACACTTAAAGAGTCTTTAAGGCTTACGAAGTCTCTGGGTGATGCTGAAGCATTACTCATTCTTGTCGCAAGACGCTGAATATCATATATTTTTTCTAATAAATCTATGATATTTTTTCTTGTTTCGGTTTTATTAACAAGCTCTGTAACGCAATTTTGTCTGAGCATAATGGACTTTACATCTTTAAGCGGCTGGCATATCCAGTTTTTGAGAAGCCTTGCCCCCATATTGGTTTTAGTTTTATCAATAGCCCAGAGAAGTGAGCCGTATTTATTTTTTTCTCGTAATGTTTCTGTAAGTTCAAGATTTTTTCTTGTACTTCCGTCCAAAATCATATATTCTGATAGTTCATAAGTTTCAATTCTTTCAAATTTTGGAATATTATCTTTTAAAGTTTCCCAGATGTATGCAAGTAATGCTCCACCGGCTCTAAAGCCGAGTTTATATTTTGAAAATCCGAATGATTCCAATGTTGATGCTTCAAATACCGCTTTAAGATTGTTTTCGGCAAAAGATAACTCAAAAACATTAGAAGGTATTTTTGAACAATTGTAGAGCTTTTGGATATTTTCAGGTAAATCTATTTTTTGTTCCGGAACAATTTGGAATGGCATAATTTTTTGATTTATTGCAGGTGCAACAATTTCGACAGGAGATATTCTTGCAAGTTCTGCTGTCAATAGATTTAAATTTGCCTGAGTTACTTTGAATTCTCCGGTAGAGATATCAGCATAAGCAAAGCCGTAATCACCGGTTTTTTCATCTTTAAACATGGCACAGATATAGTTGTTTGAATTCTGTTTGAGAAAATCACTTTCAGTAAGAGTTCCTGCTGTAACTACACGGGTAACTCCACGTTTTACAAGTCCTTTTGCAAATTTTGGATCTTCCAGTTGATCGCATATTGCAATCCTGTAGTTTTTTTCGACAAGTTTTTCTAAATAAGAATTTATTGACTTAACAGGAATTCCGGCTAAAGGAACTCTTCCGTAAGTGGCACCTGCTTCACGTCCTGTAAGAGTTAATTCAAGTTCTTTTGCCATTATAAGAGCATCTTCAAAAAAAGTTTCATAAAAATCTCCGAGTCTATACAGCAGTATCGCTTCAGGATTTTCTCTTTTCACCTTTAAATACTGTTGCATAACAGGAGTCAGCTTTTCTATATCCAAGTCTTGTGTATTAATATTATTGATTTCATTTTTTGTCATAGTTATAATGGAATTATAACATGAACTGAGGATTTTTTATATGGGATGTTTAAAAAAGTTAATTAAGTCTGTAGTATTAGCTTTAGCAATTATAGGTTTCTTTTCTATAGGTGGTAAGGATTGGGTTGTTTCAATGTGGAATAAACATATGGGAAAATCCCCTCAGACGATGATTGAAAAAGCTCAAAAAGTCGGTGATTTTTCGCAGATAAATGAAGAATATGAAATAGAAAAAGTAACCGGTATGTTGGGGTATAATGGTGTTTTAGCAGAACACAATGCAACCGGACAAAAGATGATTGTAGTAGATGATCATAAAAAGCCTATTTTAACCAAAGAGGATATTGTGTCAGGGAATATCGAGCCTAAGATTAAATCAAGTTTAGGTAAGCTGAAGTATCAATCTTTAGGGTTGGAGGAATTTGAAATAACGAAGCATGGTACATTATATTCCTTTGGGAAGAATACTCCTTATGTAAGATTTAATACAAAAATAACGAGATTTCCCGTAGGTGCAATGAGTGGTGTTCTTGCAGTAGTGCCTGATAAGAACGGAGAAAACAGAATTCTGATATCTTTAAATGAGAAAAATAAATATTCTCAATTATTAGCAGAAGAATTTTTCAAAAAAATAAAATAATTGTGTTATACTAAAATAAGAACTAAGAAATGTCGAAGTGGCGGAATTGGTAGACGCGCATGATTCAGGTTCATGTGGTTAACACCTTGAGGGTTCGAGTCCCTTCTTCGACATTTTAAATTCGTAAAAATAAAATACGAAAAAAGGACGAGAACCCACCAAGCAAAGCTTGGTCAGTGGTTCGAGCGTGAGCGAGCTGAGTGCGAAGGCTTTGGCACGAGATAAACGAAGTTAATGGAGTGCCAAACCGCAGTCACGTTAAAAGCGAGCGAACAAGAGAGTCCCTTCTTCGACACCATTATAACTAATAAACCATATAAAGGCAGAAAGTATGTTTAAAAGTTTATTTAATTTAGGATATAAGAGAAACTTCATAGAGGCTATCGTTTTTTATATAGTTTATCTTATTTTGTTTGTTATTATACTTGCGTTAATTAATGGTGTAATTACACGCATATTATATCCTGATTCGACATCATTCCAAGAAGGATATGAAAGAGGTGGTCAGGTTGCAAATGTCTGCATGCCGATATTGTTATTAATATCATCAGCTGTTTTGTCTATAAGTATATTAGTGTGCAAAAAGCTTTATAATATAGGTGCAATCTTATTAACGATTTTTACTATTTGTGTAATGACTATATTTGGTGCTATTTTAGGATTAATTCCGATGTCAATATTAACAATGCTTGGTAATAACAGTAACAGTAATAGTAATAGTGATAATAATAATAATTAATTTATCTATATAGCTTTGTATCTTGCAACAATGGCTAATATGTGTTAATATCCTGTTATGAAATCGTAAAGGAATTAGTATTATGGAAACAAAATCTATTGATGATAATAAGATTAATGAAAATTCAAAATCTGCATTAAATTTGAATTCTTCTAAAGCAAAACCTAAAAAATTTAGCAACAGGTTTATTGTTGTTATGTCTGTTTTGGTGTCTGTTTTAGTATATTTATTGGTTTTAAATTTGTTTGATTTATTAAAAATTACATTTTAATAAGTGTGTAAATATTGTATAGAGTGTGTTGCGTGTAATATTTTTTTTTGCTAGAATGCTTACAGGTTATTAGCGAATTAACGAGGTATAATTATGTCAGGACACTCAAAATGGTCAACAATTAAACATAAAAAAGCAAAAGTAGATTCTCAAAGGGCTGTAGTATTTCAAAAATATTCAAGAGAACTTATTGTATCAGCCAGACTGGGCGGACCTGATCCGGCAGGTAATTTCCGTTTGAGAACTGCTATTGAAAAAGCAAAAGCAGCAGGATTGCCAAATGATAATATAAAACGTGCTATTGAAAAAGGTGCAGGTGCAGGTGCTGCTGATAATTATGAAGAATTAACTTATGAAGGATATGCAGCAGGTGGTGTTGCCGTTTTTGTAGAGGCTATGACTGATAACAGAAATCGTACGGCAGGTGATGTGAGAAGTTATTTTACAAAATATAACGGAAGTCTTGGTGCTACCGGTTGTGTAGGCTGGATGTTTGACCAGAAAGGTGTTATCACATATAGTGAGGATACCGATTTTGACAAGCTGTTTGAAGCTGCAATAAACCTTGATGCCGAAGATGTCACTGAAGATGAAGGTCAATATAAAGTTATTACGAGTGTTGACAACTTCCAGAACGTTGTCGAAGGCTTGGAAAAAGAAGGATTAAAAAGTGAGACAGCAGAATTAACAAGAATTCCTCAAAATACAATTGAGGTTACGGATGAAAAAACTGCTGACCAAATTTTGAAACTTCTTGATAAACTGGAAGAACATGATGATGTTCAAAATGTTTATGCTAATTTCGATATTTCTGACGAAATTATGCAAAAATTAGAGGGCTAGATTTTTGTCTGAATATTTTGCATTAAAAAAATTTTTTAAGGCACTGAATACATGTAATACTATTGAAAGTGTAGAAAATGCTTTAAGGACATTGTCCCAAAAAGATGTATCACTGAATATTTTTGATGAATCAATAGGAGTTGAACCAAGCGGTACTGAGTATCTTAATCTGTTAAATTCTGATTTGAACATGTTTGATAAATTTATTCAGGGTGAGCATGTAGTTATTGGTGATAAAAATATTTTTCCAATTTTACTAAAAGGTCAGCTTGTAGGCTGTATTGAAATACCTGTGTCTGACGTAGATGAGTTGTACAATTTTGAGATAGCAGCTCAAATCGTTGCTTTAAAGATTGATAATTTACGCTTAACTTCTACTATTAGTAAAAATTTAGAGTTTCATAATGCTATGAAAAATATTGCCAAAATTATTGAATCTCAGTATGAACTTAATTATATCATCCCGCTTATAGGGGAAATTCTTGATACCTTTGTGGAAAATCATCTGATTTATATTTTTCTGAAGCAGAACGGTAAAATGAAACTTGTATGGCCTGCTGCCTGCCTTGATGATAAGATTACGAAAAATGTTCCAAAGTACACGAAATTAAAAGAATTTTCTTTCAGTAAAAATAAGAAGACCGGATATTTCCCGTTAGTCAGTGAAAATAATGCAATTGGTTGTATTGTTACCAAGAGTACTTTGGATGAACTTTCTACTCAGGAATTATACTATATTCAGCAGTTGGTAAAGCAGACTGCAACGACTATTACCAGAGCTAAAGTATATGGGGAAATCCTTAAATATGCTACTTTAGATGCTTTGACAGGTTTCTATAACAGAAGACAGCTTGATGAACGTGTAAGGCAAGAGGTCTCACAAGCAAAACGTAAAAATACATCATTGTGTGCAATTATGGCAGATATTGATTTCTTTAAGCGAGTGAATGATACTTATGGTCATGCAACAGGTGATTTGGTTCTAAAGACAGTTGCAAAAATCATGAGAGGTCAGCTTAGGGAATACGATATTGCGGCACGTTATGGAGGTGAAGAATTTGTTATTCTGCTTCCGTCGACTTCCGTAAGTGAGGCAGAAGGTGTTGCGGAACGTTTAAGAGATGCCGTTAACTCTAAAGCTATTGATATTGAAAAAGTTAATACAAAAAACAGTACTAAGAAAATTAGAGTTTCTATTAGTGTAGGAATATCTGAATATGATTATAAATCTTCTCCGAAAACTCTTGTTATGCAAGCTGATAAGGCTTTGTATAAAGCAAAAGAAACAGGCAGAAACAAAGTAGTTTTGTTTGATAAAGATAACTAAACTAATATTTACTATTCAAAAAACGTGTGATATAATATTTTTCGCTTATCATAAATTGTAAATAATTGTTAAAATACCTTGCTGTAAAGGCAATTTCAAACATTCATTATCTTTATTGGTTTGGGTAGGAACGTGTATGGTATCAGTTAATTTCATATCTCCGATAAAAAGTTCAATGAAGACATTGTACAATAGTATTCCGTCTCATGTGGTATCAAAAGACAATGTTATAAATAGTGTTGCTTATATCGGGAGAAAATGGACTTCTCCGCAGCAGCGTGTCGCAATGGGGGCTACTGCTATCGTTCTTCAACCTATTATTGATTATAAAAACAGACATGTCGATAATGAAACTAAAAAAGTTTCTGTTGCCAGAACTATTGCGAAAATTTTAGTTGGCACTTCAACAGGGTTTGCTGTCAGGTATTTGTGTATAAAAGGTATAAAGGCTTGTTCTGTTCCGTTTAAGGATATTTCATCAAATACTAAACCGTTTATAAAAAAGATAAAAACGTTCTTTACTCCAAAAAATATGCAGCGTGAAAATATTGATGCTTTAGAACAATATCGTAATGCAATGGGAACATTGTTATCATTGAATGTAATGTTGTTTACAAACTTTATGATTGATGCTCCTTTGACAAAACTCTTTACAAATGCCCTAATCAAATACCAGAATAACAGAGAGGAGGCTAAAAAATGAAGCTTTCTCTTGGTCATACCTGGGATGTGGTAAAAGCAGTGATATACAAGCATTATGGCGAAAATCCCGGAACAATGCTTGTGCATACTGCTACTTTGGGCTGGATTTTATCTTCAGCAGCTCAATTGTCCGCAGTAGTTTTTAATGAAAAGATTTCCCCGGAACAAAAAATGTTTCTAATCCCTCAGGAAATCGGGGATGCTGCTGTTAATATTTTTGCATTTTATACTTTGACAAGCGGTGTTAAATATATCGGTAAAAAATTAACACAGACCGCAAAACTGCGTACGGCGGAATTGACGAAAATACTAAAAGACAGAGGTTATATTTTAGAAAAAGGTAAAGCAAGAGTTGAAGGTAAAGTATATGCCGGCGACTGGGATTTCAACGTTACAAAACTTCCCGGTTATAAGGAGGAAATTTCTTCAGCATATAAACCGTTTAATAATGGAGCGGAAGTTATTACGGGTTTGGTCGGCTCTATTATATCAAGTAATATTCTAACTCCTATTGTTCGTAATGTTTATGCTGCAAAAAAACAGCAGGATATGATTGCTCATTATAACGAGCTTAAAGCTAAAAAAGAAGGTGTTGCAGAATTAAAGGATGATAATTTGCAAAAATCTGAACCAGTTAATAGAGTGTCTTTTGATAAATTTAGACAGGCTGCATATAGTCATACATTTTATCCTTCAGGAAATTTAAAAATATAATTTATTATAACAAGTCAGGTTCAAGTTTAGTTCCTAAAACTTTTTCTCTGAAAAGATATTGTGCATCAGGCAGAACGCAGGCAAGCAAGTAGCTGCTGATGGCAACATTTGACAGAATATTGAATGTTTTAGCAAATTTAGCTTTTGCGGCAAATTTAGATATGCGTTTTGCTGTTTGAGGAGTCATTTTATTCTTACTTAGTTTTTGTACTGATTTAATAAAATTATCCATGTTATCACGAAGTGTTCCAAGACTTTTTTCATTAAGGTATGCTCTCGGATCTCTTGTTGTGTCGTTTAGCATCTGAATTTTTTTGAGTTTTTGGGCGTATTTTACATATAAAGATTTAGAATTTTCAGGGTTGTCTATAAATTCAATAATATCTTTGATATTACTGCTTTTCGGAAGAATAATTGATTTGTTTTTTATTTGCTCGATAAATTCACGGTCTCCCAGTATAATCGGATCTAAATTAACATCTATGTCGAATAATTGTTTTGATATTCCGGACAGTATTTTTTCAATTTGTTTAGGTGCAACAAAATTCAGATATAACATTCCAAGCATTCTGAATGCTATATCTATTGCACCACGCTTTTTCCTTGCGGTTGTTACTCTTCCAACCGCATAACCTCCGTCCGTTGCCGCCATTTTTTGTACTGTATTCATATTACACAGGTAAGAGCTTAGATTGCCGTTAAAACTTATATAAGAGCTACTTTGTTTTTTGAATTTTTCAAAATTTACCCCTTCAAATTTTATATTGTTTGAATTTAAAGTTTTTTGTTTCTCTTCCATTCTCTTCCTTGTAGAAGCTGTTATTGCATATACGGCTTTTGGTATGATGAATCCCATAAATGCAATCGGTAATATCATTTCTGTTGCAAATTTTCCTGCAAGCAGTTTTTTATATGTATTTTGATTTAATTTAACTTTTTTAAGATCTTCTACAGCTTTTTCAGCTCCTTTTACTTTAGAAAATTTTTCAATATTACCGCTAAGAGATTGTTGGTATATAATTTCTCTTTGTGAAAGCAATTTATCTTGTTCTGACGGGCTGCAATTTTTTAATTTTTTGTCAATTTCGTTTAATTTTTCTTCTGCTTGTATAAGTTTAATGTTAACAACAGGTGAATATCCGCAAAATTTAATAATTTTGCCAAATACGGTATTAATTAGCGGAATCCCGCCAAGCCATACTGCTGATGTTGAATATTCATCAATAAGTCGTTCCCTTGTCGCAAGATAGGCTATTTCTTTATCATCCTTATTTTGTTTATAAGTTTTAAAAACTTTTGTCGGAACTTCAATGCCGCAATCTCTTACAAGCAGGGGGTATATACTGTTGTTATTGCCAATGGCTGATATTATACTGTTTATTGCTATCATCTTTTGTTTTCTCCAATTCTTTGTAAAAAAAATAACCTTTACGTTAAATCCTGAAAAGGCTATTTTTATAAGAATTGAATTATTTATTTTAATAACGCAGCATCAATTCTACAGCCTTTTCAGGATGTGATGATGATGCAAATGAAGTTTTTGTATATTTACAAATATCATAATACTATTCTTATAGCAGAAATATATACAAATTACAAGTAATAATTTTACAATATTGTAAAAAGTGCCATTTTATAGTATATTTTCTTGTATTAAGAAGAGGTTGGCGTGGATTTAAATAATGAACAGGATTTAAATTTGATTGCCGAAAGGTGCGGCTTGCTCGGTGAGGAGAAGGCTGATACAGTTATTGCTAACATTTTAAAGCTGGATGAAAGCTATGAGCCTGCTAATCTTGTAAAAATATATAATTATTTCATGACTATATGCAAAAATCCTGTTGTCTTATCAGAACTTGTCAGATGTCAGGATAGAATCAGAGATAAAGCTTCTTTGCCTGTTTTGGTTGATGTTTTGCTTGGTAAAACTCTTGATTATGAGGCTGTAGATAAAGATGCCTATACAAATGTCAGAGTGCTGTGTGCCAAAGCTATTGCAAATTTGAAAGATACTACAGCCGTGCATGCTTTATTGTATTGTTTAAATAACAAAAACGAAAATTATAAGGTTCGTTTTGCGTGTGCTGATGCCCTGGGAAAAATTGGGGACAGATTTGCTGTTGCTCCGTTGATTGATGTTGTAAAAGATGAAGATGAAAAATCTGTTTATATAAGGGAGTCTGCGGCTTCTGCTTTAGGAATGCTGGGAGATATGCGTGCTATTGACCCACTGGTCAGTATTTTGGAAACTAAAAACGGTTTATTGGACAAGTTTACTTTTTTAAAAGAACGAATTTTGGAAGCTTTGGGAAAACTTAATATTGGTGATGATGACCGGGTATTTAATGCGGTTAAAAAATCACTTATGGATGAGTCACCCCAAATCAGAATAAATGCAATCGAAGCGTTGATGGAATCTGATAATCCAAATGCCTTTGAAACAATTAAGGGCTGTTTAAATGATTCTGATGATGAAGTTAAGAGGAATGCTCTTATTGCTCTGTATAACTTGTCTGACAGATCTATTCTTGATGAAGTTATTAATTCTCCCGAATATTCCGATTTTTTAAAAATGGAAGCTGTTTCTATGATTGATGAATATGAATCTGATGATGAGGAGGATTTGTCTGATGAATAAATCAATTATTCTTTTATCCGGCGGGTTAGATTCACTTGTTTGTTTCGGGCTTGCAAAAGATGATTATAATATAGAGCTGGCGTTGACGTTTGATTACGGACAAAAGTCCGCCATCAGAGAAATTGAGGCTTCGGCTAAAATTACGGAATATTACGGAACTGCACATAAAGTTATAAAGTTGGATTGGTTAAAAGATATATCTGATAACGCATTAACTTCCGCTGATAAAAATTTGCCTCAGGGGCTTGATAATCCTGAAGAATCCGTAAAATCAGTTTGGATACCAAATAGAAACGGTTTGTTTTTGAATATCGCAGCCGCACATGCTGAAGCCGGTAATTATTCTCATATTATTATTGGTGCAAATAAAGAGGAGGCTTCAACTTTTCCTGATAATTCTCAAAATTTTATAGATGCAGTTAATAATGAATTCAGATATTCAACAATGAATTATCCGCAAGTCATTGCACCCTTGATTAATCTTGATAAAAATGGTATAGTAGGTTTAGCTTTGAAGCACAATATACCGTTAGATTTGATTTACAGCTGTTATGATGACGGTGAACTAAACTGCGGCAAATGTGAGTCTTGCACCAGATTAAAAAATGCACTTATTTTTAATGGTGCTTCAGAGTATGTAGACACATTATTTAATGAGTAGTAAGTATGCAAGTAAAGTTTATAGATGAAGATATTAAATATGAGGGTTTTCAGCTTTCGCCTCACTGGATTTATAAAAATTTTAAAATTCAGGGTGATGCGACAGTCGCATTTATTGGTGAATGTGATGTAAAGCTTAATGAAATGGTTGATATAGAAGACGTTATTAATAACGAGCCAATATATAGCAAATTAATGCTGAGTTTTATCTCAGAACAGTTTAATATAGGTTTGGTTGAGGGTGTTTTACGTCAGCGTTTAATGATTACTACAATAAAAGAAGTTCTTGAGGCTCATGGCATTATTGTGAAAAGAGATGGGGATGATTTGTTCTTTAATGATAAAAAATTATCCGTATCAATTGCCACAAAGTCAGCAACGTCTGTTTTAATTCATACGGGTTTGAATATAATTTCATCAGGTGCTCCGGTAAAAGCTTCCGGTTTAAGTGAGGACATTGGGTTAACGGATATAAAAAAATTCGCCCATGAGGTGCTTGACAGGTATCAAAAAGAACTCTATGATATAATTCAGGCTACAACAAAAGTAAGAGGTGTTTAGTATGAGAGTTGAGCAAGGTTCGGAGAAAAAAGAAAATCTTTCTTATCAGGATTATCAAAATAAAGTCGCAACGCAAAAAAAACAGACTATAACTATGTTTGCGTCTATATTTTTAGTTCTGCTAATTGTATTTTTAGGTGTTGTAAGAATGTTATCTCCGGATGTTGATATTTCATTAGGTGAAGATCGTAATAATCAAAATCAGGAAGAAGATTATACTGAACAATATGGCGTAGACAGCAGATTAAAAGCTCTTCAGCAAGAAGATGATGCTGTTGGTATGAGTTCAGAAGCAGCTACAGAAGATGATGGGTTGGTGAAAATTCCAAAGACAGAGGATAAGTCTTTCTTAGCGTTGCATGATGACGAACCGGTTGCAACTGATAGAGTTAGTGATAATATAGGTACACAAGGTCAGGTAACTACCGATCCGCATCCTATTTCTTCTTCTGCTTCCCCTACAGCACTGCAAAAAGGTATAACGGATCATTCTCCTGCAGCTCAACATGATGTTGTTAATCAGCCTAAAACTTATAGAGTATATGTTGGAATGTACAGCAGTCAATCTCAGGCAGAAGTTGCACGAGGAATTTTGCAAGATTCCGGAATGGGCTTAACCCCTGTTATAAAACAGGCTGCAGGTGGATATACATTGCAAGTGGGTGCTTTTAGTAAAAAAGAAACTGCTTCAAATCTGGCAAATCGTTTGTTAAATAATAATTATCCGGCAAGGGTTGTTACCGATTAGACGGTTTAAATTGATTATTTTATACTGATAATTTCTGTAGACATTATCTTGTCTTTGTGTTACCCTATTTCTATAGGGATTTTAAATAAGGAGATATTATGGAAAGCAGTATAAGAGATAAATATGAAGTGGTTATCGGGCTTGAAGTTCACGCACAGCTTAAAACTAAGTCAAAAATATTTGCACCTGACGGAACCGCATTCGGTCAGGAACCAAACAGCGAAACCAGTCCTATCACTCTTGGTATGCCCGGTGTTTTGCCTGTATTGAATAAAGAAGCTGTTAATATGGGTATTTTAACAGGTTTGGCATTAAATTGTACTATTCCTCCAAGATGTAAATTTGACAGAAAACAATATTTTTATCCGGATTTACCTAAAGGTTATCAGATTTCTCAATATGATGAACCGATTTGTGTAGGCGGATATCTTGATATTAAAGGCAAAAGAATTGGTATTACCAGAGCTCATCTGGAAGAAGATGCTGGTAAACTCGTTCATGCCGGTTCTGATGGTATTGCAGGCTCAAGCTATTCTTTAGTTGACTTGAACAGAGCAGGCACTCCGTTGTTGGAAATTGTGTCCGAACCTGATATGAGAAGTTCAGATGAAGCAAGGGCTTACATGGAAGAATTGAGAAATATTGTAAGATATATCGGTGTTTGTGACGGAAACCTTGAAGAAGGTTCTATGAGATGTGATGCTAATATATCTGTAATGCCTAAAGGTTCTGACAAGTTTGGTACGAGAGCTGAAATCAAAAATGTTAACAGCTTTTCTGCTCTTCAAAGAGCGATCGAGTTTGAAATTGAACGTCAGATAGAAATAGTTGAAGAAGGCGGCGAGGTTGTGCAGGAAACAAGGCTATGGGATGATAATTCAAGAGAAACTCGCTCAATGAGAGGTAAGGAAGATGCTCATGATTACAGATATTTCCCTGAACCTGATTTAATGCCTCTTGAAATTTCAAGAGAATGGGTTGAAGAAATCCGTTCAAAAATGCCTGAATTGCCTCAGCAAAAAAGAGAAAGATACCAGAGTCTGGGACTTAGCGAATATGATGCAGGTGTAATCGTTGAGCAAATGGGCTTGGCATTGTTCTTTGATGAAGTATTAAAACTCGGTGCTACTCCTAAAATTGCAGTTAACTTTATTATGGGTGAAATTGCTGCATATTTAAAGGAAGAAAAACTTGAAATTACGGATACAAAATTAACTCCGGAAAATCTTGTTGAATTAATTGCGTTAATCGAGAAAAATACTATTTCTAATAATATTGGTAAACAAATTATTATAGATATGCTTAAAAACGGTACTTCCGCTAAAGAAATCGTTGAGAAACGCGGTTTGAGTCAAATTACTGATGAATCTGCAATAAAAGAAATTTGTGAAAAAGTAGTTGCAGCTCATCCGAATGAAGTTGCAGCATACAAAGGCGGAAAAGTTCAGTTGTTAGGGTTTTTTGTTGGTCAGGTAATGAAAGAAACTAAAGGCAGAGCTAACCCTAAGGCAGTAAATGAGTTAATAAAAGAAGTTTTGGGGTAAAAATATGCTTACAAAGCCTCAAAAATCCAGTATGGAAATAGAAATATATGAACAGGTTGGGATTTTATCCAATCTGTTCTATACTCATGTCAGTGAAGGGGATAAGATTAAGTTTGATATACCTTATGACATTGATAAAATTGTTTTTGTTGCCAGCGGTTCATCTTATCATTGTGCAAGATATGGTGCTGATTTATTTGGTAATATCGCAGGGATGGAGGCAAGAGCAATATATTCCAGTGAATTTCTTTTAAAAGCTGCTGTTCCTCATGAATCTGATATATTATATGTTTTTATTACTCAATCAGGTGAAACTTCTGATACTAATGAAGCATTAAGACGTGCAAAAGAATTTGGAATGAGAACTCTTGCTATCACTAATAAAAAGGGTTCAACTATATGGAATGCTGCTGATTATAAGATTGATTGCTGTGCCGGTGAAGAAAAGAGTATTGCTGCAACAAAATCGTTAACTACGCAGATGATGTGTGTTACTTTACTTGTTTTAAAGTATGCTAATTTTAAAAATATTGATATATCCGATTGGATGACGCAGACAAAGAATGTTCCTAATGCCGTAGAAGCTGCTTTAGGTTTGCATTCTGATATTAAAAAAGTAGCTAAAAAACTTGCAAAGTATAAATTAATTGTTGTTACGGCTGATGGTATTTCGTATGCTATTGCAAAAGAAATTTCCCTAAAAATCAAGGAAACATCTTATATATGCACAATTTCCAGTATTTTGGGTGAATTTATGCATGGTCATGTTGCTGTTTTTAATAACAAGTCAGCTCAAATTCATGTTTCTGTTGATGGTTTACACGAAATTTCTGTAAGAAATTTAAACAAAATTCAAGAGGATTATAATGTTCCGCTTTGTTATATTGGGAATTTACAAGAACCTGTAAACACAGATTTTATTTTAAATACTCAGGCAGAAGGCAGTATAGTGCGTTCTTTTGCCTCTGTGGTTATCGGACAGTTGTTAGCACTTGAAATTGCTAAATCATTACACAGAAATGTTGATAAACCGCACGGATTAAATAAAATTGTTAAATAAGTATAAAAACAGGTCTGATTAATAAATCAGACCTGTTTTATATAAAATATATTTTAAAGTTTGGTAGCCTGTAACCGTGGTTATCTGTTTTCTGTCGGGTTATTTTCAGTTTCTGCGGTTGAGCCAGATTCTTCTGTTTCGGATGTTTTTGTAGCTATTTTTTCTTTAGATTTATTTTTATAACACATAAAGGCATAAACTGAAATAATAAAGAATAACCAGTATGCTAACCAGGAAATGTAATCAAACATATCGGCATAACTTTGCACAATGTAACCGGGTTTTGAATTTTGACCATACGCTTCGAAATTTTTAGATGCTGATGTTAATACAGCTTCTACGTTTTGCGTTGTATCCATAATTGTATATACTCTGAATGGTTTAATATCTTTCCCTTCAGCTGTTTTATATATAGGCAAAGCTCTTATACTTGCAGGTATTGTGTACCATACCTTAGATTTCTTATAGCTAAGCGGGGTTTTATTATCAATATTGAATTCTTTTGCAGTTGTGAATTTGCCGGCATATTCTTTTTCAATACTACATTTGTAAGAAGAATTACATGTTAATATTTCCTTAGTAGGTTGCATACATGTGTAACCTGTTATAAACAGTATTACAAAACAAATAAATATAATGTGTTTTTTCATCACTTCACCTCGCTGTCTTTTATTAATACTTAAGCATAGATATTATTTTACCGCAATTATTAAGCTTTTTCCTTCCGTTAAGGGCTTCAAGTTCAATTAAAAATCCCATACCAACAAGATTTGCACCGGTTTTTTTTACAAGATTAGATGCAGCCTCAGCTGTTCCGCCTGTTGCGAGCAAATCATCTATAATAAGAACGTTGTCTCCTGCTCCAAAAGCATCCTTGTGTATTTCAATTTTATCAGTGCCATATTCAAGTTCATATTCCTGTGAAATAGTTTCAGCAGGAAGCTTATTAGGTTTCCTTACCGGCACAAAGCCGCAACCCATTTTATATGCCATAGGCATTCCAAATATAAAACCTCTGCTTTCTATTCCGGCAATGTAATCAATTTTTTCATTTTTAAATTGCTCGCACAGATAATCAATTATTACCGGTAAGGTTTCTTTATCCTTGATGGCTGTTGTTATATCTCTGAAAATAATTCCCGATTTTGGAAAGTCTTTTATATTTCTAATTTTTGCTTTAACGTTTTCTTCTATCGTAATTGTCATTATACTTCTCCATTCTTTTAGTTAATTATTAACTTTTTCCTGTTCTCGTTTTATATTTTCTTCTTCTTCTTTTATTAGTCCGTGTGCTGTTTTACCCCATCTCATATCTTTTTTAAGGAATAGTATCTTAAAGCAGATAAACAGTTCCAGCGGGAACCATAAAATAAGAAGATAAATACTTGTCATAAAGGCTTCTTTTAGTGCATTGATTCTGCTGTAGTTGTCGTAGCGTCTCAGAGCATATCTTGCCGCTGAGAAGAAACCTAAGCCGATTACGCAGCTGATAAAGATAGAGGAATACAGCATGTGTGGTGGTGCATCTTTTGCTAAAACTTTAAAACATCTTATGAATATCTCCATAAGACACCATAACGGCATAATAAATTCAGATATGTATGCCATCATGTCAACTCTTGCTCGTAGTGATATTTTTTTAGAACGGAATGCAGGGCCTACAAGTTCCAAATATCTTCTAATTGTACCTTCCAGCCATCTGCGGCGTTGCCTGAAAAGAGGGTACAAATATATAATACCTTCCTCATACACAACAGCATCCAGACAAAAACGAATATCCCAACCCTTTATATGCAATCTTGTTGACATGTCCAGATCATCGGTGATTGTGTAATTATTCCAGCCTCCAATATCATCTAATGCTTCTCTTTTTATTAGTTCGCCATTTCCTCTGAGTTCGACTGCTCCTTTAACTGAGTCACGACTCAGCTGACAGTGTACATCAATGCTATATTCGTCACTCTGACATTTTGTAAGCCAATTGTAGTCTTTATTTCGTATGACTTTCCTTGCCTGTACGGCACCTACATCTTTCGGCTCAAGCTGTGGTACAAGTTTCTTTAAAAAATCACGTTCTACAGTAGCATCCGCATCAAAAACAAGTATTGCTTCTCCTTTTGCAATTTTTAGTGCGTCATTTAATACGGCAGATTTGCCGGGGAAAGCATCCTTATCTCTGATAAGAGCTGTAACTTTTTCATATTTTTTTTCTAATTCTTTAATTACAGAAGCTGTATTGTCTGAACTTCTGTCATCAATTACTATTACTTCAAAATTTTCATAATCCATATCCAGTATGTTAGCTACTGTCGAAGAAATAACACCTTCCTCGTCATGAGCAGGAATCATAACTGTAACAAACGGTTTGTAGTCTTCATTAATTACTTGGGGATATTTTTGCAGTTTTCTTTTTTTATAATTGTAAGCAAGACTGGATATCATCAGGTAAAGTGCCATTAACGTACATAAAAATGCGAGTCCCCAAACGGTATTAAAATAACTCTGGAATATATAGATGAATACTCCAAGCCCGAATATTATGATAAAAAGTTCAATTCTTTCTTTCATAAAATTATCTAAAGACTACCTTCCCTCTACCTAATACCATTAATATTGTATCAAAAAACATTCAAAATGTCAGCTATTTTAAGTTTTTGTATCATTTTATATGTGTGCATTTACAGCTATTCTCTTCTAAAAATCCTTTAATAAGATGTTTTTTGACGAAGAAATGTTAATTTTTTGTTATTATACTTGCACAAATCGGAAAATCCGCTATAATTAAAGGGTACATTTAAGAAAAGGAGTTTTATTATGAACAAAGAAGAATTAGTACAAGAAGTATCTAAAAAAGCTAAAGTATCTCAAAAAGAAGCTGCTGAAGTAATCGGTGCTTGGGTTGATACTATTCAAAAAACTGTTTCTAAAGGCAAAAAAGTAACTTTAGTTGGCTTTGGTACTTTTGAATCAAGAAAAAGAGCTGCTAGAACCGGCAGAAACCCTCAAACCGGCAAGGAAATTAAAATCCCTGCTAAGACAGTTCCTGCATTCTCAGCTGGTAAAAAATTCAAAACTATTGTTAACGGCAAGTAGTTCGTAGTTACAGATATTTAAAGGCATATCATTCAATTTGAGTGATATGCCTTTTTTTTATCTAAATACACTGTTAGTTTTTGGTTGACCTCCCTGCATATTAGGCGGTGGGGCATCAGGTCGTCCGTATTCTTTCAAATCTACATGTCTTTCTTTTGCCAATTTTTCAACGTCTTTTGGCGACATTTTTTGTAATTGCTCAACTGTAATTCCAAGAGCTTTAGCTAAGTCCTGAGGTCCTTTTCCCTGTTTTCTCTGCGGCTGCTGAGCTTGTTGCATGCTATTAATTGCATCCAATCCCATATCTACTCCTTTCTTGCTTAATACATGTCTATAAAGTAAATTTTTGAATTGAATTGCGTGATAAATATTTTTTCGTTACAAATATTTTCATGGTTATAATAAAAATGTCCTTTTAAACTTTTTAAAAGGACATTTTGTGCTAAACCTTGTTAAAACTGCTTTAAAAATCTTACATCATCGTTAAAGAAAAGACGAATATCGTCTATTGCATATTTTAGCATGGCTAGTCTTTCTACTCCCATGCCGAATGCAAAACCGGAATATACTTCAGGATCAATCCCGACACCTCTTAGTACATTCGGGTCAACCATGCCTGCCCCAAGAACTTCTAACCAACCTGTTCCGGAGCATGTTTTACAGCCTTTTCCCCCGCACATGATACATTGAACGTCAACTTCGGCAGAAGGTTCTGTGAACGGGAAAAAACTGCTTCTGAATCTTGTTGGACGGCTTGAACCAAAGTATATTCTGATAAATTCATTTAATACCCCTTTTAAATCCCCAAATGTGATGTTTTTATCAACATATAACCCTTCTATCTGGTGGAAGAAGTTATTTTTACGGGCATTAATATTTTCATTACGGTATACTCTCCCCGGAGAAATAACCCTGATTGGAGGTTTTTGGTTTTCCATAACGTGAATTTGAGCACCGGAAGTTTGACTTCTTAATACAACATTAGATGCAAGCGAAGTGAAAAAGGTATCCTGAACGTCTCTTGCCGGGTGATCTTTTGGAATATTAAGCATATCAAAGTTAAAATATTCAGTTTCAACTTCCGGAGAATCCTTGCTTTCTACAACTGAAAATCCCAAACTTTGTAATATTGATACTATTTCATTCGTAGTAGATGTTAGCGGATGAATTCTGCCTTTAGGAGTAAATTTGCCGGGTAAACTCACATCTATTCTTTCTTTTTCTAATTTCTGATTAAGTTCTTTTTTATAAAATTCATCATGTTTAGTCTGAATTGATGTTTCAAGCTTTTTTGTGATTTCATTTGCCAAAGAACCTATGATTCTTTTATCTTCATCTGATAAATTTTTTAAATTCTTTTTTATTTCGTTAAATTCCCCTTTTCTGCTCAAGTATTTAGCCCTTATTTCGTCTAAATCACTTATAGAAGCAGCTTTTGCTATATCTTCTGTAGCTAATGAATAAATGTTTTCCAGTTGTGCTTTCATTCTTTATGTCCTCATCTTAATTTATTTTGTTATATCTCTTTTCATACTCTACGGTTGTACTTTCTCCGTGTCCTGTGTGTATCTGAATATTGTCATCTAATTTAAATATTATGTTTTTAATGCTGTTTTGAATATCTTTAAAGTTGCCACCGAGTAAGTCTGTTCTCCCATAACTGTTTCTGAATATCGTGTCTCCGCAAAATAAGTGGTTGCTTATCAGGTAGCAAACTCCACCTTCAGTATGTCCGGGTGTGTGTATTACATCAACTTTTATATTCCCAAATGATATATTATTATTTTCGTTTACATAAAAGTCATATTTTTGAGGTTCTTTCGGTGGCAAACCAAACATAGTACACATTTCCGGAGTATGCTCCATCATTATTGCATCATCTGAATGAATCCCGACTTTAGCATCAAGAGCCTTTGCCATATCATTAACTCCCAGAATATGATCAAAATGTCCGTGTGTGATCAAAATATATTTTACCTTCAGACCTTTTTGTTTTACTTCGTTAATGATGTCTTCTCTGTATGCGGAACAGTCTATTAAGATGGCTTCTTTTGTCATTTCATCAGAAACCAAATAATTGTTTGCATCAATTGGTCCGGCAATGTATGTGCTAATTTCCATTTTTTATGTTCTCACTAATTCAAAAATATCTCTGCATATCGAGAATAATTTTTCAACATTATCCAGAGCTACCATATTTGGACCGTCACACAGAGCCTTATCCGGATCAGGGTGAACTTCAAAAAATAGTGCATTGGCACCTGCAGCAACTGCAGATTTCGCAAGTACAGGTACAAACCTCCTGTCTCCGCCCGAACTGATACCATTTGCCCCCGGAAGCTGAACGCTGTGTGTCGCATCAAATACTACAGGATAACCAAAATTTTGCATAATAGGAATTCCTCTGAAGTCAACAACCAAATTGTTGTAGCCAAATGTAGTTCCCCTGTCAGTTAATAGCACGTTATAGTTGCTGCTGTCTTCTACTTTTTTGATTAGCGGTTCCATTTGCTCAGGTGCCAAAAACTGCCCCTTTTTTATGTTTATAATTTTGCCTGTCTTAGCTGCAGCTACGAGTAAATCGGTTTGTCTGCATAAAAATGCAGGAATTTGAATTACATCAGCAACTTCTGCTGCTGAAGCAGCTTGTTCCGGCGTATGTATATCCGTTACAATCGGCAAATCAAATTTCTCTTTAACCTTTTGTAACATCTCCAAGCCTTTTTCAAGTCCGGGACCTCTGTATGAAGTTATTGATGAGCGATTTGCTTTATCAAAAGAAGACTTAAAAATATAATTTATCCCCAATTTTGAGGTTATTTCTTTAAGCTTTTCGGCTGTTTGATAAAGTATATCCTGACTTTCAATAGCACAAGGACCTGCCATAATAGTAAGCTTGTCGCCGCCGATTTCAAAATCTTTTAATTTAATTCTCTTCATATCCATATTCTGATTATATTAAAAAAGCATATTAAATACAAGTTAAATTACAGTTATTGTATTATTTGATAACATGATTTCCAATAAATCCTACTGTGATAATTATGACAAACATTATAATTGCAGTAAGCCCGAATAGTAAAATTTTCCATAATGGGCTTTTTTCGTTATTTTGATTTGCAGTATATGCTTGTGCAATCATGTTATTTGATATCATTCTAAGAAATGGTGCAATCATTAATGGAATTATATATAACAGAGCATATTTAATTTTTGCTGTCGTTAGTGTTGCGAATACCCCGTTTATTGATGCCAGCATTGCCATTCCAAAAAGTGCCGTAAAATAATTTCTGCTAATGTAGCCGAATAATTTTTTTATATTAAATAAAGATAAAATATTGTATTCTGATTCAATGAATAAATATGTAAAACCAATGCTGCAAAATGCCATTAATATTTCTATAACTATAAGCAGAGCGTATGATGTATGAATTACGATTGCCATGTGAGATTTTACTTTAAGCGTAAGTAATGTACCAATTGCTGCAAACATGATTATTGCTGTCAGTATAGTTATTCCGAGCAGTATTATTGCCCAAATATATTTAAGCCCTATACCAAAGTATTCTGCCCATTTACTCCAATTCGGTAAATCTGCATCATCTTTTTTTATAAGTAATTTTGTATATTCTATGTCATATCCGAGAGCAAAGCAAGAAGCGATTATTGCAATTATTAGTGAAGGAACCATAACCTGTTGATTTTTAGCAAGTAATGCAAACGATAGTAATCCGCATCCAAAAGACAATATTATAAGTACAGTGTATTTTGGTAAAAAATCTTTATCCTTTACGATATTTTTAAAGGCTTTGCGAATGCTTATTGTCATAATTCACTCCCTAATAACTCATACTACTATGTAAATGGTAACAGAACAAGCATTTTTTTGTCAAATTTACTTAGATAAAAATCCTTGCATAGTAATTTTGGTTGCCGGAGTATTTGTAATATTCTGTGGCTGAGAATTGTCATGAGTATTCTGTTGCATTCCCGATTGAGCTTTTAACGCCAAGTCTTTTGCTCTGGCATTACGAGTCATTCTGTCACATGTCCTTGCAAGCCATACCATGAATGCAGGAACAATCAGAATTGTTGACAGGAATGTAAACATGCTGTTATAGAATTTTGCACTCTTAACAAAGCGGTTCTTGCTGTTTTTGAATATGTTTTCAAATGTATGTAAAGCCTGCGTTTTTGCAGTGTCGGCTTCAGTAATATTCTTGAATGCGTTTTTAATTTCGTTATCATCAGCTACATCTTTAAGGTCTTTTCCAAGTATAGTCTTCAAGCTGTTAACCATTTCTTCGCTCTTGTCACGCATTAATAATTTTTTCAAATTACCGCCGTTATCGGTAATGAAGTCAAAGAAGCCGTTTACACCGCCCTTGAACTCATTAATATATGTGTATTTAGACTCAAGTTCTTTATTTGTAAATACATTTATACCGCTAACAGGTGAGAAGTAATCTCTAATATATTTTTTGTAGAAATTCTCATTGTGATCTCCAGGAGTATGGTTAAGTGCAAGTCCTGAAATCTTTGAGAATATCTTAGAAAAACCTCTTGATAATGCTTGGGCTGCAAATAATATTGCTCCGAAACTTGTAACGTCACGGGTAATAGTTTCTTTTCTGTCATACTTATCAGGTGCATTCAATAATCTGGTAGGTAAACAGAAACCGTATAACAAAGCCATCATTGCTGATACTGACATTGATGCATCATCAAATTCAAAGTGATTTAAGAATTTCTTTAACTTGCTTGAATTCAAAACATATTCTGCCGTCTCAGTGAAGACTTTTTCCCTTCCGCTGAATGATACATCTTTCTTATTTGTGTTTAATGTATCATTTAGCTTTTCGGTTTTTCCTGATATTTCTACTTTATCATTATTTCCATTGTTGTCATTTCTGTGTTCATGTGCAAATGCCGGATTTTGTCCCTTTAATCCCAGAGAATATAACTTCGGAATTAAAGCATAAAATCCTACAACAGCACCCCACATACCGACATTTGACAGTATTCTTGAGCCTGTTCGTTTGTCAACAAAGGTTTTCAAAAATCTTGCAGGATCGAAGTTTTGATTTTTGTATTTTTTTAACGCTTTTCCTGTCGTATCTATAACATCATCCGTAAAATCTGTCATAGTTGTCAGTAATTTTTTGAAGGATACACTTGTTTTATCAGCATCTTGTAATTCTTTTCCTGTTAATCCGAATTTTTCAGGATTAATAACCATTTCAATAGTTAATTCATTAGCAGACGGACTTAAATGACGTTTTTTAAGCTTCATAAAGTCATTCAGCAAACTGTCCGTCAAGTCTTCAGGAGAACCTGCAACCTTTTGATTTGTAATCTTTTTCCATAAAGATTTTTTATTGCCTTTTGCCTGTTCAATTTCAATAGCCCTTGCAGCATAATCTTTTGCAAGTGTATCTAGTTCAGCCTCAGGCAGATTGCCTTCAAGTGTTGTATTTAATACATTCTTAAATACATTATTGTAAAATTCTGTTTTTGTTTTAGCAACATCATCAAGGGTATTAGGATTTTTTGTCGCATAATCAATGAAGTTGTTACCTAAACCCTGTATCATATTAATAGGAACATTATTTGCAGTTCCGGAATACTTTTTAATAAAGTGAAGTAATATTGCAGGAATAATGAAGGCACTAGGACCGCTCAGTATTTCTCGGATACCTTCTCTTCTTGCAAATGCCCAGTTGTAAGGACCCTCTTTCTTCCCTGTTTCTTTATTTACGGGACGGCGATTAATTCCTTCCAATACACGAGGACCAGCCATGCCAAAGAAATCCTGTGCAATAAAAGACGTAATAAATCCGCCATTGGTTAGTGCATCTGCTACTGCAACAGGAATTTGCTCCAAACCCTGAAAGGATGGCTGTGCTGTATGTTTTACACTATTCCCTGTATTATTGTTTTTTCTGGCATTTAAATCAGCCGCTTTTATTGCTTGTATTGCCATGTCCCTACTTTACTGATTTCATAACTAACTACACATATACAATTATAAAAACTTTTACCTATTGTCTATTGCCTTTTTTTGGGGGTTCGTTAAGTTTTTTTTACAAAACTCATGACAATAAGTGTACTTATCATACTTAATATTTAAAAATTTTTCAAGCTTTTTACTACAAATATAACAGAATATTACAAAAATTATTCATATTTACTATGAATTTTGTCCATGTTACTATTATCACAGAGAGTTACACGAAATATAAGGAATTAATTATGACACAAGAACAACAACGTGAAGTGAATTCTGCCGGTGATCAGATTAGACAAATAAGAATTCAAAAGCTTGCAGATTTGGCTGATAAAGGTGTAAATCCGTATCCTTATGTATTTAATAAGACTGCGGATGCTGCTGATTTGCAGGAAAAATATAAAGACATTGAACCGGGTGTTGAAACCGAAGACGAATATTCAGTTGCAGGTCGTGTTATGGCTGTCAGAAACAGCGGCATGTTTATTGATTTAATGGATTCATCCGGAAAAATTCAGATATTTTCCCATAAACAAAACTTGTCAGAAGAACAGTTACAAATATTAAAACTGATAGATATTGGTGATATCGTTGGGTTTACGGGGACTATCAGACGTACTCCGAGAGGTGAATTATCAATTAAGGCAACTTCATTGACAATGTTATCAAAATCATTATTGCCGTTGCCTGAAAAATTCCATGGCTTAACTGATGTTGAAACCAGATACAGACAACGTTATGTTGACATGATTGTGAATGATGATGTCAGAAAAACATTCAGAACAAGAAGTCTTATTATCCAGAAAATAAGAGAATTTTTGACAAAAAGAGGATTTTTAGAGGTTGAAACGCCGATGCTTCATCCTCAGGCAGGCGGTGCAAATGCTCGTCCGTTTATTACACATCACAATACTCTTGATATGGATATGTTCTTGAGAATTGCACCTGAACTTTATCTAAAGAGATTAATGGTTGGCGGTGTAAGTGAAAAGATATTTGAAATTAACAGAAGCTTCCGTAATGAGGGTATTGATGTACGTCACAACCCTGAATTCACCATGATGGAATTATATCAGGCTTATGTTGATTATAATGAAATGATGACATTAACCGAGACCCTTGTTTCTACCGTAGCTCAGGAAGTTTTGGGTACAATGAAAATTAAATACGGTGATAATGAAATTAATTTAACTCCGCCATGGGACAGAAAGACCATGATTGGTGCTATTCAGGAAAAAACAGGTATAGATTTTGCAGCATGCTATACTTTAGATGATGCAAAAGCTAAAGCAAAGTCTTTGGGAGTTGATCCTGAGGATTGTGATAACTGGGGTAAAGTTATAGACTTAATCTTTGAAGAAAAAGTTGAACCTTCCCTAATCCAGCCTGTTCATATTATAGATTATCCTCGTGACATTTCGCCATTGGCAAAAGTTCATAGAGATAACGACAGATTGACCGAACGTTTTGAAACTCGTGTAAACGGTTGGGAAATTGCTAACGCATTCTCTGAATTGACCGATCCGATTGATCAGAGAATGAGATTTGAAGCTCAAATGCAGGCAAAGGCAAACGGTGATGATGAAGCTATGCCGATAGATGAAGATTATATCTGTGCGTTAGAACATGGGGCTCCGCCTATGGGTGGTTTAGGCTTAGGAATTGACAGATTAATTATGTTGTTGACTAATTCTCCGTCTATTCGTGACGTAATTGCTTTCCCTACTTTAAAGAAACGTCAATAAAATTTCTTAAAATATATAATCAAGTAAAAAAGATGTGCCGTAAAGCACATCTTTTTTTATAAATTTATCAGTAGTTTTTGTTAGCTTTTAAATTTGCTGATTTCTTCAAAATAATGAGCAAGTGCTACATAGCCTTTGTAAATCTCATTTGATATTGTTGCATAGCAGTTTGCATCAATAAATTTTAATTCTTTTGCACGAATTTCCATTATTCTGTCTGCGTCAGCTTTTAATTCTGTATCTTTAGAAGTTGACCAGTCCTGAAGTAATGCCAATTCATCATACATTTGTTTAGCGGTAGTAAATTCAAGAGTACTAAAATCGTATTTAGACAATAATTCTTTATCGACAGGTGTGATACGGCTTTGTACGGCTTGAAACTTATATATTCTCTTAATTACGGTATAATTATCCGCAACCTTTTTATGAGAGTACGGTACATCATTTTTTGCAAGCATTGCAGCATGCGAACGAGATGTAAATGGATCTTCCTGATGGGATAATGCACTTTTAGATGTAATATCAAACCCCGATTTTTTGTCTATAAGTTCTTCTATCAAAGCCTACCTCCTACTAATAAATTTATGTTATGACAAGCATGTTTTTTTGTCATGAATTTTGGCAAATTTTTAACAAAAGTTTGTAAATTTATTTTAAAGCAGATTATCCTTACAATATTTAATGCCCGCATGATTCAATCTTTGTTTCTTTATTATTTAGTGCAATCTCATCTGTATAATTAACCAGAGCATTATAGACAAGCGGATTTATTTTGCCTCTTCTTACGTCAGGGCGTATTATTGTTAATGCCTGTTCTCTTGTTAGAGGTTTTTTATACGGACGTTCTTCGGTTAAGGCAGAATATTTGTCCGCTATAGATAATATTTGTAAATCCAGGTCGGCATAGAAATTTTTGTCAACTTTCGGGTAGCCTGTCTTTTGTGCGTTTTGATGATGATTTCTGATTAATTCAAGAGTTTTAGGGCTTATGTCCGAATTTTTTAACAGTTCGTACCCAAGTTCAGAGTGTTTATGCACAATTTCTGTTTCTTTATCATCAAGTTTACCGTTTTTATTAAGTATTTCTGTAGGGATAAAGACTTTCCCTATATCGTGCAGATATGCTGCATCCTTAATAGAATTCAAATCAGCTTTACTTTCGAGGGCAAACGGTAAATTCCGAACTATACCTTCGGCTATGTTTGCAGTATCTGTGCAGTGTCCATCCAGTATCTTATTCCAGTCCTCTATATTTAGATTATATTCAATTCCTGCATTTTTCAGGATTTTTTCTATATTAGGATTTTGTTTTGCAAGTCTTGTTATACTGATTTCAGTAGCATAGCGTTTAGGATTTTTGCTTTCAAAACTGTCATATTGATTATTTGCTATTTGGACATGTCTGTCCTGTGGCTGCACATTTACGGGTTTTACCTGTGCAACCGAGCCAAAGTATGGAAATCTGCCTACACTAAAGTACATTTATACACCAATTTATTACACTACACATTTATATAAAGTTTTTTCCTTTTGAATAATTTACTTTTCTGTAAATAAATATTACATTTTTTTTGTTGCTATTTTGGTTGTTATATAATTTTTTTATGAGAGATATTAAAAACATAATTTTATGCGGATGCGGAGCTGTTGGTTCTGTTTACGCCGACATTTTTTCAAAGTACCCCGATATCAATTTTCGTGTACTTGTTGATGAAGAACGATATACAAGATATTCTAATAATCCTATAATTTTTAATGGTACTCCTTTAAAATTAAATTATATTTTGCCCTCTGATGATACATTTAAGGCAGATTTAATTATTATTGCAACAAAGATGTCCGGACTTAGTGATGCACTTTCTCAAATGGAAAATTTTGTTGCAGAAGATACTGTAATTTTGCCGCTTTTAAATGGGGTTATGAGTGAGGAAATTGTAGCTGCTAAATATGGTAGAAATAAAGTTCTCTATTCATATTTTATAGGGCATAGTGCGGTTAGAGTCGGGAATTCAATTACTCAAGATGGTGTTAATACAATTGTGTTTGGTTCTGATTGTCCTGCTGATATTGAAAATGTTGCCCGTGTAAAGTCTTTATTTGACAAATACAAGGTAACATATTCCATACCAAACGATATAAGACATTCTTTATGGACTAAATTTATGCTTAATGTCTGTGCAAATCCTACTACTGCTCTTTTTAGAGTGAATTTTGGGCAAATGCTTTCTAACAAGAAACATATTCAGTTAGCTTTGAATATATTAAAAGAGGTTCAGCTTGTAGCCGCAGCGGAAGGAGTACGAAATCCGGAAACTCTTGTTGATGATACTCTGAAAGCTTTAAATAAGATGTGTCCCGAGGGTAAAACTTCTATGCTTCAGGATGTAGAAGCAGGAAGAAAGACCGAAAACAATATTTTTGCCAAATCTGTTGTTTTACTGGGGCAAAAACATTCAATAGATACCCCTTACTGTTCTATGATTAGTGAATTATTTGACGTTATTGATTTTGGAAAGTAAGTTGCTAAAATTTTATACAAAAAAGCACTCCTTATGGAGTGCTTTTTGCTTTATTGTTTTAGAAATTATACTTCTGTACTTACTTCTTCTTTTGCTTTAGTCTTTCTTTTTGTTCCTTTTTCACAGGCAATTTTACCGTCATTTAATACCAATCGGATAGTATCGCCTGCCTGATATTTGCCTGAAAGAATTTCCTCAGCAAGCATATCTTCAATTTTACGCTGAATTAATCTTCTCAAAGGTCTTGCACCGTAAGCCTCAGAATATCCTGCTTCTGCAAGATGATCTTTGACTTCGTCAGTAACTTCAACCTTCAATTCTTTTTCATCCAAACGTTTGAACAAGTCTTTCAACATCAAATCAACGATTTGTCGTATTTCTTCTTTTGTCAGATGAGCAAATACAATAGTTTCGTCAATACGGTTCAAGAATTCCGGTCTGAAAGCTTTTTTCATTTCTTCTGTAACCGTTTCTTTGAGCTTTTCGTATTTATCTTTTGATTCGTCATCAGATGTTGAAAATCCAAGTCTTGATGTTGTTGTAATCATGCTTGCACCAACATTTGAAGTCATAATTATAATTGTATTTTTGAAATTGATATGGCGTCCTTTTGAGTCAGTCAAACGTCCGTCATCAAGTATCTGAAGCATTATATTAAATACGTCAGGGTGTGCTTTTTCAATTTCATCAAACAATACAACAGAATATGGTTTCTTTCTGATTTGTTCTGTCAAATTACCGCCGTCATCGTATCCGACATAGCCCGGAGGAGAACCGATAAGTTTTGCTGTAGAATGTTTTTCCATAAATTCTGACATATCTACTCTTATCATATTGTCTTCTGAGCCGAATACGGCTTCCGCCAGAGCTTTTGCCAATTCAGTTTTACCAACACCTGTTGGCCCGCAGAAGATAAAGCTTCCGATAGGTCTGTTTGGTGATTTTAAACCGACTCTTGCACGTCTGATTGCTTTTGAAATTGCTACTACGGCTTCATTTTGTCCGATTACACGAGCATGCAGCGTATCTTCAAGCTTAAGTAATCTTTCGCTTTCGCCTTCTGTTAGTTTTGTTACAGGTATGCCTGTCATTGTCCCGATTACTTCCGCTACATTTTCTGCTGTAACAGTCGGTTTGTTAGCTTCATGTTCTTCTTTGTATTTCTGTGAAACTTCTCTGATTTTTTCTTTCAAGTCAGCTTCATCATCTCTTAATTGTGATGCTCTTTCAAATTCTTGATTTCTTATTGCATCTTCTTTGTCTTTGATAAGTTCACGAAGTTCAATTTCTAACTCTTTCCCTTCAGGACAAAGTGTTGATGCCTTTAATCTTACTTTTGATGAAGCTTCATCAATTACGTCAATTGCCTTATCAGGTAAAAATCTGTCTGTAATATATTTTGCAGATAATTTTACTGATGCTTCAATTGCTTCATCTGAAATTATCAAATTATGATGTTCTTCATATTTCTGTTTCAAACCTTTCAGAATTTCAATAGATTCTTCTTCGGTAGGCTCGTCAATAATTACTGACTGGAATCGTCTTTCAAGTGCAGAATCTTTTTCTACATATTTTCTGTACTCTTCCAGTGTAGTTGCACCTATAACCTGAATTTCGCCTCTTGATAAAGCCGGTTTTAAAATATTAGCAGCATCAATAGCACCTTCAGCGGCACCTGCACCGATTAAAGTGTGCATTTCATCAATTACAAGAATAATGTTTCCTGCCTGACGAATTTCATCCATGATTTTTTTTAGACGTTCTTCAAATTCTCCACGATATTTTGTACCTGCAACAAGTAAGCCCATATCAAGCTGGATAACCTTTTTGCCATCTAAAATATCAGGAACTTCCGCATTTACTATTCTTATTGCTAAACCTTCGGCAACCGCAGTTTTACCAACCCCCGGTTCACCAATTAATACAGGATTATTTTTTGTGCGTCTTGCAAGTATCTGTATTACTCGTTCAATTTCTTTATCTCTGCCAACAACAGGATCAAGTCTAAGTTCTTGTGCGGCAAGTGTTAAATCTCTTCCGAATTCATCAAGGCTAGGTGTTTTTTGTTTACTGCCTGATGAAGATGAGCTTGAACTTGATGATGAAGATGTTGATGAACTTGTAGAAGAAGATGATGATGGTTTTGTTTCTCCAAGCATTTTTACTACATTACTTCTTACTTTATTCAGGTCAACGCCCAGATTTTCAAGTACTCTTGCTGCAACGCCTTCGCCTTCTCGTATCAAACCTAAGAGCAGATGCTCTGTTCCTATGTAATTATGTCCAAGTTGTCTTGCTTCATCCCAGGATAATTCCAAAACTCTTTTCGCTCTTGGGGTAAACGGAATTTCTACCGCAACAAAACCCGAGCCTCTGCCTATAATTTTTTCGACTTCTGCTCTGGCATCTTTCAGATTAACCCCCATAGATTTAAGAGTTTTTGCAGCGACTCCGGTACCTTCGCCGATTAAACCTAACAATACCTGTTCTGTTCCGACAAAGTTATGTCCGAGTCTGCGAGCTTCTTCCTGAGCAAGCATTATAACCTTTATTGCTTTCTCCGTAAAACGTTCAAACATTATTTGCTCCTATCTCTGTCTTATCATTTATATAGTATATATTTTACATAAAAACTAAAAAGAATTCAAGACTGTAAAGTGATATTAAGCGTTATAAAATCAATAATTTTGCAGGTTATAATTTATTTGCTGAATTTTATTCTTTTAAAGTGTTGATATTATTTCACCTATTATTTTACCGCTATTTATTCTTATAGTGTGATCGGTTTTGATATCAGCCCAGTGAAGATTTTTTAAGGCATCTGTTGCTACAATTTCCCTCGCTTGCATACTACAGTCCGAAATTTTTACGATTAGTGCTTCTTCGCTTTCCGTGTTTACAATAATACAAAGTCCGCCGGCACCCACTTTTGCAATAAGATTTTCGGAATTTTCAATAATCTTTGTATCTGTTCTGTCTTCGCCGCCAATTATATAGGGATTATTTAAAAATGCTTCTTTTATTTTTTTGTATTCATCCGAGCAAAATAAGTTTAGATAACCTTTTCCCATGTTTTCAAGCGGCATTGCATATATTGGAACTCCGCATCCGTCGGTTGTAACAGGATATTCCTTTTTAAGTTCACATAACTGATATATTTTTTCTTTTATAAGTTTTTGCAGAGGATGGGTTGGTTCATCGTAGGTTTTAATATCCCAATTGTGCATCTTGCATAATGCGAGCATCATAATATGTTTACCGGAACAGTTATTATGCAGCGTTGTCGGCTCTTCGTTATCCAGTAGCATTCTGTCACGTTCCGTTTTGGATAAAGGTTCGTGAATTCCGCATTTTAAATCTTGTTCGGTTATACCTATTTTAGCGAGCAGTTTTTTCGCTATATCAATATGGCATTGTTCTCCTGCATGAGAAGCACAGCATAGTGCAATTTCTTCCGACGTCATATTGTAGTATTCATCCATTCCAAAATCTATCATTAATGATGCCTGAAGCGGTTTTGCACATGATCTCAGATAAAACGGATAACTCCCGCTTTCTCCCACTCTGTCAATTACATGCACTCTATTCATTACCATAAGATAGCCAAAATGCTGTTCTTCTACAAGACCGTCTCTTATGTGTTTTACTATTGTATCAGGGGAATTAAATGTCATAGTTCTTTACCACATTTACTATTTTTGACATTGTCTTTTTTAGTGCAGCATTTTCTTCTTTTAATGCTTTTATTTCATTTTCATAATCTGTAGCAGGTCTTGAACTTTTATTACTTTCAGGTATTATTTCAGGATTGATAACAAATCTTTTTTTAGCATCTGATTTTAATTTGAATAGTGTTTTTATTGTATCTTCAGAAACAAGTTTCTTTTTTACAAGGAATTTCCCTGTTAGAATGTGATTTCCTCTGGAAGTTTCGGTGGTTTGAACTTCCAAAACTTCTTTTAGTTGTTCATTAGTGATTGTTCCGTTGAGTACAAAATATTCACCTGTCATTAATTTCCCGGATATAAATCCTGCCATTGCATATATTTCAGGGCTATCAGGTGCTTCTATAAAATTCTGTTCCAGACAAAATATAAACAGCTTTGCAAGTTCTTCAATTGACATAAAAAGATTTAAAGATATTTCAAGTATTGTGTAGCCGTTATGTGCAAATTTCAAAAAGTTATATATATTGCTGTCTAAACCGCATTTCTTATCCCAAAGCTCCTGTTTTCCTTTAAACGTGAGTGTAGGAATATGAAGTGCAAATAATTCACCTGCATTATCTATAATGTATTTGTCACAGCCGTTTTCCTGCATATTTTGCCATAATCTGTAATAAACAACTTGTTTTACCCATAGCGGATAAGCAAGAAACTTGTTTAAAAATAGTTTGAATATGTTTCTGTTCATCTTACCATCCTTTGAAGTTATTATAATTAATAGAGATTTTTTTTTCAAGAGTAAATTTATTCTACTTTATACTATTGATTTATTCCCTAAAGGTGTATAAAATAGTTAATATAATAAGGAGAAGGATATGGAAAAGAGTGTTTTATTAAAGAAAATTTCTATTTTTATTATTGCTTTAATTGGTTTTTTTACTACAATCAAACTGGCTGTAATATATTATAATGCGGTATTTAATCCTTATGCTCTGCCAAGTTTTTGCTCGGTAAGCGAACTGATTGATTGTGACGGAGTCGCAAAAACTCCTGAATCACAATTCTTCGGAGTACCTCTTGCCTTGTGGGGTATGTTCTTTTACTTTTTTGTTATAGTTTTGTTGCTTGCGGATAAGTTGAAGAACATTAAATTGTTTAAATTCTTGGAAGTGTTTAAAAATCCGTTGGATTATATTGCATTACTGGGTGTTTTTTCATTTATTATTTCAATGATTTTGCTTTGTGTAAGTTTGTTTGAAATTCATAAGATTTGTATTTTATGTGCTTTTACTTATGTATTAAATTTATTAATAGGTTTGATTTCAATTGATTATAAAAACGGAGGATTAATGAAAGCGTTAAAACAAAGTTTTACTGATTTTAAAGATGCAATTGCAAACAGAGCGTATTTGGCTGCATTTTTGATTGTTGTATTCTTAGGTGTAAGCGGACTTGCTTATACAGATGCTACAGAAGTTTTAGCCCCTCAGGCTAAATATCACAAGGAAATGGGTAAATATCTGTATGCAAAGAAAAATAAATATGCAGTTTCAGGTAATATTTTAGGTGATAAGGATGCAAAGACAATAATTTATATTTATACGGATTATAATTGTCCTTTCTGCGGTGCATTTGATATTATGGCTCATAAAGCAGTAAAAGAGTTAAAGGGTTATAAAGTTGTTCATAAAAATTTACCGTTAGATACCGAATGTAACATATATTTAAAACAACCGTTCCATGAAGGTTCATGTACTCTCGCAAAATATGCTATGGCTGCTGAAATGCAGGGTAAGTTCTGGGATATTGATGCGAAATTCTTTGAAATTCATCCTAAGACAGAAGAAGAAATCTTGCGGATAGCCAAAGATTTGAAGCTTGATACAGAAAAATTAAGAGCTGACGCAAACAGCAGAGAAGTATATGACAAATTAGTTAAAGAAATTGATGAAGCATATAAATCAGGTGTCAATGCCACCCCAACAATGGTAATTAACGGCAAAGTCATGGTTGGGATAAGTCCGTACCCTGAATTTAAAAAAGATATAATTAATGCGTCAAAATTGTCGGAAAAATCTCAAGACAAACAGGACAAAGTAAATGAGTAAAATTTTACTACATGCCTGTTGTGCGATATGTTCAGGTTATCCCATATCTTTTTTAAAAGATATGGGGTATCTTGTTACGGTATATTTTTACAACCCGAATATATATCCGTCGGAGGAGTATAACAAAAGATTAGAAGCAGAAAGAACCTTATGCATATATTCTGATGTAGAATTAATTGAAGGGGAATATGAAACCTCACTGTTTTACGAATATGCTGAAGGCTTAGAGAATGAACCTGAGAAGGGTAAACGTTGTGATAAATGTTTTGAATTACGTTTGAGAAAAACTGCTGAGCTTGCTAAACAACTCGGATATGAATATTTTGCAACATCTATTGTTATAAGTCCCCATAAAAATTATCAAAAGTTAACTGAAATTGGAGAGCGTATCTCATTAGAATACGGCTTAAAGTATCTTGCGATTGATTTTAAGAAAAAAGACGGTTTTTTAAAAACAAATCAACTGTCAAAGAAGTTAAATTTATACAGGCAAAATTATTGCGGTTGTGAATTCAGTATCAGAAGATAAAAAAGAAGTCTGTTTTAACAGACTTCTTCATTATCATAAAATATATTTTTGTTAATTATCTTCCGCAGATTACTCTTGCAGCATGTACACCTGATGCGGAAGCCTGCATTAAGCCTCTCGTTACTCCGGCTCCGTCACCAATTGCAAACAGATTTTTAACTCCTTCAGTTTCAAGTTCATCTGTTAATTTTACTCTTGCGGAATAGAATTTAACTTCAATACCATACAGCAGGGTGTATCTTGATGCTGTACCCGGTGCAATTTTGTCTAATGCGTACAACATTTCAATAATACTTGTCATTTGTCTGTATGGAATAACCAAACTTAAATCTCCGGGAGTTGCACAAGTTAATGTAGGGGTTAAAATACTTGCTTTTATTCTTTCAGGTGTGGAACGTCTGCCGTCAAGTAAGTCGCCAAATCTTTGGACAAGTATTCCGCCTGCCAGCATGTTTGCCAGACTTGCTATATGCTGCCCGTATTGGATTGGTTCTTTAAACGGTTCAGTAAATCTTTCGCTTACCAAAAGTGCGAAGTTTGTATTATTTGTAGTTTTTTCTGCATAACTGTGCCCATTAACGGTTGCAATTCCGTTGTAGTTTTCCTGTACAACTTCGCCGTTAGGATTCATACAGAATGTCCTGACTTCATCTCCAAATGTAGGAGAGTGATATATCAATTTTGATTCATAGAGTTTTGAAGTTATCGGCTCAAATACAGGTGCAGGTAATTCAACACGAACACCTACATCAACAGCATTGTTAACCATACCGATTTTATTCTGGCTGAATTCTTTTGTCAGCCAATCGGCACCTTCTCTACCCGGTGCTATAATCGTATATTCTGCTCGGATTTCTTCTCCGTTATCTAAAATTAAACCTTTTACCTGTTCGCATTCAACAATCAAGTTTCTTGCGGAAACATCGTTTCTGATTGTAATCCTTTCGTCAAGATAGTCCTGCATATTTTTTAGTACATCAAGACTTCTTTCGGTTCCTAAGTGTCTGACCGGAGAATATACAAGTTTCAGTTCTGCCAAAGAAGCTTCTCTTTCCAGTTCTCTGAATGTGTTGTAGTCGGTTCCGAAAACTTCTTCCGTTGCACCGAATTTTAAATATAAATCGTCTGAATATTTTATTAAATCTTCTACTTTATCTCTTGACATGTAATCAAGCAGATGTCCGCCAACATCCGGAGTAAGTGTTAATTTGCCGTCAGAAAACGCACCTGCTCCGCCCCAACCGCAAAGTAATCCGCACTTTTTGCAGTTTGGACATTTCGCATAGCCTTCTCTTAACAAACATTTTCTTTTTTCAATTTTTTGACCTTTTTCTATTAAAATAACTTTCCAGTCAGGTTTTAATTTCATTATCTCAAGTGCAGCAAAAATTCCGGCCGGACCTGCACCAACTATTGCAACATTATACATTAATTTGTCCTCTCGATTTACTCAACCGATTAAGTATAACGTGAACACAATTTCATTAAAAGACTTTGTGAAGAATATGTTAAGCATAAATTTATGCTGCGTTAGTTTTTCTTTTCTTCTGCTTTTTTAGGTTCTATATGCTTTTGTTCATTATAATCGTTTTTAGTTTCAGAATTTACAGCCGGTTCGTCTTTGCCTCTATTCATCCATTTTTCAACTTTGCTGGCTGCAGGAGTTGCAATAAACGGAACTATTATACGTTTACCAACTGTTGTTGCGGCAATTAATGAAGTTAATGTCGTGAATGCTGCAAATGCCGTATCTTTACGTTTTGCAATTCTTTCATTAATTTCTTGCTGGCTTATATGTTTTAATTTATCTATATTTTTTGTTACGGAGTGAATCATTTTGGCTGTATTTCTGTCAAATGCTTTTCCGAACAATTTATTAAACATTTTTGTCTGAACTATTTTCTGAGAAATTGTCATGTGCATTATAATTTGAGCTGCAATCATCAGACCGCCATTAGTTAAGTCTAATGCCGCTACAAATTTTCTCTTGTCATCAGGAATATTCTTATTATTCAAACTTTGCCATACATACATTACGCATCCAAGACCATCCTTTGCTACAATTGAAAGGATACCTGCCCAGTTCATAAATGATTGCTTATCGTTTCTGTATGCCTCATAACCTTTTTGCATAAAGTTAGATTTTTGCAGGTTTAGCATCGGATTTTTTACACAGGTGTTGAATACACTTTGAGCACCGGCTGAGATTTTGTTAATTGCTGCCATTATTCTACCTCAACTTTCTGTGCTTCTGTAGGTTTTTCTACAGGTTTTGTATTTAACTTCATTGATGCAAATCTTGTTGAGACAGGTTGTGCTGTCTGAGGCTTGTTGATTGTAACTGTGTCTTTAGGTGCCATTTCAACAAGTTTTGCTGATGAATTATTATGTTTCTTGTTTGATAAATTCGGGAAGAATATATCCATAAATCTCGGATAAATCCAGTTCAATAACGTACATGTAAACGGAAGCATTGCCAATGATACAAATATTCCGGTAAACTGTTTGTACCAACCGTGATGCTTTTTGGTTCGTTCTATTAATCTGTTTGCTAATTCTTTTACAAAATCTTTGTCTAAGCTGCTGTTACTTAATCCTAAAGTGGCTTTTTTAGCTTCCAGTTGTTGTTTTATACCTTTAATGCTTGAACTTTCGCTAATTTCATTTTGTAATTTTTCATAAAATTCTACGAGTTCTGTAAGAGCTTTTTTATCCTTTTCAACTGTAGCTTTTACCATATTTTCAACTTCTGCATCGGATCTGATATCCTTATATTTATCAGCGTGTGCAATCATATTCTGAACTTTTTCCGATAGAGCTTTAGCTACATCTGAATATGTGTAAGCATTGTTTCCTGTGTTGCTTGCGACTTTTGCCCTTTGTTTAATGTCTTTTAATATTGCAATCATTTCGGCATGTTCAGGTTTGCTCTTTAATTCGCTTATTTTGCCTGCAATATATTTATTCAAATCTTTTCGACTTGCAGAATTATCAATATTGGTTTTTAAGTCTTCTAATATTGCATGTGCTTCTGTATAATTATCTCTATAGTATTTACTTCTCTTGGTTCTTAATCTGATAGTTTCTTCAAGTCCGTCTAAAGTATATTTGTCTATCTTTTTAAGTTTGCCGATTGTTTCTGAAAGAAGATTTTTATAAGTTTCATCGCTCATAGGTTTTGCAGTACCATCAGCATACTGATATACAGGTCTTCCCCCTTTGCTTTCATCAAGGAATGCTTCTGATAAAGCTTTCATTTGCTGTTCTTTGCGTCTTGCAACTTCAGCCTTGATTGTGTCAGCTGTAGCATTTTTAAAAGCAGGTTCTTTCATAACCTGTTTCTTAATCCAAGAGTCATCTTGGAATAAAGTCTTATTCATGGCTTCATCAAATTCACCCTTGTTAGCCCAATTGTCGTACATTCTGTAGAATGGAGCTGTCATACCAACTTGGGTTGCAACTGCTAATACCGCAGATAAAGGCTGTCTCCATGCCGAGTATGTTCTGGTATCTTCATCAGCGTCTGACAGAAAGTTATATTTAATGAATACCGGTGCAACAAGACCTGTTCCCATTGCATTTATGATGATATTCATTATTTCGCCGCGTAACTTCTCAGCTACACCCAATTTTTTTACCATCCAAGGCATGAAACCGTCAATAATACCATCAACGCTATCTACAGCTACACTCGCTTTACCTGTAAAGTTTGGGGACGTTTGTTGCTGTTTGCCAAGTTTAGGTACAGATAACCTGTTCCTGTACGCACTTGAACTATAACCTTTTTCATCTACCTTTATCATACTTAAACTAAACACCTTCCATATATATATACGTTTGAAAATTTTAAAAATTGCTATCTAAAGTTTATTTATTAAGTTTTGTAAATTTTATAACACTCCAATCCCCCATTTTCTCTACTCTTGCAATATTTAGCTTTTGTGAAAAATATGCATAAGTGTAATTTTTTATGTACGAAAATACCAGATAGAGTAAAGGTATTTTCTTGTATGCATAATCGTCATGTATTATATTATTCATGCCTTCCTGTGTATATAGAGCTACGCTGTCATTTACTATTATATATAAACTTTGATTTTTTTGCATGTTATCTAAAATATTTGTTTTTAAATAGTACTCTAACAAGATGTTAGGACCTCCCGAAAAAGTTTCTTTAAATTCGGTTTTCCCATTTTCTGCAGCACTTTTATAGGTAGAATTTTTGTTCAAAAATTCGTAAAAATTGCCTTTATTAATGGAGTATGTTTTGTATTTATTTATATCAATGTACTTTTTAAATCTTTCAGGAGAATAGTATTCAAATAATAATATGTCACCATCGTTTATTTTACTGTTATTAAGTATTTCTGCTACTATTTTGTGACCCTGCGGACGTGGCATGCGAGGAGCGGATACAGGGCTGAATGTAAGATAATACAAGTTAAGCAGGAAAAATATTCCAAGCAAAAAATATTTTAGTATCGGTTTCCTTACCTCCGTTACGCCCGCTGCCATTAAGAATATAAGTATCGGATAGATCTCTATTGTGTATTTAGTTATAAATACAAGTTTTCCCATGATTGCGGCTATTGCCAGTATAAAGACTGTGCAGACAGCCATTATAAAAAGTGCAAAATTCAATTTATTTTTTATTAATGCCCTGATAATAAATCCTATAGCAATAATCGCAGGAATTACCGTAAATACCAGAAAACTGAAACTGTGGTTGTACCCAAAAATGTCAGGTGCATTCACAAGATTTGTTAGCACAGGTGAAAAATAATCTGTCATTAAAAAACAAATTTTTGATATTGAAAAATCACCCCACCACTGAGATATACCTGATTTTGTAAATATGTGCAGGATATTTGGTATTACAAGTATTCCAAGTGCAAAAATTCCCAGCCAAACTGTCAGCAGTTGTTTTTTGTATTCTTTGAACAAGAGTACTGTTAACGCAATTAATTGCAGAAATATAAATACAAATCCTATTGTGTGTGTGAACATTATCAGAAAATCAAAAAGTATTATTCCGATTAATGATGTTTTGTTTTGAGTTTTTACAAATCTTATGAAATACAGAAGTGATAGTGCTGAGAGCAAAAATAAAAGAGAATATAGACGGACTTCTTGCGAATAATAAATTAGAAATGAACTGAATGCAGTTATTGCTGAAGCTATAATTCCTGTCTTTTTATCTTTTTGTTTTCCTGTAAAATACATTACAATTACAGCCAGAACCCCTGCTAATACTGAAGTTAAACGTAGCAGTAAGTCCCCGTTACCGCCCCATGCCATAAATGCTTTTAAATAAAAATAGTATAATGGCATGTGACACTGAGCTTTCATTGCCTGTATAAATCCGTCTGAAAATGGTGTAGCAGCGATTGCCCATGAAACATATTCATCGTTCCATAAACCTTCAGGCTTAACAATACCAACAAGCCTATACAGCAAAGCTGCTATAGTTATAATAATTAATTGCACTCTTCATTATCCCCATTCATCAGATACACTAAAACTCTATCATAAACATTATAAACTGTAAAACTGTCTGTTATATTTCTTTATATGTTTTAAAATGAGTTTTACAGACTTCGTGTAATCTGTCTTTGCCATACATAGAAATAAATTCTTTTCCCGTATCCTTTACCTGTTGGGCACAACCTTTTGGAAATACTAATCCGTATTTCGTTTCCATTTCTTTTATTTTGTGTATAAAAGTTGCTCTTGCTAAAACTGATGCGGCAGCAACGGCAATATCACTTTCTGCTCTGACCATTTGCTCAAGTCTTATAGCTTTTCCCTTATCCATTAATGCCGATTTAATAAGACTTTCATCTCCAAATTTATCGGATAAAGCATATTCACAGTTACTTTGTTCCAGTATATTTTCGATAGCTCTTGCATGTCCCCATGCCAAAAGCTTATTTAAGTTTTTAATTTTTAAATACAATTCGTTGTATCTGGTATTTGATATTGCAATAACTGAATATTTAGAATTTGCCTTAATAACAGGTTCAAGTGTCAGAATTTTTTTGTCCGTAATTTTTTTACTATCCTTTATTCCTGCATCAATAAATATTTTCGCAGCTGTTTCATCTGCCATTACTCCTGCTATTACGAGCGGGCCAAAAAAGTCGCCTTTCCCTGATTCATCTGTACCAATGTGCGTAACGTAATTATTCATTATCTTACGCTTTCCGGAATTGCCATAGGTATTGGTGCAGGTGCAGGAAGTGGTGCAGGCGTTGGGTTTGAAGCCTTATTCGTTACTCCGACAGGTGCCGCTACATGTTCTTTGTTATGTGTAGACACGGGTTTTTCGGTGTTTACCGAATCTGAAGTTTTATAGGTTTCGTTAGATTCGGCAGGTGTATCAGCATTATTATCGGATTCCTTTACCCCCTGATTTATAGCCCAAGTAGGTTTTAATTCTATTTCAGGATAATTGAAATCCGATTTGCCAAATTTTTCAATTGCAGTCATCATAACATCATGCCAAATTCTGGCAGGTACTGAACCGCCCTGTATTGAACGAGTGGTAGTGTTATCATCGTTACCTACCCATACCCCCGTTACTACAGTAGGTGTGAAGCCTACGAAGCTTGCATCTTTATAATCATCGGTAGTACCGGTTTTTCCGGCACACGGAACTCCAATATTAGCACCTCTGCCTGTTCCCTTTTCTACTACTGTTTTAAGCATAGCAGTCATTTCTGCTGCTGTTTTTAAACTGATTTGTCTTGAGGCTTTTGCTTTAGGTGCTCTGTATACAACTTTACCTCTTGATGTTTCTATACGCTCAACTGCAAATGGCTGTACAACATATCCACCGTTTGCAAATGCACCGTATGCTCTGGTTAGTTCAAAAAGTTTGCTGCCATTTGAACCAAGGGCAATTGTGTAGTCATATTCAAGCGGTGTTGTTATACCAAGTGTTCTCGCTGTTTGAATAACCGCTCTTATACCTACTTCTTTAATTAATCTGACGGCACAAACATTGGAAGATATTGTTAGGGCTGAATAAAGCGGGATTTTACCTCTGTAGTTAGAACCATAGTTCTTTGGTGACCAATCCCCAATAGTGATAGGTCTGTCTTCAATAAGATCATTTGGGGACATTCCTTTTTCCAATGCGGTAGCGTATACAAAAGGCTTAAATGCTGAACCTGCAGGACGAATTGCCTGTACACGGTCGTATTGTGATTCGGTGTAATTTTTACCGCCGGCATAAGCTATAATTCTTCCGTCAATCGGAGAAAATGAAAATACTGCTGCCTGTTGGTTTTTACCTGTTAGACCGTAGGCTTTCATATTTTTGATTATAACTTCATTAAGTTTTTCCTGTGTTTTATAATCAAGTGTTGTAATGATTTTATAACCGCCCTGAGAGATATCTGTTTCGTCAAAGCCCATGCTCTCAAGCTCTTTCATTACATAATCCGTAAAATACGGAGCCTTGTTTGTAGTATAGAATCTTGGAACATCAGTAAGTTTCACTTTTGCTTCTTTAGCTTTTTCATATTCTTCTTTTGTTATGTATTTCATTTTATACATGCGAAGAAGTACCTGATTTCTTCTTTGAACGGCTAAATCCATATTATTAAAAGGGGAATATACCGAAGGAGCCTGCGGTAACCCTGCAATTAGGGCAAGTTCCGAAAGTGTACATTGCTTTAACTTTTTATTAAAGTAAGTCTGAGCTGCACCTTCCGCACCATAGGCACCGGAGCCTAAATATACATTGTTCATGTACATTTCAAGAATTTTATCTTTTGGTATTGATTTTTCAATTCTTGCTGCAATTATTATTTCTTTTATTTTTCTGTCAAATGTCTTTTCGTTTGACAAGAATAATATTCTTGCAAGCTGTTGAGTTATGGTACTTGCACCCTGGACAACATGTCCTGCCATTATATTTTGAATTGTAGAACGTGCCAAGCCGGTTAAGTCATAACCGTGATGATAATAGAAATTTTTATCTTCTGTTGCTATAAGTGCTTGCTTAAACTGTTCCGGTACTTCGTTAATATCTGTTTTTGTAGAGGTGTATGCCGTGAAAGTTTTTATTACTTCTCCGTCATGTGAGTAAAATTGCGTAACGATGTTAGGCTTAAAACCTTCAAGATTTTTTATAGGTTGAAGTGAAGACAGGTATAGTTCAAATGCGGCTACTGCTGCTAAACCGCATGCAATACAAAATATAGTAAGAGATCTTACATTTTTCCAGAACCTGTTAGGCTGTTTTTTGGTTTGTTTCGGTTTTTGTGCTGCAGTCTTTTGCTCATTTTTTGTTGATGCTCTAGCTTTTGAATGTGCTCTTTCAGCATCATATAAATCTTTCCGACTTATTCTCGCCATGATACGCTATCCTCACTATAACAGTGTTATTCTATTATAAAATTTATAAGTTGGCAAATTTATGGTATAATCTTAATATGTTTGATTTTTTATATTCAATAAAAAATGAGATTTTATCATATTTTGTACCGGAAAAGATTACTTATGAAGTTACCGGAGAATGTAAAAAATGCGGCAAGTGCTGTAATTATATGTATAGTGTCGATACTTATACGGAAAAAGAATTTAAGATTATGCAGTTTTTGTTTCCGAAATATAAGCGGTTTTACATAAAAGGTAAAGATGATGAAGGCAATCTTATTTTTGCCTGTAAATTGGTTACTCCTGAAGGGTTGTGTTCCGATTATAAGCACAGATTAAGAATGTGTAAAAATTATCCTGCAAAGCGTGTCGGGTACAAGGCAAAGTTACATGACGGTTGCGGATATGTGGTAAATATAAAATCATTTGATGATTATTTACAACAAAAATCCTGATGTTATATCAGGATTTTCATTGTTTATATGTTATTTATCTTTCGGGTGCAAGTAATTTTAATATCTCTTCAAACTTAAATTCTTCCGGTTTGAAATTCATTGTATTAGAGTTTTCACCTTCTTTGGTTGTAATTTTACCTTGCTCTAATGTGACTGTCAGGTCTTTGCCTGTTTCAGGATTCTTGCACTTTACTGTTATTGACTTTGGTTCGCCGTTTTCCAGTTTGATTTCGATTTCTGTATCTCCGGCTTCAAGTATTTTTGTATTTTCGTCGCCCGAATCTTTTTCTTTAAGCTCTGAATATGGATTTAATCTTGCATTCAGCAAAGCACTTAATCCAATCTTTGCAAGTTTAATCGGTTCTTTTGCAGTTTGTGCAAATTCTTCATTTTTAAATAATGGTACTATTTCATCCATCATTTTAGGAAATATCTCTTTATTGAGTTTTTCTTCGATTTTTTCTTTGCCTGCAGCTATTTCTTCATCTGTGAACCCGAGTTTTTTAAGCATTGTTTTTTGCTGCTCATCTAAAGGTTTTTCTGTAGCAGGTTTCGTTGGAGCTGCTGCTTCTGTCGGCTGTGCCGGAGCAGTTGGCTGTGTAGCAGCAGTTGGTTCTGCAGCTGCTGTAGGTTGTGCTGCTGCATCTGATTTAGGTACTGTAATTTCTACTCCTGCTTTAGGCTCTTTGCCTTCATTGAGGTTCATTATTACGCCAATTCTTTCAAATATTTGTGCGTATGATGGCTTTGGATTTCCATTGTCTATCAGATTTTGTTTTGCAATTGACCACCAGTTGGTATTCTTTTCCAGAGTTTTTTTCTGTGTATTTGTGTCATTATAGCCATCTGCTTTGCCTGCTGATTTGGCTCTGTTAACGTATGCCTGTTCTTCAGCCGCTGCGTCAACTCCAAATGCTTCGTCTTTCAATTTATCTTTTAAATCGTCCGGAATTGTAATTTCTTTTCCAATGTTGAACCACCCTTTTTTGGCAGCTTTAGGATTTGCCTTTGCAAATGCTTCATATTCAGGTGTCCCTTCTTCAAAGCCAAGTCTTTTTGCTGTTTGCTTAAATGTTTCGCCTTCTTTAGCGTAAATAGGTCCTTCACGTTTTGTTGCTGACGGAGAATTCCCCGGATCGTTATCATTATCTGCATCGGCATCAGAGTCGGAATCTGTGTCGCCTTCTACTTTGTCGGGATTTTCTTTTTCATCTGTTGCCTGAGTTGTGTTTGGATTTGATATATTTTCCGTTTGTTCGGTCTTTGTTCCGTCCGGATTTGTTGTCACTTGTTTGGACGGTACCGTAGAATCTCCTTCGTATTCGTATTCTACTTTAACTTTTACGTCCATGCCTTTTGCTGTTTCTATTGAGGTTATTCTGTTTTTATCATCATAAGTAGTTTTTACTTGACCTTTTTCGACGATTTTACTTCCATCAGTATTGTAGGTTACTTTAGCTTCTTCGTTGCCTTCCAAAATTCTGCTTTGTGCCAGTCTTATTTCGTTTTCATTCTTTTCAAATGTATGTACTTGTCTTACACCTTCGTTTTCTTTTGTTGTTACAACTATCGTTGAGTCGCTGTCGAAATCCAGTATAGATTCAATATCGTCCCTTTTTATGCCTGATTGCTCCATGAGGTTTAATGCAGCTTCATTTTCGGTTAAATCGGTAGCACCTGTTAAATCCGCTATTTCACTTTCACTAAGTTGTTTGTCAGGGTTTTTGTCTATTTTTTCGAAAAATACTGTTTGCAATTTGTTTCCCTGCACTTCATCATATTTAACTCCAATTTTTTTAAGTGGATTTAAATACTTGTCAATAAAGTTTCCGCCTACTTGATCTACCATGATTCTCTCCTTAAATTATTATGTTTATGTTCAGTTACGGCATATATAAATTTTTACTTTAGTTCCTAAAGTTTATTGTTACATTTTTTTACAATCTTTAAATTTATCTTTTAAAAATTTTTTCTTTTATAAGAAAATATAAATCTATGAAGGTATTAAATTTGGGTGTAAAGTTAGTGGGCTCTTCTTTGCATGACAATATATGTTGTGCAGAACCATCTCAACGTGCTAATCGCAAAAATTCTGAAACTCTTTCTGACGTGTTAAATCCTAATGATTATGGCGTAAGATATACAAAACCTGTCTTAAATTTGAATATACACGTCAAAAATATATCAGGCTTACCATTTACGGGATATTATGGTGATAAACATCCGTTAAAAAAACTTTTCAAAATTACAACCGGACGAGATACTGTATATGAAGATAATTGGACAAAAGATAAGATGTATTCGACCGGATATTACCGATGGGTAAATTCCCGACCGAATGAACTTTTGATAAGAACTCCAGAACAGGTTATTCAGTCTGCTTGTACTATTACCAAACCCCCGTTGCATTATCCTGAAATACCTGATTACATCCCTTCTCCAAATTATGGGGATAAGTGGGGACGGTATGCTAATTATATAGAAATTAATCCCAGATTAGTTGCAAAATATGACGGGAATAACGTATCGGAAGGTTTGTTTGGTGTTATGAAATTATTACCTGCTATCCCTCCGACTACAGGTAAATCTGCAAATTGTATCATCTTGTCTCAGTTGTATCCGTCCTTGAAAGGTGATGGCTCTGTTTTTGATGAATCTTTATATTGCATAAACCTTCATACCGGAATAAGTAACAATCTTACTTCTGAAGCGTTATCCGGCAAAATGGGAGCTGATGAACAGGTAAAAGCATTCAACGATATGGCACATCTGTTAGGTTTTAAAACAGGTATAAGAATGCCTTTATCTGCAGGACAATTGAGGGTACAGGGCAGAGAATTCAACTGGCTAGAGCATGAAAAAGCGTATATTGATGCGTGTGTTTGGGCAATTGAGTTGGGTTTTGATTCAATATATTTTGATAGTGGTAAGCATATTCTTGATTTAGACGGTTATGCCGGTATTGGAGATTTGCCAAATCGAAATGCTTTTTCTTATATTCTGTATAAAATCCGTGAACAAACAGGCAGGTCGGATTTATCGTTTATAGGTGAAAAATGTAATGATGATTTCGGGTACAAAGAATTAGGTTTGACTGCAGGTACGGATTGGGGAAAAGCGGATTCTATATACAGTGTGAAGCATGAATCAAAAAAACAAGCCTATAACCGTGAGTATGCAGCAGGTCCTGAAGTTTCAAATGACAATGATGATGGCAGTATCCCGTTTGAAGACAGATTAAATCGTATAAATTCTTGCTTGTGGGGCTTTGATAATCCGGAAGACAGACTTCCGACATTTATGCAAATTAATGATATATTCCCTCTTTCCCCGTATATAAATACTCATGAGGGAATGATGCATGCAAAAAAAATGAATGGCTCAGATGCGTGGACTGAATGTGAAAGACATTGGGCCGGAGTGTTTAGTACTTCAAATGCTGCTTCAAATTATACGGAAAATGTATATCATTCTTTTGAAAATTCCATCAAGAATTAAACCATAATAAATTTTAACATAGTGCTAATTATCCTGTGTTTGTGATATTATTTTGTTATACAGAGATTATTATACTGTTGTATGTCTAAAGAACCTATTTTATGGAGAGTGTGTTATGTCTGATAAAAATTTAGTTGTTGGTGCAGGATTTTCCGGTGCTACTATTGCGAATTTGCTGGCAAATGTTTTAAATGAGGAAGTGCTTGTTGTTGATAAACGTTCTCATATAGGTGGTAATTCTTACGATTATCGTGATGAAAACGGCATAATGATTCATAAGTATGGTTCTCACATTTTTCATACAAAATCAGAGAAAGTTTGGAATTATATAAGGCAATTTACTGATTTCAATACATATATGCACAAGGTTATAGGACTTCTGGACGGTATTGAAACTCATATTCCTTTTAATTTTAATACTCTGTATGATGTTTTTCCTAAAAGTTTTGCTAAAAAATTGGAAGATAAATTACTTGATGTTTTTCAAATTAATACGAAAGTCCCTATACTGGAGTTTCAGGCTCAGGATGATGACGATTTAAAATTTCTTGCCAATTATGTATATCAAAAAATATTTTTGTACTATACAACTAAACAATGGGGTGTATCTCCAAAAGAAATTGATGATGCTGTTACAGCAAGAGTTCCTGTATATTTAAGTAAAGATAATCGTTATTTTCAGGACAGATTTCAGGGAATTCCGCTTGAAGGATACACTAAAGTTATCGAGAATATGCTTGCAAGTGATAAAATTGAAGTTAGGTTGAATACTTCTTACGACAGTATAAAAGATCAAAAGTTTAAAAGAATTTTTTATACAGGTTCTATAGATAAATTTTTCGGATATAAATACGGACAACTTCCTTACAGAAGTGTAAGATTCAAGTTGGAGACTCATGATAAAGAATATTATCAGTCAAATTCTGTTATAAATTATCCTTGTAATTATGATTTTACAAGAATTCATGAATTTAAATATTATTTGGATGACAAATCTGATAAGACTGTTATTGCTAAAGAATATTCCGAAGAATATGTACGAGGTAAGAATGGCAGATATTATCCTATTATGAGTGATGCTAATAAAGCTTTGTATGAAAAATATTACGAAGAAGCTAAAAATTTAGAGAATGTATATTTCTTAGGTCGCTTGGGCGATTATAAATATTATGATATGGATAAAGCTATATTACGAGCCTTAGAATTGTTCGAGGAGATAAAGGGGTAATTTATGACAACAGTTTTGGTGACAGGCGGTGCAGGATATGTTGGAAGTCATAATGTAATGGCTTTAATTAATTCCGGATTTAATGTAGTAATATTTGATAATCTTGAACTTGGTCATATTGAAATTGTTGAAGTTTTAAAGAAAGTTTCAGCATCTGGCAAAGTTATTGATTTTATTGAAGGTAACTTAAAATCTTTTGATGATATAAATTCCGTATTTAACAAGCATAATATTGATGCAGTTGTTCATTTCGCAGCGTATTCGCAGGTTGCTGAATCTGTTAAAGATCCTCAAAAATATTATTTTAATAATGTGTACGGCACATTAAATTTGTTAAAGGCTATGATGGAGCATAACGTTTATAGGATAGTTTTTTCTTCAACTGCGGCGACTTACGGTGAACCTGAATATGTGCCTATTGATGAAAAACATCCGCAAAACCCGATTAATCCTTATGGCAGAACTAAATTAATGATTGAAAACATAATGGATGATTATGACAGGGCTTATGGATTGAAAAGTGTAAGATTAAGGTATTTTAATGTCGCAGGTGCTGATTCAAATTCAAGAATCGGAGAATGGCATAATCCTGAAACCCATTTAATTCCGAATATACTGAAATCAACTTTTGGTTCTGATAAATCTTTTAAAATGTTTGGTACCGATTATAATACTAAAGACGGGACATGTATTAGGGATTATGTAAATGTTGAAGATTTGGCTCAAGCTCATATCTTGGCTTTAAAATATTTATTGAACGGTGGTGAAACTTCTTTCTATAATCTTGGTACGAATGAAGGCTCAAGTGTAAAAGAAGTATTTTCTGCCTGTGAAGCTGTAACAAACAAAAAGATAAAGTTAGAAGTTTTAGGGAGAAGAGAGGGCGATCCGGCGGCTTTGGTGGCTAACAATCAAAAAGCTGCTTTAAAATTAGGGTGGATACCTAAAAAAACTTTAACTGATAGTGTTACTTCAGCTTATAATTGGGAAAAAGAATTGGATAAAAATTATAAATATTAATAATGGAGATATAAATGAATGACATTAAAAGAAAAGTCAACAGAATTATTAAATAAGCTTAAAACTTTACGTTTTGTCACTAATTACGGCAGAATGTGGCCTTATGTTAAACCTGTTTGGTTCAGAGCATTGTGCTCAATGCTTATTTGTATCCCGATAGGTTCATTAGATGCTGTAATTGCATTGGCATTAAAGCCATATATGGACTTAGTAATGGTTGACAAAAGTATTCAATCCCCTTGGTATATTCCGCTTGGTATTGTAGCATTTACTTCTATTCAAGGCGGTTTAAAGTACATGTCTTCTTATCTTTCGACATGGGTAGGCTCAAAGATTACGAATGCTTTAAAATTTGATTTATATAAAAAGTTACTTACTTTCCCTACTGAATTCTATGATAAGAGAAATTCGGGTGATGTAATTTTTCAGTTTAATAATATGGCGGATTCCGCTTGCTCCGGATTGTTAGATAACTTGAGTGTGTTTACTCAGAGAATTTTCTCTTCTGTTTCGCTCGTATGTGTTTTGTTTTACAATTCATGGCAGCTTGCTCTGATTGCGGTTGTTGTTTTAGGTTGTGCTTTTGCACCGGTTGCAAAAATCCAAAAACGTATTAAAAGTGTAATGGAAAAAACCGTTGTTGCCGACTCTGCGATTATTACGGCTTACAATGAGACTTTTGCGGGTAACAAAACTATTACGTCTTATAACTTAGAAGAATATGAAACTAATCGTTTCCAGTGGATTTTGAAAAACATATTTACACTCAGAATAAAAATGGTTCAGAAGACACAATGGTTGTCCCCTATGATGCACGTTATTGTATCAATTGGTATTGCTGCAGCAATAGGATATGGTAGCCATTTGATTTTGACTAATAAAATTACGAGTGGTAACTTCGTTTCGTTTATTACTGCTTTAATTTTATTATATACTCCTGTAAAAAATATTGGTAACAACCTTAATGCAGTTCAGTTCTCTTTCTTTGCTATTGAAACAATATTTGATCAGCTTGAGGCAAAACCGTCTATCTGCGATAAAGATGATGCAATTGAGTTAAAATCAAGCAATTTGAATATTGCATTCAATGATGTTTGTTTTGAATATGTTGAGAACGTGCCTGTATTAAAGAATATTAATTTGAATGTAAAAAAAGGACAGACTATAGCTTTTGTAGGTAATTCAGGTGGCGGTAAAACTACTATGGTAAATCTGTTACCAAGATTTTATGATATTAAATCCGGTTCAATTACAATAGATGGGGTTGATATAAGAGATTATACTCTTCATTCGTTGAGAGAAAATATTGCTGTTGTTTTTCAGGACAATTTCTTATTCTCAGGTACTATTAAAGAGAATATTTTACTTGGCAAAGAGAATGCAACTGATGAAGAAATTTGGAATGCCGTTAATATGGCTTATTTGACAGAGTTTGTTAATTCTTTGGAAAAAGGTTTAGATACTGAAATAGGGGAAAGAGGTATTTTGCTTTCCGGAGGACAGAAACAGAGAGTTGCAATTGCACGTGCTTTTCTGAAAGATGCCCCTATTATTATATTAGATGAGGCAACCTCTGCGTTAGACAATAAGGCTGAGGCTATTGTACAAAAAGCTATAGATAATCTAATGAAAGATAAAACTGTATTTGTAATTGCTCACAGATTATCTACTATTCAAAATGCTGATATGATTGTCGTTATCAATCAGGGTGAAATTGTGGAACGAGGTTCTCACGAAGAGTTATTGAGCATAGAAGATGGAGCATACAAAGCTTTATACGAAATGCAATTTAAAAAGCAGGAAGAGCAGTCTGCCGTATAATTTAAAAGAGCAGGTATAAAACCTGCTCTTTTTTATATTGATTATTTAATAAATTAATTATTATTTTTTGATTTTATACCTATAAAGGAAAGAAGTTTAGAACCCATTGATTTTTTCTTAATAACAGGTTCTTTATAATCTTCAATTGATTCTACATTTGGCAAATAGTCAATTGATTGATTTTTAAAACTTTCTATTTCTACCTCAATATCGTTTTCCATGTCATAGAATTTCTTGGACTCTTTATCGGATTTGAAATTTGTGCGAGGAGAACTATTTGGCATTAATTCTGATATAGAAACAGTTTTCTCATTTTCAATTTCAGGATTAGTTATATTTGTATAGAATTGAGCCTGTTGTTGCTTTAGTGATTTTAACTCCGTTACAGGTGTTGCTATTGTTTTAGCAATCTTTTGACCTTTCATTTTCAGTATTTCAGTTAAATATGTAAGCTTTAATTTTTCTACTTTATATTTTTCATCCTGTGTAACTAATCTTTTTGTTACTGCGGTATAGAAATCCAATAAATATATCATGTGATCTATGTTTTCTTTTAGCATATCCCTATTATTCAAAAATTCCAGTAGGTTATGCCAGTTATACATTTGCCAAGCTGCTGTTTCAAATAAATTATCAAGTCCTGAACCCTGATTTTTTACATAGTAGTTAAATATACTATCTTCAAAGTATGCTGATTTCGAAACGAACTGGTAGCACCACATAAAATAGATATTTTCATAAATACCTTCATCAGGGAATTGTATATTATTATCTTTTATAATTTTTGTTTTAAGTATTTTGTTACCTAAAAATGTTCCGGCTGAAAATCTTAAATCAAAAGACAACTCGGAATATCCATCGTGGTACATAACATCCTGCCCATTATGGTTCTTTGTTTCAACTGCACCAAAACAGAAATAATCAATATTGAAATTTTTAAATATTGTGTCAGCATACTCCAGAAATTTAGGATAAACCAAAGTGGAATCACTATCAATAAAGTAGCAATATTCACCCTGCATAATATTCAGAATAATGTTTTTTGCTGCGGCAACGGATTTATTTTGCATTGAAACAAATCTAATTCTTTCATCCTGCTTTTTGTATTCTTCCAGTATTTGCGTCGGAATATCGCCGGTTGAATAATCGTGTAAGCACAGTATTTCAAAATCTTTGTATGTCTGATTGATAATGCTATCAAGACAATCTCTTAGATTTTGTTCATCTGTGTTAATTTTTACTATAATACTAAATTTTGGCATACCTTTTCTCCAAATGTCTATCTGTTAAGATTATTTTATAAAATATATTGACAAAATAAACCATACAGTTATATGATATAGCTTGTCTTAATAAAGTGTTTATTTGTAAAGTTTTCTTAATAATCCTGTAAGTAAAAAGCATATTTTTGATGAAAAATTTGTTTTAATATCCGGTGGTAGTTTTTTGGAGTTTGTTATGAGTTTAGTTATTGCAGAAAATTTAAAAGCAGTTTATCCGATGGCAAAGTTAAAAGTTACAAAATTTGTGCATTCTTTTACATCCCCATCTAAAAAATCACTTGTTCCTTCCGAACCTCCTAAAATTAGTTCGGAAGATTTTACGAAAATAAAAGCTTTTTTGGAAAATGCTGAAAAACAGTTGAATCTTGAACCGGGCAATATAGATTTAAGACAATATTGTGCCCATTTGAGAACATTGTTGGCTACTCGTTACGGAGTTTCTTTATAGATAAAAAAGCGGTAAAGAATTCTCTTTACCGCTTTTTTCTATGCTTTTTCAAAACAAATTTCGTCTTGATTATTTATCCCTATTATTAGTTTGTCACCTCTGTTGAAGCGTTGTTTAAGTATTTCTTTAGATAGCGGATTCTCAACCATTTGACGAATTACACGTTTAAGTGGTCTTGCCCCGTATATTGGATTGAAACCTCTTGTCGCAAGTAATTCTTTGGCTTCTTCCGTAATTTCAATTTCAATTTCCTGATCTTTAAGAAGTTTTCTCAAATATTCCATTTGTATGTCAACAATTAGTGATAATTGAGTAAGAGTTAAGCCCTTAAAGAAAATTGTTTCATCTATTCTGTTTAAAAATTCAGGCTTGAATTGTGTTCTCAGAATATCCATAACTTTTTCTTTTGTATCTTCAAAATTGTTTGAAGATTCCAAACCTTTGATAGAATCTTCAAGAATAATATCACTACCGATATTGGATGTCATAATAATCAGGGTATTCTTAAAGTCAACAGTCCTGCCTTTGGAATCAGTAAGCCTTCCGTCATCAAATATCTGAAGCATAATGTTAAATACATCAGGATGAGCTTTTTCAATTTCATCAAAAAGAACTACAGAATATGGTTTTCTACGGACTGCCTCAGTTAGTTGTCCGCCTTCGTCATACCCGACATATCCCGGAGGAGCTCCTACCAGTCGTGATACGGTATGCTTTTCCATGTACTCGGACATATCAATTCTTATTAGAGCGTCTTCATCGTTGAACATAAACTCTGCCAAAGATTTTGCAAGTTCCGTTTTACCGACTCCGGTCGGACCTAAAAATAAGAATGTTCCGATAGGTCTTTTTGGATCTTTCAACCCTGAACGGGCACGTCTTATTGCATCAGATACTGTTTGTACTGCTTCATCCTGTCCAACCAGCCTTTTGTGTAAGATTTCTTCCATATTTAATAACTTTTGTTTTTCACTTTCAACAAGTTTAGAAACGGGAATACCTGTCCATTTGCTTACTATATTAGCAATATCGTCCTCATCAATTTCTTCTTTAAGAAGTCTGTTTTCACTTTTTTCTTGTGATTGTGCCATTGTAAGTTGCTTTTGTAACTCCAATAATTTCCCGTATTTCAGTTCTGCAGCTGTCTGAAGGTCAGTATTCCTTTCTGCCTCTTCAATTTGCCTTTGAACCTGTTGAATTTCATCTTTTATTCCGGCTTCACCTGTAATGGATGCTTTTTCAGCTTCCCATTGTGCTTTAAGTTTATTAATTTTTTCTTCAAGTTCATCAATTTGTTTTGTCAGATTTCCAATTTTTTCAAAAGCTTCGTCGGAAGTTTCTTTTTTAAGAGCTTCTCTTTCAATTTCTAATTGAATTTTTTGTCTGAATAACGTATCAATTTCTTCCGGCATTGAATCTATTTCAATTCTCAGAGAAGATGCAGCTTCATCTATCAGGTCGATTGCTTTATCAGGTAAAAATCTGTCTGTAATATATCTGTCAGACAATTTAGCAGCCTGAATTAATGCACTGTCAAGAATTCTTATTCCGTGATGTACTTCATATTTTTCTTTTAGTCCCCTCAAGATACTTATAGTATCTTCTACGGAAGGCTCTCCAACCATAACCGGTTGAAATCTTCTTTCTAACGCAGGATCTTTTTCAATGTATTTTCGGTATTCGTTAATTGTTGTTGCTCCAATTGTTCTTAAAACTCCTCGGGCAAGCATTGGTTTCAGCAGGTTGCCTGCATCCATGGAACCTTCAGTTGCTCCTGCTCCGACTACAGTATGTAATTCATCTATGAACATTACTATACTGCCGTTTGAATCTTCAACTTCTTTTAATACTGCTTTTAATCGTTCTTCAAATTCACCTCTGAATTTTGCACCTGCAACTAATGCTCCAAGATCCAGTGCTACAAGTTTTACATCTTTCAGACTTTCAGGGACATCCCCTCTTACTATACGCTGAGCCAAACCTTCTACTATTGCAGTTTTCCCAACACCGGGTTCTCCTATTAATACAGGGTTGTTCTTTGTACGTCTGTTGAGTACCTGTATAATTCTTCTGACTTCTTCATCTCTTCCTATTACGGGATCTAATTTCCCTTTTCTTGCTCTTTCAGTCAAATCTGTAGAATATTTTTCAAGAGCTTTCATGTTTTCTTCTGCATTTTTATTATCCACTTTTTTGTTACCTCTTACTTTTTTCATTGCATTCAATACTGTGTTTGCCGTTACATTAAATTCTTTAAGTATTTTTTGTATATTAGAGTTTTCAAGTAGTGTCATTGAAAGTAAAATTACTTCTATCCCGATATATTCGTCTTTCAGTTTTTCAGCTTCCCCTACCGCAATATCAAGTAACCTGTATGTATCTGTTGCCAAAAATAATTGTTGTGCATTAGGTGGGGTTGAAATAGTAGGGAAATTTTTTACGGCTGTTACTATTCTGTTTATAAAAGATTGATTTAACAGCTTTAATTCAGTTAGATAATCTTTAATTATCCCGTTATCTTTTATCATTGCAAGCATAATGTGTTCCGGCTGTAATTCTGAATTTTTGTGTTCGTTCATTATTGCACTTGCAGACGAAATAATTTCTTGTGAATAATTTGTAAATTTGTTAAAATCCGTCATTTGAATCACTCCATTCGTTATCTTATATATTTTATTTTAACGCTATTTTTTAAGAAGTCATAATAAATTAATTATTAATTAATATTTCATGACATAAAGGAGTTAATTATTGTTTAGGATGGAATATAATTTTTTTTTATTAATTTTTTTTATAGTTATCCGTAATAAATTTAACAGCCTGTTCTTTTGTTTGAATATTACCGTCCAGTTGCTCTTCTTGAATTCGTTTTATAATCTTGCCAAGTTTTGGACCGGCGTTAATGTTTAGAATTTGCATGATTTCTTCTCCGCTCAATAATTTTTCAAGCGGTTTTAATTCTTCAAGTGAGTTAAAATAAAATTCCATCAACCTGTCTAATGCGTGTAAATTATGCTCAATGTCTTCGTCAGAGATTGCTTCACCTCTTGCTGATAATCTGTCGGCTTTTGCAAGTATTATGTTATCAATTACGTTGTCCCCGAGTTTTCTTAAATATCTCATCATTGCTTTTTCGTTTACTGTATCTTCTTGCATTAGGGCCGACGGGTATATATGATTTTTAATCATGCAGGATATATATTCTATCTGTTTGTTTGAACATGTGAACTGTTTAAGTATCGGTTTTACTATTTTTGCCCCGACATCGTCGTGCTTAATAAATCTGTGTCTGCCTGTAGCTTTATCAATTGTCCATGTCGAGAATTTTCCGATATCATGCAAAAATCCTGCAAATTTAAGATGTGCAAGCCGTGGAAATCCTCCAAAATCACATTGTTCAAGGTGAACCTTAATTCTGTCATCAGAATTTTCATATAGCAGCTGAATTTGGTTAACAACTTCTATACTATGGTGTAATAAATCTAAATGATGATGTGTGTTTGGCGGTACTTGTTTAAGTTCCTTTACGCAAGGGAAAATCTCTTCCAACAACCATGTTTTATTCATATTTATTAGTGCAGTTTCAGTGTATTTTCCGTTAAATAATTTCATTAATTCATAGAGAACTCTTTCTTTTGCAGGTTCTGTTATTAAATCAGAATGTTTGCATATTGCATGAATCGTATCAGCACCGATTTCAAAATCTAAATTTGCCTGAAATCTGTATACTCTAAGAAGTCTAAGCGGATCATCAATAAAATTTATTTCTTCTATATGGTTAAGTGTATGTGTCTTTATGTCTGATATACCGCCAAATAAATCTGTTATTTCTCCGGTTTTTATATTTACTGCTATTGCGTTGATAGTTAAATCTCTTCTCATTAAATCTCTTTCCAGAGAATTTTCTATAGGGTTAGTTATATCTATCATTTCCGGATTGTGTTTGCTTTCACTTTCTTTTAGTACAAGTCTGTATATGTTGTTTTCTGTATCAAGCGGGATTAATGTTGACGGAAATATTTTACTTAATTTTTCGGCTAATTCTTTTGCAGATATATCTGTTGCTATCAAATCTCTGTCATGAGTATTTTTATCCATGAGATAATCACGAACAGCACCGCCAACAATATAAATGTTGTTGTTCGGTAATTCATTAGCTATTTTGGCTAATATCTTGTCCGATTTAATTTTGTCTTGAATAGTTGTACTCATATACTATATTTCCCAATGCCGTAATTACGGCGGTTTCTGCTTTTAATATTAAATCTCCCAATGTAAGCATTGGAATATTGTTATCTCTGAAATATTTAAATTCTTTTTCGGAAAATCCTCCCTCAGGACCTATAATTATCAGTACATTGTTATTTTGATTAAATATGTCGGAGGTTTTCTCAATATATTCTCTTAGTGTTAATTTAGAGAGCCTTTCGCAAAATGCTATTATGTGGTTAAATTTTTTGCTGTCATACAAAGTTTTTATATCGGTTAAATCGTGGCAGCTTGGAATTTCAGCCCTCTCGCATTGCTTTGACGCTTCGTACATAGTTTTTTGCCACTTTTCAATTTTCTTGCCTATTACAGATTTGTTTAAAGCACAATTGTCTGTATAAATAGGATAAACCCCTTTAACTCCAAGTTCAGTCGCTTTTTCCATAATTATTGACTGAGCTTCGCTTCTTAGCGGTGATTGAGCAAGATATAAATTAAAATTTAAAAATCTTCTTGACGGATATTCGCTTACTATTTCGGCAGAGATTTCTTTGGACGTTATTTCTTTAATAAGACATTCGTATTGAACTTTGTTCTCGTCAATCAATAAAATCTTTTCTCCGGTTTTAGCTCTCAACGATTTTGCAATATGACGATAATTTTCTTTGTCTTCAATCTTTATTATATTATCAGTTTTATTTTCTGATTTAATAAAAAAATGAGGCATAAAATCTCCTTCTTTTTTAATTATATCATATAAATTTTTTCAAATAATCCGGTTGTTGGCGTAAAATCTGCCACTAAACCATAAATCTTTACAAAATTTTACATATTTGCATAAATTTTTTTTCGATATTTTCATAATTATTTAGCCGTAATTACGGCTAAATTTAATCATAAAAAATAAAAAACTTTTAAAAATACCATATTTTTATAAAATTAATTTATAATACCTCTTAATATAGTCTTTACAATTAGTGTAAAAAAGGCAATTTTTTTTATGTACTACTTTTATTATACATGTAGTGTTGTTATAATAGTCCATGTTAAAGAATAATAACAAGTTATGATTAGAAAAGTTAGTGTAGAAAAACCAGACAGTAGAATAAATACCCCGGCAGTCATTAGGGATAACAGCAAAATTGATAGAACGTCATTCACAGGACTGGAGACGCTGTTAAAGTACGCAACGGGTGCTATGCAAAGATGCGAAGCAGAGCCGATGCTTAATGTTACTGTGCTGGATTTATCTACTGCTATTATTCCACGCTCAATCATTGAAACTGTTGCCGCATCTAAGGTTACTGATGAAAATGGAAAGCCTGTTTTGGATGAGAACGGTAAACAAAAGAGAAGATTTAATATACTTGCTGGTTTTGAAGCACTCAGAAGAGAAGGCTCCGGACTGTTAATTAACTGCATTTTACCGGGAGTTTTTGTAATTGGAGCTGCAAAACTCTTGAACAACCCTATAATGGGTAGTAAATCAAACCTTGTTCATAACTGGGCAGATGACGCTACATTAAAAACATTAAACTCATATTATCAGGGTACAGGTCGTGAAAACTATACTCAAATGATTAAGAAAATGTTTCTTGATTTATCAGGTGCTGATGGTAAAGAAATTGATAAATCCTTTGCTGAGATTTATCGAAAATCACCTGAAGAGTTTGATAAAATATTTGAAAATTTAGGTAAACTTGCTGATTCTGAAAAACTTGATAAAAAAGCTCTAAAAGCAGCAATAAACAATATTATTGAAAAAACTCATATTTCAGAGAATATAAAATTTAAAGTTAATAATCCAAAAGATTCATATTTTGGAAATTCTTTGGAATCGTTATTGAAAAATACCGTAGAAGTTTTGCATGATGCGAAAAATGCAGGTATTGAATCTGCTGAAGATTTTGCAAAACACATGTCAAAAGCTCAAAAGCTTGTTAAATTCAAGAGTTGGGGCGGAATGGCTGTTATTTTACCGTTAGCATTATCAGCTCAACCTATAAACAGATGGATTACCCATAAAACCAGCGGTAAAAAAGGTGCTCCTATATATAATGATGACGAAGAAAGAATTTTGTCTGCGGAAGAAAAACGTAAGTTATTCGGGCAGAAGATTATTTCTATAGGTTCAATGTTAGGGTTATCATGGCTTTCAATGATGAAAATTCCTAACTTAGGAATGCTTGAATTCAAAAAATTCTTCCCGTCAATGGATCAGGCAAGAATTGTGTCAACTGCAACATTCGCAAGCCGTATGGGTGCATCTGAAGACTTTAATGATTTAAGAGAATCTACCGTAAGAGATTTGGCAACCTTCTCAAGCTTCTATTTCCTTGGTGATTATGCAGCTAAAGGTATTGCTACATTGATTGAAAAAATTAATCCTAAATATAAACTTATAAATGACTTGAAGCCTCTGAAAGAGGGTGCAAATCCTCTCCAGAAGTTCTGGCATTGGACTAAAGATACAGCATTAAAATCTACAAGTGAATTAGCTTCAGGTAAAGCAAATGATTTACGCTCACTTTGCCAGTTTGGTAACTTAGCGTTCTCATTGGTATCACTTGGTTTGTTTATCCCACTTATTAACAGAATACAAACGAATAAAAAAGAGCAGGCAAGAAAGGCTAAGCTTGCTCAGGAAGCTGCAACTGCGTCCGGTCTATCCTCACAGGATGCCGGCAAGATTCCCGCCGCAACCCGAACTACCGGAGCCGCGGGCATTGGGTCGAACGGTAAAACATCAGATGACAGCGAGTTCGGTATGAACCTCATCGACAAAAAATCAACCGCATTTGGAGCATTTTTTAATTCGTAAAGGAAAGAAATAATCATGAAAGTAAAGCAATTAACCCCACAAATAGAACAGAAAAAATTATTATTTAGTCATAACAATGATGTAACTGCAAATATGACAGATGCTCAGACTATTAAATCAAAAGCTCCGTCATTCACCGGTTCAGCCGCAGCATTATACGCAATTCCTGCTGTATTTTTGAGATTTTTGGATACAAATCAGGCTTGGGGTGCAAATTTAGTTGATTTAGGCTCAATGGTTATTCCAAGAACCGTTTATGATATGTCTAACCGTGGTATTCCTACAGGTATGGAAACCCTTAGACGTGAATCTACAGGTACGGCTAACCATGCTTCTGTAGGTTTATATGGTACTTTCCTTGGTGCTTTATTAGCTATGTCATTGAATAAATCATTTGAATTTAAGGCACATAAGATTTTTGCTAATAATGATACGTTGAATATTCTTGGGGATAATTGGTACAAAGCTTTACATTCAGGTTCTGCTGATCCGTTAAAAGATTATTTAAACGAAGTTGTATCATCAATTAAAGTTTATAATCCAACTAAAGCTGAAACTGTTGATGGTCTTGTTGCCATTGATGACGCTACAAAAAATAAAGTAATAGACAGACTGTATAATTTAATAAGCGATAAAAATGCTAAAGATACAATTCAAGATGTTGATGTTGACTATATTAAGCGTTTGATTACAGCAAATACAGGCGGTGAAAAGAGCGTAATTCTAAATGGCTATCTTAAAGGTAAACCTATTCAGGCTGATAATACTCTCAATACACTAATTGAAAATATCCATAATGTTACAAAAGCATTTAATAAGGAAAAAGTATTCAATAACTTTAAAAATGCCGCAAGTTTTGATGATGTAGATGTATTAAAAGGTTTGAAAAAACTAAACGTTAGCCGTTCTATTGCAGGGCTTGGTATGGCTGCTGCTATTGGTATGTCTGTTCAGCCTATTAATATGTATTTGACTAAAAAGAAAACCGGTATTGATGGGTTCCCTGGAGTTCCGGGCAGGAAGAAAGATAAATCTGTAAGTTTTAAAATTTTGAAGACTGCAATGGGTATTATTTTTGGTGCAGGTGCAATTTCTACTATTATGATTGGTGATAAGAGGTCTGCTGCTAAAGAATTAAGCAAAGCACTTCCTAAATCCGAACAATTAAAACAGTTTGTAAACAGATTCTTGTCAAAAATTCAGTTTAAAGGTAAAATGCCTACTATTAACCAACTCAAGTTCGTTTACGGTATGACTATTGTATCAAGATTTATGTGTGCAAGAGATAAAGATGAACTTAGAGAATCTGCTGTAAAAGATACTTTAGGATTTCTTAATTTGTTGATACTTGGAGCACTTGTTACTAAGGGTGCAACTCGATTATTCAATAAGAATTTAATAAATATGCCAAAGAATTCAGGTAAGGGTATAATAAGCTGGTTGAAAAATTCTTCGGTTAAATCAAGAGATGAAGTATTGCTTGAAACTCTCGGTAAACATGGTATTGATGTAACAAAAGACGGTAAGGCATTGTCTTACGGAAAATTGTTACAGCAAATCAAAAACTTACCTGATGCCGAAAGAAAGGAATTATGGAAGAAATTAGGTACTCTGGATATTGCACAGCTTATTGGGTACGCATATTCAGGTATATTCCTCGGCTACTACTTACCAAAGATTAATGCTACTATGTCTGCTGCAAATGAAGAAAAACGTATTGCTCGTGTAGCTAAAGCTGAAGGTAAAACTGTTGAGCAGGTTAAAGCTGAAATGGCTGAAGAATTGAAAAAGATGGAAGAAGCAGCTAAAAGAGGCGAAAAGTATGTACCTGATGAAGATAAGAAATCTGTACAGACAAAATCCGAACAGCTGAATGTAGTTGAAAATTCTGTTTTAAAACAACAAATCGGTTCATTTACTTCAAAGTATATGAGTTAAATAGGAATTGGCTATTCAATAATTTTGCCGTCAAATAAGTCCATTACCATGTTAACCTGATCTGAGTGCCCGACAGAGTGAGATTTCTTTTGTGGTTGTTCTTCTTCATGTTGTACAGCTTCTTCTGTAGCGGATTTTATATCTTCTTCATCAAGATTATTTTCTTCTTCTACAGTGGGATTGCTTTTGGGTGCTGTAACTTTAACCGGCGGCTTAGGTTGTGTAACTGCGGTTTTTACCTGAATGTCATCCGGCAGAGGAAGTCTGACTATGACGTTTGAATTTTGTTGATTAAACAGCTTGTCAACCGATGCTATCACCATTGATTTTTTATTGCCGGACGTAAATTGATTAAGTAACATTTCATTTTTTATTGATAAAACTGTTTCTTCAGGTGTAATTTTAATCGGATTAACCCATTGTTTCATCAAGGCTCTTGTAGGGGCTGAAGAAACATTGGCAAGTATGTCAGCCCATAGTGTTGAAATATCATTTTTGTTTGCAGGTTTTGATACAGGCATAGGAGAGAAGTCCTCATTTTTCTCTTCTTTGTTATTTTCTGTAGTGTGAACTGCCGTTTGGGATTCTTTTTCTTCTGAAACATTCTCCGGTGTTTCACGTTGAGAAGATTTTTCTTGCATTATCGGCTTTTCTGCCTGAACTTTTGCTTCTGCTTCTTCTTTTTTCGCAATAAACTGTTCTTTTATTTTATGTACTTCAGATATTGTTACGGGCTGAGGTTTGTTTGCGGTTTGTTTTTGCGTAAATGTTGTAGTTGGCTGTCCGCTTTCAAGCTTTGTAATTCTGTCTTGAAGTTCTGCAAGTTTGGTATTTTCCGTTAAATTTGCAAGATCAATAATTCCTACTTCAAGCCATAATTTAGGATTATTTGTGGTTTTTACTTCCTTTATATAATTTGATATTTTATCCAGCAGTGAGGTTATTTGGTGCGTTTCCAGTGTTTTAACCTGTTCTGATATTTCTGTCGCCTGAGCTTCGTTTAATTGGGTTAATTCCAAAATAACTTCTTGTCTGCAATTTTTTACTATAAGAAGATTCTTAAAGTAATCCAGCAGATTAGATAAAATTAGTGATGGCTCGTTCCCTGAGTTATATATTTTTTCAAGTACTTCAATTGCTTCTTCGGGATTTGATTTGATAATTGCATCGGAAAGTTCCTTTAAAGTGTCGAAAGAAATCCTGCCGAGTAAATTATTTATATCATTTGTGGATATTGCTTCCTTACCACCAAGAATACTCAATTGATCAAGAAGAGCTATACTGTCTCTCATTCCTCCTGCAGAATTTTTTGCAATCGTAAACAATGCATCATCCGTTATATTAATTTTTTCTTTATCTGATATGTACCGTAGGTGTTTTACAATATCATCCGTCGTAATGCGTCTGAAATCAAATCTCTGACACCGGCTTTTGATAGTGTCAAGAACCTTATGAACTTCTGTTGTTGCAAGTATAAAAATAACATTGGCAGGAGGTTCTTCCAACGTCTTTAAGAGTGCATTAAAAGCCTGAGGAGTCAGCATGTGAACTTCGTCAATAATATATATTTTGTAGCGGCTCTGGACGGGTGCCAATACTACTTTTTTAATAATTTCGTCGGCGTCATTTACTGAACGATTGCTGGCCGCATCTATTTCAATAACGTCTATTGGTATTGAATTCGTTATATTATTACAGTTCGGGCATTCGTTACATGGTGTTATTGTCGGACCATTTTCACAGTTAAGCGACTTTGCGAAAATTCTTGCCGTAGAGGTTTTTCCGGTTCCTCTGGGACCTGTAAACAAATATGCGTGTGAAATTTTATTCATTTTGATTGCATTTGTTAACGCATTTTTAATATGTTCCTGCCCTACAATTTCTTCTAATCTTTGCGGACGATATTTTCTATATAGCGGTATGTATTTTTCTTCCATGATGTTATTATTATATCAGAATAAATTTAAAGAGGGTAGTTTATGAAATTAATTAAGCCAAATCCTTTGCAAGAGGGTGATACAATTGCTATTATTGCACCATCAGGAGTTGTTGATAAAAATAAAATTATGTCTGCCGTAAAATATTTTGAAAATAAAAATTATAATGTAATTTTGGGTAAAAATATTTTTGAAAAAAAACGTTATATGGCAGGTGCGGATTTTGAGCGTCTGGATGATTTACATGAGGCTTTTTCTAATAGTGATATAGATGCTGTTTTTTGTGCCAGAGGCGGATATGGTGCTATCCGTTTGCTGCCTTATATTGATTTTAAGCTTATAAAAAATAATCCGAAGATTTTTTGCGGATATTCTGATATAACGGCTTTGTCATTAGTGTTTTTAGCTTATTCCGGACTAATTACTTATTCTTCACCTATGCCGCAGGGTGATTTTGCGTCTGAGGTTTCTACTTTTACAGAACAATCGTTCTTTAATGTACTTAGAGGAAATAAAGAAATTTATGAATATGCAGATATCGTGCTGCCGGGGGAAGCTCAGGGTATTGTATGGGGCGGTAATTTATCTACAATTGTTTCGCTTATTGGCTGCGATAATTTAAAGTCGGGGCAGACTGTTTCTACGAATTTAATTCCTGATGAAAACTTTATATTTATTGCTGAAGATGTTGGAGAACCTGCATATAAAATTGATAAAATGCTAAATCAGCTTGCAAATATCAAAAATTTTAAAGATAAAATTTCAGGTATTGCGTTTGGTGAATTTACGGATACAGATAATGATGAATGGTTAAAAGATGTCCTTCTGGAGTTCGCTGTTAGAATGAATGTTCCTGCATATTCCGGATTTAAATTTACTCATAACCGTGATAAACAAACTATTCCGATTGGTGCAGGTGCAGAATTAAATGATAAGCATTTAATTACTCTTTGATTTTCACTGATATTTATAATTAGTTTTTGGAGTTTCAAGAGTACCTATGCCTACCTATCTAATGTAAAATTTCTCTTTCCCGTTTAAATTATCAATATGAGAAAATTTTTGTTATTCTTTTTATTAATATTTTTTTCATCCTCTATGTATGCATCTGAGTATGGTGTATACAAGCCTTCGGATTACGAATATTCTTCATATCCAAATGAGATGACATTATTTATTTTAGATTTTTCGAATTCTATGTCAGAGTATTTGGATGGTCAGAGTAAAGCCGATATGATGGTTGCAACTGTAAAATCATTATTACCCAAAATGAATCCTAACAGCTTGGTAGGGCTAAGGGTTTACGGACACAGAATGGGCTTTACTCCGTTAGAGGCCTGTAGAGCATCATCTCTCGCTGTTCCTGTAGGGAAATTAGACCAAAATATGATAAATAACGCCCTAGATAAGACTCATCCAAGGGGGATGACGCCTATTACATATTCTTTAAAACAAGCTATAAAATATGATTTTATGGGTTTTAAGGGTAAAAAACATATAATTCTTCTTACAGATGGCGGTGAAAATTGTGATGAAAGTCCCTGTAAATATGTGATGGAGCTTATCAGAATTAGAAAAGATGTAAAAATTGATGTTATTGCGTTCAATATTTCAGATGAAGATGATTTAGATCAGTTACAGTGTACATCTCTTGTTACCGGCGGCAAGTTTTATACTGCAAATACAGCCGCAGAACTTGCAAAAAGTCTTGAAAATTCCTCTAACTCATATAAAAAAGTAGAGGCCAAAATTATTACGAAATAATTTTGACCTCTATATACATCCCTTTTAACTTCCTTGACCTGAATTACCCTTAAATAAGTCTGCAATTCCACCCAGTAGTTGCATACCAAGTGAACCGTACATCAACCACTCCGGCATTCGTCCGCCTCCGCAGCAGTGATGGTGATGATGAAAGTTTATATTATCATACATGTTAGGTGCCATGGTTACTCTTCTGCCCGGCATTCGTCCGCCGTATGTTCCAAAGCAGCTGCCGCTGGTTGCCGCTCCGCCATAATAATTGTTTTGTATATAGATATTTTGTTTGCCGGCTGAGCCGTACCGTTCAGCAATTGATGCCGAACTCGGCGTTGCCAACGCCCGTGACATGCTTAGTGGTGTCATGATAGAACTTTCCTTTCTCAGTCTCTTATATATATTAAGTACATAATTTATAAATAATTGCTTTTTTTAGCTATTTATTCTTTACATTTCTTAATATTATATATCTAAACCCCCAAACATCTGAAGAGATGTGACTTTTTCAAGTATTGGAAAATTATTTAGATTATTATTTTTTACAAAATCAATAGCTTCCATTCTGGCAATTTCGAGGATTTTGGCATCTTTAACTATGTCTGAGATAATTAAATCAGGCAGACCGCTTTGTCTGGTGCCTAAAAATTCACCCGGACCTCTTAATTGCAAATCTTTTTCCGCAATAACAAATCCGTCATTAGTTTGTGTCATTATTTCAAGGCGTTCTCTTGTTTCCTGATTTCTTGAACCTGACACCAGAATGCAGTATGACTGTAAATCGCTTCTGCCCACACGTCCTCTTAGCTGATGAAGTTGCGAAAGGCCAAATCGTTCAGCATTTTCAATTACAATTACGGTTGCATTTGGAACGTCAACCCCAACTTCAACTACGGTTGTGGATACAAGTATATCGTATTTTTTATTCTTAAAATCCGACATAACCTGTTCTTTCTCATCATTCTTGAGTTTCCCGTGTAATAAACCTATTTTATATTGCGGAAATATCTCAGTTTGTAATTTTTCAGCTTCAACCGTAGCAGCTTTGGCTGATAATGTTTCACTCTCATCAATAAGCGGATATACAACGTACGCTTGCCTGCCTTTTTGTATTTCATCCTCGATGAGTTTATATACACTCCGATGAGATGATGTGAGGGACGTTTTTATCGGTAATCTTCCTTTAGGCAATTCGTCAATAATTGTTAAATCTAAATCCCCATGAACAGTCATAGCAAGCGTTCGGGGTATAGGCGTTGCAGTCATTGTAAGCATTTGTGGACTTGCTGCTTTTTTCTTTAAAAGATTTCTTTGTTTTACGCCAAATCTGTGTTGTTCATCAACGATAATTGCACCAAGATTGTTAAATTCTATTCCATCTTGAATTAAAGCGTGTGTTCCGACAGCAATGTGAGTTTGACCGTTTTTTAAATTTGTTCGGAATTTTTCTCTAACTGATTTTCTTTGTGAACCCAAAAATAGTCCGACGCTTAATCCAAGCGGTGTCAGCCAATGTACAAGATTATTATAATGTTGTTGTGCAAGAATTTCCGTAGGAGCCATTATTGCACCTTGATAACCGTTTTCTACTGCTGCCAACAGCATTATGCATGCAACAACTGTTTTTCCGCTGCCTACATCACCTTGCAGTAACCTTGCCATTGGTTTATCGGAATTTAAATCATTTAAAATCTCATTTACAGCTTTTTTCTGACCTCCGGTTAATTCAAACGGAAGTGCTTTTATAAATTGTTGTACAAGTCCGTTTGCTTTGATTTTCAGGTTAACGGCTTTCTCTTTTGATGTTTCTTCTCTCAGACGCACCATCTTTAGTTGTAGTAAAAATAATTCTTCAAATATTAGTGAAAATCGTGCATGTTCTAATTTTTCCATTGTTTCGGGAAAATGAATTTGCATTATTGCTTCTTGCTTGTTCATTAAGCCAAGACGATTTTTTATTTCATCAGGTACAATATTTATAATGTAGTCTTTATATAGTGTTAATGCGTTAAAAATAGCTTTTCTGAGAACTTTAATGTTTAAATTTTCACAAACAGTATATATTGGAACAATTCTGGCAAGATTTAAATTAGTTTTATCTTCTGTCAAAAATTCCCCTGTCATTATTGAATAAGACGGCTTATCAAAAGTTAATTTGTTAGTGTAGTTATCTTTTTTTACTGTACCTGAAAGCATTATGCCTGCACCTTGCGGGAACTGCGACCTCATTCTTTCCTGTACATATCTGTTAGCTTTTGCGTTGAAAAACGTTAACTCAAGCTTACCGCTTTCATCTTTTATCACTACCTTTGTTATTGATAGACCTTTTGCAGAATTATATATGGAAACGTTATGGATGTATCCGAATACAGTAGTGCTTTCACCTTCTTTTAATTGGCTGATAAGTGTTCTGGAAGAGTAATCAACATGTTTTCGTGGAAAGTAGCAGATAAGGTCATTAGCAGTATATATCCCGAGTTTGTTAAGCATATATGCAATTTTAGGTCCAACACCTTTGACGTATGTAACATCAACTTCTACGGGATTTTGCGGTTTATTAAATTTATTTTTTGTGTTTTCTGTATTTTTTGATGTTTCCAGTTCAGATTTAACAACTTTTATAAGTAAGTCTATGGCACGTTTTCGCTCTAAGCTTGATGCCATTGGGTAATGCTCAAATGTTTCCAGCAAGACAGCCCACTTTGGTTTTTTACCCGAGATTTTATACTCTTTTCTCGCCAGCTTTCTTATAAATGATGAAAAGGAATATTGTTTCCCTTGTATATCTATGAATTTGTACTTACGCTCAACTTCTATTGCAGCCCGTAATTGTTCTAAATTCTCTATCATAACTTTATATTAGCATAATTTTAGTTATAAATATTTTCGTAAAGATTTTTTAATACTGCAAATCTTTAGTCAATTAATTGTCAAAAAAATACTTTATTATTTTAGGTGGTATTATGAAGGTTGATATTTTAGGTTATATAGGAAATGTTGTCGCAAAAGAGCGTCCATTACAGCGTTACATAGGTCGCAAACATTATAATGTCGGTGATGTACTTGATATATCATCTTTGAAGCATACTAAAAATCCTGAGGAGTATGTTTGCTCCGGTTTTTGGGAGAATGTAAGACAATTTAAGCGTTATATGAGTGCTTTTGGGGTAAATTTCGTTGATATCATTAAAGGTAATGCTATTCATTATGCGGATGCTATGCCTTCTGGTATGTTTGAGTACCCTATTATATCTGTAAAACGTCTTGCAAATATTCCTGTAAAAACTCGTAATAATAAAGTTGTTGATTGCGTTATCGACAAAGTTAATATGGGAAATATTTATATGAATGATACAGAAACTTTTTACTACGTCCTAAAACATAATGGAAAGCAATTAGGTTACATAAATGTTACTCGTCATCCTGATAATACAATGTATATTGATTACCTTACAAATGTGCTGGGACGTAAGAAATTTAGAAATACAGAAAAAATATTAGTTCAGGCGGCTGTTGAAGATTGTATGAAAAAGGGTTTTGTTCCGGAGATTTCTGCTGCGGCTGATAATGTTGCTCGCCTGATGGGACGTGGATATAATAATTCAGCTTTATATAAGAAAATGGGAATGTCTGTTAATAATGACGAATGCTCTATTATGTCTGTTTCATCTTCAAAAGTTATTGATTTATTACGAAAATATTTGAAATTTAACGGTGAAATTTTATCCGGTTCTGCTGAACGTCTGGAAACAATAAAGCATTGATTTTATAATCAATGCTTTATCAGATTTTGGTATTTTCCTATTATGTTATTTGATGTTTGCGAAGTTCCAAGCATCAAATGTAGGTGCTTCTGAAATTTTCATTTCTTTTCTTTCTTCACCTACTGTAGAATCGTTATGAGCAATTGGCTGATACAATCTGTTATAATATTCAATTACCATACGATCTGAATTAAAGTAAGCTTCAGAAGTTCTGATTGCCTGACGCATTAATCTTGCCCATTCCTGTTTGTTATCATAGTATGTAGGGATAATTTCATTTTCGATAATATTCATTACGCACTCATGATCTTTCCAGTGTCTTTCTTCCCAAGGCATTTCCGTATCAAGTTCAGGATATTCAACGGTATAACCGTTTATACCATGGAATGTACCTTCAACTGTCCAACCGTCAAAGATTGATAAGTGAAGCGTACCGTTCATATTCGCAGACATACCTGATGTTCCTGATGCTTCAAACGGTCTTAGCGGTGTGTTCAACCAAATATCAGAACCACGTTTTAGCATACCTGATAACTGTAATTCATATCCCGGAAGTACAACAACATTGTGCATGCTGTGAGAACGATTTAATAACTTGTTGAACATTTCTTTGCCCATAACATCATCCGGATGGAACTTACCCGCAAAGATAATTTGAACTTTGTCTTCGTCTAACAGTTTTGTAATTCTGTCTTTATCCATCAAAATTAGCCAAGCACGTTTGTAATCCGCAAATCTTCTTGCCCAGGTGATAGTTAATACGTCAGGATTAAATCTCTTACCTGCAACGTTTGCAACGTAGTCAAATAATTCAACCTTCATCTGGCGTTTAACGTCAAGTAATTCCTGAGGTGTTTTTGCAAACATAATTCTGTCATCTTGCCAGTAATGTAAGTTTACGGCATTTGTGATAGCTCTGATTGGGCATCTGCCTTCTACCCATTCCCACATCTTATTAGAAACAAGACCGTGAAGTTGAGATACGGCATTCGCAAGTCTGCTCATTCTTAATGCTGCAACAGTAAGTGAGAAGTTTTCTCCACCGAGTGAAACAGCTGTTTCTCTGCTTGCACCTGCGAAGAATCCGCCTTCTAATAATGTATCTACCCAGTGAACTTCATTGCCGGCTGCTACAGGTGTGTGTGTTGTAAATACCGTATGACGTTTTACTTCATCCAAGTCGCCATTGTATTGTCTTAATAATTCAAATGCTGCAGGAAGTGCATGACCTTCATTCATGTGAATTACGTCAAATTTATAATCTGCTGCCTGAAGTATTCTTACACCTGCTACACCAAGTACTGTTTCTTGTGCAATTCTTATTTTTTCATTACCATCGTATAATTTGTGTGAAATACTTCTTGCCCAGTCACTATTCCCTTCTATATCTGTAGTTAAAAGATATACAGGACATGTTCCGAATAATTCCGGTTTTACTAAAAGTGCTTTTACCTTTACTTTTTCACCGAAAATATCTACTTCTGTTGATAAATGCGGATCTGTAAGAAAGTCATAATATTTTCTGATATATGCTACTTCAACTTGTCCGTCATGTGCAATTCGCTGATCATAGTAACCGTATGACCATAACATTGTTACACCAACCATAGGCATCTGAAGATATCCTGCAGATAACATGTGTGAACCTGCTAAAAATCCTAAACCACCTGAATATGTTTTTAAAGATTGATCTATAGCTATTTCCATTGAAAAATATGCAACGTTTGGTAATGACATTTTATAAACCCTTTCTTCTGTCAATATACTAACAACACTACCACCATCATAGGGGCTCTAATATTATATCATAATTTATTATACATATAAAGTGCTTGTTCTCTTTTTGTTCATCTAATCCTTTAGAATTAGTTATATATGGCTATTACAAGATTTACAAAAGTTAATATAATGCATATATGACGCAATAGGTGTACATTTTACAGTTTTTCAAGAATTTTTTTCAGTGCAATTTTAACATGTGCATAATTTAATCCGCCCTGCATATATGCAACGTAAGGTGCTCTCATAGGACCGTCAGCGGATAGTTCAATAGTTGAGCCTTCAATAAAGGTTCCGCCTGCCATGATAACCTTATCTTCATATCCGGGAATATATTCGGGTATAGGGGTTACATAACCGTTTACAGGTGATAGTGACTGAATTGTTCTGCAAAATTGTTCTAAAGGTTCAGGAGAACCAAAGGTTATATTTTGAATTATGTCTGTTCGTTTTTCCCAATACTTAGGCGAAGAATTATAACCTATTTCGTCAAATATTTTTGATGCAAGTATAGCTCCTTTTACAGCTTCAGATACTATTGAAGGAGCCATGAATAGTCCCTGAAAAATTAGCCTGTGCTGATTAAACATCGCACCGCCTTCAGAGCCGATACCCGGGGCAGTTAAGCGTGTTGCCGCACGTTCAACATATAATTCTTTTCCGGCAATATATCCGCCTGCTTCTACAATTCCTCCTCCGGCATTTTTTATAAGTGAACCTGCCATTATATCTGCACCTACTTCTGTAGGTTCTTTTTTATCTACAAATTCTCCGTAGCAGTTATCCACAAAACAGATGCAATCAGGATTTTTACTTTTTACTATTTTACAAATCTTTTCAATATCTTCAATCAGCAATGATTTTCTTGTTGAATAACCTTTAGAACGTTGAATAAGAACCATTGTTGTTGTTTTGTCTATCCTGTTTTCAAGTTCTTTGTAGTCAACTGTTTGTTCTGCAGTTAGCGGTATTTCTTCATACTGAATCCCGTTTCCTATTAAGGATGCTCTTCGGGTTTCTTCATCACCCATTGTGCCTATAACTTCCTGCATAGTGTCATACGGTTCACCTGCAACAGAGATAAGTTTATCTCCGTATTTTAAATTGCCAAATAAAGCACATGCAAGCGTGTGTGTCCCGGAAGCAAAGTGAATTCTGACTAGTGCTTTTTCTGTTTTGAATACATCCGCAAATACTTTGTCTAAAACTTCTCTCCCTAAATCGTCGTGTCCGTATCCTGAAACAGTATAAAAGTGTTCAGGTGCAACTCTGTTTTCTATAAAAGCATTCAGTACTTTTTCCTGATTGTAATCTCTTATCTCGTCCGTTATCTCAAATTGCTCTTTAATTTCTTGTTCGGCTTTTTTTATTATTTCTGTGCTATTCATATTATTCCTCTTTTATGATTAATATATTTAAAATAATTATTCAAGTCAACGCAATTTTATTTTAATTTATTTTGTCATATAATATTAAGTGTAGTATGTACATTATATAGAGGAAGTCATGGAATTAAAAATTACCCCGTATTGTAAACGTAGAGTTGCTCCGCTAAGAAATTCAGTAAAAAGAGAGTTAAAGGATATGCGTCGTTATTATGTAGGTAATGCCGTAAACGGTTGGGCAAAAGGTTCTAATTATGCAAATGAAAAGCGAATAGGATTAGCAACTGCATTTTTTGTAAAATCTGCTTATGCAGCTGCCGGAACAAGAGTTCGCAGCAAAGATATTTTACCATTTTTGGGATGGGGTTTTTTCACTTTTTCAAACCCTATAGTAGGCATGGGGCTTGTTGGTTTTGCTCTTGGTAAATCTGCTAATAAACTTTTCAAAAGTATTTATAGCGGTATAACTAAATCAATTGAACGCTGTTTGCCGAAAATTCCGCCTCATTCAGGGCTTGAAATATAAAACTAACAATGTTCTTGACTTTAGTTTTTTAGCAAGTAACATTGAATATGTGGCAAATATAAATGCCGCAAGATAAATTAAATAGTGTGTGCCGCGTTAGCTCAGTTGGTAGAGCAAGGGACTGAAAATCCCTGTGTCCTTGGTTCGATTCCGAGACGCGGCACCACTTTTTTGTATAAAAAATATTTTTTCCCCACAAAATGTTGTCGTGGCAAAAGTGAGCCTTATCTCGGAGGTTTTGTCAAGCAAAACCCTCTCGAAGCAAAACCCTCTCGCAAAACGATATTTAATCGTTTTACTACGGCAGAGTGAGACGCGGCACCACTTTTTGTATAAAATAGGTTAAATTATAAATTTTGATATTGTATTATCGGAAATCTGTTACTTTTACATATTTTTTCAGTTTCTCGCAAATGTGTGTGAATTCCTCGTCTGTATATGTGTCTTCTTTTCTTAAATTTTCGTTGAGTATTTTTGAAGGAACAAATTTTTGAAGATAATATTTTTTTGCACCTTTTATCAGTTTGCCTATTTGTTCAAAATCTTGTTTTGATAGCTGTGATTTTATGACTGTTGTCCTGAATTCATAGTCGATACTTGAGTTTAATATTATGTTTATGCTTTCTTCAATCCTTTTTGTATCAGTATTTACCCGTGTTACAACAGAATATTTCTCAAGAGGAGCTTTTATATCCATTGCGATATAGTCTATTAAATTTTCTTCCAATAGCTCTTTTAATATTTGGGGGTTTGTTCCGTTTGTATCAAGTTTTACTAAAAATCCAAGTTCTTTTATAGCTTTTATATAGTTTTTTAATCCTGATTGTATAGTAGGTTCGCCACCGGTTATAACAACGCCGTCAAGTTTCCCTTTTCTTGTTTTAAGAAATTCAAGATATTCTTCCGGTGAATATAAATTCTCATTTTCTGAAGTTAGAAGCTCAGAGTTATGGCAGTAGCCGCAGCGAAAATTGCATCCCTGTGTGAATACAATAGATGCAATTTTCTGCGGATAATCCAGTAGTGTGATTTTTTGAATTCCACCGATTATTAACAACAGCATTCTCCTGCGTGTGCCATGTCAAATGTCTTTCTGTTTTTGAATTCTGCTTTTTTACCCTTATTCCATTGTTTTACCGGTCTTATATAACCAACAATGCGGGAATAAATTTCGCATTCGCTGCCGCAGTCAGGACAAGTTTCATGTTCCCCTGCAATATAGCCGTGTGTCGGGCATACGGAGAAGGTTGGCGAGAATGTGAAATATGGAAGATGATAATTTTCACATATCTTTTTTACAAGATTTTTCATTGTAGTAATATCGTTTATTCTTTCTCCTGCAAATATGTGAACAACTGTTCCGCCTGTGTATTTTGTTTGTAAGTCGTCTTGATGGTCAAGCAGTTCAAATATATCGTCAGTACAGTTAACAGGCAGTTGTGTCGAATTTGAGTAGTAAGGTTCTGCACTTTGAGAATAATATTCATCGTCATTGGCACATTTTATGTCAATGAGATTTTTCTTATCGAGTTTTGCCAGTCTGTAACTTGTACCCTCGGCAGGTGTTGCTTCAAGGTTGTAGTTATTGCCTGTTTCTTCCTGAAACTTAACTATTAAATCCCTCATGTAATCCATAACTTCAATTGCAAACTTATGCCCTTCTTCTGATGCTATTCCGCAATTCAGTAGATTTTCACAAGCCTCATTCATTCCGACAAGACCAATTGTTGAAAAATGATTTTTCCAATACACGCCAAATCTTGATTTAATATCTCTAAGATAAAATTTTGTGTACGGGTATAACCCTGCGTCAGTCAAACGTTCTAAAAGTTTACGTTTAATTTCTAATGATGCTTTAGCTACTTCCATTCTGTCTTTTAGCACTTCAAAAAATTCTTCTTTGTTGCTGACCTGATAACCTATTTTAGGTAAATTTATTGTTACAACGCCAATTGAGCCTGTCAGAGGATTTGAACCGAACAATCCTCCTCCTCTGTATTCTAACTGTCGGTTATCAATTCTTAGTCTGCAGCACATAGAGCGTGCATCCTCAGGATTCATGTCCGAATTTATAAAGTTTGAAAAATAAGGAATTCCGTATTTCGCAGTCATTTCCCAAAGACCGTTTAATTCAGGATTATCCCAGTCAAAGTCTTTTGTGATGTTGTATGTCGGAATAGGGAATGTAAATACTCGACCTGAAGCATCACCTTCCATCATCACTTCAAAAAAGGCTTTGTTAATCATGTTCATTTCTTTTTGAAATTCGCCGTAAGTTTCTTCCATCATTTCTCCGCCAATGATTACACACTGGTCTTTATAGTAGGAAGGAACAACTAAATCCATTGTTACATTAGAAAATGGCGTTTGAAACCCTACACGGGTAGGAACGTTCATATTAAATACAAATTCCTGCAAGGCTTGTTTTACTTGTTCGTAATTTAAGCCGTCGTATCTTACAAACGGTGCAAGTAATGTATCAAAATTAGAAAACGCTTGTGCACCTGCACTTTCTCCCTGCATTGTATATAAAAAATTCACCATTTGTCCGAGTGCGGTTCTAAAGTGTTTTGCAGGCTTAGATGCAACTTTTCCTTCTACACCCGTAAAGCCTTCTGATAATAAGTCTTTTAAATCCCAGCCTACACAATAAACAGATATCATATTTAAATCGTGAATGTGTATATCCCCATTTTCATGTGCTTCTTTTATTTCGTTTGGATAAATTTTATTGAGCCAGTAGTTTTTGCTTATTGCTGAAGCAAGGTAGTTGTTTAAACCTTGTATAGAGTATCCCATGTTGGAATTTTCGTTAACTTGCCAGTCAAGTTGCTTCAAATAGTCATCTACCATATTAATTGATGCATTTTTTGCAAAATCTCTCATTTTATTGTGTTGCTCACGGTATAAAATGTATGATTTTGCAGTTTGTTTGTATTCGGACGATAACAGTACTTTCTCAACGATATCCTGTATTTCCTCTACTGTCGGAGCTTCGAGATTTGATTGTTTTTCTTTTACAAAATCATTTACAATTTTGATAACATTTTTGGTTAATCTTCTTGCCGTAAAAGAATCAAATTCTTTTGTTACTCCTGATGCCTTGCAGATGGCATTGGTAATTCTTTCGGAATCAAAGTCTACGACTTGTCCGTCACGTTTAATAACTTTTTGTTGCATAATTTGCCTCCAGTCTCGTAAAGTAATAACAAAACCGATTAAGCATTCCGACTGTAACGGCTGCGGACCAGTGAGGGACTTTCACCCATGCTTTCCTTATTCGGTTTAATAATTTTATATCTATTCTTATAATTTGTCAATTTAAAATACATCTTATGATGTAATTAGTATGGAATAACTCCTGCTTGCAGTATTAAATTCAGTAAGCTGTTGTGCAATGATTTTGCGGCTTTAGCAGAATCATTAATCGTTAAGGAAGCTTGTTTTGTTGTATTAATTGCATTTTTGGTACTCTCGTTGGCTGTAAGTCTGCCCAAAGTTTGCTCAATTTCAAATGTTTTTTGCATATAACTTAAATATCTGTCATGACAAATTTTTAGTTGATTCGCATTCCTTAACAATGTAGCTTGCTCACTTGATGATAATCTGCTTATCGAAGCAATTAGTCCGATTGTATTTTTATTTAGATATTCATCTGCATATTTTTGTTCAATTTGTGCTATTCTTTTCATTTTTTCCTGATCTGTCAGTTTAGATTTATTTGCTATTTTTTTTATTTTATTATTGAGTTTTCTGTATTGTCTGCGTGTAGAAATTTGTTTCGCCGACTGCAAAAATGCCGTAGTTGTTTCATTATTTACTACAGCAGTATTTGATATAAGTGTATCTATAGATTTGTTAACGTAATTTTCAAGTGATGAAATTTTGGATTCATCGTCTTGCGTTTTTATTTTTGCAGATCTTCCAAATAGCTTTCTTGTTTTGTTTTCATTTATTTCCGAGTTATCTTTCTTGCGAGAAAAGAAAGTATGCTTTTTCTGTTCAGTTTGAGTTATAGCACTTTTATCTTTGTTAAAAAGCTTAAAACTGTATGCCGGAGCATTTGATGTAACCATTAATGTACCTGCTGCAAGACATAATATCATTATTTTTTTCATAATAAACCCTCTACTTTTTTTTTAGTTATAAGGTAACAGATTTTTTTCGTATTTTCAATATCTATACAAAACTTAAATAATTTAAATTGTTAAATTTTCTTAATGAAATCAAAATTTCAGGCAATTATTCTTTTCAGCTATTTTATATAAAATGTGTGCCAAGTATAGAGGTTTTCGTGTTAGACAGAATTAGTGATAATTTAGCTTTCACATCATATCATGTAAATGCTGCAGGCAGAAAAAGGATTGCTGACAGTATTGCGGATTTTTGTGCGAAATATCCGGACTGTTCTGTGTATGAAACAGAAAGCTACAATTCTATAATCGCTGATATTTCAAGGCTAAACACAGATGTTTATGTAAGCGGTGATCATGTTTTCTTAAAAGATGCCATAAAAAACAAGACTTATGAGATATTAGACAAACAGCCAAAGGTTTCTCGTATTTTTAACAGGTTAAAATTCTATGTTCTCGATGAAGATGGTGTGAAAGGTAAATTTGTAATGAAATTTAGCAAAAGAAACGAAGCCAAAAAAGAAGCCGGTTATCATACTCGTGCAGGTAATGATGCAGATAGATCTGTTCTTAACAGATTTTGTATTGCATATTCGATAGGTAAATACTTAGATGATATGGCAAAGATGCAGTAAAATAAGAGGTTTTTATCGTGAAGATTACTAATCATCCCATTATATATAACAAATCTGCGGCTGTACCGACTTTTACCGAGTACAGAGATTTTGTTATGGATGAAAATAATGAAAAATTACTTTATCGCATGGATACTTGCAGTTTTCGGCACGATTTATGCTTTGATGATGTAGTAAACTTTTTGGAATGCAAATATCCTGAGAAAGATAATGTTGAGTTTTGGGTTCATGCTTGTTCTATAGGTGAAGAAACTCATTCATTCGCCGCACAGCTTGATTCTTCTTTGGGTGAAGGAGCCTCAAAATACTACCCCATACATTCCCGTGATATAAACAGTAATTGTATAAATAAAGCTAAAAACCCTCTTTACAAGTTTAGGTCTTATGAATTCAGCCATGCCAATTTTCAGCTGAGAAACGGTGTAGATGCATATTATGATTTGGTAGAAAAAGGTTATTGTTATGAACTTCGAAAACCTAAGGATAAAATAAGAGCTGTTGTTGAATTTAAGCAGGCTGATATATTTGAGGATTACAAAAATATACGTCCGCACAGAGCAGTTTTGGCTGCAAGAAATTTCTGGCAGTATTTAAATACGGATAGTGCCATTTTACTGGCATATAAACTGGCAAAACATTTTGATAATACCTGTGTTTTGATTATTGGTGACTGCGACAGAGAGGCCGGAATTCCTGCAATTTTAGAAAAATTTAATTTCAAAGAGTCTTCTTCTGTGAGCAATGTTTTTGAAAAAATATCAAATTCTCTTCCTGGTTTAAAAGATTTAGGTTTATTTTATCCGATACGAAGATTTTTGCAGGCTTATGAGTACGAGCAATTGTCTGTTTTGTCAAAGTGTGTTTATAATATATCAAAATTTTTCAGATAAAAAGACCGGTAATTTTTACCGGTCTTTAAGTATGTTAATTATTTTAAATTAATAATTTTGAGCACGTCTTGCAAAATATGACTGAGGGTGATCACATACAGGACAAATTTCAGGAGCTTTCTTCCCTATAACTATATGTCCGCAATTTAAGCATTCCCAAATAGTATCTCCGTCTGTTGAGAATACTATTCCTTCTTTGATATTTGACAGTAGTTTTTTGTATCTTGCTTCATGCTCTTTTTCTATTTCTGCAACTTTTTCAAATAGGATTGCTATTTTTTCAAAACCTTCTTCTCTTGCTGTTTTAGCAAATTCAGGATACATATCCGTCCATTCAAAGTTCTCCCCATCAGCTGCGGCTTTCAAATTTTCTTCTGTTGAACCTATCCCATTTAGCAATTTGAACCAAATTTTTGCATGTTCTTTTTCATTGTTTGCGGTTTCTTCAAACAGCTTGCTAATTTGTACATAACCGTCTTTTTTAGCTCTTGATGCAAAGTATGTATATTTGTTTCTCGCCTGAGATTCGCCGGCAAATGCTGCCAGTAAATTTTGTTCTGTTCTGCTTCCTTTTAATTCTGTCATATTAAACTCCTTTCGTTACTAAAATTAAACTTAAAGTATTATAAGATTTAATCTTTGTCAATATTCCTGTTGTGCATTATATTTCTTATTTCTTCTTCTTTTTTTACTTTTATTTGCTCTGCTCGTCCTAATTCCTTATAAAGCAGTTCTTCAGGAGTTTTAGTTCTAAATGCATCTAATATTAAAACTCGTCCCATTCTTGCCCAATAAAAAATATTAAATGGATTTAGCAAGTGAAATGAAATTTTTGGCTGTTTTAACTCTTTCATTATTTCAAAATTATTAACTGCAAATTTCGCTAATTCAATTGAAGCTGCCTTATGCTTTTTATAGCTGCCGTTGAATAGATGCAAAACTTTCGAATTAAGTAAAATTTGACCCTGTTTAACTAAATTATCGTGATTATTTGAAATTTTTTCTGTTGTATTTGAGTATATTCTGCCTGCATTATTGATATTAACCGAATGCGGCAGATAATACTGTGAACGCCGTTTCTTTACTGATTTATGTCTTTGCTGTGATGGTGGTATTTGATATATTCTTGATACTTTAATTTTTGGAATTTTGTTAAGCGACATTTCTTTCCTTTCAAGTATAATTTAAAAGCCCTCAAAATGAGGGCTTAAACTTAATTATATATCAGCTGTGCAGTGTGGACATTTTGTTGCTTTAATATCAATTTTTGAAAAGCATCTTGGGCATTCTTTTGTTTCTGCCGCTTCAATAGCAGCTGCGTCTTCCGCTGCCTGCTTTTCGGTAGCTGCTTTCAGTTTATTAATGCCTTTGACAAGTAAAAATACTGCAAAAGCTACCATCAAGAAGCTTATTAATGTATTGATAAATGCACCGTAATTGATAGTTACTACACCCGCATCCGTTGCGGCTTTTAACGAAGTATAAGTCGTATCCGGGTTTGGGTTATATATTGTTAAGTATAAATTTGAAAAATCAACTTTACCCATTAATGCACCAAGTGGCGGCATAATTACATCATTAACCACAGAATTTACAACATTTCCAAAAGCGGCACCGATAATGATACCAACAGCCATGTCAATTACGTTACCTTTTACTGCAAATTCTTTGAATTCGCCAAGGTTTCTTTTTAGTCTTTCCAACATATTTTTTCTCCTTTTTCTACATCCAACCTGAATGTAATTTAATTATATTCGTTGATAATTATTCTGCTATATAAAAGTTACAGATGTTTACAAAATATCAAAAAAGTGTATAATGTGTTTGTTATGTATAGTGACGGTGACAAAGTATTTATAGAAGATGATGATTTATGTATCACTTGTGAGAATTATGTCAAAGAATTTGATTGCCCTCTCTTGAGTGCATTGGTTCTTGGAGATGTTTTTCTTGAAGATAGCTTGATTGTCAGCCGTTGCGGATTTTACAAGGAATTTAAAAGAGTATTGCACATAGTAGGGAATAATAAGAAAAATGAGAACAATAACGCTGATTAATGGGGACGGAATCGGACCTGAAATTTCTGATGCTGTTGTGAGAATTATTGATGCAGCCGGTCTGAAAATTGACTGGGATGTTCAAACTGCAGGTGCGGAAGTTATTGAGGCTGAAGGTACTCCGTTACCATCAAGAGTATTAGAGTCAATTCGTAGAAATAAGGTTGCTCTGAAAGCTCCTGTTACTACTCCTATAGGTAAAGGTTTCCGTTCCGTTAATGTGCAGCTTCGAAAGGAGCTTGATTTATATGCAAATTTAAGACCTTGTAAAAATCTGCCAAATGTTAAAACAGTATTCAATGATGTTGATTTGATTGTTGTCAGAGAAAATACAGAAGATTTATATGCAGGTATTGAGCGGCAAGTCGATGACGATACGGCAGAAAGCATTAAAATAATTACAAGAAAAGCCAGTGAAAGAATTTGCAAATTTGCATTTGACTATGCAGTGAACAATAACAGAAGTGAAGTTTGCGTTGTTACAAAAGCCAATATTATGAAGCTCTCTGACGGATTATTTCTGGATACATATCGTAACGTATCCTTAAATTATCCAAATATAAAAACAAGAGAAATCCTTGTTGATAATTTGTGTATGCAGCTTGTGCAAAAACCGTCACAGTTTGATGTATTAGTTCTTCCTAACTTGTATGGTGATATTGTATCCGATTTATGTGCAGGATTAATCGGTGGTTTAGGTGTTGCTCAGGGTGCAAATATTGGGCATGATTGTGCTGTATTTGAACCCGTACATGGCTCTGCACCTGATATTAAAGGTCAGAATAAGGCTAATCCTACGGCATTACTCTTGTCTGCTATTGAAATGCTCAGATATATTAAAGAGTTTGAATATGCTGATAAGATTGAAAAAGCTTTGTTTAAAACTTTAGAACAAAATATCTGCACGTCAGATTTAGGTGGAAGTGCAGATACTATTACCTTTACAAATGCTGTTATTTCAAATTTATAAATGTTTTTCTGAAATATTTATGTTAAGTCGCTGTGTACATGCCGTGCATTATTAAGTATTTCTCGCTGCAGTTCATTCATAGAGATAACACCATCTTTGTTTTTGTCCAGTCCTTTATTGCTTCGGTAGGCTGAGCCGTTTGCGGATGTTATAACAGCACTTCTTTTAGCACCTGCAGGGTACAAATTTAAGGCAAATAGTTCTCCTGCATTTACCTGTCTGTCTTTACCAAATTTTTCTTCTTTACTCAGCATAAGCGAGGCTTCCGCTATATCGAGCTGTTGCATAACATCCATTCTTCGGATATCTCTTTTTGAAAAATTTGTCCCATATTTTCTGTTTAAGCCGGCGAGTCCGTCATTTGTCATCTGATTTAGCCCTGCAGCGGTGCTTTTGCCGTTTATTTCAAATCGGGATTCTTTAAACAGCAAGCCTTTTAAGTCATCCGGTGTGCATTTTAAGTTCTGAGCCATTTCTTGTATTCTTTTGTCAACTCGGTTACTGATTGTAACTGAGCCGTCATTATGGTATACAATATCTCCTTGGGCTTTATTATTTCTATTCGTTCTTTTTGTGTCTATCCCGCCGTGTTGGTCTTTTAAATCATCTTGTTTCTTTTTGCTAATTGTATTATCGTTGTCTGTTCCTTTTGACGATGGTTGTTCGGTAGGTAATTCCGGTGTTGTCTTACCTTGTGGTGATTTTGCAGGCTCGGCAGGTGAAGTTTTAGGCTTTGCCGTAGCAGTATCGGCTTTTGCTTCTTTACTTGCAGCTCTGCCGATTGCTGCACCCAGCATAGCAGCATCTCTCATACCGATGAAAGTTTCACTCGGTTTCTGACTCGTGGATATGCTATCCTTTGGTGTGTTTTTGACTCCGGTTGTGTCTGATTTTTCAGTCTGTCCAGCGGCTTGTTTTGCAGGCTGTGTCTTAGGTTCGTTTGAGGGCTTCCCTATTGCGGCACCAAGCATAGCACCTGCATGTAAACCTGTATTGTCCGGATTCGGTTTTGGAGTTTGAACACTTTGTGCCGGTTGTTGTGCTGTCGGTTTGGGTTTATTTCCGCCATTTTTGAAGTTTATCCAACCTGCTTCGGCTTCTTCTTTACTCTTAGCTCTGTTTTTTAATCGTTCGTCATTGCTGTCTATTTCTGTCGGCAAAGTGAGTTCTTGACCGACTTTAAACCATTTTCCGTTCCACTTGTCTTTATTTTGGCTTATAATCTGTTCCTTGCTTACTCCAAACTCTTTTGCAAGTGATTCAGGTGTCTCTCCATTTTGGACGTAAATCTTTTGCGTAAATACAGAGTTTGTTTTTTTAGCACTTTTTTGTGTTGTGCTTGTTAGCTGTTGTCCGGCTGTGTCGCCGGATAATTTATTTAATCCATTTTGCTTGTCAATTGAAGTCATAATTATTTATCCTTATGTTTTGTAATATTGCTTTATGCTTTATATTGAGGTATCGGGTAAATTTTCCTTGGTATAGGGTGATTTGATGTGTTAAGTGAATCAGCGGGAAATTTATACTGATTGCCGCAGTATTGTGCAAGTGCTGCTGTTGTTGAGCCTCTGTTCATGGATAAACTCGCTTTGTATGCCATGATGCCTACTTCAACCCCTAGTGCAACATCTTTTTGTATTGCTTCGTATAATTTTTCCGGAGTTGGATATTTTGTTTTTAATTCTGAAATTCTTGCATCATCATGTGCATAGTGTACATGCGAACCGGCTTCTTTTCTTTGTTTTAATGTTAGTTTTTTGTTATTTGCATCTTTAGGATTTGCGTACATGCATCTTATAATTTCCGGGTTTACCTGCATAACACCTTTGTATTGACTGCCTTTGTGAACCATGACTCTTGGGGTGAAGTTAAACTGACTTTCTCTTTCAAGAATGCTTACGGTTATTTCAGGATCAAGTCCATATCGGTCAGATAGTGTACATACCATGTTGGCAATGTATTTTGCATCACCTTTATTGCTTAAGTTTTTATTTTTCTTAATTCTGTTTAGTACTCGGTTGTATTTTACTTGATTTGTCGGCTGATATTCCTGAAATTCACCTTTCCAACCTGTAAGTCGAGCTTCTGTTTTTATTTCGGGTTTTGCAGATGATATAAATGGTGATTCTATTTTTTCTTTTCTTTCAATCTCTCCTCTTAAATCAGGTATAGCGTCGTTCCTTGCAACTTCAGTTTCAGGTGAAGATTGTAGAGGTGCTGAGGTCATAGTTTGTCCGGTATGCGAAAGTGCTGTTGTTTGCGGAGAACTAAATACCCCGTAGTTGCCGGTAAACCCTATATTTGTAGCTTTTAAAGTGTTTTCTTGTTTTTCATCTATTTGCGTTATTGTTCCTTTTTCTGTATTGTTGTCAGATTTTACGGGTTCTTGTTTTCCTGCTTTTTTGCCTTTTGATGGGTTATTTAATTTATCGATGTATTCATTAATAGCTTCTTCTTTTGTTTTTCTGTTTTGTAGTTCTTCGTTATCTTCATTGATATGTTTTGGAATAACGATTGTTTGCCCTACTTTAAAGAATTTTCCGTTCCATGCTTTTTTGTTTGCATCTATAATAGCTTGTGCAGAGCAACCAAATTTTTTGGCTAATATTTTGGGTGTTTCTCCGCTTTGTACTACAATTTTTGGGTATCCGTTTTTGTCATACTCTATTTTCTTTTTTTCTTTATTTTGTTGCTTAGTTGCTGTAAATACCGAATTCCCTGCCCTTGAATTTTGAGCTGACCATTCGTGAATATATTTATTATTATAATTTGAAATGGTGAAACTGCCTTCTACACCGTCGGTTGATGTCATAAATTCTCCTTAATTAATACTTACTTAGTATTGATATCGGATTTATCGCTACTATCTTTAGTAATTTCGATAGCAGCTTTTACAAATGTTTACAAATTTTATTAGGATTACAATTATAGACCTAAGTCCTTCATTAGATCTTTATTACTTGCCAACTCCTCAATAACTTTATCGCTAAGAGGATCTATAACATTTTCGTTAAGTAATTTCTCGACAAGTTCGTTATGGGATTTGTTTTCAGGATCAGAAAGCACAAGTTTCGTAAAATTCTTTATATCACATTGCTTTTCATACAAGTTAAGAGCGTGTTTTGACATTCTGGCAAGAAATTCATTTTCAACATCCCTTGACTTGTTATCAATAGGATTTGTTACTGCTGATTGAACAGGTGTATTTTTTATGTTAAATTTTTTCGCAAGTTTATCTAATATATTCATGCCTTATACCTATAATACATTATATACACTGTGTCAAATATTTACAAATATCTTAATATTTCTTGCCTTGATTATGGTATATATTTATTTTATAATTTTTTTACTTGTTATATGAGAAAGAGGTTTTAAGATGCTTGATATTAAACTAATCAGAGAAAATCCGGAAAAAATAAACGAATTGTTAAAAAGAAGAAATCCTGAGTTATCAATTGATGAAGTAATTAAAATTGATGAAGAAAGAAGAAAAATTCAGGTGCAGGTTGATGAATTAAGAGCAAAGAGAAAAAAAGAATCGCAGTCTATCGGCGAATTGAAGAAAAAAGGCGAAAATACAGATGCAGTTCAGGCTGAGGTTAAAAAAATCGGCGATGATATTAAGGTATTGGAAGACAAGCAAAGTGAGTTGGATGAAAAACAGAGAAATTTCCTCCTTCATGTCCCGAATATTCCGGATGAAACTACTCCTGTTGGTACTTCTGAAGATGATAATATTGAGGTTTATAAATGGGGTGAGCCAAGAAAATTCGATTTTGAGTTTAAGCCTCATTGGGATTTATGTGAAGAAAAGGGTATTGTTGATTTTGAACGAGGAGTAAAGCTTTCTCAGAGCAGATTTACAATGTACAGAGGTAAAGGCTCAAGACTTGAAAGAGCTATAATCAATTTCTTCCTTGATTACCATACTGAAAATCAAGGTTATGAAGAAATTTTACCTCCGTTTATGGCTAATGCCGCTACCATGACCGGTACAGGTCAGTTGCCGAAGTTTAAAGAAGATATGTACAAGTGCGTTGATGAAGATTTGTACCTGATTCCTACTGCAGAAGTGCCTGTTACAAATATTTATTCAGGTGAAATTTTATCGGAAGACGATTTGCCAAAATATATGACGGCATATACACCATGCTTTAGAAGAGAATCGGGTTCTGCAGGTCGTGATACGAGAGGTTTAATCAGGGTTCACCAGTTCAATAAGGTTGAGTTGGTAAAACTTTGTACTCCTCAGTCAAGTAAGGAAGAACATGAAAAATTAACAGAAGACGCTGAAAAAATGCTTCAGCTTCTTGAACTTCCATACCGCCGTGTTGCCTTATGTACAGCTGATATCGGCTTTTCGGCAAATAAATGTTGGGATTTGGAAGTATGGATGCCTTCTTACGGTACTTATAAAGAAATATCAAGTTGTTCTAATTATGGAGATTATCAGGCACGTCGTGCTAATATTAAATATCGTGATAAGGAAACCGGTAAACCTCAGTTTGTCCATACAATAAACGGTTCCGGTTTGGCTGTTGGAAGAACTTTTGCAGCTATTGTTGAAAACTTCCAACAAGCTGACGGTACTGTAATTATTCCTGAAATACTTAGAAAATATACCGGTTTTGATAAAATTTAATTATTTATGTAATAAAAAATACCGGCTAAATCTGCCGGTATTTTTGTTTGTAGATATATATTAGGTAATTTATACAAAGTTACGCAAGAATATTACAATGTAGGTCGGCTAATCTTATCTGCTCCGGTTTCTGCCAAGAAATTTTGTTCTGTAGCAAGTCTTCTGGCATATTTAACTGCACGTTTTATAACTGTTACAGGTCCCTGAAAAATATTTTCGGTAAATCTCTTGCCTCCGACTTCTGCTGAAAATTTCGGATTACAATATTCCATAAGCATAGAAAGATACACAGGAATTTTATTTGTTATTTCTTCTTTAGCGATTTGTTCAATTTTTTTTGCTTTATCCATTGGCAGATGGTTTAAGTATGTACGAACTGCCGGTGTCGCAGGATTTTGTACTAAATGCCCAAAACTCGGTTCTATTCTTCTTACTTTCATTTATATACTCCTTTATTATTGCTTAACTGTTAATCTTTCAAGCTTTCTCACAAACCTGACAATAGGTTTTTCTTTTTCTGCCGAAATTGAGTCAACCAGAATTGTGATACACCCCAGCCTTTTGCCGCATAAAGTATCTGTTAGCGGTCTGTCTCCAACAAAAGCCGTCGTTTCCCCTTTAAGATTATGATTATCCATAAATGTTTTTGCAACTTTTATTCTCGGTTTACCTGCTTTAAATACAATTGGACAATTTGTTACTGCTTTAACTCTTTCGATATATGTTTTATCACTGTTATTTGATACAATGCCTACAAAAAAGTCTTGTTTTACTTTTCCTAACCAGTTTAGAGTTTCTTCACTGTAGTATGCTGTTTTTGACTCCATTAATGTGCTGTCCAAATCAAAAAGAAGTGCATTTATTCCCTTCGCCTTTAATTCTTCAAGATTTATCTCATAAATACTTTTTATATTGTAGTCCGGTTTAAGAAACATGAGCTTTTACTCCGATAGTTCTTGCCATTGCATACTTGTAGTCCTTAGGATTTTGTGAAAATTTAATCCATACATCCGCATTTGTATTTGCGACTTGTATTTCATCAAACTCTTCATCATATATTTTTTCTACAATTGTTCTGAATTGTTCCTCAGGCGTGATAATTTCTACTTCATCCCCTGCAAGCATTTTGTTCTTTACTTTGACAAAATAAGTTCCATCTTTTTCTTCACCTTTAAATTCGCAGAGAAAATCTGCACCTGCAAGCCCTTTTGATATGTCATAACTGTAGCTGTCAGGTTTGTTTTCGCCAAGAGCAAATCCTGTAGTGTAGCCTCTGTTCCCGACCTTTTGCAATTCAATAAAATACTTGCTTAAATCTGCATTCTTATCTCTGTAGTAGTCATCTATAGCATTTCTGTACGCTTTTGCTACTGCTGAAACGTAATACAGACTCTTTGTTCTGCCTTCAACTTTTAATGAATCAACTCCTGCTTCTATTAATTGCGGGATATATTCAACAAGACACAAATCTTTTGGACTAAGAATATGAGTTCCTCTCTCGTCCTGATTTATTTCATAATATTGTCCCGGTCTTGTTTCTTCAACCAACTTGTAACTCCAACGGCAAGGCTGTGAACAGTTGCCGTGATTGGCTTTTCTTTCTCCGCCGGTAAAATAGTCACTTAATAAACACCGACCTGAAAAAGATACGCATTGTGAACCGTGTACGAAGCTTTCAAGCTCAATATCCGGTACATGTTTTCTTATCTCAGCAATATCTTTTATTGCAAGTTCTCTTGCCAAAATCACTCTGCTTGCTCCTAAATCACGCCAGAATTTTACACTCTCATAGTTCAGAGTATTTGTTTGAGTACTGACATGTATATCTGTGTTTGGCATTTTATTTTTGACCATGTTAAATATGCCAAAATCACTTAATATAACTGCATCAGGCTTTGCATCAGCAAATTTTTCAATGTTTTCTTCCAATAATCTAATGTCATTGTTAAATGCAAATATATTTAGTGTTAAGTATGCTTTTGCCCCAAACTCATGTGCTAATTCAATCGCATGGTTTAGATTATCAAGTGTAATAATACTGCCCTTTCTCATAGCACGAAGACTAAAGTCTACAACGCCCAAATATACGGCATTTGCACCGTATCTTACAGCATATTCCAATTTTTCCATATTGCCCGCAGGCATTAATAATTCAACGTTTTTCATATCCAAATGTATATTACCCGAAAGATTATAAATAATCAACTAATTGGGTGATGTTAATTTTTGAATTTTGACGAAAATAGATAATGTAGAGAGTTTGTTTAGGAGAAATAATGCAAACATTATCTAATGCAACCGTTGCAATAAAAGAGATTTGGGAGCTTCAACATCCGATTATTCATAAGTGGTTTTTGTTTAGCTCAATTTCAATGGGTATTTTGTTTGCTGTTTTGTTTTTAGCTGTTTAACTAGTTAAGCTTTCCTGATTTATTTTTATTAAAAGACTGTTAATATTGTTCAGTTATATTTACTGGTTCTAAGTCTACATAAGCATTATAATCTACTGAACCGAAAACGAGTTTGTATTTGCCATCTTCGTATATAAAATCTGCGAAATTTATTTCCGGTTCATTAAAATCATCAAGTGTTTCAATCGCTTCCAGTTTAGTCATTAGGAAGTATCCCTGATAGAGTTTTAGATATATTTTATTGTCTTTTTTTTCACTAATTACCTGATAGTGTCCTGTTGGTAATATCGCGTCATCCGGAAGCTTTACGTCTGTCGTAATACTTACTACAGGTAATTCTGCAGCTTTTTTATTTATAATTTCAGTTTCATTCCCCTGATGAAAAGTCTCTCCTTTAGGCTTTTTAACTTTTTGTTTGCCTTTTTTTGCTTCAATTGCTTTGTCAAAGTCTTTTTCTGATACTGCTTTATTCCCGTAAAAATTTTGATCCCCAAAGTTATCCCATAAGTCACCCTCAGCAAATACTACGTTGCTGCAGGAAATCAGAAATATAAAAATAGCGGATAATATCTTTTTCATATTAATATATTTAATTATATATTTTAATTTGTAAACCTACGGATGGAGTATGAGCAAAAAAAGAGCAGATTTTATGCTCTGCTCTTCTTACTTCCTAAATAATATCACGAGGAATCTTCACCGTATTTATCCGATGTAGCTGGCAAGAACTTCTTGCCCGATTGCTGATGTTCTCATTTTATTTAGTGCTCTTAGTTCTGTTTGTCTTATACATTCTTTTGTAACTCCGTAAATGTTGCCGATTTCTTCTAAAGTCATTTTGGTAGTGTTACCTAAACCGTATCTCATTTTTACTACTTCCTGCTCTCTTTCTTTGAGTGTGGATATTACCATTTCGATGTCGTTTTGCAGGCTTCTTTCTTCAATATTTTTATATACACAAGCTTTTTCATCTTCTAATATATCCGCTACGTTCAAATCTTTTCCGTCTTCTCTTTCAAGTCCGCTTTCAATTGAAATTGTCTTTGTATATGCCGACAAGAATGTTTCAATTTTCTCAGCAGATATATTCATCTTTTTTGCAACATCTTGAGTTTTTACCTGACAATTATTTTCTTTTTCCATCTGAGATTTTAGTTTAGAAAATTTTGACAGAGTTTCTTGGATATATACAGGTATTTTCATGCAGTGTGACTGTTCTGAAATAGCTTTGAACATTGATTGCTTAATCCACCAGCTTGCGTAAGTTGCAAATTTGTATCCGAGTTTGTAGTTGAATTTCTCTGCTGCAATCATAAGTCCGAGGTTGCCTTCTTGTATTAAGTCTAGCATTGGAATACCTGATACATGAATAGCTTTTTTCGCTATACAAACTACCAATTTCAAATTTGACTGTATTAATTTTTTCTTTGCCTCAATATCCCCTTCATGCGACTTTTTTGCTAACTCTCTTTCTTCTTCCGAATTAAGTGACGGATATTCTGCAAGTTCTCTTATGTATTCATTCAATACGTTGTCACTTGCACATTCAAGAACTTCAAAACTTGCTGGATTTGATTTTGATGTAGTTTTTTTAAACTTGATTGGGGTATTTTTGCTCATAACAATAAACTCCTTCTCACCAAACGGTAAGTTTTTTGATGTAACACGATGGAAATAAAACACTATATATAAATAGTATATACTACAGTATATATTTTTACAAGTGTAAGTTAAGAAATATTAAGATGAAATTTTTTATGCGGATATATTGTGTTATTATAGCGTTAACGAGGGGAGTATAATCATGAAAAAGAAATTAATTATCGGGTTAGTATTAATACTTGTTATAGCATTGTCTTCAGCTGTTACTTATGCTGTTACGTCAGGTGTATTTAACCAAAAGCATAAACCGTCTGATTATAAAGTTGGCGTTTCTTATGAAGAAGCAATGAATGGTGATAAACCTGTTTTGGCAGTATTTTATGTTGATTGGTGCGGATATTGCTTAAAATTTATGCCAAAATTTAAGACATTAGAATCAGCTTATAAGTCTAAGTTTAATTTTTTAATGATTGATGCTGAAAATCCTGCAAGGGAAGACTTGATTAAAGATGTAAGATTATCAGGATATCCTACTGTTTATATATTTGATCCGAAGTATGATAACAGAGTTCATATCAGCAGTTCATTTTATGGAGACTTAAAGGCTTTCAGATCTGAGGTAGACAGATATCTTAGAATTAGAAGTATTCTGGACAAGTCTTCTTCATGTGAGTGTTCAAAGTAATTCGGCATAAAAAAAAGACCTTGAATTTTTCAAGGCCTATCCGTTTAAATAAGAAGAGAGAGCTTTATATTTATATTAAGTGTTCTAATTCGTAAAAATTGCTATTTTTTTATAGTATTTGTAATAATTCTTAACAAATTGGGATATTAAATGAAAGACGTTCAAAATTTTAAAGACTGTAGAAATATTGACATACAAAAAGTTGGGATTAATCATCTTGATTTGCCTTTGAATATTCAGCGTAAAAACAGTTCAAATCAGGTAGTAAATGCTCAGGCTCGTGTTAGTGTATCTTTACCGAGAGATTTTAAAGGTACACACATGTCCAGATTTGTTGAGGTGTTATCTGAATGGCAAAATAGGAATTTGCTTGGAATAGATATAAAAGGTTGCCTTGAAAATATTATAGAGGTTTTGGATGCCGAAAGCGGTGAATTAAAATTCAAGTTTAACTATTTTATTGAAAAAACCGCACCCGTTACGGGATTAAAGGCTCAAATGTGTTATAAATGTTCGTTTGAAGGCAGAATATATGACGGAGTTTATAAGTTTATTTTAGGCGTTGAAGTGCCGGTTACGACTTTGTGTCCTTGTTCTAAAGAAATATCCGATAATGGGGCTCACAATCAGCGTGCTTATGTAAAAGTCAGAGTTTCTTACGACGAGGACAAGCATATTTGGTTAGAGGATTTGATTGAATTGATTGAAAAATGTTCTTCTTGTCCTGTTTATCCGCTTTTAAAGCGTGAAGATGAAAAATTTGTGACAGAAAAGGCTTGGGATAACCCTAAATTTGTTGAGGATGTGATAAGAGATGTTGTTTTGGCGTTGAGAGAGCATCCTGTCGTTAATGAATTCGAAGTTGAGTGTAATGCTTATGAGAGTATTCATAATCATTGTGCTTGGGCTTATCAAAAAGAAGTGTGTTAGTTTTTGAGAGGTTATTATGGAATATAAACTGAAAGATACCGGTTCAAGTACTGCATTTAAGTATGGGTACCTGTTAAAGAAAATTTTTCCATATATAAGACCTGTAATGGGCAGGGCGTTATTAAATCTATTTATTGCTATTCCTTTGGGTTTACTGGACGGGGTTGTAGCTTTATCATTAAAACCATATTTAGATTACGTTGTAAATGGTTCTCCTGAACAAACTTGGTCATTTATGGGACATTCCGTATATATTCAGTCCTGGCTTGCTTTTATTATTCCTTTTGGCATAGTTGCATTTGCATTGCTTCAGGGTATTTTAAAATATTTATGTAATTATTTGACTGACTGGACCGGTAATAAAATATCAAATTCATTAAAAGTTGATTTGTTTAAAAAGCTTACATCTCTCGATTCAAGATTTTATGATATAAATACGTCAGGTTTAGTTTTATCAAGATTTTTGACTGATCCAGAAACAGCTTCTAAGAATGTCATTAATACGTTAAAATCCTTTATCGTAAGCTTATTCGGATTAATGGGATTGGTTGCGGTTCTTTTGTACAACTCCGCAATACTTGCCGTTATTGGCGTTGTGGTTATGGGTATTGCTATTACTCCTGTGGCATTGATAAGAAAACGTATTAAGAAGGTATCCAATGCAACCATGGTTGTTGTAGGTAATATGACAACCATATTCAATGAAACATTTTCCGGTAACAAGATTATGACTGCATATAATTTGCAGAAAGTCCAGAATTCCAAATTTGATAATCAAATTAATGAGCAGTTTAATTTAACAATGTCCTTAACTAAGCGTGTCGGTTGGATGTCTCCTATAATGTACTTTGTTTGTTCTATCGGTATTGCTCTTGTTATGGCATTCGGTAATCACCTTATACTTTCAGGACAGCTTTCCGCAGGTAGTTTTGCGTCATTTGTAACATCGTTATTGTTATTGTATAAGCCTGCAAAAAATCTTGGCGGTGATTTAGCAAATCTTCAGACAACGTTTGTAGCTATGAGCCGTGTTTTTGAATTGTTTGATTTACAACCGGAAATTACCTCAGGGACTAAGATGATTGATGATTTAAAGGATGAAATAACCTTTAACAACGTTAATTTTGAGTATGAAAAAAATGTTCCTGTATTAAAGAATTTTAACTTGAGAGTAAAGAAAAATGAAACAATTGCTCTTGTCGGGAATTCAGGTGGCGGCAAGTCGACTGTTGTGAGTTTGCTCCCGAGATTTTATGATGTGACTTCCGGTTCAATTTTGCTTGATGGTGTTGATATAAGAGAATTTAATCTTAATGCTTTAAGAAATAAAATTTCATTTGTATTTCAGGATAATTTTATGTTTTCGGGTACAATTAGAGAAAATATAATGTTAGGTAATCCTGATGCAAGTGAAGACGACCTAAAGCAGGTTTTAAAACTTGCACATCTTGATGAATTTATATCTACTCTTGCAAATGGTATTGATACAGAGTTGGGAGAAAGGGGAACAACTCTTTCAGGCGGTCAGCGACAACGTGTAGCAATAGCAAGAGCAATGATTAAGAATTCCCCTATTGTAATTCTTGATGAGGCTACTTCAGCATTAGATAACGAATCTGAAGCAATTGTTCAAAAAGCACTGGATAATCTGATGCAAAATAAAACAGTTTTTGTGATTGCTCACAGGTTGTCAACTATAAGCAATGCGGATAGAATTGCTGTAATACATGACGGGGAACTTGCAGAGTTGGGCAGACATGATGAATTAATAAAAAATGAAGATGGTTTTTATAAAAAACTGTATGATATGCAGTTTAAAATGCAGGAGGAAGTTTAGTTCGGATTATGCAAAATATAATTATAAAAAAATGGATTGAGCCTTATGTTTTATTGGAAACTTATAAAACTTTGTATAAAATGCGTGATTTGACGTTTGACGGTTTTTCAAAAAATAATGCAAAGTCCCAAATGCTAAAGCTTATATCAGAGAATAATGGTAAGTCTTTTGGACTTTATATGAAAAATGTAAATAAATTCTATGTTTTTACCTCGGAAACAGTTTTGGATGTAAAAAATTTAATGGAATCGATAAATATGACTGATGATGATTATATTTTGTGTAATACGGTATCAGAACCTATTGAAGATGTGGATTTAGCAAAGGCTGAGGCTGCTGTTATACTTTCATCATTATAATTTTTATGATAATCTTAGTGCATATATTATTTGATTAGGAGTTAGTCATGCTTAATTTTTTGTTTGGTAAAAAAAATAAAAATCTTGTATCTAAAAAAGATGCTTTAAATGAAGTCTATTCAAAACTTCGTCAGGCATATAATCCTGATGAAATTCCGGAAGAACGAAAGAACTTTTTGAAAGATAAAATTAACTTGTACGGATATTTAAATTATCCCTATGTTATGGCGTTAGATGAACTTACAAATGCTGAAATTCTTTATGGGTTAGAGATAAAGTGGCGTCATAACGGAGTATTTAAATCAAATTCTTTTGATTTTGAAGATAATAAGGTGAGTGTACTTGCAAGACATAATATAAAAAATTCCGAATGGTTTAAAAAGGAAGGACATGATATAAAACTTATAAATCTTGCAGGCTTAGGTGATGGTAATAAAACAAAAGAAACCGGCAAATTTATGGACTGGCTTCGTCAGTTATTAATTCTTCCAACAGGTAATGTCGATAATGGTATTTTTAATACTACAATATATTTAATACCTTTTCACCCAAGAGAATTTGGTTGTGCGTACCTGCCAAAGAGTTCCGAAGTAAGTGAAAAGCTTTTTGACCGTAATATTTTTGACTTAACGGGGATGGATGCAAAGGCTCAGGTAAGTACTTTTATTGAACTTGCTCAATTGGCAGGTCATCCTGTTATATATGATATTCTTCCTCAGACGGGACGTTTTTCAAAAGCTGTGTTGGCTAATCCGTCTATTGCAAGATGGTTTGATATTCCGGCTTTAGATAAGGCAATTTTGACTAAGATTGATGAGGTTGCTGAAAGTCTTAAAGGTGCTTATGATGCGGAAGATGTTGACGTAATTAAAGATATATACAAACAAGCCCAGACAGGTAGTGCTGGCAATTTGTCAGAACATTATCAGGCTCTGTTTGAGGCTATGGATAACGAAATGATTGCCTGTAGAAGACAGTTGTGTGAAGCAATGTGTGAAAAAGCTTCGCAAGAGCAAATACATAAGCGGGCAAAAACGATTGTCGCAAAAATTGGAGAATTTTCGCCTAATCAAAAATTAGCTGAATCTGATATAACAAAACAAATAGATACAATAAAGGCTTTAATTGACGAAGGCTTGTGGCCTGCTCCGGGGGGAGCATGGTGTTCCGCAGGCGTTCCTGTGTATGATAAAATGAGCGAATGCGGCGGATATCCTACATTCAGACACTATGATTATAAAGGTGAAGATGTTACTCATTTTGCTAATTTAGATTGTCAGACCCCGTATTATTTTGTTTACTTGGAAAACGGAACTTTTAATAAACCTGTAATAGACTACTTTATTGAAGCAATGGAAAAGTTACAGTCTGATTACAATTTTGACGGTTTTAGAGTTGATCATATTGATCACGTTGTTGATGCTGTTTCTGAAGCTGCTGGTGTTCCTATCAGTTACAGGGCACCTCGAGAAGTTCTAAGGCAGCTTAATACTGCTATGAAAAATAAAATTCCGTATTTTGCGACTTTAGCGGAATATATGCTGTGGGATAATTTCTTTAAAGAATACCATATCGGTATGAATTTTGATTTGTTGTGGGGAAATGATATTGTTTCTCAGCAGGATAAAAATCCGGAGCGTATTACTGAAGATAATCAGGCATTGTCAAATTATAACCTTGATTATAAGGAGGCTGACAGATTATCAATTTTAAAGGCATATAACAATCAGGATGGTGAATTTAGAGAAATCGACCAATATCCCGGGCAGCTCACAGCTGATGGGGCTTTGTTCAAATGGGCTAAATATAAACTTTTACCGGGCGGAAAATTCGCACAGAGACCGATGTTATATTTAGACGGAGATGAAAGCTTTACAAAACGTGGTATTGAAGCTGTTATTGGTGATGAAATCTCAATGCAAAGAGAAAAGAACTTTGAATTTTTCGATAAATTTGACGCTATTGACAGATTTGTAAAAGGACAGCCTATTATTACGGGTGGTGAAGCACAAATAATGCTTCAGGAGGATGATGGATTTGTAGTATGGCTAATTTCTTGTGAACCAAGCAAAAAAGCATTTCTTGTAGCCGCTAACTATAAGTATCCGACAGAGTTCGTTACTACACATCATGAGGATGGTTCTTCTGAACAAAATTGGGTCAAAGGTTCGCCAATTTACGACAAGGAAATTAAATTGCCGACTGATTTTACAATAAAATCAGAGTATGTATTTAAAAATCATAAATATACTGCTCAACTTTGGGAAGGTTCTGCGTCAGAAATTAAATTTGACGAATTAAAACCTGCCGAGTTTAGGATTTTTGCTCTTGAAAAATAGCGTTTCTGTGTGGTAATATCCTCTTATGGATAAAAAAGTTATTACAACAAACAGAAAAGCATTTCATGACTTTAATATATTTGATAAGTTCGATGCAGGCATTGTGCTTACGGGTACTGAAATAAAGTCTATAAGAAAAGCTGCAATAAATCTAAAAGATAGTTTTTGTAAAATCGAGGATAATGAAATATTCTTGTACAACTGTCATATTTCCCCTTATGAGCAAGGAAACAGATTTAATCATGAGGCGGAAAGAACCAGAAAGTTACTTTTGACTAAAAAAGAAATATTAAAAATGCAGAATAAGGTTAAGCAGGAAGGTTATACTATTGTTCCTCTTGAAGTTTATATAGTAAAAGGTTTTGCAAAAGTTGAGATAGGCTTGGCAAAGGGTAAAAAACTTCACGATAAACGAGATAGTCTTGCAAAGAAAGATCAGCAGCGTGAAATTGACAGAGCTGTTAAAATTTCAAGATATTAATGTTGTTGTATTGCTGAGTTTACTGCAGCTATGTAATCTCTTTTAAAAAGTCTTAGTTTGTCTATGTTTGTTCTTCTGTAGTGAATATTCCCCTCAAAGTCAGCTTTTATCATTTCCATATTTTCACTTGTTGTGTATCTTGGAAATACCTGTATAAAATTGAAACCTCTTGGATTGTTTGGTGATGCTTTTGCAACAAGTTTCCCGTTTCTGTCTACAAAAATTGTTTCACCTTTTATCGTAAACCAGTGAAGTGAGTCTACAGGTATATATTCAACTGAATTAAGAGCTTTTAATGTTTGTGCAATATGATCTCCGGCTTTTCTTGTATAATTCTGCGGTATATGCTTATTCTCAGCTTCTTTTGCTTGTTTTAATATCTCTTTCGTATCGGATATTGCTTTTTCTCCTTTTATTTTTGCTTCAAGCATTTTTACAGGCATATTTTGTATTCCTGATTTGAGATTAATGTTTGGGTAATAGTTAAAAACATAATTGGAATTTGTCAGATATGTTGCAACTTCATTGTCATACCTGTCGTTGTTTGCAATAAACATATTGCCTTTTCCTAAAAAGTTTCCTTTAATGAATGCAGATTCCGGTACCATATCTCTCATAATTGCTTTCCAACCTGTTTTTCCAGGGGATTTTATTACAAAACTGCCGGTGAAATTTATATTATCCATAGTTACTCCTTTTTCATTTTAAATCCGTAAATATAATTTTTTGCTACTTTTTTAAAAATTTGCATTAGATATTTGTTTGATATAATATGTGAGTGTAATAAAATGATTATTAGGGATTAGTATAAATGACAATACAAGATTGGTTTGAAAAACGTAAAGTAGCACAAGAACAGAGAAGAGCTTTGGAAGCCAGAGTTGAAACAGATGGTGATCCGACACTTTGGACTAAATGTGTTCACTGTGATGCTCAGATTTTAAAAGAAGATTTAGATAATAACGATATGGTTTGTCCTTTGTGTGATTATCATTACAGGATAAATGCAAGACGCAGAATAAGTCAATTGTTTGATGAAAATTCTTTTGAAGAGTTGTTTGCCGATATAAAACCTACAGATCCTCTTGAATTTGTTGATACGGAATCTTATAAAGACAGATTGCAGCGTGCAAAAGAAAAAACGAATCTTGATGATGCCGTAATTACAGGTCTTGCAAAAATCGAAGGTCATAAGGTTGCTACAGCAATTATGGATTTTGATTTTATGGGCGGTTCTATGGGAAGTGTTGTTGGAGAAAAAGTTACCAGACTTATCGAAAAAGCTATAGAGTTGCGTTTGCCTGTTTTAGCAATTACTTCATCAGGCGGTGCAAGAATGCAGGAGAGTGCATTAAGTCTTATGCAGATGGCGAAAACATCTTGTGCAGTATCCAGATTGGATGATGAAGGTTTGTTATATGTAAATCTAATAACGGAACCTACTTTTGGCGGAGTTACAGCCAGTTTTGGAACGCTTGGAGATATCATTGTTGCAGAGCAGGGAGCAAGAGTAGGATTTGCAGGACGCCGTGTAATTGAACAGACTATCAGACAAAAATTACCTTCCGATTTTCAAACGGCCGAATATTTGTTGAAATACGGTCAGGTTGATGTTGTTTCAAGTCGAAAAGATTTGAAAAGTACGCTTGCAAATATTTTTGCAATGCATGAATAAGGCGGAGATTAAAGGATTAATAAAATGACAACAATATTAGATTTTGAAAAACCAATAGTAGAAATAGAAAAAAAAATTGAGGAATTAAAACAAATGAGTGCAGAATCAGGTATTGATTATTCGAAACAGATAGAAAGTTTCATGGATATGGCTGAAACGCATAAAAAAGAGTTGTATGAAAATCTTGCACCTGCTCAAAAGTTGCAGATTGCCAGACATCCGGAAAGACCAAACTTTTTGGATTATGTAAATGGCCTATTTACAGATTTTATAGAGTTGCACGGTGACAGACAAGGAATGGATGACCGAGCTATTATTGGCGGTATTGCAAAACTTGATGGTAAACCTGTTATGGTTATAGGCACTATGAAAGGTAAATCTACCAAAGAAAATCTTGAATATAATTTTGGTATGCCTCAACCTCAGGGTTATCGTAAAGCTTTAAGATTAATGAAACATGCTAATAAGTTTAATATGCCTATCGTTACTATAATTGATACCCCGGGGGCTTATCCTGGTATAAGTGCAGAAGAAACCGGACAGGGTATAGCAATTGCTACTAATCTTAGAGATATGGCAAAGCTTACTGTTCCTGTTGTCGCAATTATTTCAGGCGAGGGTTGCTCCGGCGGTGCCTTAGGGCTTGCTGTTGCAGACAGAGTTTACCTGTTAGAACATGCTTATTATACTGTTATTTCACCTGAAGGATGTGCTTCTATTTTGTGGCGTGATGCAGCAAAATCTGCTGAAGCTGCTGAGGCTTTAAAAATAACTGCACCTCACTTGCTTAAATTTGGAATAATCGACGGTTCAATTAAGGAGCCTATTGGTGGTGCTCATCATAATTATGAATTAATGTGTGATGAGATGAAGTCTACCATTAAGTCAGCTTTGAGTGAACTTTCATTGTTGTCAAAAGAAGAATTGAAAACCTACAGATACAATAAGTTCCGCAAAATGGGCGAGTTCTTAGAAGGTTAGTATGCAGGATAAATACTATGAACTTCAGCTAAAAATTAATCCTGATATGGAAGATATCATATCAGAGATTTGTTTTGAGGTTTTCCCATGTGAGGGGGTTGTGCTTGCAGAAGAAGCCTATAAGGATTTGGAAATGGTTTCTACAACGGAGGGTACTCTCAGAATTTTCCTTACAGAAAAGGTTGATGTAGAAGCAATATTAAAAGCCCAGCGTTCCCTTTTGCTCTCAAGAGGATTGTCTGAGACAGAACTGGGTAGTTGGGAATATTCTTTTTTTGAAAAAGATAACGAAGACTGGTCAAAAAAGTGGAAAGAAAAATGGGATATAACTCATGTGTCAGATAGAATTACGATTGTTCCTGACTGGCTGGACTATAGCCCAAAGCGAGATGATGAAATCGTTATTAGATTAGAACCCGGTTGTGCTTTTGGAACAGGAACTCATCAGACAACACAGCTTTGTATGAAAGCGTTGGAAAAGTATTTTAAATCAGGTATGAAAGTTGCTGATATCGGGATGGGTTCCGGCATACTTTCTGTTTGTGCAATGAAAATGGGTGCTAAATCTGCTTATGGGTGTGATATTGATGAAGATGTAATTGATGTCGCAAAAGAAAATGCCGCTAAAAACAATGTGGTTTGTTACTTTGAGCTTGGTACGGCTGACAAGATAAATCAAAAATTTGATTTTGTTATGGCGAATATTTTACATAATGTGCTGTTTGACATTATGGGGGATTTAAAAAATTTACTTAATGATGAAGGTTATTTGTCGTTGAGCGGTATTTTAGACGAGAAAAAATCAGTTGTACTAGAGGCAATTAAGAGGGAAAATCTTAAAATAATTGATGAAATGCACCAAGACCAGTGGGTTGGGTTTGTTGTCAAAAAATAATAAGGAGATTCGGCTTATGCCAGATATAAAACTTACAAAATTTGAAGCTTTATTAATATTCTTATTTGTAGTTTGTTTTATTGGTATGTTGTTTATTTCAATAAAAAATGGTACGAAGCCTGATTCAAGATTATTTGTGGTTGTTTGGTGTTTTGGTATGGCTTTTATGATTATGTTTTTTAAACGCTTGTTAGGTGATTTATACGACGTAAATTTCCCGTATTCTTATAAGGATATAATAGGTAATTACGGCAGACCTGCATATTCGTTCAATGCAAGGTTATATAACGTAAACAAAGTTCATTTCAGAGGTTTTTCCGTAAAGTTTGATATTTATGACAGTGCAATTGTTGTAAGTTGTTTTGGAAGATGTCAGATTATAACTGATTTTAATAATATAAAATTTTCTAAGAATTTTCTGTCTTATACTGCAAATATAGATGTAGGAAATTCACATTTGGTTTGTGGTATAAGCGAAAAGCAGAAAATATTACTAGATAGTAAAGGAATAGTACAAAATACGAGTGAGGGCAATTAATATGACAAAGACAGCAATAATTATACCGGCGAGATACGGATCAAGCAGATTAGAAGGCAAACCGTTAATTGAAGTTAAAGGCAAACCTATTATTCAATGGGTTTATGAAAAAGCTCAACAGGCAAAATTGGCTGATATGATTATCGTTGCGACTGACGATAAGCGTATTTATGATGCAGTAAAGGCTTTTGGCGGTGAGGTCGAAATGACTTCGGAAAATCATAAGTCAGGAAGTGACAGAATTAGAGAAGTTGTTGACAGACATCCCGAAATTTCATTTATAGTAAATCTTCAGGGTGATGAACCGATGATTAAGCCTGAGGCTGTTGATAGCGTTATAGAAAATGTAAAATCTGACGATAATGCTGATATTTCAACTTTGATAAGAGTTTTAACGGATGAAGAGGAAATCAATAATCCAAATTTAGTAAAGTGTGTAACTGACGTAAACGGATATGCATTGTATTTTTCACGTTCAAAAATACCTTATGAACGTAATTTCGGTGTTGCAACATTTTATGGACATCTTGGTATATATGGTTATAAAAGAGAAGCCTTAATTAAAATGACAGAATTACCTCAGACACCTTTAGAAAAAACTGAAAGCCTTGAACAGCTGAGGGCTTTGGAAAACGGGATGAGAATTAAAACTTCTGTAGTAGATTTCAAACCTGTAGGTATTGACACTTTGCAAGATCTTGAAGAATTTAAAAATCTGGTATAGTTTGTAAAATTTCTTTACAAATTAGCAATTTATTTTGTCTTTAAAAGTTTAAATATATAGTGTAGAAAAATAAAGGTAGTATATATTATGCCATGTGTATCAAATGTAAATTTTACGGCTGATGTTCAAAATAAGCCTCAGAAAAAAGAAGTAGTTTATGTATCTAAAAATCCTGATGCAATGGTTAATGCAACCGGTGTTGTTGCTGGAACTGCAGGTATGGTAGGCGGTGCAATTGTCGGTGGCGGTGTCGGTTTGGCAAAACTTCCGGGACATCTTGTAAAAGACGTGTTTCAGGCACCTGAATTAACTGCACTGGCAGATATCTTAAAAACTGCAAAATCTCCTGAAGTAGCAGAGGAATTGTTGGAAATTACAAAGACAATGGGTACACGTCTTGATGAAGCATTCAGAAATGATCCGCAGGCGAAGGCTGTTGTAAATAAAGTGTTTGATCCGATATTGCACTCAATATCTTTCAGAAAAAATACATTGAATATACGTTATCTTATTCAAAAACATTTGAGTAGTCTTGTAAATCCTACAAAGCCTGTAATGTTGACTGAAGATGAAAAATGGGCTGCAAAAATGATAAAACCTTTGAGAAACTTCGCAAATATCTTGTTGGGTACTCCTAATTCTCATACAAGCAAAGCTATTGGCGGCTTGACAGGTAATATCGCTGAAGCAATTTCACAAACAGTTGAAAATATTAAAAACTTTACTCCTGAAGAGCGTGAGGCTTGGGGCAGAGTTACAAATCAAATAAAATTGGAGTTGCAGAATAATCCTAAACTCCGAGTAACAGGTGGAATCGCAAAATCCTTAAAAGATGTAGTAAATGGCTTTAAGGGTGCTAACAGACGCCTCAGCTTTTCACCTCTTAAAACTATAGGGATATGGTCTGCAATAGGTGCTGCCGGATTTGGTGCATTATCAACACTTGGCTGGTTCGGACTTAAAAAAGGTCTTATGTCCAAAGAAAATGAAAAAGCTGTAAAAGCTGGTCAAGTATAGATGTTAGATTAATTTATAATTTAAAAAATACCGAATAAAAATTCGGTATTTTTTTATAAAAAGTGCTTGCTTTTTTCGTTAACTTATATTAATATGATGAAGTAAATATTACGAAATCGAAAAAAAACTAAAAATTTTGTAATAATTTTAATATGTTAGTGTGATTATTAAATGAAGGAATAGAAAAGATTATGACAGAGAATATGGAATTTCAGGGGGAACCGGAAGATCGTCAAAGAATACTTTTGGCTGATGATGAAGCCAGTATCAGACGTATCTTAGAAACCAGATTAAAAATGGCTGGTTACGATGTTTACACTGCTGCAGATGGCGAAGAAGCTGTCAATGCTTTTAATAAATATAATCCTGATTTGGTAGTGCTTGATGTAATGATGCCAAAAATGGACGGATATGGTGTAACAAGAGAAATTAGACGTACTGCTGATGTTCCGATTATTATCTTAACTGCATTAGGTGATGTTTCAGAAAGAATTACCGGTTTAGAGTTAGGTGCTGATGATTATGTAATTAAACCATTCTCACCAAAAGAGTTGGAAGCTCGTGTAAAGGCTGTTTTAAGACGTACTAATAACAGAGAAAGCGTTGCTCCAAACGGCGGTAAAGTAACTAAAAATGTCATTACTACCGGTAATATAAAGATTGATACAGCAAGACGTCAGGTATTCAGAAAGAACGAAAGAATTCGTTTGACTGGTATGGAATTTAGTTTGTTAGAATTGTTAGTAAATAATTCCGGTCAAGCATTTTCAAGAAACGAAATTCTGCAACACGTTTGGGCTTATCCGCCTGATCACAGAATTGATACTCGTGTAGTTGATGTTCATATTTCAAGATTACGTTCAAAACTTGAATCTGATCCTGCAAATCCTGAACTTATACTTACTGCTCGCGGTATCGGATATATGTTCCAAAGAATTAGTTAAGAAAAAGCCCTTAAAGGGCTTTTTTTATGAGGTTTATATGTATATTAATAAACGTTCAATTTTTGGGCTTACGTTTGTAGTATTTGTGGTAATCTTGGGATTCTTGAATAGTGCAAAAGAGTATGTATTGACTTGTGATGTGAAGGCTAATACATGCAATACTTTTCGAAAAAATTATTCAAGCCGTGAAGTTTTTGAAACCCATACTGCTCCTTATGATGTAAAAAATCTTAAAATTATATCCAGAGTAGAGCATCATAGTTCAAGACATGGTAGGCGTACAACATATTATTATGATGTCTGTTTTGTTGATAAATCAGATAGGGTAGATTGTTTCTATACTGCCGGTTCAGGGAGTGCTGCGGAAACTATTTCTGCTGATTTAAAAAGAATATTTAGTGAATGTAAAGGATGCAGTCAGATAAAGTATGATTTAAAAAATAAGGTTCAGCGTTAAACGGCATTTATTTCCTGTAAGATAAATATAATATTCTTTGTATAATTTTATAGAATATGTTATTATAATTTTATGAACAAGGAAGTAAAATATACGCCGCAGGAAGAATTTGCAAATGCTTTTACGCACTCATTAGGAGCATTATTTTCTATATATGCAATAGTAATGCTTGCCGTATATTCTCACAGTCCGATTGAGGTCGCATCAACGTCAATTTTTGGGGCAACGTTGTTTATATTATTTCAGTCTTCTGCTTTGTATCATGCAATGGTTAATCCTACGGCAAAAAAAGTGTTCCGGAAAATTGACCATAGTGCAATATTTATGTTGATTGCCGGTACTTATACGCCTATATTGCTGTTGGTTGTTGATTTCCCATTGTCTGTGGCATTGTTAGCTATGACATGGTATTTAGCAATTACTGGTATTGTATATTCTTGTCTGACGTTGAAATTTAAGTATTTGTCAACGGGTTTGTACTTAGTAATGGGTTGGTTATCACTGTTTTTAGCTTATGCAATATGGACTAAGGCAAGTCATACTGCATTTTGGCTGTTATTGTCAGGTGGATTGTTGTATTCTATAGGTTGTATATTTTATTTGTTAAAAAAGAAATTTATGCACTCGATATGGCATATATTTGTAATAGCAGGAGCAATGACACATTATTATGCAATAGTAGAAATTTTAAAATCAGTATAAAAAATACTTGATTTTGGCTGTTTATTTGATATGATTATTGTACGCAATATATGGCGGGTTTCGTCAAGTGGTTAAGACCACGGATTGTGGTTCCGTTATGCGTGGGTTCGAATCCCACAACCCGCCCCATTTATAAATGACGTTTCTAAAACGTCATTTTTTGTTGATATACTTGAACTTGACGGGGTTCTAACCTGACTGTTTTCTAACTCATTTTTGTAGGTTCTCTTAATGTTTTGTAATGCTTTGAATGTGTCTTTTAGCTCTACAATAAGATTATTTCCGTCAAATTTTATAGATTTTACCATGGTTGTTATGATAAGTTTCTTTTCTTCTGCTGTAGCTTTTAAAAACAATTCTGGTAACATTTCAGAAAATTTTAGTAATAAATTCATTCTTTCATATATAAATTTTGTACTAACATTTGTATTACCTAATTTTACAAGTAATCTGTCCTTTTCTTCTTGCCATTCTTTATGCAGTGCATTAACTTCTTCTTCTGACATTCCTGTCGGTAAATTCCCCTCTAATTTTGCTATATAACTCTTTTTAATTCTGTTAGTAAGCACTTCTATTTGTTTTGTTATTTCGTTTCTTGCATTCTTTTCATACTCGCTAAATTCCTTTATATAGTCTTTAGCCAGTATTTTAAGTCTTTCCACTTCTTTATGTCCTAAACAAATTGTGTCTAATATATTAGCAAAAGTATTATTAAAATATTCTTCTCTGTAATTTTTTAATTTTGTGTGTATTCCTTTTGCATTAGAACAATGGTAGTAAATATAATGTCCTTTTTTGCTTTTTCCACGTTTAAATTCTGCTGTATAATAACAGTCGCATTCAGCACATTTAATTAAGCCTGTATAAGCGAATTGAACATTGTGTTTCTTTACTCTGTCAATGTTTTTGAACATATCTTGAACTTTATAAAATAATTCTTTACTTATTATTGGCTGATGATTTCCCTCATATTCCTGTCCGTTCCAGTCAAATTTTCCTATATAAAACTTATTTTTGAGTATATGTTCAAATTTTCTTGCAGGATATTTTTTCCCTGTTTTAGGATGTATAAAACCCTCTTGTGCTAAAGTTGTTCCAAGTGTTTTATATGAATACATACCGGTTGAATACAACTTAAATGCTCTTTTTATATATGGTGCAGTTGTTTCATCAACAATAATACTTTTTTTAATTACTTTATCATCAATTTTTTCGTGAAAATTTTTGTAACCGATAGGTGCTTTACATGGCATTAATCCTTTTTCTGCGATTGTTTTCATATTTTCTTTTGTTCTAAATCTAATTAGGCTTAATTCATATTCGGCATTACACATCATCATATTACGCATATAATCGCCCTCAATGGTGTTTACATTGAGTTCTGTAGCAGATAATAAAGTAATACCATGTCTTAATAGCATTGGTCTAATTGTGCCATGGTAATCGACATTAAATCTTGAAAGCCTGTCAATTCTCCATACAATAATTGCATTTATTTTATTTTTAGGGTTATCACAAAATTTTATTAATTTTTGTACTTGTTCTCTGTTTAAGTCCTTAGCACTTTTACCTTCTTCTATAAAAGTTTGAACAATACAATATCCCTCTCTTTCAGCAAATTCAGCACATGTATTTAATTGTGTTTCAATACTGAAACCATGTTTTACTTGTTCTTCTGTTGATACACGTGAATATATTACTGCTCGTTTCATATTTACATTATCCCCCAAATTATTTTGTTTTTCACGCCGTATTAGTTGATTTTATTGAGCTCTCTTGCTCTGATACTCATAAAAATCATACCAAAATTAAGTAATTCCGTATCATCAATTTCTGGAATAATATTAGTATCATTTTCATAAATTACATTAAAGCAATTTTTTAAATTTTTTCTTACTTTATTCTTTTTACAGTCGTCTGATTTTCTCATGTTAATACTCCCACTATTCATTTATGGGAGAGGTTTAAGCCCCCAACATGTTATACTGTAAAATTTTTAATTTATTCAAAATAATATACTATAAAAAATTTTTGGTATAATAATTTTATGGAGAAAATATGAACAAAATTGAACAATTTTTATTTGATATTATTGGTTTATTAATACCAGGATTTGTGGCAATGGTATTACCTATGTTAATTTTATTTTTCGTTTGTAAACTAAACAGTTTTATATTATTTAATAATTTCTTTAATGAATTTAGCCAAAGCTCAATTAAGGAATATACTTGGTTAATATTAATTGCTATTTTTACTATTTGGTATTTATTAGGTCATGTTATAAAAGTTTTTTCCATACGATACTATAATTTTATGAGAATTATTTTTGATAAAAATATTAATGTACAATTCATTAAGATTAAAAATTTTTTGTGGAAATATTTAAGTAAAGAAATAAATAAAAGTTCAAACTTATTTATAGATATTATTTTTATGACATCAAAAATTACAATAGGTATATTAGAGGAACTATCTCGAAGTATTGGTGGGATATTCGTTTTTCAGACACAAGGATATGATAGTTCAAATGAACAGTTTTATGACAAAGTTTTGCACCAATTAAAAATAAAATATGGCATTAATATTAAAAAGAGAACTGATATACGTAAACTAAATTATGCTATATATAAATTATCACAAATTATACAAGATACTAACACTATAAAAACATTAACTAATACATTTTTAGCAAAATATAATTTTTATAGGTCATTATCTTTTATATTTTTTATAAATATAATGTTTCTTGTATATATTCATATAACAGATGAAGTAAAAGATATTACTAATTTTTATATAAGTTTATTTTGTTTAATAATCTTCTGGTATACATTTCATGAAAAATTCAAGCGTTACTGGGAATTATCAGGTAATGAATCATTAATGGGTATTTATTTTTATCTATTTTACAAAGATAAAATAGAAAATAACATTATAACTAAATCATATAGCTAATAACAAAAAAGTCTGAGTATAAAATACTCAGACTCTTATATTTTTTATGAATTTTATTATTTAGCAGATTTCATAAATCTGTGTAAATTTGCAACCGAAGTATTATACTGTCTTGCAATAATTGTTTTTGGGACTTGTAAATCTACCAATTTTAAGATTTCTTCTGCGTGTTCATCAAGTTTAGATTTACCACGTCCTTTTGGTCTGCCTAACTTTTGTCCGTCTGCTTTCTTTGCTTGCAGGGCTTCAATTGTTCTTAAACTGATTAAATCTCTTTCAATTTGTGCAACAAGAGCAAATACAGTTGTTGTTACAGTTGAAGTTATGCTTTTGTCGGTATTTGTAAAACCCTCTTTTATTGAATATAATTCAATCCCTTTTTGTTTTGTAATGTCGATTACTTCAAAAATTTGTGTAATTGAACGTGCTATTCTTGAAAGTTCGGGAACAATTAAAATGTCGCCTTTTTCCATTTTTTCTAATAATGTACCTAACTGTCTGTTTTTAAAATTTGATTTACCGCTAATTTGTTCTTCAACAAATTCTACATTTCCAAGTTTCTTTTCATTCGCAAACTTTAAAACTTCAAGTTTGTTTTTCTCTGTGTTTTGGTCAATTGTGCTGACTCTCAAATAACTGTAAGTTGTCATTTTTTACCTGCCTTTCTTTGTTAAATTTTGTGCTTTCTCGTGAAAACCTATCTTTTATATTTTTATTTTCCTATCCCTTAAACTAAAAATCACCCGTTTTTGCGTTCTTGATGACGAAAGTTTAAACGGTCGTTTTTTCGTTCCTATCTGAATTACAGCTACAACTGTTTTTATTAAAACAAAGGTGGTAAAAATGGATATAGAAAACATAAATAAACAAATACAGGCAGAAAATGATAACTACAACAGAGATTTAAACCAATTACAGCAAGAAATTTTAGACCTGAAACAAAGACATCAACGCACTATTGAGAATTTAAAAAGGCAAAAAGAACAAGCTAAAAGCCAAAATAAACAGCAAAATCCCAATGTTCAATATGAACCATCAGAAAATATTTTTAAATCTGTTAATGAAGAATTAAACAAGTTTATATAATATTTATTTTATTGCAGTATTATTAACATTAGGTGTAATAATAGTAGCTTTAATTTGTTTTGTCTCATAGTTAAATATCACTTTTAAATCTATACTATTACCAGTAAAGCCTGTTGGTAGTGGCTCAAATTTAAAGCTATATGCCGACATTTGTGTTTGAGCAGCTTTTACAATAGTTACTATTTTCTCATCTAAATACTTATCTTTAGAAAATTTGCTTATATCACATTTTAATAATCTTCCGTCATAAGCTATTTTTAATGTTAATTCAACTTGCCCATTTCCTGTATTATAAACATCTGAATAATACCCCGAATTTTGCCAACTCTTTTTTAATGATTTTTGTAGTCTGTTTATATATCCTGTAAAATCTGCTTGACCCAACTTTAAATCTCCGTTATATCCAACTAGCCTCATAGCACCTATGTTTGCTCTATACAATAACGAATTTGGAGTTAATTCGTTAAATTGTTTTGCTACTAGTGGTGTTAAAGCAGGATAACTTATTTCTTTTGCTAAATGTTCATTGTAATCGTATTCTGAATAAGATTTAACTATTCCTGCTTTTGTACCTTTACTTTGTACTATTGCAACTAGTCCACCACCCTCGTTTTTATAATATCGTACGGTATAATATAAACTGTCATTATGTTCATTTACACTTGCTAAGTCTAATGACAATTTTTTTATATCATTATTTTCTATCGGTACATCAACCCAATTTGAGCTATAAAATGCCATGGCATTATTACAGAATAAAAAACATATAGATACTATTAATATCTTAAAATAATGTATTTTCAGTTTCATTATCCATTTGCTCCTGTTTTTGTCTCTGCTCTTCCTTTTTACGCTGTTCTTCTTGTTGTTTTAGTTGTAATTCTTTTTCTTTTGTCGTTTTCAAAAGGGATTTATGAGGTTTGCCATTTGGGTCATATACACAAATGGCTCTTTCTTTATAATAAATATTTTTGTAACCGAATTTATCCGCTATATATTGATGTGTTTCATCACTATTCCATAAATCTCCCTTACTTCTCACTAAAGCTCTATCTTCGTCAAATGTTTCATTTTCCCATAAATAGATATTGTCGTGTTCCTGTTTTGGTGCAATTTTCCTTAATATTTCAAAATTAGTTGGAATATTAGAGTCTGAATATTTTTCGCTTTTTACATCAATTCCGCTATAGATTTCTATTCCTAAAATATCAGAAAATAACGACCTTAATTCTTTGTCATTTGGTAATCTATAACCTTTACTTTCGCATGCGTCTTTTGCACCAAGCCAATAATTATACTTGTCTATTTTATTGAAATCTTTAATTGGTTCTGCTTTAAATATTTTTGTTGTAAAGCAAGTTCCGTCAGATGTTTTATATACACAATTAGACAATATTTGTTCTCTGCGTATTCTTTCTTGTTCTTCTTTTGCTTTTAATTCATCATATTTTTCTTTTGTTTTTATTCTGTCTTCTGGGCGAAAGGATATACACATTGGAACAATTACATTTAACTGATTATGCTGAAATAATTTTTTGTTATTAACATAATCTTCAAAGTTTTGATTTTGTATTTTAAATTTAGTAATTGCAGGTTTACCTTTAACTAATTTATAACTGTCAAATTCAATGGACGGTGCTTTTAAATTATCTTTATCTGCAATTTTAAAGGTCGGTATGTCGTCAATTTCTTTTATAATATCTATTTGCCAATCATCAACAATTACATCTTCTTCTATAACTTCAATATCTGTAGTTTTATTTTTTGGATTATATTTAAAAGCAAATTTTATTGTTTCTTTATTTCCAACTGATGAAACACTAAAAGGTTTAATTTTATTATGATAATCTATTGCTTTAACTGTTCCAAAAGCAATAAGCGGTAAACCGATTACACAAGCAGAAATAATAACAACTAAATTCTTTTTGAAAAATTGTTTAATATCCATGTTGCTTTTTTCTTCTGTAAAATTTTCTGTTGTATTTTCTTCCAAATTTTCTAAATTTGCTCCGCAATTAGAACAGAATTTTTGATTTTCGCTTATTTCACTACCGCATTTAGGACAGTTCATTTTTATTACTCCTTATTAATTTTTATATAGTGCATTGTAATAAATTTGTCCGTTTTTATATTCTGAATATTTTTCATCACCAAAAGCTTTTGGATATTCAGCAAATATAGAATTACCATTTTTATCAAAATATTCATATTCAGGGAATATAATGTCACCGGAGTTATCAATGTAAATTTTATAAATAGCATAAAAAGCATTGTCATATAAATCAAATAAAAAATTATTGTCTTCTGCTCCTTTGTATATCTTAAAATATCCCTCTCTGTAATTATCAGTTATTTTTAAAGACTTTGTATCAAAATAAATATGGTCTTTAAGTTTTTTCCATGTTTCATTTTGTTCTAATTGCAAAGAAGCGTACCATTGTTTAATGTTTTTGTATTCCTGTATGTTATTGTCTTTTATTGATAAAAATTTTTGATATAAAGCTTTATCATTATCGCTATCACAATAATAATTTTTATATTCGCTAAATCTTGACATATAATTTTTTAAATCACTATTTATAATATCCTGCATACAAAAGTTCGGATAAATGCTTAAAAATTTTATCTCATCATAAAATGAATCTAACCACCAATTATTATCGCTAAAAATTTTTAAATACTCTTTCCACTCTTTGCTTAAGTTTTTTGAATATTTTTTTATCATATATTCATCGTTTATTTCTGCCCCCCAAATACCTTCTTCTATTGGTACTATTCTAATTATATCGGTTTGCGGATTGGTAATTTTATATGCATCCTCGTTGGTATAATTGATGGTAATATTTTTAACAATAAAAGATTTCTGTTCATTTTCTGCGTAATCATAAATATCAAAAGATAATTTACTATCCATATCAGACTTTTTGCCTGTAAACAAAAGCACATTTCGGTAAAAAGTTTCAAACAACTTATCAATATTTGCATTTGGATGTTTGCTAATATATTTATCTAAATCAGTTTCTTGTTGTACCAATATATCAAGAGCCTGTCGTTCCGTCATATTTTTTATTTCAGTCTGTTCTATCGGCACTACAGACATGTATGTTGAAATATCTGCCTTTGGTAGTGTAAATGCAAAAATTCCGATAATACAAAATGCAAATATTATAGCAAAAGTTATAAGTATTGGTTTCTTTTTTAAAATATTATTTGTTTGTTTCTCGCTTGGTATTTCCGATGAATTTTGAAGCTTTTCTTCAATTCCGTTTATTTCTGCACCACAATTTGTACAGAATTTTTGATTTTCATTTATTTCATTACCGCAGTTTGGACAGTTCATTATTGCTCCTTATTTACATAAATCTATAACAGTACTAATCAGTTTATCTGCCGATTTTATCTCATCCTCTGAACAATATGTCCTAATATCGTTCATTGCGTTTCCCATTTGTAATATTGCGGTTTTACTATTTCCGATAGCATATTCATATAAAGCACAATATAATTGAACAAAAGCCTTACCTTCTTTTGTTTCTGCTATTTCAGAACTTAATGCAGAATAATACATATTTTTGTAATCATTCAAAATATCTTGTTTGCTTGTATCTGCCTTTAATAATGTTCTTAATTCCTCATCGCTTGCATTTGCATATATATTTATTTTTTTAAAAGGCACAGCCTTTAATATGTTTTTTAAATTTTTATCTGTTATTTTCGGTTCTATGTTATTTTGCAAAGTACGACACAAAATTAAACGAACAGAGGCAGAAATTTCATCATTTTTTATAAGTTCTATATATCCACGTATTACATATTCATAATCTTGTTGAGTTTTTGCATTTTGATATATCAAGTTAAATGTTTTATAAGCGTTTTGAACATCTTTTTGGTTTATGTAAGTCCAAGCTTGTTTATTTAATTGTGCTGTATTGAGAGATGTTGCAGAAAAACTCGGTAAAATTAATAAAAAACAAAATACTAAAGATAATATTACTCTTTTCATATATGTTACTCCTTATTGTTATTTTGTTTTAACAACTGCATGGATATATCATTTAACTTTTTATTAATTCTTATATAAGCAATAATTGAAAAGGATGTAACAATACCTATACAAATACTTACACCAAAACCAACAACCTCAATAGCATTGTATATTTGTTTAAATACATTTTCGTCATTATAATCATTTAATGTAATACCGAATTTTAAACATACTAAAAAGCCTATTACAAAGGCAAATATAGAAAAACATATAAGGTAAGATAACGATTCTAACGCAGAAGAAGGCTTTTTATCTTTTTTTATTTTTTCCTTTTTTGTTAAATCTTTACCGCATTCTTTGCAGTAAATATCATTATTATTGTTTTCTGTTCCACACTTCGGACATTTAATTTTTTCTTCTGTCATAATTTTTACTCCTTATTTTTATTTAGTATCAATTGCTTTATGTTTTTTGGCACTGTGTTTTTGATGTGCCTTTTTACCACCTCCTATCCACCAAAAATATGCGTCAATTAAACGCATTGGTGGATAATTGTTAGGAAAATTCTTTTTATATATTTTGTCTGATAAATTTTGTAATTTTTTATAACTACTTTTATTAAATCTTTGAGTTATTTTATGTTTAGATAAACCTTTTTTAAAAAAGTTATCATAAGCAGGAACACAGCCAAATATACCCATTAAAACTTTTGTAATTAGTGTGTCTGTCGGAGTTATATTATGTTCTCCATAATATTTTTTTATTTCATCATACGCAGGTTTTATATCATCAAATTGTACATTTGTTTTATACAAATTATCACATTTTTCTAATAGATTTTTTATTAAAGTCTTATGTATCTTGTAATCGTTCCATAATAAATTAGATGAACCTCTATACATACCCCAACTTGCTAAATAAAAAGCTAAATTAAGACTTGCCAAATCAAGTAAATTTTCATCTTTTAAGATTTTAATTTTATTACTTTTAAAGAATTTATAACAATGTTCCCACGATAAATACCTACTATTTGTATCATCTTTCCAAGTATTAAAAAATTCATCAAGTATTTTGTTAATATCTTCCAATTTATTACCCTTTAGCCATTCCTTTGATAATTTGTCAGGTAATCGATTAACAATATATCTAATTTGTTAAGGGTTTTTAGGAACATTGATATTATTGAATTAGAAACAATTATTTTTTATAAAAATTAAAATCGTTTAACATTTTTTGATACATTTTGCATACCTTTTTTATTTGTGATACTGTGATTTTAGTAGGTCTTTTGAAAATCGTTTAACAAATTAGATATATTGTTAAGGGTTCAAAATGTAACGCATTTACTGTTAATAAAGAGTTTAAAGGCTATAAAACAAAATTATTGTAGGAATAATCTATTTCATCCTGCTCTATTCCTATGTATCTTAATGTTATTTGCGGACTTGAATGGTTAAAAATTTTTTGCAGTAAAACTACATCTTTAAACTGCTGATAATGGTGATACCCGAAAGATTTTCTCATTGAGTGCGTTCCGATTTTCTCCTGTAATTTTGCCTGTTTGCAAGCATTTTTAATAATAAAATATGCTGTAACTCTGTCTAACCTATGCCCCCAACGAGATAAAAATAACGGCTCATCATTTTTTCTTCCTTTGATAAATTCCTCTAATAATGGCTTTAATTTTGTATTTATTGGGAATTTTTTAAATTTTCCTGTTTTCTTTTCTGTTATTTGTATATGTGTTTTGTTCCGAACATCGCCCACATTTAGATTTAAAATGTCGGATATTCTAAGTCCGCAATTTGTCCCTATAACAAAAAGCAATAATTCCCTTTGCCCTTGTTTTGCCAGTATCTTTTCAACTTTCTGTATGTCTTTTTTGTTTCTAATCGGCTCAACTGTAGTCATAATCATTCCCCCTTTTGTTTTAATTTAAAATTACAAAATGGTTGATTTTAAATAAAATGGTAAGTGATAACCCTTGTAAAATTCTCTGTGTCGGCTGATGTTGATAAAATTTTGTTTATAGTATTTTTACACTTTTGTTTTTAAATCTGTTATATTAACTTTCCCATGGCGAATGCAGATTTTTTAATTTTGCTTATATTATGAATTTTGGGAGTCCGTTTTTTATAGTGTTACTTATTCGGTTTTCTTTTATAATTAAGGTATGGCAAACAAATTTTTAAAAAATGTTTTAGATACATTAGTCTATAATGCAACAGACGGAAAAATTGAAAATGTTACCAGTTTCCAATGTTACAAAATGAATAAAAACATACAAAAATACTGTAACAATACTAAAATATCAGCCATTTTAATTGTTGTAATATTGTCTGTTGCTTTGTTATATTATTTTAGCTAAACCCCTCAAAACAAAAAGCCAAGCATAAATACAGCAAAAACATGCGTTTTTGCTTCAATACACAGATTTATATTTAAATGCCTTGTACCGCATGTTAAAACCGCTGTAAATAGCCAATATGTGCGAATTTAAGCAAAAGAAAAGATGTCAGTATGCGTGCAGCAATTTTTGAGAGAGACTGACACCTTTTCCCTGCCACTCTTTCTGGCAGTATTTAAATTTTACATTTGTTAAAAAATATCTTTTCCGCTTTTTTCAGCAATTTCTGTTTTGTCTTTGCTTTCAACGAATTTATCAAAATGATATTTTACACATTTATTCAATAATTTACGGTCTGTAATCCCTAAATAATCTAAAATTGCTTTTTGTTTTGCTTTTATTTCTTTTTTTGTTTGTGAAAATGCTTTTAACATATTAGCTATAAAAGTTTCATTGTGAGAATCTTTAAAAGCTATTGTTTTTTGTCCGTCCCACATAGTAATAATTTTTCTGCCGACTCTAAATTTAATATATCTGCCATTATGCATTTTATTTCCCTTTCTGTTAATTTAAATATTTTTATTTTTCTGTAATTTCTTTAATTGCTTAATTGCGTTATTTTTTGTTTTTACCATGGTTAGTGGTTTAAATTGTTGAATATAGCTGATTTTTGCAATAATTTCCTGTAATTTTGTTATAGACATTGCCGTTAATTCTTTTTCTTTTAATGCTTTTATTACAGAATGTCCAATACAAAATGGTGCTAACAATTTCCCGCTTTGAGATATATGTACACCTGTAACAACTGCATATTTATAGCCGTATCTTTTAGTTTTTGATTTCTTAATATGCAAACCATGTCGTTTTAATGAGTTTTTAATGTACTGTATGACCCAGTTGCCAACATGCCCATGGGTTGAAATTGTTATATCATCAACATAAACAGTCATCAGAACATCTAATTCCTGCATTTTCTTGTATATATTGTCAAATATTTCTTTGTGAGCAAAACAAACTAATAATGTACTTGTGGGTGCTCCTGTTGGTAAATATCCGTTATATGTTGTTAATGCCACTAAAAAATCTAATACTTCGCCTGTTGCTCCTAATTCTTCTGCAAAGAATTTTCTAATATATTTTTCTTGTGTATTTGGAAAACAATGTGAAATATCTGTTGTAATTACTTCACGCATAAAACGGTGTACCATGGCATTTTTTATATTGTTCTGTCCTTTAAACCCAGCCATACAGTATTGCGGACATTTTAAGCATTTTTGCAAATATTTCAATAATTTTTGCTGTAATATTTTTAAATCATCATTAGGTGCTTCTATCCATCTGAATTTACCATTTTTAAATTTTTTATATCTTTTATAACCTTTTTCTATTGCTTGTATTATTTCTGATATTTCTTTACATTCAAGCATATTTAATATATCCTCAACAGTATTCAAACTGTTAGGAACAATTTTTTTAGTTTCCATAATTATTATTCCTTTTTGACTAATGTAATTTTTTTTAAAGATGAGAGAAGTTTTACAGCAAAGACAGATGTCTAAGGTGGTTCTGTATTAGCAAATATCCCTATTCTCTCGGTTTGGGCGGAGCGACCGCAGGGAGCGAACGCTTAAAAAAAAAAATAAAAATTGATTGTTTTAATATTATTGTTAATATATATAAATACATTAATTATTTTTTATGTTTAAATAAACTTAATCAATCATTATTGGCAAACGATTAATTTTTACCACTTTTTTAAGATATTGCTTTATTTTTTGACCGGTTTTTAATTTTCACAGTATTTATTAAATTCATCCAAAATCTTATACATGTCCGAATTTCTGTTTAACAACTTTACTAATTTTTCTAACTCTTTTACGCTTTTTTTCTTTTCTGAAATAAAATTTTCCAGTTTTTCTTGCTTTTCCTTATCTTCAAGTGTAGAGATTAAATACAGCTTCTCAATACCAAGATTTAGCATGTTTTCAGTCGTCTGAGTTTTTTGGTATTTTTTATAACAGTAATCATATACTGCAATATATTTATCAGCTTGTGTTTTTTTAATTTTTACATTTTCTGAATTTAATAAATGTTTATACATGTCTTCCCAATTATCAAGCTTATATTTCTCACGATAAGTAATTATAACTTTTGCAATTTTTAGTACATTTTTATCATTTGATAGTTTAAGTCGTGCAATTTCATTTGCAAAATCAGGTTCTTCTTTTAGATTATTATCTTTAAGATAATCGATAAAAATATTTTCTTCTGATTTTATTTCCTCTGATTTTCCAACTTTTTCTTTTTGTTTGGGAACTGTTACAGAATTTATTGTAATTTTATTTTCAGTACAGTTTGATTTAATAATTTTTGGTACTTCTGCCATAATTTTTCTCCTTTTTCTTCATATTGTTTTAGAAAAATATTTTTCTTATTTGCTACACTTATATAAAACCACAAATCTTATTATATTTGACATAACAGCATTTTGTATTTTTAGTAATATAATTCAAATTTAAGCATAATTAAAATACAAATAAGAATATATTCTTATTTGTATTGATTTGGTATAAAAATTTTAAAATCTAAATCAAATTAAGAAAAACAAAAAGCCCTGAACTCGTCAAATACCTTAGATATTAGATTTTCTATTTCTTTCTTATTTTTAATCTTATTTTGATTATTAAGTTTTATTAAGTAATTTATTAAGTTATTGTATCTTAAATGTCTAATTTCATTGATATTCATACTAGATTTTAAGTCTTCATCTTTTTTCTTAATTGCATAAACTATTGCTTGCTTATTTAAAAGTTCTTTGTCATTTTTGTATATTGCTTCAATTAAATTTTTACAATTTTCACACATGTGTTTTTTATCTTTTGCAGTACTTTTTCTTGTTGGATTACAAATATGGCAACATTTTTCTTTTTCAACTTTTTTATATAGTTCTTTTATTTTTTTCTCTATTGCATTAACTGATTTTTTGTAACCAATAATGTTTCTATCTGCACTATATATTTTTTCAAAGTTATTAAATGAAACTTTACAATGTCCTCTGTTATCAGTAATATATAATTTATTATTAAGTTTTTCTATATAAAACTCTTTTACGACAGTATAATGCCTACCCGAAATTGGACTTAAAATTGTTTTTTGAATTTGATATAATGGATTTTTATCTTTTTGGTTATATTTATAAATTCCATAACAACATCTTTCATCAATATTTTTCTTAACAACGTAATTAAGAAATTTTTTAAATTTTTTATTATCAGGATAATTTTCCAAAAAGAAAGATTTTATTGCAAACATTATTGCATCTATATGCTGAAAAATAATTGTATTGCTCTGACTTGAAATTGATTTACATTTTGGATTTAAATCAACTGATATTTTATTATCTTTAAATATAAGATATAAGAAAAATTCTTTATAATTTTTAAAAGGAGTAACTTTAAAATATTTTTTTTCATATATAAACTCTAAAAAGCTTTTTATGACATTATCATCTAATAACTCAAAAATACAGGTCAAAAATTCAATTGTATATTTATCAAAATCCATAAAATTAAAAAACTCGCACAATTTATATTTTACTATACTCAAATTATACAATAAACAAGCCTTATTAAGCAGCTATTTTAGATAAATTATACAAACAATATTCACATTCAACTGTAGATACAGCATTTTTTAATTGTAAAATTATGGGGTCTATAAGTAGTCCATTGGGAGCCCCATAATAAAAATAAGCACCCTTTATGGGTGCGTTTTTTATATGTGAGGTTGGGATGAGAACCCTACCAAGCGTAGCTTGGTCTGGGTTCGAGCGGATTTTTTGCAGAGTGCGGAGTGCTTTTGCCAAGTGATGTAAATCACGCAGGCAAAACACGAAGACACGTTTAACGCAAAAAATCCAAGACAATCCCACAACCCGCCCACTAAAAAGCAGATAACAAAAGTTGTCTGCTTTTTTGTTATTGTGATTTGAATGAGAACCAAATGTACTTTGTGTCCGCTCAGGTTTGTACTTGTAGTGTTACTTTTTGGCATTGTCTACTTTTGTATTTCATCAATTTATGTACATCTATACTTTTTCAGGACAGTTGATTATTCGGTTGAAATGGTTATTTTTGCCTCAATCCGCTGTGTGTAAAGGGTTTGGCGATAGGAAATAACCAACAAACAGTAACATAACTCAGTCCTGAAAGTCCAAATTTTTTCTGATTTTGTCTAATTTGTTCCTATTTCTGTCACTGTGCCGGTTTTAGAGATTTTTTGTTTGTTTCACCCGAGATGATTTTTGTGGGTGTAAAGAAACAGGACAATACAGAAAAGGGGAACTTGGCTCAAAGCCCCTAAACTCAAAGGTTCTTTATAGTAAATTAGGGTTCCAGAAAAGTCCGGTATGTCCGATTTCCGCCTAAATTAAGTCCGGGAAAAGTAAAGATTTTCATATTGATATGCCGCAAAGTCTTATTTCCGTAAGGCAATAGCCAATGACAAACACCGGACTATTTATATGAAATAGTAACACAGGTTCCGGAAAGAATTATTTTTCTGTTACAAAACGGAACTTTAACGGAACTTTTTGCGGAACCTAAACGGAACCTATTTATTTTTGCAAAAAGGAATATGTAGTAAATCTAATTTTGCATCTTCATTTTCAAATTTAATATTCCAACGTTTTTCCATAAAATCTAGCAATTTTATCCCTCTGTCTTTTATATTATTAGGGTTCCAATCTGTATAGTCCTGACTAACCTCAATTGAACTATATGAAGATTTACTAAAACGTTCTTTTTTATCACTGTATTTCTTGTTTTGTATTTCAGAATTTATAGATTGAGATAGTGGTAATAAATTACCCAAAGAATTAGTTAAGTATTTTATTTCATCATCATTATAATCCTTAAACATCCTATGCCAATATTCATCATCAGGCGTTTGAGGATATATATGTTCTATTGAGAAATGGTCTTTTTTGTTTTTTTGGATAAATACATTCCAATCTATCTTTGGATTGCCATTGTTTTCAACTTTTTCACATTCGTACTCATATAAGAAATACTTTAAATCACTCCAACCATAGAAACCCTTGTTATCATTATATAATCTCGTAATGTAATCTTTAAAAGGTTGGTAATTAAATATTCCATTTTTCATTAACCATTCATCTGTAATTTTATTTAAATCGTTGCAAAATTCATCAATTGATTTTTTATTATCACATAGCAATTTTGCTTCGCTTTGAAATTTACTACTTTTGTAATTTGATAAAGCCTTTCCTGTTCTAAATACTAAAAATATAAAACGCTCAATGCTTTTTAGCAGCTTTATTCTAGCAGTATCATCAATTTGGTTATTCATAAATGATGCTAAAATAAGTGGTCTAAAATATGCAATACCGACTCTGTTCAGTTTACTAAGCCATTTTGCTTCATCCTCTGTAATTATTTTGTTATCTTCTTTTTCCCCTAAATCTGGGCATTTAATTGCAAACCAATATTTTGAAGCATTACCAATACTTTTTACAAAATTTTGAATATCAGCAAGTGATAATTTTGTTGATTCATCCAAAGAATCATCTTCCATATTTTCAAATTCTTGAGATTCATCTACATCTTCATTCTCTATAAGCTCTTCTCTGATATCTATATTGTTATTTTTCGCTTGGATATAATTTTCAGTTATATTTTTTGGTATAAACTTCTTTTTAAGAAGATAATCAATGTAATCATCACCTTTATTCCTAGAAAATTTAAAATATGTTATCCAATGAGCTTTTAAAAATTCATCGGCATCAAGTAATTTATCTTTATTTTTACCTAAATTTGAATAAATGTTTTGCCATTCTTTATTTATAGTTTCTCTTAATGAATTTTTTGTTTCATCATCACAACTATACAAATTAACTAAGTATATTAACCTGTTTTTTAATAATTCTAATTTTGAAAGAGCTTTGCCTCTATTATTCATTGTTTCAAATGCGACAAAAACATCAAAATCATTATTTAATTCATAATAATTAAACTTTAGACGATTGACTATTTTATTAAACAACGCAAATAAATCTTCTTCGCTATGATGTTCTGAATAATCTAATAAATTTGAATTAAAAAAGTCTAATGCGTTTTGTAAATTTTTAGTATAGTAATCTTCCTTTGTATTCTTATTGTCATCTTGTGATAGAATATTAGTTTTTAAATATTCAAAACTAGGATTATTTTTGTCATATCCAAATTTAAATGTTGTTATTACCTTGTTTTCGGGTTCTTTTTCGCAAATATATTGTTCTATTATAGATTTTAATGAATTTGAATTGATATAAATATCTTCATGATTTTTATTTGAATATTTATCTTGTTTAATTATTAAATCTATAAACGACTTTATAAAAATTATACAGGTTGTTAATCTTTGTTGACCGTCAACAATATAATATGGAACATACTTTTTATTCTTTATTAACCATTGCTCATCATTCCACTTTCCAATTTCTTTTTTGGTAGATAAATCGACTTTTGTTACAGTTATCATTCCCGTATAATGATAGATTTCTTTATTACTATCATTTTGTTTGTTTTCAGGTATATTTACTAAATCTTCCCAAAATTCATCTAATTCTTTGTTCGTCCACGCATACCCTCTTTGGTAATCAGGGATTCTAAATAAACGTTTTGTAAATAAATCATCAAGTGTTAATAAATCCATAAATTCCTCTATTTCTTTCCCTCAACATGTTCTTTAATTACCTTATAAACATACCTTTGAGTCGTATCACAAGCTTTAACAAGCTCGATTATATTTCTTCTGGTTGCAGTGTAGTTGTCTATAATGTATTGTCTTTTGTATGGTTGATTACAGTGAGCATGGATTGAAAACTTGTCTCCTGCGGCATTAAACATCAATTTCTTAGTTGCTTCTAATCCAATAATTTCGCAAAGCAATTTTAAATCTTTTGTTGGAAGATTATCCTCTGTTATATATTTTGCCCATACAGGCTCAGGTTTTAATTTTATAGCCATGATTACCCCTTTACCTCATTATATAACAAACGGAACTAATTTCGGTTCCGTTTGGTTCCGCTTTTGCTCCGTTTGAAAAAGGGCACTATTATATACAAAAATTTTGCCTTTGCAATACAACAAAATCTTTGTTTTTGTAGGTTTGAAATGGCACTTGTTGATATGTTTCGATATGGATACATTGACTACCAATTTCTGGGGAGCAGAGTTAATGTGTGAAAGGAGAAAAATTATGCAAAATTCAAATGTAGACTGGATTACAACAAAAGAACTCGCAGAAATTAAAGGTATATCTGAAAGAGCTGTTCGTAAGTCCATCGCTAAAAACAAGTATGTTATAAGGAAAAGTTCAAAATCTTATGAAATTTTAGTAACATCTTTGGAAGAAAGTGTTAGAAAAAAAGTAACAGAACGCAGAGAAAAATCAACAGCACTTGTTCCAATTAATTATGTTGTTCCTGAAGAGCAAAAGAAATTGGCTCTTGCAAAATATGACCTGATTAAAAATTGGGATAAATTCAGGAATGAAAAAACCAACAAAACACAAGCAGGAAAAGATTTTCTTGATGCATACAATAATAATTGTTTATGCAAAAACTTATTTGTTGCAATAGGAAAAGTTGCTATCGGTACAATTTACGAATGGCATAAAAAACTTCGGGAATATAATGACGATTGGCATAGTTTAATCAATAATTACACATTTGGAGCCAAAACAACAAAGACATTATTAACAGAAGCCGAGAAATCAGAACTACTAAAAAATCTCTTACATCCAAACCAGTTAAATATTGGGAAAGCTATTAAATATACTAAAATGGCATTAAAAGGCAGGGGATATGAAAATTTATGCTGTGATTTAACTTACCGAAGATTCGCAAATAATTACAAGGCGGAACATTATGATGTTTGGGTGGAAGCTCGTGAAGGAAATAAAGCTCTGCACGATAAAGTTCTCCCATATATTACAAGAGACGTTTCAAAACTTGAAGTCGGAGATGTCATCATTGGCGATGGGCATAGATTAGCATTTTTTGTTAGGAACCCATACACAGGAAATCCTGTCAGACCAACATTAGTTGCGTACCAAGATTGGAAATCAGGCGGCTTTGTAGGATTTGAAATAATGCTTGAAGAAAATACTCAATGTATTGCCTCGGCTTTAAGAAATTCAATTATAAATCTCGGTAAAGTTCCAAGATTTGTATATCAGGATAACGGTAAAGCTTTTAAAGCGAAATATTTTACAGAGGATGGGATATCAGGTTTATTCAAAAATCTTGGTATTCAAGCTATATCCGCAAAACCATATAATGCAAAAGCAAAGCCTATTGAAAGGTTATTCAGGGAATTGCAAGATAGTTTTGAAGTTATGCTCCCATCATACACCGGAACAAGTATTATTAAAAAGCCGGCTCAATTAAAAAGGAACGAAAAACTCCATAAAGAGTTATTCAAATTAAATATTCCGACAATAGAGCAAGTTATTTTGGTTTTAAATGCTTGGTTGCAAAAATATCATTATGAACAACCCTGTCCACATGTTGAAGGTAAGACCATAGGGGAAGTCATTAGTGCCGGCAGAGGCGAGGAAGTTAATATCAAAACTTTGGATGACCTTATGATGGCTCGCAAAATCAAGAATATTCAGAGAAACGGAATAAAATTCTTGAAAAACGATTATTTTGACCAAGCTCTATATGGTTATAAGAAAAATGTAATTATAAAATACAGCCTATTTAATTTAAGTTCAATTAAAGTTTATAAATTAAGTGGTGAGTTTATTTGCGAAGCTAAAAGAGTTGATCCGTCAGACCCTTTAGCAAATTATCTTGGAAATGCTAAAGATATTGAAGATTTAAAACAAAAAACAAAATTGAAGAAGCAATTAGAAAAAAGAACAGAAACAGAATTTGTAAATCACTTAAAAAGAGCACAAGTACATAATCCGTTATTAACAATGGATTTACCTGAGAAACAGGAAGAAGATGAGATACAAGAATTTAGTATTGAAGTTAAAAAGCAAGCAAATAAAGAAATTTTTAATGGAATTTTCAAAAATAAATACGAAAAATATGAATATTTGCTCCAAAAAGATACTCTAACCAAAGACGAACAAGACTGGATTGAAGAATACAGGAAAACTGGTGAATATGAATTAATATACTGTGATGAAAGTGATAAGGAGGTAATTGATGCATAAATTGTTTGTTAAAACTCGTAATGTTAAAAACTTTATCGGATTAATGAATAATCTGATAGACAAATCCAATGAAGTTCCAAAAATGGGATTAGTTTATGGCGATCCCGGATTAGGTAAAACACAAACTGCTGTATGGTGGGCAACAAGAAATGATGCCGTTTATGTCAGAGCTCAAAACAAAATGACAAGTCGATGGCTAATGGAAAAAATTGTTTTTGAACTCGGAGAATCCCCATCAAGAAAAATGGCTAACCTTATGGAACAATGTATTGCTCATTTAAGATTAAAACCTCAAGTAATTATCATTGACGAAATTGACTATCTAATAAGCCGCAATAAAATTATTGAAACGATCAGAGATGTACACGATTTAACAGGAACACCTGTTGTATTAATCGGAATGCAGGAAGCTAAAACAAAACTTGGCAAATACAGGCATCTGTACGATAGGTTATCTGAAATTATAGAATTTAAACCATTTTCAAAAGAGGATATGGAAGTTATTGTTGAAGAATTATCCGAAATTAAAATAACTGATGAGGCAAAAGAAATATTTTTTGAAAAAACTAACCGCTTTCGCCAAATTATCAAAGGAATTTCATTGCTTGAAAATTTAGCGGCGACAAACGGATTAAACAAAATTGATGTAAAGCAAGTGAAAGGATTGAACATTGAAAAGTAGAGATTTAATAATAAAAACAGCAAGAAGATTAGATAAATTTAATCTTGATGAATTAATAGTTGTATCAGAACTTGACGAAAAAGAAGTAACGGAAATTTTATCGGATTTAATTAAACAACAAATTATTTTGAAAAATAATAATACTTATTTTTTCAACACTAAAAAGTCCGCAGAAATTACCAATAATGACGTTGATGAAACAATAAGTGAATTTAAACCGATAGTTATTGAGGAAGAGGAAGGTTATGAGGATTTTCTGAAATTTGGAGAAGAAACTCAAAATCGTGTAAGAGCATACGTCGGATTATTAAACTTAATTCACCAAGCAGGAACAAAAAATATAAATAAAGTTGTAGAGTTGTTTAATGAAACATCAGGTTATCCAAGAATTGCACCTTCGACTTTTACAAGAATCCGCAGGAAATACAGCCAATACGGTTTTAGAGGGATACTTCCAAAATTCAGTAAACATATAACAGTTGCTATTCCTGATGAAATATATACTTGTTTCAAAAAATATTATTTAACTAATGAAAAATTATCCGCTCAAGAAGCAATATACAGAGCTCAAAAGGAATTACAATCAGAGCAAAAGATTGAGCAACCTTATGCTTATACTTCTACCCCTTTTGTAAGAAAAGTAAGAACGGAATTCACAAAAGAGCAAATTGAATATTTCAGAAATAATATAGAGGCTCAAAAGCCTAAATTTGAGCCGATTAAAGTAAAAGAACCTCTTGATATGAAGTTTGAAAAAGCCGCATACATATATTTAAAACATCTAAAAATGGAAAACAAACTCGAAAGATTAATGCACGATAAAACTAATTATAAAAACCATTTAAAACCGTATTTTGATAATTTATCAATAAGAGAAATAACGACAAAAGTTGTGGCTCAATTTAAACAAAGTATGTTTGATAATGGTTTCCAACTTGTGTCAGTAAATATTTATATTACATTACTGAAATTAATTATAAAAACCGTTTGTCCTTTAACAAATAGTCTTGTCGTAAGAAACAACTCTAAACAAAGAGTTTATAGCGTTGATATGAATATTTTATCAGATAAGAAAATTGCTGAATTACTAAATATTTGTATAAAAAAATATCCTGCGGCATACCCTGTAATTTATTTGAGTTTATCAACGGGAGCAAGTGTTCCTGAAATATTAGCCTTAACTTGGGAAAGGATAAATTTTGAAGATAATATGGTATTTTTGAAATATTTTCTATATGAACAACGTCTTGTTATGAATAGATGCGGCTCAACAATAAGAAAATTAAAATTTGATGACAATATTTTCGGCATTCTGAAAAAGAAATTTGAAGGAACAAATCCTGAATTAACAGATTTTGTATTCAAATTTGACTCTCCAAAATCTCCTCAACAGTATATAGAAAATGTCGTATTAAGAGGATTATCTGCACATCTTGGAATAGTAAGACTGCACCCAAGCGATTTACAGCATAATTTTGTAAATATGTGCTTAAAACAAAATGTTCCGATTACTTTTATTCAAAAATCATTAGGATACTATGGTTTACCCAATTTTATAAGAATATACAAAGATTTAATCGCAAATTTGGATAAAGGAAATTATAATCCGCTCAATAAAATTTTAGAAAACAAGGAGTAATTATGAAAAAGCAATTATTGGCAGAGTCTGCCGCAAAACTATATATTGAAAAATTAATGACATTAGAAAATATCGCTCAACGGTTAAATGTAAATGAAAGAACTCTCCGCCGTTGGAAATCAGCAGATAAATGGGATGAAAAACGCTCGGAATATCTTAAAAACAATACAACTTTTCACGAGGATTTGTATAAATTCGGGAGAAACCTGCTGGATTCTATACAAAATGATATGGCAAAAGGCGAAAAGATTGAACCTGCAAGAATGTATGCGGTAACAAAGATTATGACAATGCTTAAAAATGTAAAAATCTATGAGGATAAAGTAACTAGGGAAAAGCACATGCCGGAAACAACAAAACCTGAAGGACTATCTCCTGAAGTTATAAGAGAAATTGAAGAGAAAATTTTAGGAATAACTTATGGGGATTAAAATTTTAAAATCGTTTTTTAACGGTTTTAAATATATTCAAATGAGGTTTTATATATAAATTACATTTACCCCACCTTAATTGACCGGTTGAACACTTTTTGAACAACGTTTGAAATGATAGTGAAGAGTTAATTTTTATTTCCCTCGGCATCAATAAAAAATGCATTTAATAAATCCGCATTATTTCTCAAATTTTTAATAACCGGAGCAAGGTTGTAGCACTCTTCAATTTCCGGCTGATTACCGACAAAGTAATCAACAATGACGGCAATATTATACACATCTTCTGCCCATTTACTGACTTTCTTGAACTCCTCTTCGCTGATATTGTATCCGATAACTTCTTTCATATTTCCTCCTTATATCAGGAAACACATTAGCGTAAAAGCACGAAGAAAGCATTGAAAGGTTTACATAACAACACAAAGATATTTTATGTTAATGTCATTTCCTCGAAACATTTTTTGTGATACCCTAAAGAAAAATGGGGGTATTTCATGGATTTTAAAGAATTGAACAAACGCTTTGAGAAAGAACTAGATTTATCAATATTGCAAAAAGAAAAAATTTTTTCGAGATACATATTAATACGTTCTTTAGGAGAAGAACATATCTGTGAAATTCTTAATAATAACAACATAAAACCACTTTCTAAGAGAAAAGATGACCTTTTTGAACAATTGTTTAATACAAAAATCGGAAATCAAGAAATAATTTCATATATAAAAGATAAATATCCCCAAATAAGACGACAAAGACACGAAGAAGAAGCACATCTTCCAGAAATAATTAAAAATTTTGGAGTGGTATCATGCGGTATTCGTAATGATAATTTAAATGAGGAAAGCAAAAAATTAGTAAGAAATAAATCGATTGCTTCAATGGAAGAGCTGAATAGTGCAATTGATGACTTATTGCAAAATAAAGTAAAAGGATACTTGCTTTGGGAATATTATAACCAAGCTACAAATGACTTAATTGAACACTTGTTTAATGATAATGAAAATGTTATTCCTACATTAAGAAAAATAAAATACGTTGATTTTATGATAGAAATAAATGGGGAAATTGTTCCATTTGATTTAAAAATCACTCATATTTCTGACGATTATTTTAATTGTTTGTCATCTGGACTAACCCCTGATGGTAATCATGATTCTTATCATGTTGGTTCAAGTGTAAATGAATTTCAACAAATAAAGGATTATTACAGATCAATAAAGCGTACTTATAATTTACCTAATTATGGAGATTTAAAAAAATCAGAAATTATTGAAGTCTTAAAAAGCAAACATATTAGTGCAATAGATGAAAAATTAAACGAATTTTATTTAAAAAGACTAGATATGGTTAATTCTCTTGAACAAAATAAAAAATCTATTGAGTGGTGGAATTACAAATTTCAAGGAGAAAGACTATTTAAAAACAATAACAGATTTTACATTTTTTTGGTCTATGATGATAGCTTTGATGATGCAAGACCATTAAAGGGAAAAATTGAGTTAATTGCTGACAAAGTAAAAACAGAACTTAATAAGCTTAAAAATGGTGAGTATAACATAATCAAATATTATTATGACAAAGAACAGAGTAAAAGTGGGGCTTATGAAATTATATCGACCTCTGTTTTAATATCAAGCCATTGCGAGTGCTGCTAATATCGGCTTTTGATTCCACATGCCATAATCATCAATATCAAAATTGTTTTTAAGAAGACTAATAATATCAATATTTCCTAGTGAAATTCTATTTTTTAATATATAGTTGATAATATTGAGATAAATATCATTAGTCGAAAGGCTCTTTTTGTATAGTTCATCTGAAATAAGATCTGTTAATTTCGTAATAAGTTTTTCTTTATCGATGAGTTGTAAATTTTTTATATTTGTCTTTTTAAATGTAAGTAAAAGATCACCTTCAACAGTTATTTTTCTATTTAGTTGTCTTGGAGCAAGTGTTTTCTGTTTTAGCAGTTCCGCTTGTTCAAATGAAAAACCATTCATAAAACAGGCATCAATTAGCGATGACCATTCTTCGCCATATAATGAATGAAAACTAATAGTGAAATATTTTTCCGGTTTTAATACTCTTGAAATTTCACTAATTGCTTTATTTAGATCAGATTTGTATTGGGTATTATTTTTATTTCTTATTTTACTATCGCTAATTACAATTTCATTTTCATAATCTACTTGCTTGGATAACCAAGTATTCCAGATAATACTTTGCTCAAAATAAGGAACAGTATCACCATAAGGAGGATCTGTGAATATGAAATCAATAGAATCGTTTGGAATAGATAATTTTTTTGCATCATTATTTATAATCTTATATGACAAATTTATATTTTTAATTTTAGAACAGAAATCTTTTTTCCCTGCAATTATTTTTTCTATTCGATTTTTAAAGTAATGAAATACATTATTTTCAATATAATTACTTGCAATATAGAAACCTGTCATCCATGCACCCTGTGACATCTTGCCTCTGGATTTTATCGGAGGTACAAGTTTAGAACAATTTGCCATATTAGACAAAAATGCCAACATTAAATATTCTTTTAAGGCTTCGTTTTCTATGCTTTGAATTTTGTTATATAAAAGTGAATGACAATATAGTGTTCTAATTGTAAATAAGTCATCTGTGGTCATATTTTCTTTTGCACTAATGCGAGAATTCTGTATCAAATATGACGATGGATGAGATGGAATCACCAAGTTTTTTTCTATATTTAATATTTTTTGAGCCTCATCTTCTGATATATCTTGTTCAAATGCCTGTTTGGAACAAGAACATTTAACCTTATGACATAATGGTTTGTCGTTATTCTTATCTCTTAGGGTAGATATAACGTTTGCTTGTTTTCCGCATTTTGAACAAGTAGTAGTATACAACTTTTCTTCTGTATTTGATAACTCACCAATGATTGTTTTAAAGGTTTCTTTTATATGCTTTTCGTTAAAATCATTTTTCAATAATTGGTTTTGAATAAAACCGGCAATAGGATTTAAATCATTGAGAACGACTTTTCTGTTGTTTAATAATGCTTCGCAACCAAAGACTCCGTATCCAGCAAAAGGATCAAACAAAACATCATCAGGTTTTGAATATGCTTTTATAATTTTATCAAAACCAAAAGCTGGTTTTTTCCCCCAATATTTATGCATTTCATATCTATCGTGCTTTTGCTTCATTAAATACCTCTAGTAGTTATTATATAATGAATATTCTTAAAATACTTTTTGTAAAGAAAATTCGAAACATTAGAACATATAAAACTATATTAAGCTTTCAGTTTCAATCAAATATTTTGCATTAAAAAATATTCTTTTTGCGAGATCTATATCATTTGAGTTTTCAAACATATTAAGTATGTTTTCTATAACATAAAAATTTTTTCTTTCTCCAATTAATTCTATTACATCGGAACAAATTTTGAAGGCTCTTAAATCTTTATATGCAACAAACCAATCATGCAACACATTTACCAATATCTGTTTTTCTTTTTCTGTAATGTTTGAATATTTTTTATTATAATCTAGTCCAAAGTCCCAATAATTACTAATGACTTCATTATTGTTATATATTTCATCTAATTTTTGTTTATAAAAAATATCATCTTTACTATTTAGGTCATATTTATCAATATCTTCTTTATTTACATATTTTAATATCTGATCGTATGCATTACTGTTTGGAATTTTGTTTTTAGATGTTCTAATAATTTGTGCAAGGCTTTCTGAAGTAATATATGGTGCTAATTTTGCAATTCTATTTAGTATATCTTCATTGATTTCTTTTAATTTTTTATCGCTCGAAAATTTTGTATTTAGTAAACATAGATTTATTTCAAATTTTTGACCTTTTTCTTTGAAATAATTATTGAGAAGATTTGTTGTTCTTTGAGTTCCAATGATAATCAATGCTTCTTGAAAGTATTTTTGATCTTTATATTCTTCAAAACAAGATAATGCAATATCTCCCGCATCATTTTTGTCTATCCTTATTAATAATACAGAAAGAGCAATTGAGCCATTCTCTTTATTCTCATAATTGTTGAATAAATCAACAATAAAAGGGGTTAATGACCTATCCCAAATATGTTGTAGTTCAACAATATAAGAATCAATACTCTTTTTTTGCGTTATAAGTTCACATAAGTTTTCTGTAACGGTTTTATCATTTAATCTGGTACGAAGTACGCAAGATAGCGTATAAACATTATTTTGAATGTCTTTTAGAGTTTCCAAATTTTTTAAATCATTTAGATCATCATTGGTTATATACGGAGCATACATGTGCAAAGCTTTATATCTATATTTGCTATCTTCATTTTTCTTAGTCCAAATAGATTTTAATTTTTTTAAAGTATCCTGATTAATTATTTTATTTCTGTCTGTTATACTTAATAAAAGTCTGTTATTATCAGCATAGTATTTTACTTTATAGTCATATACTTTTGGACTATCTATGTGCTGTAACAAGCCAACAATATATCCTTCATTTTCTCCTGCTAATTTAGCATAATTAATAAGAAATTCTATTGTATTATCAGAAAGTTCATAGATAGATCTTGATAGTAAACCATATATACTTGAACGAAGCGAAAATGAATTACCATCAATATATTCATCACTCATTGATAACCAATAATCCATAAGTATAGTTAATAGTTCACGGCTGTTTGAATTATAGCATTTTAAAAGAGCAAAAATACAATGTGCAACTATGTCATCTTTATTTAATTTATTCCAAATGTTTTCTACACAATCATTGATATCAGTGGTTTCTAATAATGCTGAAATTATTAAAGCTGTTTTTATATGTGGCATATTAAGAGCTTTTATTAAACTTCTACAACAATTATTTATGGACTCTTTAGAAAAATTCGTTTTTATTTCAATTATACATTGGTTAAAATTATAATCATTGATATATAATTCCCCTGTGCTATTTAACCATCTATGATAATAATTTAAGCCTGCTATTAAATCTCCATGTTTAAATTGTAAAAGTTGCAAACCATCTGAGCTAATTTCTTTTATCTGGTTATTGTATTTTTGTTTTATGCTATCCAAAAAAGTTTTATTGGTTGTATTTGCTAATACTTGATTTGCATAATATTCTATGTTATTAGAATATGAGCCTATATTTATCATATTATTATTTTTTTTAATACCATTTTTTGTAAAAATATTGAAATTTTTATCAATGAAAATGTCCTTAAAAGTATCTAAAACAAATCCTGATAGATGATTTGTATTAAAATCAATGTAATTAATTGTATTTAATATTGCAATTGGATTACTTTTTTGAATGTATTGAATTTTATCATCAGAAAGACTCGTATAAGCTATATATTCACCCAAGATTTCGTTGTAATAAGGATTTGATAAAATATCATTTGAAACCTGTTCTTGCTTTAATAATGACTGTACTTGTAAGAAACGCTTTAATCTGTCGTGTCTGAATACTATATTTTCTTTATCTAATTTGCAAATTTTTTCATTTTTTAATATAGGACGAATTTTATCCATTTCAACAATTTCTGATAATTTAGTATTTTGTCTAGCGTTCTTAATCTCGTCATATATTAATGAATATAATGCATTCTTATATTCTTCTGCATAAAAATCAGGATTGTTTTTTTCTATTTCACAAAATACATTATCTACAAACAAATTACATATTTGATCAACTGTTTCATTAGTTAATTGTCGAATTTGGGCAGAAGACAGTTCTTCCATTAAACCGATTAAATAAGGATCATTATTTAATAATTTAATAATTTCTTTTTTCTTTAAATTTGATAAAACTATGTTTTTTTGAATTAATATTTTTTCTAAAGCATTTTCTGCTTCAATATTTTCATAATTATTGATATAAAATACATTGCATTCTTCATTGTCACAATCTTCTTTATTTATATTCCAAATAGGGCAAACAATCCGAATATTATGTTTATTTGTACTAATAACTGAAGATATAAATTTAAATTTTTCTTTTAATGATTTATTCATAATAGGATTTACATTATCAATAATCAGTAATAAACCATCTCTTGTATATAGCTCTTTAAAATAAGGATAATATTCCTCTCTAAAATTAACATCTGCTTCCTTAAGTGCATCTATAATCCAATGTTCATAATTTTCATGAGCATTTACCATTTCAGATTTAATCCATAATGCAAATTTATTATTTTCAATATATTTTTTTGCGGAAGAATAACACAAATTTGATTTACCATTGCCTGAAGGTGAAACAAGATAAATCAATTTATTTGATTGTTCAATTTCACTATAAAAAGCACTTTCTCTGTCTCTACTTATACTTAATTTATCATTATAATAAACAAAGTTTTTATAAAATTCTAAATTCCGCAAGCACCAATTCTTATAGTCATCCTTTGTATTATAATACCTTTTTAAATATTCAATATCATTTTTTGAAAAATATGATTCTTTGATTAAATTTGAATATTTCGCTAAATTATAAGAAATAATTTCTTCAAAATTTTCAAGGGAAAAACATTGTATTTCTATATCGTGTTTCTTTGTTTTTGCATAATTAATTATGTGCTTCTTGGCGTCAGTATTATTTGTTGGAATACCTTGATTAGAACATAAAATAATTTTTGAGATATCAGCTATTTCTTCTATACAACGATCAATATCATGCTTCGGTTTTTTCTCATTTTTAGACCAATAGGTATCTTCAACGCTAATTTGCAAACAAACTTGATTATCTGCGACAAGTAAATAATCCGGAGTTCCAGCTCTAGTATTACCATCAGATGTTGCACCTCTACGTTCAAAATCAAGACTAAAATGGATCTTAAAAAATTCCTGACAAAAAGATTGAAACCTACCCTGTTCCAAACACCTAATATTTCTAGAAATTGTGTCTATTACAACATCATTCATATTTTACTTTATAGCATAAAATTAGATTCTTGTCGTAATTATGTAAATTTTCTGGAAATTTCTGTTACTTTTTCTGCTTTCTCATGTTAATTAACAGTGGGTTGGCAAATATAAATTTTGGTCGGAAGTTAAAAAATTATTTTCACTATTAAATACATTTAACAAATCTGTGTTACACTTTAAACTCTTAATTATCGGTTCAAGGTTACATTGTTCTTCTATTTCTATTTAATTAAATTAAGTATTAATGTAATTATCTATCAACTCTTTATCGTCATTTATGTCTACACCGTCGGTTGTCAAATAATCTCCTGACAACATTCCGTTTATGCCTGCTCTTAAACCAAGTTTTTGTGTTTCGATTGAAAGTCTTGTTTTTCTTCCGCCTGCGTATCTTAAAATTGCTTTGGGCATTGCAATTCTAAAAATACAAATTGTTCTGATTACTTCTTCTTCTGTTATTTTATTTTCATAATCTTCTAAAGGAGTACCTTTTATGGGATTTAAAACATTAATCGGAACTGTTTTAGGGTTTAATTCCGCCAAAGATAAAGCCATATCAATTCTGTCCTCTTTTGTTTCTCCCATGCCTATGATTACACCTGTACAAGCCTCAAGCCCATGTTTAGTTAACAGTTTAACGGTATTTACTCTATCTTCAAAGTTATGTGTAGTGCAAATTTCGCTATGATAATTTTTAGACGTATTTATATTATGGTTAAACCTCTCAACACCTGCCTCTTTAATCTTCATAATCTGTTCTTCGTTCAACAAACCCAAAGAAGCACAGCAGTGAATACCATCAATAGAAGCAACAGCTTTTATCATTTCTAATATTTTTTTAAAATCTTCACCCGATTCGCTTCTTCCTGAAGTTACGATACAAAACCTCGTTGCACCATTTTCTTTAGCTTTTAAAGCCGATTGCTTTACCTGTTCGACACTCAAAAGCGGATGACAAAAGATATCCGCATGATTATGTATGCTTTGAGAGCAATATTTGCAGTTTTCTGAACATTTACCCGTTTTTGCACTAATTATTGAACATACTTCAATATCTTTAGTTTCAAAATTTTTTCTTGTAATTTTTTCCGATATCTTTATCAATTCGTCCAAATCTAAATCATACAATTTTAATAGTTCTTGTTTATTCATAATTTTCCCTATGTTATGGCATGCCATAACATAGCATAAACAAAAGACTTTCGCAACATTTAATTTTTATGTTATTCTATAATTATGGAAAACAAATTAACAAAAAGTTTGGAAAACTATCTTTTGACAATTGATACTTTATTGGAAAAGAAAGAAACTATAATAGTTAAAGATATTGCAGAATACTTGAAAATCGGCGGTGCTTCAACTTCTGAAGCTATTAAAAAATTACGACAAAAGGGCTATATAAATTACGAGCCGTACGGAAATATTACTCTTACCCCTCTTGGTAAAAAAACAGTGATAATAATGAAATACCGCCACAATACGATTACTAAATTTTTAAACAGAGTTTTGGATATTAACATAAAAGATGCAGAATCAAATGCCGAAAAAATGGAATACTCAATGACAGAAGATGTTTTGACAAGACTGGTAAATTTTATGGATTTCATGGAACAATGCACCTGCAAAGAGCCTAAATGGCTAAAAAGCTGTAAATCTTCATTGGAAAAAGGAAAATTAAGCGACAAATGTCAATCCTGTCAGGGCGGATGTTGTTGCAACAAATAAAATGTTATGCTATACCTAAACATGTTGCAAATAATAAATTTTATCCAAATTTATTATTGACAGATTATTTATTTTGGTGTTTTATAAAAATATGAGATACATAAATTTGAATAAATTAATTTGTTGTTGCTGTAAGTCTTGTTGTTAAGAACTTACTTATAATTTTGCACGCAAATTTTAGTTAGAAATATTATAAACAAGTTCTTATTTTTTTAAGAACTTGTTTTTTAAGGAGAAATTACAAATGAAAATAGATAAGATAAATAATGCCCCAAATTTTACCGCTGCCATGGGCGGATTATCAAATGCCCTTTATACATTGAGTAACAATGATATGCTAAACGCATCATTTGTTGATATTTTTGCGATGGATACCCCAAGAACCATAGTAGAAACTAAAAACAGAGGCAAACAAGCAGGAATTGAAATGGGTTTTAGGGAATACACAGGAACTTTTATTGCAGAGTTTTCTGCCGCACTTTTTGCCGTAATCGCTTCAAAATTTATCTCTAAAAGATTAACCCCAAATGTAAAAGTAAATTCAGGTTCTTGGATTACAAATAACGGTCTTGATGTATTTTCTGACATTTACAATAAATCAGATAAAACTCCGAAAAGTTATGTTGAAAATCTCCTTAATTCAATATCAGGTCAAGTCGGTTCTAAAACCAAAAATTTTGCTGATATTGCTCAAAACAAGAAGCAATCTGTAATTGAGAAGTTAACAAATTTAATTACAGATAAATCAATGGACAAAAAGACAAATAAAAAAATATTAACCGAAATTCAAGATGAAATAATAAATATTCTTGGTGCTGATAATTCTATAAAAATTAAATCAGGTAAAAATGAAGTAACTTCAAACCTTACTCATACACTAAGAGATATTGTTGATTCCGGTAGAAACATTTTCTTCTCCGAAACCAAACAATTGCCAAGAGAAATAATATCAAAATTAAAACGAATGAATAATTTGCGTATTGGTATTGCTATACCTTTATCTATGGGGCTTGCAATTACAAACCAATATCTCAACAGATATTTAACAAAGAAAAGGACCGGCATTGATAATTTTGTAGGTGAAAACGGTTACGAAAATAATGTGAAAGATAAAAATGAAAAGAAAAAAGAGAAAGGTCTATGGCTAAAAAAAATAATATCCGCTGGGATTTTTGTATTAATGCTTACCAAAGTTATGGGGGTTAAAAAACCTGTTGACTTAATTAAAAAACTTGAATTTGACGGACCAGCAACAAGCGGAAATGCTATTAAAACAATATATGGAACTCTTATTTTAGGCAGAATTTTTGCTTCAAAAGATTCAACAGAATTAAGAGAAACAAATATTAGAGATTACCTAGGCTTTTTAAATTGGTTAGTACTAGGCGGTTTTGTTGCAAAAGGTGTAGGGCAAGCATTTGATCCAAAACAAGAAAACTTGTTTAATATTTCAAAATCAGGCAAAGGAATAAAACATTGGCTTCAAGATGTATCACTCAAATCTCAAAAGGAAATAATTGCACAAGGTGGTAATGTTGAAAAGAATTTAAGAAAATTAAATATTGCACAGATGTCAGGAATTGCATATTCTGCTATAATGCTCGGTGTACTATTACCTAAATTAAATATTTGGATGACAAGGGGCAAGCATAATAAAAAACAAAACATTACAAACAGTGTAAAACCGAATAATGTAACTTTTAAATCAGGATTCGTTTCTATGGAAGAATTCACTCATAAACAACAAAATAAATAATAACAGGAGAAAAAATGAAAAAGATTATATGTTATGGAGATTCAAATACATTCGGATATAACCCGAAAGACGGCTCAAGGTTTGACGAAAATATTCGATGGCCTTCTGTCTTACAAAAGAATCTGGGAACGAATTATAAAGTTATAAATGAAGGTGTGTGCGACAGAACAGGATTTGTTTATAACCCAAAAGGAGTGATATTCTCTGCCCCAAAACATTTCCCTGATTTTATATCGAAATCAGATAATATAGATTTGCTGATTCTCTGGATTGGAACAAATGATTTACAATTTCAGTATGATATAAGTTTTAGTGCTATAGAAAATGGTTTAGAAAATTTAATTAAATTAGCTGAAACAAAAGCAAAAAAAATAATTATTATACCGCCTGTTATGTTAAATGAAAAAGTACTGGAGGGATATTTTAAGTTTCAGTTTGACAAAACAAGTATTATAAAATCCCAAAAAGCCGAAAAGATTTATATAAAATTAGCAAATGATTATCATTGCGAAATTTTTAACATAAACAAATTCACTAATCCATCTGATTTGGACGGATTACATTATGATGAAAATTCACATAAAATTATCGCAAACAGATTAAAAGTTTATATTAAAAATAATAATACCATTTGCAGGCAAAATATAATTTAGGACACTAAAACAATTGTCACATTCTCTGTACAGAATTCTTAAACCGACTGTTCTTTTACAACATCATTTGTTAACTACGGAATTGTTACTAATAATATTTTTAACTGGAAATATAGAATTTAAAATTTGTATAAATTTTTTATATTTAAGATTTATAAATAATTTTATTATTTGGGGGCTATTATTAAAGTTAATAATATAAGCTTTTATAATCTTTAATGCTTCTTTTTTATATTTTTGAGGAAGTCTTTGATATAATTCATTAGCAGTATTGACGTAGTTATTTGTTAGAGCGTTTTTATATATATTAATTTTTTTATGTTTTAAAATAACTTCATATATAATTTGTTGAATATATAAAATGTCTAATATGTGGATTGTGTTATTTATGTTATCCATTATAGAGTTAGACCTTATCAAATAGTTATAAAGTTGATTATTCAAGTAATAATATCTTTTGCAATGAATCATGTAAATCCATACAAAAGCCTCATCTTCTTGCATTAATCCTTCAGGAAATTTACAATCATATTTATTAATAATTTCCATTTTATATAATTTATTCCATGCAACAGACGGAATATCTTTATTAATTTCTAAAATTAAATTATAAATCCCGTCAGGCTTATTTTTGCTGTCAAACCAATTTTGACACTCTATTGCTTTAGCTTTAAAATTATCTGTTTCCGAGATTGTTTTTACATTATGAATTACACAATCAACATCATTTGACAACATTTTACATAGTAGAAGGCTTATGGTATCCGGTTCAATCCAATCGTCACTGTCTAAAAAATAAACATATTTACCAGTTACATACTTCAAGCCTTCATTTCTTGCAGATGATAATCCCCCATTTTTTTTATTTATAACTTTTATTCGGGAATCTTTTTGTGATAAATCCTTTAATATTTCAAGTGAATTATCAGTTGAGCCGTCATTAACACAAATTATTTCAATATTTTTATGCGTTTGATTGATTACACTATTTATACATTTAGTCAAATATTTTTCAACATTATATATAGGAATAATTATGCTGACTTGTTCCACTTATGTCTCCATTAATGTTCAACTATTCTACATTCCTGTTTAGTCTACTATATTTAATATTATTTTGCAAACTATATTGACTATTAATAAGATGTTAAATTGCTAGAGGTTTTTATATAAGGACAAATCGAACTTTTAGTGCTCTAACTTTGCAATATATATGTTGCAGTTAGCGGATTTCTTTAAGTATTATTTTCTTTTTGTTATTGTTAATATCGCCGCTTAATTGAATTCTGTAGTATCTTGAATTTTTTTCATCAGCCTTAATTTTAGGTATTTTTGTCAATTTAGACTGATATAATGCTCTAGTTTTTTCAGGTCTGAATACAACTTTTAATATCAAGCTAAGAGGAATACAAAATATTCTTATACCTTTTGGTGCTTCCTTACTGTAGTGCCAGAATAGCTGCAAATCTGCAAGCTGTTTCTCCATTTCATAGCTGCCCTCTAAAAACATCGCTGATAATTCATGCCATGTTGTAACATGTATGTTCTTTATTTCTGTGTTATGAACATCAAATGTACCCTTTATATCGTCTTTCATAAGGTCTTTTTGTGTTAAATCAAAATTAGTTATTTGTGACAATTTGTATTTTGAGTTTTTAAACATAAATTCAGCATCGCCAAGTTTTGGTAAAAAGCCTTCCTTTACCTCAAACACACAGTGAGCATCCAAGAATTTAAACATTTCTTTTGCATCAATATCAACTTTAGCGTATGCGATACCTTCTATTTGGTCTTTAAGATTAAGAGTCATTTCTGCAACTTTATTTGAATTAATGTTATTTGCCTCAAATGTCATTTGTGATGTGTTTTTTACAAAATCATATAACCCTTTTGCGTGGATAGTTCCACCGGCAAAGCCTAAATCATTCATCTTAAAGTTAAAGATATTATTTTTGAAACTGCCAACGAGTTTTGCATTTTCAAGAACGAAAGCTTCCCTTTTAATCTTATTTACCAATATTTCCAAGTTATTAATGGTAATATCAGAGCTTTTGACTTGTTGTGTAATATCCATAGGATTTATTTGCTTTGGAGGTGTATTCGTCTCAGGAGCTACATCCAAAATAAGTTTATCCAAAAACAGCTTCATATCATAAATTAAAGTTTCTCCAAAAATATTGTTTTTGGCATTAAGTTCAGCTGTGTACTTTTCACCTTTAAAGGTACCGTTTGTTGTTATATTAAATATTCCATTTTTTGATGTAACGTGTGCATTTTCAATATGGAATGCTTTATGCCTTGCATTTATTACGTCAAAAGTGCCAACTGCCTGATTATTTTTTAAATCGTATTTTAAATCGCCTTTAAATTCTCCGCCATTTACTTTTTCTCCAAAGGAACCCAATACCGAAATTGGTGCATATCCTTTTGTATGGAATGTTATGTATTGAGGAATAAATTTATCCGGATTATTTTTATCTATATTTTTCTTAAATAAGCCATCGCCATACAAGATAACATTTTCTTTATCAGAATCCAAATAATAATATTTATATTCTTTTAAAAATATATCATCATTGTCTTTAAATGTATTAGCATGTACTTTTCTTTGATTATTTCTTAATCCCAAATAATAAGAATTATAAATTAAATCGCTATTTTTTGGAATATCTAAATCATAGTAAACATCAGGCTTTCTGTATTTTATTTTGTAGACTAAATTGAAGTTAACAGAATTTAAAATTGTGAGATTTGGAACATAATCAAATTTTTTAGTCAAAGTTGTTTTCATTGTTCCAATAGCTTCTCTTTGCGGAGTTAATAAATCCTTCATGTTAAGTGTATGTATGACTTTTTCTTTACCAAGTATTCCTTCTGCAACCGAGTCGATTGTTTGATCTCTAAAATTAAATACAGCCTCTTTAAAATATACAGGGATATCAAACCATACAAATTTTGCACTCAAATTATTACCGATACATTTACCAAATATACCGTTTTTATTAATTTTTAGATCTGCATTAGCTGTACCGCCAAAATCTTTAAGATTTTCGATAAATTTTTTGGTAGGATCCAGTGTTTTTTGTAAGTGTAATACAATTGGCATAATTTCCGCAACCGGCAACTTCTGCCCTTTTAGCGTGAAGTCATAAGATTTATCATTGTTAATTAAGTACCCGTTTATATTTAATCGGGAATTCCCTATTTTTATTTCAAACTGATTTGACTTTAGTTCGTTTCCAATTATTTGTAAAGAGCCTGCATAACCTAATTTTACGGTTTCTTTAAGTAGTGGAGATGTTATATCTGCATTTAATGTTATAGCCTCTTTTTCAACATCAATATTTTTTGCAACAGCATTAACTTTATCTGATTTAAAAGTTATCTTTTTAATGTGAATTTCAGGACACTTGCTGAGTTCAAATGTACTTTTTCTTTTTTTCTTTGACTTAATTTTTAGCCGTTTTAATTCATCACCGTTAATAAATATACTGTTAACATTTATTAGTGCCTTGTTATTTTCTAATAATTTATAATTCAGAGCTATATTGTCGGCAGCAATAATCGAAACATTTTTACTTCTTGCGTTAATACTGTCAACATATAGTGCAATCGCAAGTTTTGGTGATATTTTTAGATTTAAACCTTTAATATTTGTTTCAATTTTACTTTTTTTGTAAATATAGGAAGTAAGTAAATTTTGTGTAGCTTTACTGTTTACTGTTTTAGGCAGTAAAAATACTATCCCAAAATATAAAATGGTTACGGATATTAATATAATACTAAGTGTTATTGTAAGAAATTTTTTCATGTGCATGTTTTATTGTTATATCTAATATTATAATATAATATTGTATATAATGTGTTATGTAAAATTATGTTGCATTATGTTAATTGTTTCTGCGAATTTCATAATTCATTCGCCATCCGAAGTCTTTTTTTAATTCTTCAAACAAAGTTTGTTCTTGTGCAATATATTTATCAGCAAGTCTAAAAAATCTGAATGCAAAAACTAAATTATCTTTATACTTTACTCTTTTTCCTTCAAAATTTTGATATGTGTCAAATATTGTTGTATCATATTTGTTTATCAGTTCAAATAACTCTTGTGTTGTACCCTCTTGATTATATTCAATTTGTTTATCGGTAAGTATATTTATAAATATTTCTCTGAGTTCAGTATCCTCATTATAAAACTGCGTAAGTACTTCATAGAAAAGATTGTCATGTTTCAGGTCTTTTATTTCGTACAATATTCCTGCACTGTTAAGAGTACCTATAAGAGAATTTTTAAGCGTGTATTGATACTTCCCGTTGCTATTTTTTGAGCCTGAAAGAATAAATCCAACATAATCTCTGTTTTGTCCGCCTAAATATTTAAGCTGAAAGAACTGAAACAATGTAACTTTTGTCCTGTATACCAAGTCAGTACTGTCATCATTAGTTTTTTTAGTTGACAATATTGCTTTATCTATCTCTTCAATAATCGGTGCAACCAATATCTGTCTCCTTTGGTAAATTTAATTTTAATATTTTAAGATTATCATAAAAGTGAAAAGAATATCTAAACATTTATATTTTGATATATTTTTTTTAAGATTTTAATAAATTCCATTAGTGTTTCTCGTTTATCGGAGGTGTGAACACATAAGCAGCATTCAAATTCCTCTTCATAGTCAAATGGTATCCATGCAAATTCATCTGTGTAATCATTAAAAAATCCCGGAGTAAGACAAATTCCCTTGTCCGATAATATATTAGTAAGAGTTGTGTCATGGTTTTCTGAATTGAAGTAGTCTATTTGCGTTTCATTAATAATTTTTTCCTGCAAAGCTTTCAACTTTGGAGGAGAACCACCCCCAACCATTAACGTTCTTCCCTTTAAATCTTGAATTGTTGCTTTTGTTAATTTTGCAAGATTGTCACTCTTTTGTGTAATAAGATATATTCCTGTTCTATAAAGAGGTATTAATTTTGTATCAGGTACATGTTTCATCTCATTATCAAAAGTAAAATATATATCCTGATTTCCTTTTAAAAACTCTTCAGGTGAGTAAAAATCATTAAATATTGGTGTTATTGATATATCAGGATATTTAATATTAAATTCTTTTATTGCTTGAGGTAAATAATATATGCATGAACGGGTAGGTAATCCTATTGTTATATTATCGGAATATTTTTTGCTGAAATTTTGTGCCTGTTCAATACCTCGTTTAAGCTGTTGCTTAACTCCTTTTAATGTTGTTATAAATTGTTTGCCTGCAGGAGTAAGCGTTGCACCTTTGCCTGAACGTTCAAACAGTTCAAACTGAAGCTCCTTTTCAACCTCTTTAATTTGATATGTCAGAGTTGACTGAGATATGAATAAATTTTCTGCCGCACGGTTGAAATTCTTTGTTTGGGCAAGTTCTAATATGTAATCTATTTGTTTGGTATTCATATTATTATTTTATCTTAATCGAATTTTTAAATCAATAATTAAATATTTTAATTTGAAAATTTATAAAAATATATTTAAAATGGTTATATGTTAATTATTAAAGGAGATATATTATGAAATACGTTAAATTAGGCAACACAGGTGTAGATGTTTCAAGAATTTGTTTAGGATGTATGAGTTTTGGAAAACCGGGAAAAGAAAATGGCGTTTTCCCTTGGGCAAAAGATTATCAAGATGCAAAACCAATATTTAAAAGAGCAATTGATGCAGGCATAAATTATTTTGATACTGCAAATGTCTACCAGCTGGGTACAAGTGAAGAAATCACAGGAAGATTAATAAGAGAATTCGGTTTAGATCGTGACGAAATAGTGGTTGCAACAAAAGTCCATTTTGCAATGAGAGAAGGCAGACCAAACGGAGCCGGTTCAAGCCGTAAAAATATTATTGCAGAAATCGACCATTCATTAAAAAGATTAGGACTTGATTATGTTGACTTGTACCAAATTCACAGATTAGACCATGAAACACCTATGGAAGAAATAATGGAAGCTTTGCATGATGTCGTAAAATCAGGTAAAGCTCGCTATATAGGTGCTTCTGTAATGTTTGCATGGGAATTTGAAAGACTTAATCAAATAGCTGAACGTAACGGGTGGACCAAGTTCGTTTCGATGCAAAATCAATATAATTTAATTTATCGTGAAGAAGAACGAGAAATGATGCCGCTTTGTCAAGACAGAAAAATTGCAGTTGTTCCTTGGAGTCCTCTGGCAGGTGGAAGATGTGCTCATCCTTGGGGTACAGTTACACACAGGAACTCTATTGATGAAGTTTCTCCTATGGTATGGGGTTCTACAGATGCTCAGGATAAGGTTGTAATTGACAATTTAGAAAATATTTCGAAAGAATTAGGCTATTCTATGGCACAAGTTTCTTTGGCTTGGATGTTATCAAAGCCGTACATTACATCTCCTATAGTTGGATTTACAAGCGAAAAGCATGTTGATGAAGCTGTCTCGGCGTTAGATATCAAGTTATCGGATGATATTATTAAAAGACTTGAGGCTCCTTATGTCCCTCACATTAAAACCGGTGCATTCTAAATTGACTTAGAGTAACTCGAATGTTGTACAATAACTGATAAAGGAGAAATCAGAATGAAAGTATTGTTATTTAATGGTTCACCGCATAAAAACGGTTGCACATATACCGCATTGGAAGAAATATCAAAAACGTTAAAAGAAGAAGGTATTGAGTCAGAAATTTATCAGATAGGAGTTAAATCATTAACTCCTTGCAGAGGATGTGGAGCATGTTCCAAGCTCGGCAAGTGTGTAATCGGTGATGATGATGTAAATAATTTCATTGAAATAGCAAAGGATTTTGACGGCTTTATATTTGGTTCTCCTGTCCATTATGGTTCTGCTTGCGGTGGCATAACTGCATTTCTGGATAGGGCATTCTTTGCGGCTTTTATGTCAGGCAGGGAGGATATCTTTTCGCATAAACCCGGAGCTGCAATAGTAAGTGCAAGGCGTTCCGGAACTACTGCGGCTTTAGATCAACTAAATAAGTATTTTGCAATAACCGAGATGCCGATGATTTCCGGCAGGTATTGGAATATGGTGCATGGTGCGGTTCCTGATGAAGTAAAACAGGATTTGGAGGGCATGCAGAATATGAGAATTCTAGCTCGTAATATGGCTTGGTTTTTAAAGCTAAAACAGGCAGGGGAGTCATTGGGTGTAAAATTACCCCAAAAAGAGGAAATTGTATTTACAAATTTTATAAGAGCATAATGCTTGCTTAAAGTATATGTCATTAGATTTCTACAAGGAGGTTTTATGTCGCAAACATATATTACTTTAAATGACGGTAACAGTATTCCACAGTTCGGGATTGGAGTTTATCAAGTGCCTGAAGGTGAGGCAACTTATAATACGATTATGAATGCTCTTAAAATGGGCATTCGCCATATTGATACGGCACATGCGTATCAAAATGAAAGAAGCGTAGGAAAAGCCGTAAAAGAAAGCGGAATCCCTCGTAATCAAATTTGGATTACTACAAAATTATGGCCAAGTGAGTATGGGGAAGGCAAAACCTCAGATGCCATAGATAAAATGCTAAAAAGACTTGATACGGATTATATTGATTTATTGTTGCTACACCAACAGTTTGGCGATTATATTGGTGCATACAAGGATATGCAGCGTGCTGTAAAAGACGGCAGAGTAAAATCTATCGGCTTGTCAAACTTTGAATCGTCAAGATTAGAGGAAATACTTGATATGGCTGAAATATCGCCTTCTGTTTTGCAGGTTGAGTGTCATCCATATTATCAGCAGAATGGTTTAAAGAAAAGAATTGAAAAATATGGTACTGTCATAGAAAGTTGGTATCCTATAGGTCATGGTGATAAAAATCTTATTAATGAACCTTTGTTTACACGGCTTGCTCAAAAATACAATAAAACTAATGTACAAATAATTTTAAGATGGCATATTCAAGAAGGGACAATTGTTTTCCCTCGTTCAACAAATCCTGTTCACATTAAAGAAAATTTTGAAATTTTTGATTTTGGGCTGACTAAAGAAGAAATCGAAGAAATAAGAAATTTAGATTCAGGAAAAAGATTTTTTAATATGACTCTGGAAGAGCAAGAACAAAATCTTGGCAGCTGGAAACCGGAAGATTAATCTTATTGTAATGTTGAGGTGAATATGAAAAATATTTTTAAAATTTTATTTGTTATCGTTATATTATTGTTTTACGGAGGAATTGTAATGGCTGCTGATAATTTAAGCTTAAATCAACAAAATCTTGTTTTAATTTCATCATATACAGCAAGTGGTGATATGAAAAAACTTGAGCCTGCTATTGTAAAGGGTTTGGAAGACGGATTAACTATTAATGAGATAAAGGAGTCTTTGGTGCAATTGTATGCGTATTGTGGATTTCCTCGTAGTCTTAATGCTCTGTCTGTACTATTGAATGTTTCAAAATCAAAAAAATATAAAGATGGCGTTGAGGGCATACCTTTAGATAAAAATGCCGATAAAAATAAAATTGGTGAAAATACTCAAACAGAACTTGTAGGGCAACCTGTTAAGGGTGAATTATTTGAATTTGCACCTGCAATTGATGATTATTTAAAGGAACATTTATTCGGTGATATTTTTGCCCGAGGAGTTTTATCTCATAAAGACAGAGAAATTGTAACAATTGCTGCTTTATCAGCAATGGATGGCGTTAATCCTCAGCTTAATGCTCATATACAAATAGGTAAAAATACAGGATTAACTGATAAGCAAGTAAGTGAAATTCTTATTTTAACATCTAAGCCAAAGACAAAAGTGTTTGATATCGGTGATAAGAATGATGCTTATGCAAAATATTTTAAAGGTCAAAGTTATCTAAAAATGCTGACAACGGAACAGGTTGTGACTGCAAATGTAACCTTTGAACCGGGATGCAGGAACAATTGGCATATACATCATAAAGGCGGTCAAATACTTTTGGTTACAGGCGGCAGAGGATATTATCAAGAATGGGGAAAAGATCCCGTAGAATTGGTAAAGGGGGACGTTGTAAATATTCCTCCCGAAACAAAGCACTGGCACGGTGCAGCAAAAGACAGCTGGTTCTCTCATGTGGCAATAGAAGCTCCAAGTATAGGTGGTTCTAATGAATGGCTTGAACCTGTTTCAGATGAAGATTATAATAAATTAAAATAGTATTAGTTGATATGCATTAAAGGAACTCATATTGAGTTCCTTTTTTATTAACAAATTTTAATAATCTTAACTTAAATTTAGCAATTTTAAAACAAAAATTTTCTTTATATATACATACGGGGAAAATATAGGAGAAAATTATGGCTGAGGTTTATCAGGTACGAAGCGGTGCATCACCATGGAGTTTTGCTAAAGAACAACTTGAAAAAGAAGGAAAGACTGTAACTAATGCAATGATTGCAAAAAGAGTTCAGGAATTACCTTCCATTTACGGATGTAAGTCGTTAGACGAGTTTCAACGTAAATATTTCAGAGCTAATACTTCATTTGAAATAAAAGGTCAAAGTGCCTCTAAATCCGGAAGTGTATTTGCCCATTCTCGTCGTGATACAATTGCAAGAAGTCATATTGACTCAATGGGTGTTGTAAAATCCGATGCTATTCCTGATTCACATAGAATTGCAAGGCAGGATTCCCAACAATTTGTAAAGCGTGATTCACAAAAACCAAGTGATTCTGAGATGATTGCTGCCGGTTCTCGTTATATTCAAACGAGTTCAACTCATGGCACTGATTTAAGATCAGTATTAAACAGAAAATCATGGAATTCTATAAAAGCTGTACAAGACAGAATTAATGCTTTACCATCTGATAAACAGAAAATAATTGAGTATCACAGACAATTTAAAGATTTAAAAGATAATTATGTAATTGTTGATAAAAAGAATTTTACCGCTACTGTTTATTCACCTGACGGCAAAGTGGTTAAACAATATGAAATCGGTGTAGCGAGAAATGAAAGCGATAGATTGTTGAGAAGAAGCAAACGTAATCCTCAAAACAGTTTTGCTTCCACATCAGCAGGAATATACACAGCGAATTACAGAGCTAACGGACGTGATGCTTATCGCAGATTATATAATAACAGAGTATTGACACTATCAAATGACGGCTTAAAAGATAAAGGTGTCGGTAACGGTGAAACCGGTGTTGCTTTCCACCAGATTCCTAACGGAAACACTGCAAGACGTGCAAAGCTTGAAGCTCCCGGGGTATCTAAGCAGAATAACAGATTTTCTGCTGGCTGCGTGAACTTTTTGCCTGAAGATTTTGATGACTGTATGCAACATATAAAAGGCGTTGGTACAAAAGTTTATATTTTACCAGAGGAATCCAACAATTATATGTGCGTTAAAAATGGTAAATTACATTTTACCCAAAAAGAATACACTGGTAATGTCGCTACAACTACAACTAAGAAAGATCCCGTAAAACCGGTTAAAATTGCTTCTAAGCGTTCTGATATGCGACAGGAAGGACTTGATATGGCTAGTACTTTGTCCTCACAAAAAGCAAAATTGTCAAAAGATTTAGGCTTAGATAATGATACTTACAATGATTTGGCAATGTTAGCTCTTGGTATTGCAGGTCAAGAAACAAAATGGGGACACCCGCTTGCAGGTGCAAGAGAAGGTAAGCCATATTGGGTAAAGGAAAATGCAAAATGGGCGGTTGATTTTGGTAAAGATTTAAAGGGTAATACATCATTTAATTCAAGAGGCTTAACTCAGATGAAGCTTAAATCCTTTACTGATCCTGAAGTAAAAAGATTATTTAATAAATACGGGATTACAGAAGATAACCTTAATCAGGGTGATAAGGCCGCAGTAGCTACAATGATTGTTCTAAGTCATATTTATAAAAACGAATTACCTGGTATGAAAGAGCAAATGGCAAAACTAAATGTTTCAAAAACAGATGCTCTGTTATATTGCTATAATTCAAGAAAATATGAAATAACAAGAGGTACTGCAACTCCTGCAAGAAGCGAATATCTGCAAAATGTTTATAACTACATGAATTACTTTGAAATGTCACAGTCAGTAGCATAATGGTAAACTAATGTTACAATTAAGGCATGCAACGATATAAACAATTAAAGCATGGGTATGATACTAATATCAGCTAAAAATGCTGAATTAACGCTTATTTTAAATGAGAAGGGGCGATGAGCCCCTTCTTCTTTATGTAATTTTTTAAGCACAGCTCTGCCTTTATAATGTAGTGCATTATTTTAGAACTTTTCTTTACATTCCCGAAAACTATACGTTTGTATTGTATCAGTTTTTTTCTTGCATCCCCTGTTTTATGATACATGTTTTCCGAGTAAAAATATTTATTGAATTTTTCGATTTTTTCTTTTACAGCAGGCAAAGTTAAATATAAATTTAAATTATCACGATAATATTGAGGGGCATGGGCTTCAACAGTTTTCATTTCTCTTCTTGCAATTAATCCTCTGGTAGGGTTTTTCATGCAGTCATCAAGATGCTTTAAATTCCATTCAAGATAATCCGGATGAACTTTTAATTCAGTATCAATTTCCATCCTTGCCCTGTAAGCATTTTCTTTGATTGCTTCAATATTATGGGATTGTAAAGATTGTGCGTACATATATACTCCAATAGTTTTTTTTAAATCCCGAAAATAATTATTTTTGTTATTTTTTAAAAAATTTTTACATAATTTTTACATTAAGTTCTTGCAACAGTACTAAAAAAGTAGTATAAAAATAATAGTGAGGTAAGTATGAATAAGTATTTTAACAAAGTAATTAAAGAAATAAAGAATAAAAATCCAAAAGAACCTGAATTTTTACAGGCAGTGAATGAAGTGTACACAACTGTTGCACCGGTATTAGAAACTCATCCGGAGTATGAAAAACTTGCTATTTTGGAGAGAATGGCAGAGCCGGAAAGAATGATTATGTTTAGAGTTCCTTGGGTAAATGACAGGGGTAAAATTATTGTAAACAGAGGGTACAGAATTCAGTTTAGCTCTCTAATCGGTCCTTACAAAGGCGGATTAAGATTTCATCCGAGCGTAAATTTGAGTATAATAAAATTCTTAGGATTTGAACAAATTTTTAAAAATGCACTCACAGGTTTGCCTATAGGTGGTGCAAAGGGCGGTAGTGATTTTGATCCAAAAGGCAAGTCTGATATGGAAATCATGAGATTTTGTCAGAGTTTTATGACCGAGTTGTATCGTCACATTGGTCAGGATGTTGATGTGCCGGCAGGAGATATTGGTGTCGGGGCAAGAGAAATTGGCTATTTGTTCGGACAATACAGACGAATAAAGGATGCCTATGAAGGCGGCGTTTTGACAGGTAAAGATGTTACTTATGGCGGTTCTTTGACAAGAAAAGAGGCTACGGGTTACGGTTTGATGTATTTTATGCGTGAGATGCTTAATGCTAATAAACAAACTATAAAAGGCAAAACGGTAGTAATTTCCGGTTCCGGTAATGTTGCTATATATGCGTGTGAAAAAGCTCAGTCCATGGGTGCAAAAGTCGTTGCCATGAGCGATTCTAACGGATGTATTTACGATAAAAACGGTATTGATTTGGAATGTATCAAGACAATAAAAGAAGTTAATCGCGGACGTATCAAAGAGTATTTGAATACTCATCCAAAGGCTGAGTATATGCTGTCAACTCCTCACAATAAGCCTATTTGGTCTATAAAGGCGGATATTGCATTACCTTGTGCAACTCAAAATGATATTACACTTGATGATGCAAAAAGGCTTGTTGCAAATGGTGTTATTGCTATTGGAGAAGGTGCTAATATGCCTTGTACGTTTGAAGCTACTGAATATTTCTTAAAATCAAAAGTTCTTGTAGCACCTGCAAAGGCCGCTAATGCAGGTGGCGTTGCTACTTCTGCAATAGAAATGTCACAAAATAGCATGAGATATTATTATACTTTTAATGAAGTTGATAAAAAACTTGAGACAATCATGGTTAATATATTTAAAAATTGTGATTCCGCAGCAAAAGAATACGGTTGCAAAGGAAACTATGTTTCCGGTGCAAATATTGCAGCTTTCAAAAAATTGGCTGAAGCCATGAAAATGCAAGGTATTGCGTAAGTGTTCGCTAATATTATAAGAATACTTAGTGTAATTATAGTTCTTTCAATATGGTTAATCCCTGTTGTGATGAAGCATAGTCTGTCCGATTCGGATAGGGAATATATGACTCATTTCGAGGCCGGTTATTCCTGCTTTCAGAAAAAAGACTATGATTGTGCTATGTCTGAATATAATAAAGCTTATAAAATATATTCCGAAGACAGAACATTATATATCAGAATAGCGTGGGTATATGAGAGGATTGGACTTTATGATGATGCTTTAAAGTATGCTAAGAAAGCCTTGAAATTCCCTGAGAGTAAGTCTATCTATAAGCGTGCAAATGGTTTTATGTTTCCTTTGCATGAAGAAATTTCTATATATGATATTATAGGTAAAGCCTCGTTAGAAACAGGTAATTTTAATGATGCTATTTCTGCATATAAGTATGTGTTAGAGCATAATTCGTTTAAATATTCTGATGCACACTATTATCTTGGACAAGCATATTTGGGACTGGGTGATAATAGGACGGCATTAGATGAATTTATGCATCATAAAGCTACAATTGAAGAGTATCTTTCTGATGATGTCGGTACATATTATACTCAAACAGACATAGATAATGTAAACCAGTGGATTAATATTGTTGCGGGGATTAAGTAATTAACTTTCTTTCAGATGTTTGAAATGTTTGTACACATATAAGCATCCGAGTATAAAAAATACACTTATAATCAGAACATCAAATTTGTGCCAGATGTGCTTAAAAGCTTCCATATTCTGTCCCATTTTTACACCGACATATATTAGCAGATAACTCCATACAAGAGAACCTAAGAATGTAAAAGTAAAGAAAAATCTTTTCTTTGCTCTCAAAATTCCTGCTGGTAGTGATATAAATGTTCTTATAACAGGCAGCATCCTGCACAGGAAAAACGCCCAATCACCATATTTTTCAACCCACTTGTCAGCCTCTTCAAGATCTTTTTTGGAAACAAGAAAATACTTCCCGTATTTTTCAACAAATGTTCTACCGCCGAAATATCCGATATAGTATGAGGGCAGTGAGCCTAAAACGCACCCTATTGCACTTGCAAATGCGGCAACATGAAAATTCATTTCTCCTTTACTAACTATATATCCTGCAAATGGTAGGACTGCTTCGCTTGGTAACGGGATATTGCATGACTCAATTGCCATTAACAGAGCTACCCCGAATGGTCCCATAAGGGTTATTGTATGTTCTATACAGCTTATTAAATGTGATAATATTGTATTTATAAATTCCATTATATTCTCCTTATTCTTAGTTTATCAAAAAAAATTTAGTTTTAAAGTTATTTGTTCTTACAGCCCTCATCGGCATTATCTATTTTACCATCGAAATCATTATCAACTCCGTCAAAACACGAGCCGATTGAGCTTTTACTTTCTGCTCTGACAGTTTGTTTCAGATATTTGTCAGGTATCTTTTCCCAAAAATATTCAAAATATTTTTTGTAAAATTGGGTTAATATTTTATTATTTATAATCAGCATATTTTCGTCATTTTTATTTTCGCCGCTGTTTGAAAAGTTTGCAGAGCCAATTACCAAATATTCGTCATCTATAATCATTGTCTTTGCGTGCATTTTACCTGCGTAATTTTCGACTTTGACCGGTATCCCCACGTTCCTAAGTTCTTTAAATACGCTGTGTTGTCCGTATGTATTTGTTGAATCAATTATTATTTTTATATCAACACCACGATTATGTGCATTAATTAATTCCTGTTCAAGTTTTTTGTGCGTAAATAAGAATGTTGGAATATAAATATACTTCTTACTCTTGTTGATTATTTCTGAAAGTTCATTAGTCATTCCTTTATCTTGTGGTGAAAAATATACAGATAAATTTGTATTTCCAATATTAACATGTATATTATTTTCTGATTTATTTTTTAAGGTATGGAATTTGCCATTGTACATCTGTTCAAACTCTTTAGTGTAAATTTCTGCTATTTGCTTAGAATTTATGATAAGAATGTTATTGTGGTTGAATCCTGAAAAACCTGTTGTTGAAAAGTTCATAGAACCTGTGTAAACCTTTTGCTTATCAAATATTGCAAATTTATTGTGCATAAGCATATTCGTTAATTTTGGCTCATTATCAATTTTATCGGAACGCTTTAACTCAAATGCAGACAAGAATTCATCTGTTTCTGAATAATAATTTGTATTTTTAGTGTTGGTGTCATATACAAATCGTATAATGACACCTCGTTTTTGAGCTTTAGTAAATGCATTATTTATAGCAGGAATATTTGCCCAACCGTATGATGCAACATCAATTGTATCAGTAGCTGAATTTATCTGTGATACAAATTCTCTGCATGCGGCATGATTACAATTCCTGTCAGGTTTTAATATTGTCGTAAAATCCGTCAATATCAATTTTAAATTACCGTCAGTTATTATATTTGGTGGTGCAGCGATATCAATTGCAGTACTATTTGGGTTATGTTTATCTACATGGCAGAATTTACAGGGTTTATACTCCTTTTTAATATCAATCAACGGAATTATAATTGCGTCGTGTGCAACTTGCCCATATTGGCATTCAAGTGTGTGATATTTACCGCTATGGTGATTTAATATAACAAGATTTAATTTTTCTGCTTCTTTAAGCAACGTTTTAAACTTTGTATCCGATACTGGTGAATTGTTTATAAATGCAAAACCGCTTTCTTTTAATAAATTACTGTATTTTTTATTTTCGATTATAATGTCCGCATATTGACAATCCGGTGTTTTATGGTCTGTTGTTTCAAGTTTTACACTAACACCGTCAAGAAGATTTTTGGCAAACTTGTCTGCCATATATCCTATTTCAAGTGATTGGGCAAATGTCAAGCCGGATTTTTTCGCTAATTCTGCCGAGTTATATCTAATATTTGCCGTAAATGTAGTAATTTCGGGTATGCAGAAAGTTTCACCTTCATCAATTATACCGTTTTTATTTGTATCAATTTGTATTTTTGTTGGAGTAATAACGTTTATAACCTTGCTGGAGTTATCTGTCAGAGATATATACGTAGCAAATGCAACAAATATTATTAAAATAATTATACCTGATAACTTGTCCTTCATAGTTAATTTTTATAGTTGATAATATCGTATCCCATTCTTCTTATGGTATCTTCAAGTATTTTATCTTGTGTCAGCTTGAATTCAGCAGAGTACATGTCATTTATATTACGCAGATAACTGCAAGGATGAATAAAACATTCTACAATAATATTATCTTCGTCATTTAAAACCTTTAGCCCCTGTTCAAGAGTTATTTTATCAAGTATTCCGCTATATGTAATTCCTATAATATTATCATTAGTTTTCAATGTATTGTAATGCTTTAGTGTATTTTTGTTCTTTTTGTTAAAATAGCGTATTAAAGCGTATTTAAAGAAATTTATATATAAACGTGGATTAAAAAAATATTTCATTCCAAAAGTTAAGTAGAGTTCTTCGTTAAATGTACGAATATACGATATTTTATACTCATCTGCAAGTTTACATACCAAATCAAATATCTGAGGGATAGAATGGATATGTTCAACTGAGTCTATATGGATAATCTTACATACACTTGCAATCTTTTCTATTTGAGCCCTAAATTCAATTTCAATCTGATTTAAAATTTCAGGATTTTTTACAGCTTTAAGTAAACTAATATATGTGTTACTAAACTCCTGAGTATTATCAATAAGCAAATTTGCGTCGGTAAGAGGTTTCCCGTTAGTGATATTTAAGTGTACTCCGATGCTCAGATGCTGGCATTCCGGTAAAATTTCATTTACTGCAGTATCAAACGCCTCTCCGTTAGCAACTATGCTTGCACTTTTAAGGAATCCGTTGTTGTATCCGTTTAGAACTCCCCTGTTATAATCTGCGGTTTTCCCAAAGTCATCAGCATTAAGTATAAATTTTTTCATACACAAATACCCCTAATAAATGCCGTACCACTGTCTATCGAATTCAGTAAACATATAATCAAAAAATGTTTTCTCTTTTTAATGATATAACACCCGCAAGTATCACCTTAGTGCTGCTATGTTTCCATCCTGACACGGTTCAGAGGCTCACGCCATCATATCCTTAAACGTCTGCAAAAACAGTTTTATCAATATACATTCGCCAAACCCTCACAACAGGCTCTGCACCCCGCATTAGCTTCGAGTCAAGAGATTGCAATTCCCCGTGGAGTACGGCAATATTATTATATCATAAACACTTTATATTGCATAATTTTATATTTATAATTCTGACTTTAGTATATTTCGTGTTATAATACCTAATAGAAAGGAAGTTGCACTAATGGGTGATGAGGATAAGCAATATGACGCCACCCCGCGAAAACTTGAGCAGGCAAGAAAAGAAGGGCAAGTAGTAAAGTCAAAAGACTTTTCTATGGCTGTGGCTTTGCTTGTTATGTTTTCTGTTATTTTCGGACTTGCAGGCTTTATCTGGCAGCAGATTACCCAATTGTTTACTCTGCTATATGAGCAAATCCCAAATACACATGTTGATCAAATCGGTTCTACTTACATATTCACAGTTACGGCTAAAACTGCTGTCTTAATTATAGGACCAATTCTTTTTGTTGCATGGCTTGTTGCAATATTAGCAGACTTTATTCAGGTAGGACCGCTTGTTGCAATTGCTCCTTTAATGCCAAAGCTTGATAAATTGAACCCGACTAAATATTTTAAAAATATTATGTCTATCAAAACACTTTTTGAACTGTTTAAAAATATAGTTAAGGTTGCTCTATTGGGTTATATAGGTTATATGGTCTATATGGGGCATATTGAGCATATATTAATGCTTGCCTCTATTGATAATAACTTTGCTGTTATGATTGAGTTCGGAAAATTAATAACAGAATTCATTTTTAAAGCGTGTATTGCATTTTTGGTAATTTCAGCTGCAGACTATGGTGTAACTAAGTGGAAATTTTTAAAAGACCAGAAGATGTCTTTTAAGGAAATTAAGGACGAATATAAAAACACAGAAGGTGATCCAAATGTAAAAGCAGCGTTAAGACAGCGTCGTATGCAGATGTTGCAAAGAGGGATGATGGATTCTGTTCCCGAGGCTGATTTTGTTGTTACAAATCCGATACACGTTGCTTGTGCTTTAAAATATAATCAGGATGAGATGGAATCTCCTATGTTGGTCGCAAAGGGTACAGAATTAATTGCTAAAAAAATTATAGGAATTGCCAGAGAACATGGCGTTCCTGTTATTGAAAATCCACCTGTTGCAAGGGCATTATTTAAAATGGTGGACTTAAATCAGCAGATTCCGCCTGAATTGTATAAGGCTGTTGCTGAAATTTTACTTTTTGTTTACAACTTGAAAAATAAACAGAAATAATATATTATAGACAAGGACAGTACTATCTGTGAAAAATATGATTATGCAAGATAACAATAATAAAATTAGAGAGTATTTAGATTTAGTGCAAAAGGTTGCGAGGGTTGAATATAATCGTGTGCCTTCACACATGCTTGAGTATGAAGAATTACTTTCTATTGGTATCATTGCAATTCAAGCACTTATAAAAAATAAATCTCCTGAACAGCTTGCAAGGTATAACAATGCTTATGTTGCTACGGCTGTGAGATGGGCTATAAGAAATGAGTTAAGAATTAGATATAAGTGGTATTCTCTAAAGCATAAGGCTGAGGAGGAAGAAAGTTCGGAAAATTCCGAAAATGGGGAAGATGGTACTAAGACCAAAGTTCGTGAAGCAATTTACGAAACTGTTTTATCAATTGAAGGACTTTCTGATGCAGCCAGTGATAATGATTCACCATTTGATTTTTTGAAAGACAATCATGCAATGCCGGATGAAAATGCTGAAATTTCAGAAATGGGCAGAATGATAAGAGAAGCTATTTCAAAACTGCCTGCGAAAGAAAGAACTGTTGTTGAGTACCGTTTCTACCGTAATATGCAGGTAAAGGATATTGCAACTCAAATAGGGCTTTCTCCATCTCGTGTTACTCGTATCGTACAGGCTTCGCTTAATATAATCCGAGAATATCTTAATTCACACGAGCAATTTGGTTATTAGTTTTTGTCTTTTGATGGTATTATTGTAACCTTGTCATTCTCGTTTACTTCAAACGGTTTTTCGAATTTTCTTATATAATCGCAAGCCAGTTTATTTTTATCAAAATTCAGTTTTTCAATTACAAAGTCAGGATTTTCATTTTTAGGAAGATAATTATCGCCGCCTGTTGCAAAGAAATCGTCCATTGCCGCCGTAAATTTTCTTTCTGTGCTTGGATTATTAACATCTATTGGATGTTCATTACCATCTTTATCTACAAATGTTAAAGATTTAAGTTCTCCATTATCAGTCATAGTGTATTTCATTCCTGAAATCATTAATATGCCCGGCTTATGGGTAGAGTGTTTAAATGAATTGCCGCCGACTTTTATTGCGTCAACAATATCTTTTTCGCTAAGTTTCCCTATCCATATTTTGTCTTCAAAAGGTGTTATATCATTTATAAGTCTGCTGTCAACAGGACCTTCACTAAAATGTCCTCTCAGATTTCCTGCATTCAATATAGCAATATCTGTTCCGAGTTCATTTTTCATAGCATCAACAATAATTCCCCCGTGAGGGTTGTTTTGAATCAATCTTTCTTTTGGTGGTTCAACAGCTTTAGATACATGCCCGATTATTTCAGGTTTTCCGATAATACTTTCTACAGCTGCTCTTGCCGCCAATGTCCTGTTGAATTGGCGTGTTTTAACCGTGTTATTTTGTGCTTTTGTAATAACGCCGTCTTTGTTGAATTCTACGTTTAATATACCTACATTTTCTCCGTCTTTCCCGTATTCTGTCAAAATAACGGGTTCGCCTGATTTAGAATATAAAATATTTATATCTTTTTCCAGTCCGTTTACGAGTTCATGGGTATGAGCACTATGTATAATGTCAATTCCGTCAGTATTTTGTGCAAGCTTTTTATCATTTTTAAGACCACTGTGTGATATTATTATAATTTTATTTATACCTTCTTCATTTCTCAGTCTGTCTACTTCATTCTGCACTTTTTCCATCGTAGTTTTGAAATCGTCAATTTTAATATCTTTAACAGAGTCGTTAAGTTTTACACGCTCGTTCATATCGGAAGGTGCAATACCTATTATGCCGTATTTATGTCCGTTACGTTCTTCTACTACAGACTTCCCAATTTTACCTGCCATTGGACTGTCAGGTGCAACATTAGCATTTATTGCAAGCAGTTTATAATTTGCATTGTTCATCAATTCTGACAATTTTTCAGGCACAACGTCTAATTCGTGATTTCCAAGTGCATTTTCAGTAACACCAACCCAGTTTAAAAATTTATTTGCAACCTGATTTGATGTATAATTTGCACCAAGTATAATATCTCCGGATGCCAGTTTAAGTTTGTCCGTATCTTCAGGAGTTGTTCTGTCAAATTGTTTTGAAACTCCGTAAATTCTTTCCATATTGGTCATTTTCCCGTGAACATCATTTATGGCAAGGATACTTGCTTTAATTGTTTCCGGAGCAACTTTTGCAGCTTTTTGTATGTCGCTATTCGGGTTTGAATTTGCATTAGGTGATGCATCTGTCGGCTTCTCATCTTTTGTTTGCTGAGTTGCAAAGCCAAATGCCGGATTATATCTGTTTAAATTGTATGATGTAATTTTTTTTATCATAATTTCACCTTTACGCTGCATTTGAGATATTGTTGTTCGGATTTAATTGAATTTCTTTTGCTTTTTGCTTCATTTCTTTGTATGTATTAAGTCCTTCTACCCAATTTTCTACTAACTGAATATCTTTTTCAATTACTTCCTTAGCAAGAGCTGCGTGATGAATTTTAGGAAGTAAAAAGTCTTCGCTGTATTCAATTGCTTTGGATACGTTATCATCTGTATCGTTGCAGATAAATGTCGTTTTACCGTCTTTAGGATTAGTTCTGTAACCTACAACAGTAATTTCGTGTCCGTTAATTATAATATTGTTTTCATCAGTTTGAGTGTAACCGATTATAACATTTTCGCCTCTGTCTATAGAGTCTGTAAGATGACGTTTAACTGTTGCCATATCTGTTTCGTATCCGATAAGTCTTGCATTTTCGTCAACATTTTGATATGTCATGGAAATTTTATTTTTATCTTCTACAACCGATTCAACGAATGTTTTTTCAAACTCGATTAATCCTTTATCATTCTGATTAAATTTGCCTGCACGTTTATCTGAAAGCGTATTATAAGACTGTTGAGAACCTGTCTGCATAAATGTTGACTGCATTAATACATCAATTGGGGTTCTTTCTTCAGGATCTTTGTAATCAGTCTGGATTTGAGCTCTTACAATTGCATTACTGTCAGGTTTAAATGTTAATGTAGCTGTTTTGAAATTATCCGCTTTATAAGGAATTTCAAAAGCATTTAATAACCATATAGCATCAAGAGAGTTGTCTGCGAGCTTATCCAGATGAATTTTCTTTTCAACTGAACCTTTTGGTGAAGACAGACCTTCTACAAATCTTGCAAATTCAGCAGGCTGATTTTGAGCAAGGTTAAATTCAATACTTGCAGCAACACAAGTTCCCGAATGCATAACGTTAATATCTTTAATTACAGCCATCTTTGTATTATTATCTGTTCCCGTAATATTTTTAGCTTTCATATATTCTTGTATAGCATCATTACGTTTTGCTGTCGGAATATCACCAAACTGTTGAGTTATCTGATATGGATTGTTAATAGTACTTATCAAATCCTGTGCAAGTTTAACATTGTTAAGACCTTCTGCACGTTTTGTTGTTAAAATTTTATATAAATTATCCAAAACGGTTGAACTGTCATTAGAATCGGAATTTAACAATAAACCGCTTCTTAACAGATTATCAAGCCCTTTTCTCCCGGATTTATCTAAATTTTGAAGAAGTGTATTATATTTATTTTTTTCATCATTTGAAAGCAGTTGAGTTCTGAGGTTAGAAGCAGAAAATGCAGGATTATAAGGAACTTCATTGATTAAATTTTTAAATTTTCTTGAAGTTTTGTGTGCTGCAGGTTTATCCGCAACTTTTTCAGCCGGAGCAACATCTTCCGGTTTTGCATTGCCGGCAGGATATGCACTGTTGTAATAATTTTGATTAAAATAATTGCTGTATGGATACACTTCTAACACTCCACTACTATATATATAATTAAAAAATAAAAGTTATTAAAAATTGCTAATTTGTAAATTTAATTTTAAATATTGTTACGAAAGCTAATTATGTTGACTATACAGTTATTAAAATTTAAAATTAAATTATGTATGCTGTTGATATAGATGTAAAAAATATAAAGTTTAAACCGCTATCATTTGACAGGTTAACTATTTGCATTGATAGACTTACCAGATTTAAAAATTTTGAGGATAAATATACTAGAGTATTTAAGGATATTTTATCGGAATCTCTTATAGCACCAAAATTCAAGAAAAATGAATTAGACAGTATTGATTATTCTGCTCTTACAAAAATTGTAGAAAGTATAATTAATAAATCCCTTGATGAGCTTTGTTCAGAAGTTTCAGAACCTAACTATTTAATAAATGACAGATTGAAAAATTATGAGATGTCTTTATTTATTTCGGATTTTGAGGCTCAAAAGCTTTTGGATAACAAAATTAATTATTATAAGTTTATACCCTTTATTGATGAAAGTATGCCATTAAATTTGCTGTGGCTAAAAAAGTTGGGATTGCAGGAATATTCTGCAGAGTATTCTCATGCAAATTCAATGAAATTTCCAGTAACGAAAGTTGTTATATGCGAAGGGATTACAGAAGAGATTTTACTGCCTGAATTTGCAAAGCTTCTTGACTACAATTTTGATAAAAATGGGGTACAGCTTATTTCTGCAGGCGGTAAAAATCAGGTTGTAAAACTGTTTTATAAGTTTGCGGAACAGTTGAAAATTCCAATATTTGTACTCCTTGATTCAGATGCTGAACAAAACGCCATAGAAATAGAACCAAAACTAAGAAAACATGACAAAATTTACAGAATTGAATCGGGAGAATTTGAGGATATATTACCTAAAAGCCTTATCGAAAAATCATTAAATTCTTCAATAAAAAATATTTCCCTCTCTCCGGAGGAGGAAAGTGATTATTCAGAAGGTACAGTTCATTATTTGGAAGAATTCTACAGAACTCGAGGAGCACATGAGTTTAAGAAAGCTGAATTTGCACATATTGTTAAAGAAAATATTACAGGAATAACTGATGTATCCGACGAATTTATAAAAATCATAAACGAATTAAAATCGCTGTAACCCTTGACAAGTAGTAGTAGTAGTAGTATATGCCTATGAGCAAATTATTAAAATCTTGTGGAATTTTATTACTTATTTTTATCTTTGCATCTTTAAGCACTAATGCTCAGGGTACTATTTCATTACCTAAAATAGGTGGCGAAAATAATACTTTTAATTATTCTTCCAATTCAGCTATCACACAAAATCAGGAATTAAGTGAAAATTCGAGTAGTGTTGACTTTTATCCATATATGCGAGAATTGGTTAGAAGATTGATATTAAACTGGAATCCGCCAAGAGACAAGGTTTTACATAATGTTGTAACGTTTTTTACCATAAGCAAAGACGGAATGATAACAAATATCAAAATTTTAGAAACCTCCGGTTCTAAAACTTCTGATGATGCAGCTATTAAAGCAATTCAAACTACTAATCCGGCACGTCCGCTGCCGGCTGATTTCTCCGGCGATCATATTGATGTATCATTTACTTTTCCTTATGGCGGCAATGATTATGAAGACGGTGGCTGGTATGACAGGAAAGCTTATCAAGAATGGTATAATGAGCATAAAAAGAACAAAAGAAAATAAACTATAGGCACGTTATGATGCACTATACTATATTATTAATATCTGAAATCTCTCTTGCCCGAATGAATTAATTTTAGTTTTGATGATACATCTTCTGCCATTTTCTTATTTTCAAATAATTCAAGCTCTTTTGAGATTAAATTTTCCCCTGCTATCTTTGTTTCATCCGACGCATAATCTTCAAGGTATTCTTTTAGTGTTAGAAGTGCATTCGGGTGGCAGAAATTATGTATCTGTTCATCTTTGCATATAGCCATAAACCTATCACCGGTTCTGCCTTCTCTATAGCATGCCGTACAAAAACTAGGTATATACCCTAAATCAATCAGCCAGTGCATAACTTCATCCAAAGGTCGTCTGTCAGACACATCAAATTGTGCGGATTCTTCTTTTTCAGCCATAGGTTCATAATATCCGCCTACACTTGTTTTAGATCCGCCGCTAATTTGAGAAATTCCAAGTTGTAAAACTCGTTCTCTGCATTCTTTTGATTCTCTTGTAGAAATTATCATGCCCGTATAAGGAACAGCAATTCTGATACAAGCAATAATTTTTGCAAAAGTATCATCGTCAATTCCATTTTCAAATGCTGTCGGGTCAATATCATCTGCTTTTTTAATTCTCGGAACACTTATTGTATGCGGACCAACTCCGTGAACTGCCTCCAAATGCTCTGCATGCATTAATAATGCTGCAAACTCATATTTGTATGTTGACAGACCGTATAGCACTCCCAGACCTACATCATCAATTCCGCCTTCCATGGCTCTGTCCATAGCTTCCGTATGGTATGCGTAATTATGTTTTGGACCGGTCGGATGTAATCTTTCGTATCTTTCTTTATCGTAGGTTTCTTGGAACAAAATATAAGTTCCTATTCCTGCTTCTTTTAATTTTCTGTAATTTTCAACGGTGGTTGCCGCAATATTAACGTTGACACGTCTTATTGCACCATTTTTGTGTTTTATAGAGTAAATTGTTTTAATTGATTCCAAAACATATTCAATAGGATTATTTACTGGATCTTCTCCTGTCTCAATTGCAAGTCGTTTATGTCCCATATCTTGCAAAGCCGTAACTTCTTGTACTATTTCTTCTTGCGTAAGCTTTTTCCTTGGAATATGTTTATTTTTAGCATGATATGGGCAATATACGCATCCGTTTACACAATAGTTTGAGAGGTATAAAGGAGCAAAAAGCACAATTCTGTTGCCGTAATAATCATGCTTTATCTCCTTTGCCAGTGAAAATATTTCTTCGTTTCTGCTCATATCATCACAAGCTAATAATATAGAGGCTTCTCTATGCGTTAACCCTTTCTTTAGTCTGGCTTTTTCCAGTATTTTGTCTATAAGTTCAGTATTGTTTTTATTCTTTTCAGCATAATCAAGGGTATCAATAACCTCCTGATTATCAATAAATTCTTCGGCATTAAGTGATTTTGGATTATACATAACTTCTCCCCTGTTAATTATCATGATAAACGCTGAACAACTAAAGTAAAGAGTATATGTTCAATACCATTATTTTTTGTAAGTTATAAGTATATCAGGCGTAAAGTGTTGTACGTCAGCTATCTTAAACTGTACAGAATCGTTAATTGATGTAACACTTCTGTAGTTAAAACAGGATAAACCGCTGTTATCACCTAAAATTTTGGGAGCAATAAATTGATAAATTTTGTCGGTGTAATTTAGGAATGAACCGTTGAGGTGTCCGCCAGCCTCTACTAATATACTCATAATTCCTAATTCATATATTTTATTTAAAACATGGTTTAAATCAATTTTATTATCATTTACATGACAAGGAAATAAATTTATATTCTTTTTCGTTTCAATTTGTCTTAAAATTGATTTTGGCTTGTCTGGATCAATATTTTTATCATAGAAAACATAAATAGTTCCACTTTTATAAATATTCGCATTTTCAAAATCAGTTTTTAGTTCTCTATCCAGTACTATTTTATATTTATGCTCCATTGTAGGATTATCTGCGATAACAGTTGATGATGACGTCAGAATTGCATCATACATATTCCTTATTTGCTTTACATGATTCCTTGCGTTATCTGATGTAATCCACTTTGAAGAACCTGTATAAGCCGCAATTTTACCGTCAATTGTTGTTGCGGTTTTGATTGCAACAAAAGTTTTGTGTTCTGTCATGTTTTTGATAAATACTTCGTTAAGTTCCCTGCATTCATCTTCCAAAATATTTTCTATTACCTCAATACCTGCGTTTTTTAGCTTTGTTATACCGTTTCCTGCAACTATCGGGTTAACATCACGCATGCCTGTAACAACTCTTTTTATGCCCTTTTCTATTATTAAGTCTGCACATGGCGGAGTTTTCCCAAAATGGCTGCATGGTTCAAGATTAACCACTAATGTGTGCGGTTTTTTATCTGAGTTCATAAGGTTAAGCAGGGCATTTCTTTCTGCATGATTTTCTCCGTACTGTTCATGATACCCCTCAGAAATTATGTTTCCCTGTGCATCAAGAACTACACACCCGACCATAGGATTAGGCGATACTTTTCCCTGACCAAGTTTTGCAAGTTCTATACATCTTTGCATTAATAATTCGTAATCCATAATTGTATTTTAACAGAAATAATGGTATTTTATAAATATAATGTTTATATTATTTTAAGAAGGAGAATAAGTTATGGTAGACATTAAGTACATCGGACACAGTGCGTTTGAGTTTAAAACCGGCGATAAATCTATTATTGTTGATCCTTATGTTTCAAAAAATGAAAAATACAATTATAAAAAATCAAATATTGTGGATATTTTTGTAACTCATGGGCATTCTGATCATTTGGGTGAAGCCATCGAAATTTCAAAAGATAAAAAAGCTCCAATTACTGCTATAGCTGAAGTTGCAACATATTGCTCGGGTAAAAAATGTAAAACAAGATCTGTAGGACTTGGAAGCTGGTTATATTATGACTGGGGCAGAGCTATATTTTTGCCTGCATACCATTCAAGCACTTTGCCTGACGGTTCTTATGGCGGTGTCGCTGCAAGTATAATATTTGATATTGAAGGCGTGCGTATTTTCCATGCAGGAGATACTTGTTTGCATTCCGAATTAAAGACATATAAAGAACTTTACAGACCTAATATTGCATTATTACCGATTGGCGGTACATATACTATGGATGTTGAACATGCTGTTGTGGCAGCTGACTGGTTAGGTGCAAAGACGGTTATCCCAATGCACTACAATACTTTCCCTGAAATTCAGGCTGATTTACAAAGATTTGCTCAGTTAATGCAGGTTAATAACACAAATTGTGCAATACTTAACCCTGAACAAATTGATCAAGATGAAAAATCAGTTAAGTCTGCTAAATAATAATTAATTATATTAAAATGTAAAAGAAAAAGACCATCATTACGATGGTCTTTTTTTATTATTAAAAAATTATATCTTTTCTATTTGGGAAATTGTCGGGTCTAAAAGTCTTCTTCCGTTAGCAAAATTAATTGAACAAAGGACTTTGTCGCCAAATTTTACCATTTTTTCGACAACACCTTCACCGTATTTCGGATGTCTTACTCTGTCCCCCGGCTCATACATCTCAGGAACACCATTTATTGGTGTTTCTTCAGAAGCAGGATAAATCGGAACAATATTTGATTGGTCATCACTCAAGAAGTCATCAGTTTCAACCGGTGAAACCTCTGCAGGGAAAATATCATCTTCTTCAGACTGTTCTTGTGGTTCTTGCTGTTCTTCAGTATTACTGAACTCATCCATATCATCTGAGAATGTTTGCTGTTGCTCTTCAAATTCATTTGACTCGAATATATCTTCTTCCGGTGCAGCTTGGATATTATTTTCAGATACATCCTCTGTCTCGCTATCTTGCTGTGGTTGTTGAACATTATCTATAAAATCTAAATCAGCTTCTGTCAAGTTATCCTGAGGTAATTGAGCATTTTCTACAACAGATGATTCTTCAAAAATGTTATTATCTTCAATTATTTCCTGCTGTGGAGTTTCGAATACATCTGTAACTTCTGGTTCAAGCGTTGGAGTATCTTCAATTATTTGTTCTTGTTCAGGCAACACTTCTTCTTCGAAACCTGTTTCTGTGTCTGCACTTAATTCTGTATCCAAGGCTTCTTCTATTACTGATTCCTCCGATTCGGCAACAATATCATCCGGAACAACAGTTTCTTCAACTATATCCTCAATTGCTGCTTCTGTATATTCATTGATATTTTCTTCAGTAACCGGACTTTCTTGTAATTCCTCTAACGATTCAGTTTCAGTAACACCAGAATCAATTTCAGGCTCTTCAATAACTTTTGACTCCTCGTCGTTATTCTCAGGAATTTCGTCAGCATTATCTTCTATATCCAATTTATCCGGTTCTGCAGTATCCTCAATCATTGTTTCCTGATCATAAGAATCCGCTTCCTGAGTAAAGTCTTCATGCAATTCCGGTTTCGGTTCATCCTCAGTACCTTTACTTTCTTGATTTATATCTCCGGATATAGACTCAACGTATGCCTCTAAATCCTCTAATGACATCATTTCTACAATAAGAGGAATATTTTGAGTTGATTTACCAAAGATTACACATTCATCAGAATTTAATTTATTCAGATATACATTATATGCACCAAAATCGTGTTGTATAGTTTGAGGAGCAAACATAATGTAGTTTTGTGAAATTTCTTTTAATTCATGAATGTATTTAAAGTTATGAGGACATAAAACTGTAGTATATATTTTTTCATTTGCTAAAAATTTCTTGATTAATTTCTTATCAGTATTATCATTATCAAATTTAACAATATTGTACAGATATAAATCAGAATTAGTAGCTTCATCAAATACTGTACTCATAGCCAGTTTTTGTACTTTTGAATCAAAAGATGAAATATCTATTACCGTAGTTAAATTTGCTCTTAAAGAAGCCCTAACTACCTGAATATCTTTAGCATCCTGTGCGAATACATTTTCTTCCTTATACTTAATTAATCTGCCTTTTAATAATGCGAGTTCAGGCAAATTCAGCTGCTTGTACTGACTGTCTATTACATTGATGAATGAATCAAACGGGATAAATTTATCGATTAATGTATTGGCATATTCCTGAACTTCAAGCAATATCTCTTGAATTACAGCTTTTGTAGCAGGTTCAACATCTGCCAAATCATGTTCATAAATAAAGTTTATAGTTTCATAATTTAAAGGAAGCTTAAAGTCTTGCCCCAAAACAAGACGGCTGTCTGACTTGATATATCCTGTGGTATCAAATACAAGAGATTTAGAATTATTTTCATGAATTTGTCTGACAAGATTTGATAGTAAAATATCTGAATTTTCAGCGTTATCTGAGCATATAAGTAAATTCTTTTCCAATGCTGAAAAATCAATTTTTAAGATAAAATTTTGTTGTGCTAATTTACCAATAGTTAATGGCGTTTCAATTGGCAATATATCTAGTAATTCTTCTGTCGCAAGACTTGTTACGTTTGCATTTAATTCAGGAATTGAGCCGTTATAGTTTTTAACAACTCCAACTTCATTAAAAGTAAACATTAATTTAACGATTGCATAATTAATTCCGCTGTCAGCTTTCAAACTCATTATCTGGGCAACATATGCAGCTTTTGAGTCTTCAATAATAACAAACCCTGAAATAACCATATTGTCTTGAGGTGTATATGTAACCTTTACAAGATTGTTTTTAATTTCCAGTATCTTCATTTAAACTTCCTTTTACTATCATAAATAATATATCATAAACATGCTGAAATTAACCATACCCCAAATAAATGATTCATTTATTTTATTATCGATTCTTCTAGTTTATTATATATTTCAACAGTTAAAAGGCAGATTTTTAAATCCCTGTCAACAAGACTTTTAATTGTCCCTTTATAGCATTCCAGTAATGCTTTATCTAATCCGTTTTTTTCTTCTAAAAGTCTGTATATTTTTTCTGTATAAGATTTATCTCTTGTATTTGGTTCAATTTTATCCGCTAAAAAAATAATTTTTTCAAACAGTGACATATTGATTTTGCCTAGCGTGTGCCACCTTATGGCTGATAAAATTTCCTCATCAGTAACCCCAAATACTGATTTCGCAACATAAGCACTTACAGGGGAATGAAGTGTTTTATAATTTAGTCTTTCCCACTCTTCAATATTAAGATGCTCGTCAATAATAGCTAACATTTTTTCTTTTGGAAAACATTTAGCAGCATCATGCAATAATCCTGCAAGGTATGCTTTATCTTTATCCGCACCAAATTTATTCGCCAGCATCTTTGCACACTCGGCAGTGCCAAGCGAATGGATATATCTTTCTTCGTTTAAATTATTATGTAACCAATCTGTTATTTCTTTTTCGCTAATACTTGTATAAATCATTTTTAACTATATATTCCTCTACTTTTTCCGGTACTAAATTCGATATTTGCTTACCTAATAATATTCTATCACGGATATCTGTTGAAGATATGTCTTTAAATTCCAAATCCATTAATTTGTAGTTGTACCCTTTTGATTTTAAGATATTTAATTTATCAGTCGGGATATTTTTATCACGTTTGAAGAGTAAAAAATCAATTTCATTTTTAAGCTTTTCGGCTTCATACCAGCTTTCAATTTTTACAAATGCGTCAGTTCCAATAATGAATTTAAATTTCTCTTTTGTGTCAAAAATTTTTTGCAATTCTTTTATCGTAAGATATGTATATGATTTGCCTCCACGTTTATATTCTATGTCTGAAATCATAAATTTATCATTATTTTCTATCGTCAGATTAACCATATTATATCTGTCGTATGGCGTTACATCAGAGGATAAATCCTTGTGAGGCGGATTATATGCCGGAATAAATAAAATTGATTCGGCAAAATTATTTGACAAAACATATTCTGCAATTCGTATATGTGCATTATGAATCGGGTTAAAAGTTCCCTGAAAAAGACAAATACTCATAAACTAATACTATCATGCAGTTTTTAAAATGTAAATTTAAAATTTATCGGATAATGTTGTGTATGCCCTTTTTTCTGCACGATCAAGACGTTTCATTGCCTTTTCAATTTCTTTATCTGATATATTTTGTTCTTTTACTTTTACCGGTTTAGTTGAAGGAATGTATCTGTGTTTTGGGATATCAGGGGTTGCTTCCTTTTTTGTATTTTCTTTATCAGCTCTTCCTGTGTAGCTTATTTGTGCCGGATGTGCTACTCTTTTTCTGTCAGCAGCCATCACAGTTACAGGTGCAGCGGCAGAAACACTTTGCGGAGGGATTACACTATTGTTTGCTTGAAATGCAGCCTGATTTTGACGCTGCTGCTCAGCTAATTCTTCAGCTTTTTCTTTTTGTTCTTCATATTTACTTTCATCTGCAAGTCCTTCTTTTGGTTTTCCAAAAATAGCATTCACACCCTTTACAAGATATTTATTAAAGAACGGGATAAATACTAACATTGGAATACCAAATCTGACAGGATATCCTGCTGCCTGTTTTGCCCAGTATTTTGGATTTCTCATAACATCAGCAAGACGTTTTGGAATATCTTTCAGATACTGTAGAGGACTTTTCATGATATTTGTAATTGTCAAATCGACAGGTTTTACTTTATGTTTAGTGTACGGTCTTACCTGTTCAAGACCTACCGTTATAATATCACCGACTTTACGACCTGCCCATACGAACGGATTATTAGTCTTAGGTCTGAATTTTGCACGAAGGTCTTTTCTCTTTTGTTTATACACATCTTTCGTCCAGTCACAGTTCATTACATGTTTATTAAATTCTTCAACGGCTTTTCTGTATTGTTCTATTTGTTTTGGTGTCATGCCTGAATACTGTAAACCGCCAATTTTATGCATTAATTTAAGTGACGGAGGAATGAATACAAAAAATCCAATCAACTCGGCAAATCTTTCCATAAATGATTTAAATTTGTCGCTGTTTGTTTCTTGTCTGTTTGCTCGAATAATAACTTCAGCAAGAAAATATGCCTGCATCAAGGCTGCTAATTTACCGCCCTGAATACGGCTTGAAGCACCTTCCATAATCATATTGCTCAGTTTTACCATTGAACGTCCCAATACGGATTTATGGTTGCCGCCGCTTGCGGCATACAATTTGTTATATAATTCTGAAAAATAAACTTTTCTTCCTGTTAATTCACCTTTTAAAATTGTACCAAAATTCTTGTTTGAGTAGCTAATTCTTGCATATAATTTTTTATTTGGATTATTTAATATTTCAAGAATTCGTGTTAAATGTTTTTCAGGAGCTGCTTTTATGGTTTCAAATTCATTTAAGTCCTTGAAACCCATAGCATGAACTTTTAACTCTTTAAGTTTTGCAAGTCTTGCGGCTTCATTCATATTCTTAAATGCCTGAAGCTTTTTAGCATCTACTGACTTATCAAGAAGTCTGAATTCTTCTGCCTGTAATACTATTCTCTTATTTTCAGCACCTGAAATTTTAGATAATCTGTTTTGAATATTCTGTATTTCAGTCTTTGATGCTCCCAAACTATCAAAATCTTTAGCATCTGTGAGCGGTTCTACAAATTTGTCCCAAATCGTAACATTATCGTGGGCAAGCATAGTTTTTATGCCGCCTGTTTGAGTTTTAACAAGTCCTAATTCAGGTATAGACGGAGTTTTATCAAATGCTCTTACCATTGCAGAATTATCGTATATCTTAGTTTTAAATAGTCTTTTGCCTTTGTTTGTAAGTTCATTTAATTTTTGTCCTACCGGGTTATCAAACAATATACTGCTTACTTTATCCCCAAAAGCACCGAATTTGTGTATGATTGTACCGTTATAATCTCCTCTGCACGCAGCTAAATACCTGTCCATAGCCTGATTTATAACAATCCATGTAGGTATTGTAACTCCGTATTGTATTAACGGATCAATGTCTTCAAAAGAGGAAATTCTTTGTCCTAAATAAGAATCAGCAGCTGCTTCATTAATCTTAGACATATCTATTTGTGCCTGCATAGGCGGTACAGGATTCCCTGCGGCTGAATTCATCCCAAATCCGTTGGTTGTTGTCCCAAAAGCAGTATTATTATAATTCTTTTTTACATCGAGATTTTCCAACATACACAATTTTCCCTATAATACTATAAAAACATTTATTTTAAGAAAATTGCGTCATAATTGCTATTTCTCAAAGTAATATTAAGAATTGTAACAAAACTAATAAGTCTTGAAATTTAACAAAACGTATATACTTTATATATATACGAAGAGCAAATGAAAGAGAGAGTTCAAAATGGCTGTTGCAAATTTAAAAAAGATTGATGAAAAATTGAACAATATGTACAAAGATCAAGTAACGACTAATGTTAACCCTGCACAACCTTATGTTGATCGTTCGGACATATTATTAGCACAGATGAACTTCATAGCCGTTGCTAACAGACAGGCACTTCATCTAATATAAAGATTTTAAGTTTTCATAAAATAACTCCAATTAATTTTTCCCCTACAAATTTTTAACCTGATTACCCTATAAAATCAGGTTTTTTTTTGTATAATTTTATTATGAATAAGAGAAAAGACAAAGTATCAAGACTGGCTCAAAAATTTGCAATGAGAATAAAGTTTGAAAGAGAACGAAGAGGAATTTCTCAGGATAAACTTGCAAAATTTGCAGGTGTAGGACATTCGACAATATCGCAGATTGAGGGTTTAGTATGTTCTCCAAGTCTGGATGTTGTCGAAAAGATTTCAAGGGCATTGGGTTACAGTCCGTCAGAACTGATAGCTGATGAACAAATAATTATGTAATCTTACATTAGTTAGCTTTTACAGCCAGAATTTCGTCTAACATACGGCACATTACATCTTTAAATTTGTCAGCCTGTTCTTGAGTTTTTGCTTCAAAACGCAGTGTAAATACCGGTTCGGTGTTACTTTGGCGAATTAGAGTAAACCCTCCGTCAAATACAATTCTCATACCATCCAAAGTTATAATATCTTTGATTTCAGCATCAAATATGTTTTTATTTTGCTTAATTTTGTTTTCAACCGCATCTAAAGTAGATTTTTTTAATTCATTCGGACAAGGATATCTTAGCTCAGGAGATGAATATACTGCATCAAACGGTTTTAACATTGATTTAATTGTAAAAGCAGGATTAATTTTCTTATTTTTTGAAATTATTTCAATAATACGGCATCCGGCATAAATTGCGTCATCAAACCCATAATATCTGTCTTTAAAAAATGTATGACCGCTCATTTCACCTGCAAGCAATGCTCCTGTTTCATACATCATACTTTTTATATATCCGTGACCGGTTTTACACATGTGGGATTTTCCGCCTATATTGTCTATTGTGTCATACAATACCTGCGAACACTTGACTTCACTAACAATATTTGGAACAATTCCTTTGGATTTGCAATCAGAAATGAGATCTTGAGCATAAATCAGTAATAATTTATCTCCGGTTAAATAATTTCCTTCATTATCAATTACACCAATTCTGTCACTGTCCCCATCATAGGCGATACCTACATCGGCACCGAATTCTTTAACTTTTAATTTTAATGTATCTAAAGTGCTTTCAACACTAGGGTTAGGGTGATGGTTCGGGAAATTTCCGTCAGGTTCAGAAAACAGTTCAATAACTTCGCATCCGAGTTTTCTGTATAATTCGGGACCTACAACGCCGCCTGTTGCATTTGCACTATCAACAATAACTTTTACGCCACTTCCGATTTTACCGAATTTATTTACCATCTCTTCTATATATGAAGGTATGATATTGTAATTAACAGTTAAGTTTTGGTTGCCATCAGTAACATTATTCGTCCAGTTTGAAAGCGTAATTTCTTTTAACTCGCGGATTTGAGTTTCAGATAAAGTTCTGTTTTTAAATGTTAGCTTCATACCGTTATATTCTTTAGGATTATGGCTTGCAGTAATAATACATGCAGCAATAACTTTATTCCCGTTGGTAATCTCTTCAGGAACTCCTACAACTTCCGAATAATACCCTATTGGTGTTGGTGCAAGACCTAAGAATATAGCATTAGCACCGACAGATGTGATTCCGGCAATTAAAGCTTTAGCAAGCGAAGGAGAATGCGTCCTTGCATCCATGCATACTGTCAAATACATATCAGAAGTTTTAATTTCAGAATATTTTTTCAGGTAAGTAATATAACTTTTCCCGATATTAAAAAATAGTTCTTCGGTGACATCTTCACCATAAATTCCTCTTATATCATTTTTACCGAATGCGTGTTCATATTTGTTGCTCATAGCTTATTCTCCCTAATTATAGTATAATATTATCATGAACAAATATTTTGAAAAACTGGTTACAAATGAGCGTAGTGTTGTATGTATATTTCTGTTCCCTGCGTTATTCGGAATTTTAATATTTATCATAATACCATTAATCTGTTCTTTTGCACTAAGTTTTGCTAAATGGGATTTACTAAATCCTATTGAATTTGTTGGTTTTGAAAATTACAGAATAATATTTTCCGAACCTGTTTTCTATAAAATATTAATTAATACTGTCGTTTTTGCAATATCAACATCTGTGTTAGGCGTTGTAATACCTTTAATTTTGGCAGCCATACTGAACAGTAAAATCAGAGGCTCAGAATTTTATAAAACGGCATATTTTTTACCGTTTATTACACCAATGATTGTAATAGGTGTAGTCTGGCAGTGGATATTTGATCCAAATATCGGATTGTTAAATACGTTTTTACATTTGCATATAAACTGGCTATACGACGCAAATTATGCCATGCCTGCCCTGATAATTGTGTCTGTGTGGAAGCTTATTGGTTATAACATGCTAATATTTTTATCATCGTTGAGCGGGATTTCTCAAAGCCTTTTTGAAGCGGCAAAAATCGATGGTGCAAACTCATATCAAGTGTTTAAAAATGTAACTATACCAATGCTTTCCCCGACAATATTTTTTGTAGTTATAATTACAGCAATAAGTTCTTTTCAGGTATTCGATTTAATTTATTTAATGACTGAAGGAGGACCGTTTGACAGCACAAATGTACTCGTTTATGCTGTATATAAGAATGCTTTTGAATATTTTAACGCAGGGAAAGCCAGTGCGATTGCTTATGTGTTGTTTTTTATAATACTTGTTTTAACTCTGTTTCAGTGGAGTTTGAGAAAAAAGCTTGTTTATAGCGAAAAGGATAATTAATTTTTGTAAAATTATCAAATTTAAAGCTAAAGTTTTTTAAATAAATATCCGTAAATACATGCATAAATGGAGATGTGTGTATTATGTATGAAGATCTTAAAAAAGACGGTATAATTGTTGATTTAGAAAATTTAGTTGACAAAGCTGAAGAATTTAAGAGTGATTTGGATTGTTATTGCGAATTTATGAAAGAAACATTCCTTGGAACATCTTGTTTAAATTAGCCATTCAGAGAATAGATTTAATTTTTTAATACTATATATTGAAGGTATGAAAATTATTATTATTGGTGGTGTTGCCGCAGGAGCAAAAGCCGCAGCAAAAGCAAGACGAGAACTTGATAATGATTCAGAAGTAATAATCTATACTGATGATACTCATGTTTCCTATTCATCATGCGGAATTCCGTATTATATTGAAGGGAATTTTGAAAATTTTGAAACTCTGCTTGTCCGTAGTCCGGAAGAATTTGAGGCAAGCGGGGTTCACGTTTTATTGAAGCATAAAGTAATAAAAATTTTACCTGAAAGTAAACAAATTTTGGTAAAAGATTTAGCAACAAATAATGCTTTTCTTGATAAATACGATAAACTCATTATTGCTACAGGTGCCAGTCCAATTTTGCCAAACATTAAAAATATTTGGTATAAAAATATCTATACTGTAAGAAAAATTGAAGATGCTATAAACATAAAAGATAGAATTCACTCAACAAAAAGAGCTGTAATAATCGGGGGTGGATACATTGGTCTTGAAATGCTTGAAGCTCTTGTTAAAAACGAAATTTATACGGTTATGATTGAGAAGGGTGAATTTATATTAAGCTTGTTGGATTCCGATATGAGTAAGTGCGTTTATGAACAGCTTAATATGGTGAGTGATGGCAAATTTGAAATACTAACATCTGAAAATGTTGTTGAATTTAGAGGAGATGCCGATGGTGTAACAGGTGCTATTACAGACACAGGTAAAGATATTGATTGCGACATAGTAATAGTTTGTTCAGGAGTAAAGCCGAATGTAGATATTGCTGTAGACTCAGGCATTAAAATAGGAGAAACCGGTGCAATATTAACAAATAAATTTATGCAGACTTCTATAAATGACATATATGCGTGCGGTGATTGTGCAGAAACCAATTTTATAATTACAAATACTCCTATTTGGGTACCTCTCGGCTCAACTGCAAACAAACAAGGACGATGTGCTGCTATAAATGCCGCAGGAGGACATGATGAATTTAAAGGTGTACTTGGTTCAGCTGTAACTCGATGCTTAAAACTCAGTATTTCCCTTACCGGTCTAACTGAGAAAAATGCGGAAAAGCACAATATAGAAACAATTTCTACAACTGTAACTAAGTTTGATAAAGTCGGTTATATGCCGGATGCTAAAAATATTACGATAAAACTTGTTGCTGATGCAAAGACAGGCAGAATTCTTGGCGGACAGGCTGTCGGAACAGGTGATACCGATAAAAGAATAAACACTCTGACAAGTGCAATTCTGGCAGGACTTACAGTCAAAGATTTTGCAGCAAATGACTTAACTTATGCTCCCCCATATTCAACAACAATAGATCCTCTGCTAAATGCAGCAGAAATATTATCAGAAAAATTAGTCCACACTGATAAATGATGCTAAATATCGTGCTATACCCTCACCCATAGAAAAACAAGTAGGTTGTATTCTTATTGCCCCTTGTGCCATAAAATCTGCTGAGATGTTACGTCCGGCTGCAAATAAATTATCGTATTCATCTGACATCAGGGATTCCAAAGGAATTTCATACTCTTGAACCTTTTTTAATACAGAACAATCTTTGTCAGCAGAATGAATATCTATCGGATAATCCGCTGCTGCAACCGGATGTTCAAATTTTTTGCCGGACACTATATCATCCATAGTGTAAACGTATTTGCCCGATATTCTATGAGAAGTCCTTATGCCAAGCTCATCAGCAATGTTCGATATATATGCATTTTTAAATCCGGGAAAATATTTATTAAAAAATTTCGATAATCTTAATATAGCGGAACGTCCCTCCTGTAGGGATTTAGTGATATTATCCAAGCTAAAAGCACCTTCGTTATCAACTATTCTTGGACAGTTGAAAGCCAGTGAATTCGGCATCCCCGGTATGGTAAATACCTGAAAATAGTTGCTATCTGAAGGTTTTAATAGCCCATTAGCTACACCTGCCCTAAATATAGGGTACAGAGCCCATTTATTGTTCTTATCCCATGTACAAGCCGTAGAAAGGTGTAATACCCCGTCTATAGTGTCTCTTGACGTAACTTCCCTGTTATTATCAATTTCATATAACCAGTCAGAAAATTTATTCAAATCAATTCCTGACATAATAAATCGCAAACTTGAAGGTTGAGTTTCATTTTCATTATCTAAAAATTTGCAATTTAATTTTTTAAAAATTTCTGAATTTCCTGTTGAATCTACAACATATCTCGGTTCGACATATACCGATAACTTATCTCTATCATTAGGAAGTTTATCAGTATCTATCGTATAGTTATATGAAGATAATATATCACTTTTTATATTTAAGCCGTTTATTGTTTTACCCTCTGTAGAAATAACTGCAACATAAGCATTAAAAATAACGTCAACAGAAACCTTTTGCATTAAATTATCCAGTGCAATTTTAAGTAATTCAGGATTAAACCAGCCGGGATTATCTTGATATGTTACCTGTCCCCCCAACGATTTCATTTCTTTGATTAAATCTTCATAAAATCTGATATTTAATTTTCTTTGTGACGACTTCATTGCCGGAACAACTAGCCCTGAAGTCATAGCACCACCGAGGTGTGCTTTCTTTTCAACGATAAGTGTTTTAAAACCTAATTTCCCTGCCATGTATGCCGCAGCACAACCGGCAGTACCACCACCAACTACAACTAAATCATATTTACTCATAATAATTAATTTTAGTTCATCAGATAACATTTGGCAACTAATTAATAATATTTTTATGTAATTTTTTATATTGCGTTGTTGATGTTAAATTTGAATTTAAAACTTCATTTTTTCTTCGCTCTAATATTTCGGAATTAAGCCCTGTTAAATTTTCATCATGATAAATTATACCTGCGGTCGTTTTTAAAAGTCCTAAATTGAATTCTGAGAGCGGATATTTTATAAGAGTTTTATTTTTGGAGGCAATAGTACCTTCTGATTTATTTTTAAACGGATTATAATTTTCACCGATAAAATATCCGCATTCTATAAGTGCATTTCGAACGGGAGCGGCAGTTGAATATGTGAGCAGGATACCATCGTCAGATAAATGTTGATAAATTAGCTTTAAAAATTCCAATGACCATAGTGTCGGGCATTTTGCAGGAGTAAAAGCATCTAAAAATACAATATCATATATCTTTTTTGAGTTAATTAGTTCGGGTCTTGCATCATTAATTTTTATGATGAAATCAATATTACTGAAATTAGTGCATTTAAAATCATTTTTATGACGATTTGATATATACTTATAATATATATTATGTAAGAAGCCGTTTAATGTGCTTGTTGGAGTATTGTTTATACTAAGATTTGTATAAAGTTTAAATTCGTCTGTTATGGAGGCTGAAAAAAAGCCGGAATATTTAGTGTCATTTAAAACTTTTATTACATCCTGATTATCTCTAATTTCCGGAGCCTGATCTATTATTTCTCGGAGTATATATCTGTTTATGCTTAATGAAATCTCAGTGAGGCTTATTAAAAGTCTTGTATATATTTTATTTTCAATTTCATTATTATTTTTATTATCTTGAATTTTATTGATATTTGGGGAATTAAGATATTTTTCAATTTTTTCATTTTTAAAATTTAATTTATTATTTTTATTTTTCAAAACTTTATTTATTATAAATGGTGACAAAAATACTAAATTTTCATCTTTATCTATTGCATCTATAGAAATTCTAAAATTTTCATTAAAAATTTTATTTTTTATCTTCTCATGCAGTTTGTTTACGCAATCATAATTCAAAATATTATTGTCATATATCTGATAGTTATAATCCTTAGGATTGTTTCGAAATTTATTATCGACATATATCTTGTCGTTATAAACACTTTTATCACTAATATTATCAGTATGTATCTTAGAGTTATATACTGATAACTGATTTTTGTAATTTAAATAATTTTTAAAAAATTTTTTTGATTTTAAATTTAAAATAAAATTTAGAAAACATTTAGAATTATATCCTATGCCATAGCAAATATCTAAAACATTTAATTTATCATTGTGCAGTATCTGATACACTATATCTGCCGGCAAAATAAACTTTTCGTATGCTTCTGTTACAGCCCCATAGGAGGAATGGTATATATCATTATCAGTTGGGCTGTAAAGTCCTACTGTCCCGTCATTTGTAGCATAAGGATAAAAATTAAACATAGGTAAATTGTACACTACAAGCGGCTTTGAGGCTATATATTAATATAACGTAATATATAATAATTACTCGGATACGATAATTGCACCATTCTGTTCAATAGGCATATTGTACAATTGCACTCTGATATTCAGGTCATTCCATGTATCTCTAATTATATTTTTAACTTTTTCAAGATTATTTTTCTTAGATATTACAAGAACAGAAGGTCCTGCTCCGCTCAAAACTGTGCCTAACACAGATTCTTCATGCTTCAAATTCTGCATAAGCTTTTCTAATCCCGGAGCTAATTTCATTCTGTAAGGCTGGTGTAATTTGTCTTTTAGTGCAAGTTTCATTAAATTATCATCTTTTGTGTGAAGAGCATGTACAAACATAGCCATTCTCTGAGCATTGAATACTGCATCCCCAATCGGAACTTCCGCAGGTAAAACAGAACGAGAAATTTCAGTTGCCAATTCCGTTTCAGGTACACACAGCGTTAAAACCCATTCTTCAGGCCAAGGAAGTTTTCTATAGGTTATGCTACCGTCTTCTTCGGTTGAAGTCAAAACAAGTCCGCCTACAATAGCCGGTGTAGCGTTATCCGGATGCCCTTCGACTTCCGTAGCTATGGATAATAAGGCTGCTTCATCAGCAGGACATCCAAGCAATTGGTTTGCCGCAAGCAATCCTCCGACAACTACAGCAGCACTGCTACCAAGTCCTTTTGCAATTGGGATCTCAGAGTGAATTGTTATTTTCAATTCACTTGGAGATTGTCCTATAGAGTTATATAAAAGTTCAACTGCTTTATAAATTATGCTGTTCTCATCCATTGGGATATGTTCTAATGATAATTCATCTGTAACATCTTCATTAGCAAGAACATTTATTTCTACGCCCGTACCCGGTAAAACTGTCTCTTCAATAGTTATAGTATTATAAAGCGGGATTGCTAAACCTAAGCAATCAAACCCCGGACCTATATTAGCAACGGTTGCCGGTACTCTAACGCTAACTTTCATATAATTAAACCTCTTTCTAAAAGGTATTATATCACAAATAAATCTTATGCAAATATCCACAAAAAAACGGAGCTAAACTCCGTTTTTTATATTTTTTATGTTTTACCTGCTCCGTAAAATTCCTGATTACTTTCTTTATTTTTTTGCTGATAATCTTGTTTTAAGAGTTTCCAAGTTTCTTCATCATTTTGCAGGTCTTGCTTTCTTGTTTCCATTCTATTTTGTTCTTGCTGCAACGGTTTTAACTGTGCTTGTTGTTCTTCATTATAAAGTTGTTTCATTCGATTTAATTCCATATCTGCACTTGTCTTTGCTGTTTGCAGTTGAGTATACAAATCTTGAATTTGTGCATTTTTGGAACCATCTTGATTTTGCGATTGCAGTTGAGAAATTCTCTGTTGGATTTGATTTGAACATGCAAGATATTTCTGGCTGTTCATGATTTCATAATTTGACCAGATAGTATTCTGATTTTCCTGCATTGTACTAATTCTCTCTTTAATGGAAATAGCACGTTTATCTAAGCTCACTTTTTGACTACTTATACTTTGTAGTCTTCTAGTTGCTAATGATACCATGGCGGACCAGTATGCTGTCATAATATATACCTCGTGCTTGTACTCTTAAATATATAAAGTATATATTCCACAAATAATTGCCTATTTAAACAAGCAGATTTACAAAACTTTACATTGTAAAAAACTAAAGCCCCACTTGGTTTCTGCCATTATTTTTTGCATTATATAAATGTTTATCGGCTGCTTCGATTAATTCCGAGGATGTAATACCGTCTTTAGGATAAGTAGAAACCCCTAAGCTTATCGTAACAGTAGTATCTTTACCGTTAGGTAGTTTGAAAGGTCTTGCGGATACTCTGCTACAGATTTTTTTTGCAGTTGAAACAGCCGTTTCATAGTCTGTATTTGCAAGTATAATACTCATTTCTTCGCCGCCGTATCTGCATACGATATCAGAGGAACGGACATTCTTTTTTAAAGTTTGTGCAACTTGTCTTAATACAGCATCACCTGCCTGATGACCAAAAGTATCATTAAATTTTTTGAAAAAATCAATATCCAAAATTATCAATGAAAACTGAGTTTCATAGCGTTTTGATGAATCAACCATTTGTTTCATTTGTTCTTGGAAGTATCTATGGTTATATAATTCTGTTAATCCGTCTGTTGTAGCAAGTATATATTGCTGTTCAAAATCTCTTGATTTAATCAAATATTTAATGATATATGCACCGATAAAGGTAATAATAGCAAATAATAACGGATATACAATATCAAGCCACCAGTTAAAGTATTTCATAAGGAAATAAGTTAAGAATACATAAAGCATGTACACAGACATAGAGGCTATTGCACCCATAAAAGCTGAATTTTCACTTAGTACAATTAATATTGTTATAAGTGCTAAAATCAAGCCTATTTCAACTGTATAAACTCTGTTAAATTTTTTGATAAAGTTATTATCTATCAAATTATTTATAAATGTGGCTTGAATTTCAACACCGGGGAAATTTCTTGAAACAGGAACTGTTTTTATATCGAAAAGACTTGCTGCAGTAGTGCCAAAATATACAATCTTATCCTTAAAATTAATATCTCCTGCAGGAACTTTACCGCTGGATATTTGTATCAGCTTATATAACGGAATATACTGATATGTTTTATTTCCACCGTACCAATTTAGTATTACGCTTCCGTCATTATCAAGGTATATTGATCTGTTTCCAACATTTAAATTTGAATTATAATCAATAGTAAAGTTTCTGCCGGTATATGAGCCTTCACGTTTTAAGTGATTTAGCCCGACAGCAAATCCAAGCTGAGGATAATATTCACCATTGTAGCCGAGAAAAACCGGAATTTTCCTGAGAATACCATCATCAGAGCGTGTAACATTTGTTATCCCGATATTTGATGTGGCATTAATTATACCGTCAAGTATTTTACGGCAATTAGTATAAGAATTTATTTCCAAATCAACGGCTGGAGAATTGTTATCTACATTAACAGTAAGCTTTTTAGGTAATTTTGGCGGTTGTCTTAACGTTTCGTCCTGATCATCAAAATTCATTGACGTATATAAATTATCATACTTTTTGAATGCTTCTATTAAAGCTTTGTCAGATTTAGGATTTGATTTAAGTGATTTTACAAACATTAAATCAAATGCTACGGCTTCCGGCTCTTGAGCCTCAATATAATTTACTAATTTAACATAAATATCTCTTGGAATAGGCCATTCGCCGTATTTCTCAAGTATATATTCATAAGAAGCATCATCAACGGCAATTATTACTATATTATCATTATGCTTTTTTGCATTATTCTGAACAAGAACGCTCTGACGCATGTCAAATGTTCTGTTTTCCATCATAATTAAAAAATTTCTAAAATTTGTATCTTTTATAAAAATAAATACGCAAACACAAAATAAAATTAACCAAAGTGTATATACAAACTTTTTTATCATTACAATTTATCCAAAACTACACTTTATTAGTATAGTGGATATTAGATGATTTGGCAACAAAATTTTTTATTAAAAACTGCTTTTCAAGTATAAAATTATTAAGTTTTAATATTTCGGTAGAATATGTTAACTCATCAGGATTCTTTAAATAGCGTAATAAGCACTGTTCATGTAAATTCATTATCTAACCACCTATATTATATAACCCATACGGGACACTATTATTATGCGAAAATTTCTAAAATTTAACATCAACCGAACATATAATTCGCACAAAATTTTATACTGTATTTGTATGAAAAAACGAAGGGCGTGACACTCGCCACGCCCGAAACTTTTTAAAGTTTCCTTATTTTCTCGCTAATACGAGGGCATTGGAGATTGCGATACCGCCTTTGAATGCAGGATTATTTACAACCTGTCCGTTAACATACATTACGGTCGAACCTCCGCCGTCCAAATTTATTGCATTTACGCAGCCTATTGATTGCATAAAACTCGCAAGCTGCCATAAAGTCATACCGACTGATTGATGTTCTCTGCCATCTACAGCCACCATTATTAATGTATTATCTTTTGTGTATCCGATAGCACTTCTTGGGTTTTTCCCGCCAATTGCATTAAGTTTTTGTGCAGATAAATCTACATAAACATTTGAATTTTTTACGAGATATGGACCACCGCTTATTATGTGTTTTACGTTTTTCCATTCCGGCTTGGTTGCTATATCTACTTTTACTTTTTTGGCATTTAGAAACGGCCGCAAAGCCCTGAGAGGGGCTACGATAACGTAGCCGCCTTCAGGTATGACCAGAGGATTGGATGATGACTCAATAATAGTATTATTTTTTATTGCTATTTGATAGCCGTATTTAGGACTAGGAGGTGCTGTTTTTCCCCATTCCGGGGTGTACGCCAGAACATAGCTTGATAACATTCTTGGCTGATTTATGTTATCTATTTTTAATGTATTTCCGTTTGCTTTTAATTTTGCATTTATCTCAACTCTTGCTACATCATATCCGTCATCAAATATGCCCAGAGCAACTCTGTTGTAGATAGGACCTGTGTACATTTTTTTATCAATCATCAATGTCCCGAGCGGAACTCCTGTTTGAGGCTTAAAGAAAGTGCCGTTCAGTGCAACAATTGAATTTGTATTTTTTGCAATTGTTGTAATTGTCCGTCTGCTTTGTAAATTATTTAAGTTTGAAGATAAAGCAGGCTTTAGTTCGTAATTTTTAGCTAATCCTCGATCAATTTCGACTAAGTTTATTTTTACGGGTTTACCGTCATAGTATTTTGTAATTTTAATGTGTTTTACACCAATATCAACATCTTTTATAACTGCATTAGGATAACGCTGCTTAACACTATTATTAAACTTATCTATTCTTGCTTGCGGTGAAACAGTTTCAAAAATTTCATTATAAATCTGCCCTGTATCTATGTTTATGGCAGGAACAGGTGCATGTGCAAGCATAATATCATCTGCCATAATAGGTGCACCTGAAAGCAGTGGCAATGACAAAAGTGCAACACTTAAAATGGCTAAATTAAGCGTCAGCTTCGCCGTATTCTCGCTATTCTCTTTGTACAAATCCAGAGTATCCATCTCGTCACCTATATTTTATTAGTAACAGGATACCTTTTTTATTTAAGAGTGGTGTGGGGTATAACACTCATCAGAAGATTTTAGAATTTATATCTCTTCCTACTACTATTGTAACATAAATTTACATATCTCTCAAGTGCAAATATAACAAGCTTTTACAAAACTAAATAAGGGTAAATTTACACTTATTATTGGTTTAATCAATATCAACAGGAGAACGCTGGATTTTGTCGATTGCATCTCTTGCAGTAAATACAAGCTCTTCCGGCACATTTGAGATTGTAGTAAACTGCCTTAATACATCAACAACACGTTTGAAGGCTCTTACGATATCACCTTCACCCATATCAATTTGCTCTATAATTGTTTCCCACTCAGAGCCTTCAACCCAGAGTTCAATAAGAGATGAAAAGTATGGATTTATGTAACAAGGGGCTTCTACTGCGTTTGCTGACTGCACTTTTTCAACTTTTCTCCTGATATCACGGATTTTATTTAGTGTTTTTCTTACAGGTGTTGAAAATGGTAAATACGGAATATCAATTCTTAAATCTTCTGTTGTAATAGCACATATAACAGCGGCTAATTGAGAAGGAGTAAGATTTAGGAGTACATTTGAATTTATAATTTCAGCAATATATAATTCATTTTCCGAACGAATTTGAGAAGTCATTATTCCGTTATCGGTAGGATAATCGTCATTTATGTATCCGAATTCATACAAAACAGCTCTGTGTGACAAAAATTTATTCCAAAATATATCTCTTTGTTTTTCAATTTCTTTGGATAATTTCCTTTTTCTGGCTTCAATACGTTCGATAACTTCGACATTCTTAGTGTGTTTTTTATACAGTTTACAGGTGTCACACAGGAAAGTATGCATTTTATTGAGTAATTCTTTAGTTTCTATTCCGAACTTTTTGGCATCATCAGATAGAGGACGATTTTTCGATTTTTCCTGCTTGCAGATTTTTTTGTAAGTTCTTCTGTTTTGAACATATATGTTACGAATTTTATCGTACTCACGCAAATCACTATCTGTCTTCCTGAACGGACAAACAAATGCTCTTTCGGCAATATCACTATCATAAGCTGCCTGCATTTCAAGCAGAGGTTTTAGTCTGCTGTCTGATGAAAAATAGCCAAAACTTTTTAAAATAAGCTCTTTTGCTTCATCAAGCGAAAATCTCTGTAACAGATTTAATACCATAGAATAACTCGGCGAAAATCTGCTTTCAAGCGGATTGGCATCACTTAATACCAGTTCTGCAACCTCTTCAGGAGTTTGAAACATAGTGCCTACCACAGTAACATAACCTACTTCATCCATGCCTCTCCTGCCGGCACGCCCTGACATTTGTAAAAATTCACTTGCAGTAAGCATTCTATGTCCGCTGTCTGTACGTTTGCTTGTTGAACTGATAACAGTTGATCTTGCCGGCATATTTATACCTGCAGCAAGTGTTTCTGTTGCAAAAACCACTTTAATTAATCCTTGCTGAAATAATTTTTCAACAAGATTTTTCCAAGCCGGCAACAGACCAGCGTGATGCGAAGCAACACCCTGTACAAGATATTCAATGTGTTTATTATTGTACAAATGAGGGTTTTCGGCTATGTATTCGTCAATTATCTGGCGAATCTTCGCCTGCTCGCCTCTTGAAACAAGATTCAAATCAGCACATTTTTCCATTTGTTCGTCACATTTTCTTCGTGAAAATGTAAAATAAATAGCAGGGAGCATTTCCTGTTCGGCAAGACATTTTACTATATTGCGTACATAAGATTTTTGCTTTTTAGCTTTATTGCCCCAAACCCTTTTTTCAGGTTTAATTTTTTTATTAAGCTGCCCTGTCGGAGTGAACATCGGTAAAATTTTATCGGGTTGAGAACTGTCAAAATAAAAGAATTTCAACGGAACAGGTCTGAAATCTGTGTTAACAAGCTCAGTTTTAGAGTGAACCGTATTAATCCAAGCTGTTAATTCGTCAGCATTAGCAACAGTAGCAGAAAGTGCAATTATCTGTATATCAGTCGGGCAATATATAATACTTTCTTCCCAAACAGTTCCTCTCTGTTCGTCATTCATGTAATGAACTTCATCAAGTACTACATATTTTACGTTCTTTAAATTGTCTGCAACAGCACCTAAATTTGTTCCATATAACATATTTCTGAACACTTCAGTTGTCATTACAACTATCTGTGCATTTCTGTTAATGGAGGTATCACCCGTTAGCAGACCTACTTTATCGCTGCCATATTTTTCGGAAAAATCATAGTATTTTTGGTTCGACAACGCTTTTAACGGTGTTGTATAAAATATTCGAGTATTATCTTTTAAAGCACAATGAATTGCATGTTGAGCAATTACAGTTTTCCCTGCACCTGTTGGGGCACAAACGACCACACTCTGTCCATTAGTAATATATTCGCAAGCCTCTTTTTGAAAATCGTCCAGTTCAAATGGAAATTCATACATGAATCATTCCTCCGAGCATCTTTTATAATTATAACATAAAATCCTTGACATATAAATAGGTTTACCATACACTTAATATGAAATTAAAAGGAAAAAGTTTTGAAAACAAAATTCGGTAACAATATGAATATGATGGCTATGATGAGCATGCAAATGATGATGTGCATGCCGACTTTAGCCTGCCGAATGTAATTGTTTCACAATTTAAGGAATAGGATAAAGCCGGCGATAACAAAAAGTCATACGCTGGCTTTTATTTTGCGTACAAACAGTTTAATAAGGAACAATTACAATGACATACATTTACGATATAAACACAAAATCAAATTATAACAATAAAAATATAGCATTTAAATCAGGTGTAAAGACAGCTGCAAGACTTTCAGAAGATTTAACGTCAAATCTTTCCAAGAAACAACGATTAATTGCAAAGATAATTGATTTAAAAGAAGGGGATTCCGGTTTATCGCACTCAAGGTTTGCACAGGCAACAATTACAAACTGGATACCAAAGGCGGTATTTTCAAGAAGTATAGCCGATTTATCAGAAGTTACATTCCTTGAAGTATTTGAGGGGGCATTATTTTTCTATTTGCCGTCTTTAGTCGGGGAATATATTTCAAGACGCAAAATATTTGCTAAATCATTACCTAAAGAGTTAAAAGGTGAAGTTTCAAAGCCTGTTTCAGAAATTTTAAAGTCAAATAAGGCAAACGCTCAAAGATTGCTTCCGGCTAAGGCGGCTATAGTATTAAGCTGTGCATTAATTCCGGCTGCAGAATATGCACTAAGCTTTGCAAAAAACTTGTTTACACTAAAGGTGTTTAAGCAGGCTGATTTTACAAGTGTTGCAAATTTAGACAAGAACAAATCAGGTGAGGATAAGATAAAACAGCAAAAAGTCGAAAATAGTTCAAAGGAACACCTTAAAAAAGCAGGATTATTTTCAATTTCTGCTCTTGGATTGAGCATACTTCTCGGAACTGCGGGACAAAAGAGCAAGGCTGTGTCAAAGGCTTGCGAATACTTCTTAAATCCGGGTGCTAAAATTTATGCAGGGCTGAATAAATTTGGAATATCTAATAATAAACTGGAAAAATTTCTAAACAAATATGTTAATCTTGATTTTGCAAGAAAATCAGATGGTAGTCTGGCTTTAGGAAACGGACAATTGGCTGTAACTGTCCTTTCGGGTGTCGCAGGATATTTTGGTGCAGCGAAAGACAGAGGAAAACTTGATGTCCAAGAAGTCGCAACAAGAGTTCCGATAATTGCGGCATATACGATATTTGGCAGCACATTATTTGATGAGCAATTTAAAAAAATTCTCTATCAGGACAGAAAACACCCTGAGATTCTTAAATATAACAAACAAAACGGAGAATATACAGTTGCTTCACTAAACGATATTCCTAAGATTGCAAAAGAATGCGTAAATGGTGATGAAAGTCTGCTAAAAGGAAAAATTCAGGAATTATTCAAAGCAAAAACAAAAATAGCAATGGTTCCGTTTTTGTTTAGTCTTGGTGTTGTCGGAGCTGCATTATCACTTGTCAGCAGAATATGGACTCAATACAGATATAATAAGACAATACAACAATAAATACGCCTAGATATTGTCTTGTACACATAGTTCACAGCACATCTGACAAGCACCAAAAACTTTTGATATTTGCAGATTTTTTCTGAAACATCTGTAATGCGGTAAGTTAAATACATCTTTTATTTTCATATCTTTTACATTACCGATTTTTTGAGAAAGACATGGATAAACATCACCCGCAGGTGTTATCATCATATTTGAAAACGGATATTTACAAGGTTTATATATTTCAGCTACCGGTTTATCTTCAGGAAGTTCAAAAAATTTTTGAATAGTCTTGAGCGGATCAGAATTATATTCAAATTTTGGAGAAAATCTTATTTTTACATTTGATTTTTTTGATAAAGCATATAATTCTTTGTAAACTTCCGTAAAATGTTCCATGTCAAAATATTTTTTAATCGGATAGTTTCCGTTAAACTCCGGTACAAACGAATCAAACAACACAGAATTTTGTTTTAAGTTATTATTTCGTAAAAATGATATTGAAAAAAAGTTAAACTTCATTTCTATGCACATTTTATATAATTTTACCAAATCATCCAAATTATTCTCAAGAACAATTGTCTTAATATCAATCATAGGACGCTTTGAACGGGAATTCATATTTTCAAAATTATTTATAATTTTATCAAAAATTCCCTGCTTATTCCTGTTTTTATCATGATTGGCTCCGTATCCGTCCAGAGAAACTGACAACAGCATCATTCTGCTCTTAATAAATGCATCAATTATATCATCATTTATAAGAATTCCGTTTGAGACAACATTAAGTTTTCCAAAAGTTTTTTTTGAAGTTTTCATAAGAATATCAACAAAATCTTTTCGGATTAAGGGTTCGCCGCCAACAAGCGTAACAAAAGAGTACCACGGGATTTGGTCAATGATATTATACCATTCTTCGGTTGTTAATTCATTCTTATTTCTGTCATCACCAACATAACAGTACGGGCATTGTAAATTACATCTGTATGTAAGCTCAAAAAAGTACCTTAATGGAACAGGTGCAAGTCCTGAACGGTCATTGTATGCTTTTATAGCGTATAAATCTCTGCCTAAATCAAATAATGTCGATAAATTCATTGTTTGTACTCTCCATTTGAATAATACTACAAATTTATTTCTTGACAAAATGTTAGGTTTGCCTTACATTTATTTTGGAGATAATCATGAAGCAAGCAAAAATTACATCAGGTCTTGAAGACTACATGGAGGCTATTAGTAATAACATAAAGACGAATGGTAAGGTTCGCCCGATAGATATTGCAAGAGAACTAAACGTCAGCAGAGCTTCTGTTAGCGAAGCTCTAAGACGTTTAGCAGAATTAGGCTTTATAACTTATGGCAGATATGGAGTAATATCAATGACACAAGAGGGGGAATATGCTGCTGAATCTGTAATAAAAAGGCATAATCTTTTAAAAATTTTTTTGTGTGATGTCTTAGGTCTGGATGAAAATGAAGCTGCTGATAACGCCTGCAAGATTGAGCATGTTATATCGGCTAACATGATTGATAGATTGGATAAATTTGTTATTTTTTGTAAAAATAATCAAAAATTTACCTCAAAATTTTTAGACGAAAATAAATAGGGCATAAATGAATATAATCAAAATTAGCGGAAAATTTTTGGACCAACCTATATTGGTTAAAAAATTTGAACGGTCTGTACCATATATACTGACCGGATTAGGGAGTGGATATTGTATTAAGGAAACACTTAACGCAGATAAAAAAAACAGAAAACGCACTTTTATAAGTTCCGGCATAACTATGGCAGCTACAATTACTTCAGCAATAGCCGCACCTAAAATTGCCTCAAAAATATTTAATAACAGTGCTGATACGACCATGACATTAAGGGAAACCGTAAACAATAATCGTGGACTTATTTATGATTTTGTACACAATAACAAAATTTCTGAAAGTCTAAAGAATATATTAATAAAAGAACGTGGTAAAATTTTTGGGTTTAAGAATTTTTATAAAGTTGTAAATGAACTGGAAGCTACTGCAAAAGGCAAAGAATTTTTAAATAATATCGTACCTGAGCCTGAAAATATATCCTCATCTGACATTTTTTCAAAAATAGGTGAGTTGTCTTTAATCGGATTAATTCCCGTAATGGGTGGTATTGCGGGTGGTATTGCAGGCGATAGCTTAACAACTAAAAATTGGAAAGCAAAAATTCCTGATAAAATTAAAGAAGGTGCATACCAGTACCTTGCAAATATATTTCTATGTAATATTGGTGCCGGCATGGCTCTTGGTGTAATGGAAAAATTACATATTAAAAGCAAGACCGCAAGAGCTGTAGGAATGATATTCGGCATTCTTACAACAGGTGTAATAGGTGGCAGTGCTATTGCAAATTTAATCGGACAAAAAATTATAAATCCTATTTTGCACAATAATGACACAAAAGGTTTGTATTCGGAAAGAAAGCCGGAAGCAATAGATATTGGGTTGCATCTGGATGATATAGCAACAGTTGCGGTTATGTCCGGTTTAAAATGGATTGAACCTGCACTACCTATTATGTATTCAGTATCAGGATATAGAGCAGGAATCGGGTACAGAAACGGGACAAACGATGTAAAAGATTAATTTCGATATTTATGTATTCAAATATAAAAAACATTTTACGTTGTGACCGTCAAAAACTTCCTTGTCAGATGGTGAACATGAACGACAAACATCCATACAATACGGACAACGAGTATGAAATTTACATCCGGACGGTAAATTTGTAGGAGATGGTAAATCTCCGCTAAGCGGAATTGCATCACTTTTAGTACCATCAAGCTTTGGTACTGCACTTAACAAAGCTTTAGTATAAGGATGTTTAGGGTTTACGAATATTTGGGAAGACGTGCCATACTCAACAATTTCCCCTAAATACATAATTGCAACCTTATCGGCAAGATATTTTATTATGCTCATATCATGAGTTATAAGAATAAACGTAAGATTATAGTCATTTTTTAGAGTTTTAAGCAGATTTATAATCTGTGCCTGAATACTTACATCAAGTGCACTTACAGGTTCATCCGCAATAATTAATTCAGGATTTAAAATTAAAGCTCTTGCAATAGCTATACGCTGACGCTGCCCCCCTGAAAACTCATGAGGATATTTGTTTATTATGTCAATATCGAGTCCGACTTTTTTTATTGTATCATTGATTATATTGTATTTTTCAATATCAGAATAATCTGTATTAATATCCAGAGGCTCTTTTAATGTATCTATTATTTTCATTTTAGGATTTAATGAAGAATACGGATTTTGAAAAATCATTTGTGCTGATTTTCTGTACTCTTTAAGCTCTTTTCGGGTAAATGTTAATATATTTTTGCCTTTAAAAAGTATTTCACCCGATTTAGCTTTTTCAAGATTTAGTATAGTCCTTGCTAAGGTAGATTTGCCGCATCCGGATTCTCCTGCAAGAGCAAAAATCTCGCCGATTTTTATAGTAAAATTCACTCCATTTACAGCATGAACTACCTGTTTAGAATCATTGACAGGATTAGTTGTAATGTATTCAACGTACAAATTATTTATTTTAAGTAAATTATTATCCATATACCGAGTTTATAGTACTTATATAATTTTGACAATTAGATAACCGTAGAATTTTACAGTTCTCTGCGGCCTTCGATAGCCTTAGCTATTGTAATTTCATCAGCATATTCCAGATCAGCACCAACAGGTAAACCAAAAGCAATTCTGGATATTTTTATGCTAAACGGTTTTATTAATTTAGTTAAATACAGGCTTGTAGCCTCACCTTCAACAGAAGGACTTAAAGCAAGGATAATCTCCTTTACATTCTCGTCAGTAAGACGTGTTAATAACTCTTTAATCCTGATATCATCAGCACCAATTCCGTCAAGTGGAGAAATTAAGCCCTGAAGCACATGATACAAACCGTTATATTCATTTGTCTTTTCAATAGCAATAAGGTCTTTTGTTTCAGCAACTACACAAATTGTAGATTTATCACGTCTTGCAGACTGACAAATTTCGCAAGGACTTGTTGAGGATAAGTTAAAACAAATCTCACATGTCTTTGTATTTTCTTTTGCATCTATTATACTCTGAGCAATTTTTTGCACTTCAGACATTGGCATTCTTAATAAATAGAATGCCATTCTCTGTGCTGATTTTGGTCCTACCGAAGGGAATTTTTGAAATTGCTCAATTAGCGTAGCAACTGACTTTGGATAAATCATAATTAAAATCCAGGGAATCCGGGAATATTTAATCCGCCTGTAGCAGATTTCATTCTTGATTCCATTTCGGCAGAAGCCTTTTCGGCAGCTTGATTCATAGCTGTAGAAATTAAATCTTCAAGCATTTCTATTGAGTCAGCATCAACAGCAGACGGATTTTCCGGATTAATAGCTTCTGCTGTAAGCTTGATTGATTTGAACTTACCTTGTCCGTCACATACAATCTTAACAGCTCCATTAGCAGCTTCTCCAACGACTTCCATACTTGCAAGTTCACTTTGAGCAGTCTTTAATTTTGACTGAATATTCTGTGCCTGTTTCATAATTTGCATTATATTCATATTATTCCCTCCTAATTAAATATTATAAATACATGTGATACACATTTTCCGGATTTTATTATACAATAAAAATATGAAGAGTAAAACCTATGTATCCGAATCCTTAAAAAACGGACGTCTCATGCGGTGGACTTTTATGCCGCTGAATGTTTATATTGCTCCGATGAAATTTTATTCTAAGCAAGGACAGGATTATAAATATAATGCACTTGTAAAAAAAGCACTTGATGAATGGCAGCGAGCAACGAAAGGTAAGGTATCCTTTAAAGTTGTAAATACTTTGTTAGAGTCAAATGTTAATATTGACTGGAAAAGGGTTGAACGAGTTGCTCTGGGACACTGTTTGTTTAGTTATGATAATAATCACAGATTATATGGTGCCGAAGTTGCAATAGGATTAACTGACGGGCTAATTCACCGGTCATACGGGGATGAAAGCGAAGTTTATCATACTATTTTACATGAAATAGGACACGCAATAGGACTCGGACATAGCCCTTATAAAACTGATATAATGTACACCCCTCACCAAAAAGGTATCCACTCGGTTTCTCAGGGTGATATTTTAACTGTTAATTGGCTTTATAAATTACCTCAAGGTGCTACTCCGCAAGAAATTGCGTCAAGATACGGGGTATCAGGCAGTGATATAGATGATATAATTTCAAAGATTATGGAAAAAAATGTTCCGAGTGAATTTGAAAAGGTTAAATCATCTGTTAAAATTCCTAAAAGAGATTTACTTGAAGAAAACGAAAATATTGGCTTAATTCAAAGATATCACATGTCGCTGCAAAATATAAATTTGTCTCAGAAAGCACAAGAATATTTCAAAAATAACGCTGCTAATAAGGATAAGTCATGAGAGTAATTATTGCAGGAAAAGGGAAAATGTTAGCAAATCTTATTAGAGGTGCTTTATTATCAAAGGCAGAGGTTGTCGGGATACTTAGATATGAAAATCTTTATATGTCTGCATTTCAACTTTATTTACACGATTTATTAAATAACTCTCCCGAACTAACATTAATAAAGAAATATAAGTTAAAGGACATAAAGTGTAGTTCAATTAACTCGGATAAATTTAAAAATGAAATTTTAAATCTTAATGCTGACGTTTTGCTTGTCGGAACTTGGGGGGAAAAGGTCAATAATGACGTCATAAATTTGCCTGTTATTGGTACAATTAATGTACATCCGTCATTGTTACCAAAGTACAGAGGACCAAATCCGTACCTTCAGACAATCTGGCATCGTGAAAAATATTCAGGAGTTACATTTCACTTAATGACAGATAAATATGATGCCGGCGGAATTCTTGCACAAGATAAAATTGAAATTCTGCCTGTTGATACAGGTAAGGAATTAAGAGAAAAAACCGTATTCAGAGCAAGATTGTTATGTGCAAGATTATTTGAAAAATTAAATAACGGTTGTGTTGAACCAATTGCTCAAAATGAATCAGAGGCTTCGTACTACAAAGATATCAAACCTGAAGATATGACACTTAATTTCGCAAATGAAACTGCCGAAGAAGTACTCGCACATGTTAGAGCATTTTATCCGTTCAGACCTGTGTACATACAGTCAGATAATAAATTTTTTATTGTAAATCCATATAAAGCTGAATTATTAGATGATTATGATGTACCTGCAAGTATAAAAAGTTCTGCCAAGTTCTCTCTCACAGTTGCCTGTAAAGACGGCAGATGTGTAAAATTCAGCGATTTAAAAAAATATAATAAATTTGTACTCTTTTAGATTAATCTTTCGGGTAATACTGCTAAAAGTCTTTTATATAACACTTATAAGTTGAAGAGGTTATATAAGAGGATATTATGAAACAAATAAAAATTATTTTTATTATTTTGTCCGTATTTTTTATGGCAAACTTTTCTTATGCTGAGGAATATATAAGTAACACTCCGACAAAGCATCCTGATTACGCATGCATGTTTTTGGGTGAGGATAAATGTGAAAATTTTAACAGAAAAGTATTTAGTTTTAATACCAAGCTAAACAAGTACATTATTAAGCCTGTTGATATCCTTTGGGCATCAATCATGCCTAAATACGGAATGGATAGAATAAGAGGTATTTACAATAATATTGAATTTCCAAAACGCTTAATAAGCTCAATAATACAAAAGGATTTTAAAGGAAGCGGAAGGGAGACATTAAGGTTTTTAACGAATTCTACCATTGGACTTGCAGGAATGTTTGATCCTGCCAAAACCTTGTTTAAGTTAGAGCCTGTTAATGAAAATATGGAGCAGGCACTGGCTAAATGTAAATGCAATCAAGGACATTATCTTGTTATGCCCTGTATAAACGGTTGCACTCCAAGAGAACTATGCGGAAAATGTCTTGATACAGCACTTAATCCGACTTGTTATATTGGAACTCCCATACTTGCACTTATCAAACTTGGATTTACAATAAATGAAACGGCATATATGCAGCCTCTAGCCGACATGGTGGAGTCCAATTTTGCTGATTCTTATGATATTGCAAAAAAATTATACGGTATTGAAAACTACATAAAATCTGAGAATTTAGACAGAACAGATGTTATTGACGAACACGAAAAAAAATATAATACGTTTGCAGACAATACAGATGGAGAAACTCTTAGACTTTCTAAAGATATAAGCATTGATAATTTTGACGTTGAAAACGTTACATATACAGATTTATTAAAAGAAGGTATTACAAAAGAAAGCTATATCCTCAAGCATTCAAAACCTTCTGCTGATATAAGTTTAGACGAATATAATGCACAATCTCCCGTAATTGATTCAATGAGAACAGCATTGTTTAATCTGCCGGATATAAATGATTCGATTTGGTCAGACCTGTCAGTATGGAACAGAAGTTTTGCAAATAGAATTAAAACGGCCTCTGTTCAGCTATATCAGGGCAGAGAAAAATATAAGTACAGGTATTTATTACAGAAAAATAAAAACGCACCTGTTGTCATAATATTTCCATCAATAGGTGAGGGGATAAAATCGTATCATTCGGTTGTTTTTGGAAAAATGTTTTATGATGCAGGATATTCTGTATTAATTGAAGGCAGCAGTTTTCAATGGGAATTTGTAAAAAGTATGCCGCAGAATTATACACCCGGGATACCATCAGAAGATGCTAAACAACTTGCATTAATTACAAAAAAGATAATAAGCGAACTTGAGGATAAATATAAATGCAAATTTAAGTCCAAAACCATTATCGGTACATCATTTGGGGCAATAACGACTTTGTTTTTAGCAAATAATGAATATAAAAATAATACACTTAATATTAACAAATATATTGCAATTAATCCGCCAATTGAACTATTATATGCAATGAAATCTGTTGACGGTATAAATCAGGAATGGCAAAAAAATCCGGATAATCTGAAAGAAAGAGTTGCTCTTACTACAGCGAAAATACTAAAACTTTGGAATAAAAGAAATGAAAAGAATTTTAATATTACAACTTTACCATTTAATGATTATGAAGCAAAATTGATTACAGGATTTATAATGCATCAAAAACTATCCGACTTAATTATGACAATTGAAAATAAACCGACGAATAAGAAATCAGACTTTTATGAAAATATATATAACATAAATTATACCGACTACCTGAATAAGTACATTATTGAGGCAAAAGGATTAAAGTATGATGATTTAAACTACGATACAAGTTTATACTCAATATCCGATTATCTTGAAAACAATGATAATTATAAAATTTATCATTCGCTGGACGATTATCTTGTAAATAATCATCAACTTAACATGCTTAAAAAATATAGTAAAAATAAATCCGTATTTCTAAGTAACGGTTCACATCTTGGTTTTTTATACAGAAATGAGTTTATTGAGGAACTTAAAAAGGAAATTGCCATAAATTGATGAATATGGTACGATTTATCCTGCTAAGGGAAATTTTAAATGTTATCAAAAGACGAAATTATAGATATATTAACGGATGAGAGCAAAACTGAATGGCTGTTTTCATTGGCTGACAAAGTCAGAAAAGACAACGTAGGTGACGAAGTCCATTTGAGAGGCTTAATTGAATTTTCGAATATTTGCAAACAGCAGTGCAAATATTGCGGTCTAAGATCTCCAAATAAGCAAATCGAACGTTACAGATTGAGCGAAGATGAGATAATAGGTTGTGCAGAAAATGCAATTAATCTTGGATATAAAACGCTTGTCTTGCAGTCCGGCGAAGACGATTACTATACTGTTGATAAAATGGTAACCATAATATCAGAAATCAAAAAATACAACGTAGCCTTAACTCTTAGTTTGGGTGAAAAAAGTTACGAAGAATATAAAGCATATAAAGAGGCAGGAGCAGACAGATACCTGATAAGAATAGAAACTGCAAATAAAAATTTATACAGAAAAATGCACCCAAATATGGATTATAATAACCGTATAAGATGTCTGAAAGATTTGCGTGAACTTGGTTATGAGGTGGGAACCGGATGTTTAGTAGGACTGCCGGAACAAACAATAGAAGACTTAGCAAATGATATAATCTTTTTTAAAGAAATTGAAGCTGATATGATTGGAATAGGTCCCCTAATTACACATCCGCAAACGCCTTTAAAGGATGAGCATAACGGGAGTTTTTGGCTTGCATTAAAGGTAATGGCACTAACAAGAATTATGTTGCCTGATATAAACATTCCTGCAACAACCGCAATGGAAACATTAAATCCTAACGGGAGATTAATTGCCTTGCAGAGCGGTGCAAATGTAGTTATGCCAAACGTAACGGCAACAGAATATCGTCCGAAATACGAAATTTATCCTAATAAAATCTGTATTAACGATAATCCTGACAAATGCCGAGGATGTATAAGCGGTAAGATTATGTCTATCGGAAGAAAAGTCGCAGATACAGACGGGCAAAGCAAGCATTATTCTAAAAATATTAAATAGTAAATTTACCATATTATTATAAATACATTATGTTTGCTGTAAAATAATAATATGTTTAGCCGAAAGATTAAATGGGAAATGTTTACAATTGCCGCAGTAGGCAATTTTATTGCGATGCTTGATTCAACTACTGTTAATCTTGCTTTATACCCAATGTCTGTTGATTTAAATGTAACAATGGATCAAATTCAATGGGTAATGATTGCATATATGCTTGTACTTACGGTATTTCTTCCATTTTTCGGCAAACTTGGAGATATACTGCCAAAAAATAAATTATATACAGCAGGATATTGCCTTTTTGCACTTGGTGCAGGCTTGAGCATGCTGGCAAATAACTTTGGATTATTAGTAGCATTCAGATGTTTGGAAGCACTTGGTGCATCTATAATGCTATCGAATGCTCAGGCAATAATTGCCGGAATTTTTAAAAAAGAAAGGCGAGGGAAAGCTCTTGGGTTGAACGGATCTCTTATAGCAATAGGCGGAATGAGCGGACCTGCTTTAGGAGGCGTTCTAATTCACTATCTGAACTGGCACTGGGTATTCTTTCCGTGTATTCCGATTGCAATAATCGGAGCCTTATACAGCTGGAAATTACTTCCAAAATACGTTAAAGAGCAATCTTTTAAATTTGATTATAAAGGATTTTTGTATTTTGCATTGTGTCTTTTTGCACTTTTACTTGCGATATCAGAAGGACATAAATGGGGCTGGACATCTGTTCAGATTATAATTCTTGGATTTATTACGCTGATATTCGGAGGATTATTTTACTTCAGGGATATGAAAATTAAATATCCGCTTATAAATTTTTCAATGTTTAAGATAAAACCGTTTACGTTTGGAAATATTGCTGTAATGACTTCATATATGGCTATGTACACAAACAGCATACTTTTACCATTTTACTTGCAGGATGTAAGAGGACTTAATGCCCTTATTGCAGGATGTCTTATTTTGCCGTATTCAGTTACACTTTCTCTAACTGCCCCAATATGCGGAAGATTATCCGGCAAATACGGAAGCAGATATCTTACATTAGCTGGTCCGATTGTGTATGTTATAGCACTGATAATTTTCACTACATTTGATTTAAATACAAAATATTGGGAAATAGTTTTTGCTTCCGGAGTTATGGGAATCGGAAACGGGTTATTTCAGTCGCCCTCAAATAATGCAATAATGACAAGCGTAAAGAAAGAAGAATTGGGTATCGCTTCAGGAATACTTGCCTTATCAAGAAATATGGGGAATATTTTAGGTGTGGCGGTTACGATATCAATATTTGAATCGTTTAGAGTTCTGTTTACACAGAATGGTCAGCAGTATAATACAGCATTTTTAAATTCTTATCACCTTACAATGTGCTTCGGTGTTTTATTTGGAATACTTTGTTTTAGTTGTGCTTATATTGCGTACAAACCTGAAAAAAATAACTAGCAAAAAAAAATATTCACAGATTTTATACAAATTCATAAAAGGAAAATGTATATATGATAAGATCTATAGACAATGTTTTATATCACACATATAAAAATGATACAAAGAGTAAAGTAAGTAACAATACAGCTAATAATTCACCGTCATTTACAGGAGATTTAACAGAATTTGTATATAAATCAAAAGTCTTGCGTCTTAACGGTAAAAAATTCAGTGGGAGAGTAGGCAAAGTACTCGCAGACGGTTCTGAACTTGAGATGAACTATTTAAAAGGGATTTTGCAAAGTGCTAAAAGATATATTTCCAGATATATAGATCGAATGATATTAACAAAAAATGGTGCAACCACGGAAAAGGTAAAAATACCTGATAAAGTAATCTACAGTAAAGATTATAAATATGATAAAAATGGTGAACTTATTTCGGTAAACAGAAATAATATCGAGGTATTTAACAAAAGATACAAGTTCAATGGGCTAAGTCAAGATGAACCAATTATAAAAGAAATAAATTACGGTGATATAAATATATTTTATGATAAACAAAATCGTCCAAAATTTTACAATATTATGAGTAAACTCATAAATGGAGCTTACCAATACGAAGGAAGCAAAGTAATAGAAAAAAGATTTCAGGTTAACCGTGATATATTTCAAACCGAACTAATTTCAAGATTAAACGGAGACCCCGAACAAGTTGGAAAATCAATGTACAATTTATCTAAAGAAATTGTCAGGGATAACGATGATGTTTTAAATGCGTTAATTGTTACCAATTGTGATGATATGGGAAAACCTGTCGAAAGCATAGTTAAAGATATTCTTGGAAATTTCAGATACAGAATGACTTATGACTATAACAAAAAAGGTATGCTGTTTAGAAGAACGACTCACAGGGACGATTATAAATTTGAAGAATATCTGAATAAATCTCAAATTGCCGTAGCGACAAAGCTAATTAACCCTAATGGAGTAATCATTGAAGAAACTAAACGAGATTTATTTAAAAACACAAACATAATGTATCGTGAAACTACCACACACAGATATCTGAAAGAACACATAACAACTGAAATTACCCAGAACTATTCTCAGGATGTTAATACTTATACAACGAGAATTACAATGCCTGATAACAGAGTATTTAAAAGAGTTACAAGGGTAAATAATCAAAATAACTGGGTAATAGATGATAAATTTACGGACGATTTTGACCACGCAATTAATCCGGGAGAATACCTGATGGTTGAGGCAAAAGTTGCGAATTTAAATACACTGTAACAATTTATATAAGAGAAGAACCATAGAACCTATACTGGTGAAGATTACAGAGTGTATAACGCACTTGATAGGGTTTTCAATTCGTTTTCTAATCATAAAGGTAGGCAAGGAAAAGTAAGGGGAAGTTTACCAAAAAATTTAATAGATTGGAGCAATAAGTCTAATACTTTAAAAAATTCAAAAGCTGTCAATGATTATATTTATAAATTATTTTTTGCAAATTCGGGAAGTTATAAAACTTTAAATCCTAATTGGGAAATAGATTTGCAATTAGATAAAACTAAAAAAGTACGACATATTACATATAGTAAAAATTGGAACAATATGTCAGATGCCAAAAAAGAAAGACATAATAAATATGTAAAAGAGTTTACGGATTTAATAAGTCATTCTAAATATTTATATTCTGCTCCAAATAAAAAACCAAATGATAAAGATAAAAAAAATGTTGCACAATATCATTATTTTGAAGTCTTAATTAAAACAAAACAAAAAACTTATAAAATAATTTTGGATACAGAAGAATATAAAACCGACAAAAAACAAAGCCACAAATAGTTCATTTATATAATATTCACGAACAATAAAAAAGAAGTTCCACGGTTCGCACCAATTAAGGGCATAAAATATACCATCTAGGGAACTTCTTTTTATATTATAACACATTTTAAAAAGATTTTAACCCTTATGCGAAAAGAAATAGAAAAATACCCCATAAACAAATCCGACTTTGGTCATATAACATGCATGTAGAGGTTAAAAATGATTATGAGGTTACAAAAATATTATATCTAATTTTCAATTATTTCATAATCAAACCTTCGCACTCTGCTCGCTCGTTCCGAACTCATTACCTTTTAACAGGGCATTTGGTCGGAAAGAAATAAGCTTGCTGTCATGCTGAACTTGTTTCAGCATCTAACAAAAGTGGCGTGTTTATTATATTTCGTTAAGCCCCTGAAATAAATTCAGGGTGACATTATGGTCGGAAGTCGGTTGATTTAAAATGTCCGGAATGTCCGGTTTTGGTAACATAAATGTCCGATATATTGCACTTTTTGTCCTAATAATTGCACCAAAGTAAAATAAACAATAAACGGTGCAGTTATTTTGCACCGTTTTATTATGATTCTTTTAAATATTTTGTTCTAAATTTTGCAATATGTTCTTTTAAATCCTTAACGATTTCTTTTCCTGTTATATATTTTGCGAGCTCTTCTGCTCCGTCTTGTTCTAATTCCTCTATGTCATTAAATCCTGCGTGATAGGTTGTTTTATTTGCTACATCATTTGCTATACACTCTTTAAAGGATTCAAATTTTTCTTTTTTTAATTTTCCCAAATCCCCATTTTCATAAAAATCAAGCATGTGTTTTCTTGCCTGTTCGTGTTTTTTAGGAAATTCAAACATTATTGTATGAAATATTCCGTATTCTCCAAAAAATCTTTGACGATTAAAACCTACAAAACAATCTCCCATATCTTTTTCAAAATCTTTTGTATTAACAACAGTTTTAAGATATTTTCGTAAAGGTGTTTCCTTTTCTTTTAATGCCTTAATAATTGTTTTTTTGCCGTAGCCGTAGCGGTTTAATGACTGCATATCAAAATATGCTCTGCCAAATGGGGGTAACTGTCTTTGGTTGTTACTTGCGTTCAAGGTTGTGTAATTGTTTTCAATTCTCATAGTTCCTACTCCTTTATTTGTTACATTTCAATTAAAAAGCAACTACCTAAAAATGTTTATATTATAATCAAGTTATTAAAGGGAATATGACTTAAAAATTAAGGAATTTTTATAATTTTATGCAAAATTTTAGGGGTAAATATAATATTGATAATATTTCACTCAAAATATTAGGATTACTGCAAGAAAATGCAAGAATGTCCTATACTGAAATCGGGCAAAAGATAGGTATGGCATCAACTTCTGTTAAGGAAAGAATTGAAAAAATGGAAGATGCCGGAATCATCAAACAATACACCATAACACTTGATAATGAGAAATTAGGTTATCCGATTAATGCAATAATAACTTTGAGTTGTTCGGGTGCTTATACCCCGAAAGAACAAGTCATAGTTGATATGTTATCAGAATATCCACAAGTTTTAGAAGTTTTGAGAATCTCCGGCAAGAATGATTTTTTAGTTAAAGTCTGTGTTCAATCAATGGATGAATACAAAGAAATCAACGACAAATTAGGCAAGTTTGGGCAAATAGAAACCTCTTTCATAGTCACAAGTTTTATTAACAATTTAGGTATAAATTTAACTAAAGAAACTGAAAAATAGAACTATATATTTTATAATATTCAATCTCTCTGTTCAAAATTCTCAAACCGACTGTTATTTTACACTCATTATTGAGATTTTCATCTCTACCGTCAAAATAAAAACCCGTCTTATAGACGGGTTTTTATTCGGAGACGGTGAGATTGTCTTGTTCGCCGGCGTTAAACGAGGTTACGGTTGTTTGTTTCATAAACTTCGTTTATTCACAAACAAGCCTTCACTCTCTGCCGGCTCACGCTCAAACTCACTGACCAAGCTCTGCTTGGTGTGAGTTTTCATATCACTTTTATCTATGTAAAGACACACTCTAGATGATTATTTGTAACAGGGTAGTTGATTATTCTACAATCGTAAACTGAACTTATTTGTGTTGATATGTAAAACTTTTGATGCTTTCTTTTCACCTTTCGTTTATCTTGTTTTGTGCGTTAGGAGGAAAGTATGGAAAAAGCAGGATTAAATATTACACCAAAGGAATTTAAAGAATTAAGTAAATTAGCAGAAAATGCCTATAACATTACAGTCGTTATAGATTATTTCTGTAAAAATCAACCGGAGATTGAAGAATTGTATAATCTTGCTCCCGTCATAGAAAACCTCAGAATGAATGCAGATAAATTAAATGCGTTTTTCATAGATAATGAAGAAAAAGTTGAAAATTAAAACGTCTTTAATGAACTATATCCGAAAGTATTCAACAGATTTTTTAAGAAAAGTTAAATGCACAATTGGTATTATTTTATATTCAAAATTAAAACTGCTATAAAACCGTTTTAAAACGGTTTTAAAAACTTAGATAAAACCATCTTTTTTCATCATATTCTGAAAAT
>CACYTP010000003.1 GCA_902777385.1 uncultured bacterium
AATGGTACAAAAATTCACGCACTTTCTTCAAACCCTAAAGGATTCCGTTCAAAGGGTGGAAAAGTTGTACTTGATGAATTCGCCTTTCACAAATCACCCATGGAACTATGGAAAGCGGCACGACCATGTATTACTTGGGGATACCCGTTGCGGATACTTTCGACACACAATGGGCAAAACTGCTTATATTATAAGTTCATTGACCAAGTATTAAAAGGAAAATTGAATTGGAGTCATCACAAAGTCCCGATCCAACTTGCAGTTGATGAAGGATTGGTTGATAAAATCTACGGAAGACAAACAACTCAAGAGGAAAGACAGGCATGGTTAGATGAACAATGCAGAGATTGTTTTGATGACTATACTTGGTTTCAAGAATACTGTTGTATTGCAATTGATGAGGCTTGTGCATTCTTACCTTATGATTTGATTTCAACTTGTGAATCAACCGATGTTCTAAAATCGCTTGATGAAATAAAAGGCGATTTATATGTCGGAATTGATATCGGAAGAAGAAAAGACTTAACGGTTATATGGTGTATTGAAAGGTTTGAAAACAATAAATACACAAGAAAAGTTAAGGTTCTTGAAAAGACTCCGTTCCATATCCAATACGAGATAATTTCAGAAATTCTGAAACATCCGAAATTAAGAAGGTGTTGCATAGATAGTACGGGAATTGGTATGCAATTAGCAGAGCAAGCAGTCAGAGATTTTGGGCAATATCGTGTGGAAGCGGTTATGTTTACAAATAAATCCAAAGAGGAAATGGCATACAACCTCGAGCACGATATCCGAGAAGATTTGCACTCAATATGTAAAACAACTACCAAAGCCGGCAATATTCGTTTTGATGCCGAGACCTCCGAAGTAAACGGACACGCCGACAGATTTTGGGCATTAGCATTGGCTTTAATTGCCTGTGGTACGCCATACACCCCAATTGATATCACAACTCGAAAAAGATATGAAACCTTAAAACTCATAGAATCGTTTTAGAGGCTCTTAAAAAAATCAACATGGTAACTTTATATTCCCCCGACCATAAAAATTTAATTACGAACCTGTTGAACACTTTTTGAACACTATAAAAACAAAACTTGAATACAAAAATTTAAGAGGAGATAAAAAATGACAAAAAAAATTACTTTACCATCAGGAAAAATTGCAACATTGAAAAAAGGAAGAGGTTTTGACCTCCTGCAAGCTCAACAAAAAGCAAAGACATCTGAAGAGATTCCTTATGCTTTAATTGCGGAACTTGCTGAAATAGACGGTCAGAAGTTGGTTTACGAAGATATATTAGAACTTGACTTGGAAGACGTTATTGCTCTTCAGGCAGAAATATCGGGAAAGTTAACGGAGGCGAAAGTCACAGAGGTAAAGGAAGAAACTCAAAAACCTCTCGAACAAATAATTGCATAGATGTGTTGCCTGATTCTCAATCAATAATTCATCTGTGCAAAATAACGGGATGGCAGTATTCAGAAATTGGAAAAATGTCCATCCCACAAATCGCATACTGGTGCAAAGAGGCTATTAAGTACACGAATAATCAAAATACGGAGTTAGAGGAACAATGCTCGACACTATGATGAAAGTATCATTAACTCTTGTAGCCATCGACAAAATGTCGAGGGTTATTCGTGATGCGGTTTCAAAATCTGAAACAGAGTTTGATAAACTTCAAAGGAAAATAAATCAAACCTCTGAACGTTTGGATCATCTCGGTCAGAATATGGCAAAGGTCGGTGCAGGTTTAACTGCTGTCGGCACAGGAATTGCATATAAACTCGGAATAACGGAAGCAATCCCGGAAGCGATTGCGTTGGAACATCAATTAAGAGAATTGGGAAACGTTGGGCAATTATCCGCAGAACAATTAAAAGAAATGGATGAGCGACTTGGCTCAATTTCAAGATATACAAATCAAATGCGTGGTGAAATTGCTGAAGGTTTGAATGTTCTTGTTGCATCAGGTATAGATCCAACCGCCGCACTTGATTATATGAATGTAATCGGTCGAACCGCAACGGCGGCACAAGCAGAAATAGTTGATATTTCTAAAACTGCATTCTCCGTCACTGATAACTTAAAAGTCAATGTAAATGACCTCGCTAAAACAATGGATATTTTGGCACAAGCAGGAAAAGAGGGCAGATTTGAATTAAAAGATATGTCTGCCGCATTTCCAAGTTTGACCGCAGGTGCGAGTATGCTCGGTATGAGAGGTGTGCCGGCTGTTGCTGAATTAGGTGCGGCACTTCAAGTTGCAATGAAAGGTGCAGGATCTGCTCCAGAAGCGGCAACAAATTTTGAAAGTTTCTTGCAAGCAATTACTTCACCAATGGCGGTTAATAGGTTTAAAGAATTGTATGGTGTAAATCTTCCGGCATTTCTTAATCAGGTTATTGCAGAAAATAAAGATCCGATTGAAGAGATGGTTGTTTTAATCAACCAGTTAACAGGCGGAGATGTATTTAAGGTTTCAGAAATTTTCAGGAATAAAACTGACTTGAACTTCCTTAAACCTATGATGCAAAACCTCGATGAATATCGAAGAATTAAAGCATCGGCTCTTGGTGCAGACGGTATTATGGATGAGGACTTTAACCACATGTTGGAAACAACATCAGAGCAATTCAAACTCTTAAAAATCAATATGAAAGAGTTGGTGTTCCCTCATTTGCACAAACCAATTGAAAAAATAAACGAACTTTTGACAAAGATAAATAAACATCCAATTCTTCAAAAAGGAATCTTCTCTGCGATTATCGGAACGATCGGTCTTGGAATAGTTCTCACAACACTTGGAACTGCCACGATGCTTGTCGGGAAACTTGTCAAAGGATATGGCACGTTTTTAGGTTATGCACGAGACTTAACTCCTGTTTTAGTTCAGAATTCAATTAAATTACTTGAATTTTTAGGATTAAACACGACTGCTCACAACCTTACTTTTGGCAGAAAAATTATGCAAGCCGGAAATCCTCTTGGCTTGGATATGAAAAACTTTTCACTTGGAAACGGCTTAATGGCTGACATTCGCAGAATAGATAATAATTTGCGTGAAGGCATAATTAAAGGCTTTAAGGAATTGCCTGCAAATATATCAAAGTCAGGAGTTGCTCTTAAGGATTGGACTGTTACTTCAATCAGGGCAATTCCTGCTAATTTTACAAGAGGTTTAATTGCGTTCAAAAACGGTTTTCTTGGCATACCGGGAATGATTAGTAAGGCAATTATGGCTTTCAGAGCATTTTCAGTTACACTTCTTACTTCCCCGATCGGTTGGATTGCTCTTGCAATTGGAGCTGTTGTATTTGTGATTTACAAGTATTGGAAACCTATAACGGCATTTTTCAGAGGTTTATGGAACGGATTAAAAGAGGGACTTCAACCTTTAATGCCTTTATTTAAGAGATTAGCCGTTGCTCTTGAGCCTGTCCTTAAACCTATAAAAGCGATAATTGACTGGTTTAAGAAACTCATTAAGCCTGTTGAAGACACAGGTGGTAAAGCAGAATCAATGGGATTGAAGTTCGGAAAAGCAATCGCAAGTGTAATCGTGAAACTTGTCGAACTCGTAACCAAAGCGGCAGAGTTTGGCAGAAAAATAGGAGATATGCTCGCAGGAGGTATAATTTCAAAATTTGCAAAAGTCAAAGAAGCAATAGGGAAAATGACTCAAATTATTAGAGATCACCTCCCACATTCACCTGCGAAGACCGGCCCACTCAAAGACCTGAATAAATTAAAAATTATTGAAACCATTGTTTCGACAATGAAACCTGCTCCTTTGGTAAATGCAATGAATAAGAATTTAGGACTTATGATTGGCGGTATTAAAGGAAACATTGGAAGAGTCGGAATCGGAGGCGGTTCATCTTTTGTTGTTAATTATTCCCCGAGACGAAGTTGTTGCGTTATTAAAAAGAGAATTTGAACGGAAAGAGAGGTTGGCTTACTGATGTTTGCACAACTTGGTGATATTCAATTCGATTTAATAACATACTTTGACGGAATATCCGACACAATAACCTATAACTATGCTGAACACGAGCGAATCAACAATAAAACCCTCTTACAGTTTATGGGCGAGAACCTGCAAGAGTTTACAATAAAACTAAACTTACACTCAAACTTTTGCGTGCCGGAAGAAGAGATTTTGAAAATCAGAGAGGAAGCAAAACTTGGAAAACCTCTCAAATTCATAAAAGGGAATGGCGAATATATCGGAGCGTTCGTTATTTCACAAATACAAAAAACAACAGAACAAACAAGTCCTGAAGGTGACATTATTGCGATTCAAGTTGAGCTCCAACTAAAAGAATACGCAGGAAAAATACCTGAAGATGAAGAAGAACAACAGGGATTAAAGAAAAAAGAATGACGGAATATTACTCATACATTACAAAAGACGGAGACAGGTGGGATTTAATCGCTAATAAGTTTTATAAAAACCCCTCAAAATATGAACCAATTATAAAAGCAAATCCCGATGTCCCAGTCACCCCAATTTTAGATTCAGGGATACATTTAAGAATTCCCGTCTTGGATGAATCCGAAACAATTAAGTTTACTTTACCCCCATGGAAAAAATAAATGCTAACACCAATTTTTAAATTAGAATACAATCACAAAAATATAACCGATGACGTTTCGGATTACGTTCTCACTATTGAATATTCCGACTACGAGCAGGGACAAAGTGATGAAATTACGATCACTTTTGAAGATACAGAAGGACTTTGGAATGGTTCTTGGATACCTTCAAAGGGTGATGCTCTTCGTTTGTATATTGGTTATGCAGGGGAGAAATTGTTAAACTGCGGAATATTTGAGATTGATGAGATCGAATACAATTCCCCACCTGACATATTAATTGTTAAAGCACTTGCGACAGGAATCAAAAAAGCATTCCGTCAGCCAAACTCTGTCGGATACGAAAATAAAACATTAAAACAAATTGCAAATGAAATTGCCAAAAAGCACGAGTTAACTCTTGTAGGTGAAATTGACGATATCAAAGTCGAAAGGATAACTCAAAACCAAGAGAGAGATTTGTCTTTCCTGAAAAGATTATCAGAACAATATGGATATATTTTCAAAATAGCAGATGGAAATCTTGTGTTCTATAAATCTGAAAAGTTAATCTCTGCTGATTCTGCGAAAATAATTTATAAATCAGATTTATCAAGTTTGCGTTTAACAGAAAAAACAAGCCACGCATATAAATCTGTTTCTGTAGCATATAGAAATCCAAAAACAGGAAAAGATGTAACTGCGACTGCTAAAAATCCAAATTGTGTCAAAGGTGATACTCTTAAAATCTCTGTTAGAGCAGAGAATAAACAACAGGCTCTTTTACAGGCAAAGGCGGCACTTGCTAAAGGTAACTATACCATTGAAGGTTCTTTATCAATGCCGGGAAACCCATATTTAATCGCAGGATTAAATACTGAACTTAAAGATCTCGGTTATTTTTCAGGGAAATATCATATAACTGAAGCTCACCACATAATCGATAAAACTTCAGGTTATGCAACAAGTTTGGAGGTGAAATCGTGTTAAAGTTTGGAACTATAACTTCGATTAATCCTCTGACCGCAAGAGCAAGAGTCCAATTCGCAGAAGATGGGATGAATTCGTATTGGCTAGCAGTCCTGCAAAACAGAACGTTGAACGATAAATTTTATTCTATGCCGACCGTAGGTGAACAAGTTGCGTGTCTTATGGATGAAAATTCAGAAGAAGGTGTGATTCTTGGTTCTATCTATACATCAGAGGATACTCCTGTTATTGAAACCGAAAAACAATATTCTGCAAATTTTGAAGATGGCACTTTTGCCAATGTCGATAAAGAGACTCAAACGCTCACTCTTTCATTCCCTAATATACATTTGATCGGAAATATTACTCACGAGGGAACTCTTTCAAACACAGACGGCATAATTTCTCAGGCAGACATTACAGATAAAAAATCATCAATGCAAGTAATGAGAGATATTTATAATCCGCACAAGCACACAGGAAATCAGGGAAGTCCAACTTCCACACCAGATCAGGAAATGTAATGACAAACATAAATGAAATAACATATGTAGATTGGCAATGTAAACTCAACGGAATCGGTGGAGTCGCAGAGGGTGTTGAGGATATTAACCAATGCATCGCAATAATTTTACAAACTCAAAAAGGCTCTGATCCTCACAGACCTACATTCGGTTCAGACATTATGAAATATGTTGATTATCCGATTAATGTGGCAAAAGCAAATATAATTCGAGAAACAATAGACGCCATAAATCTGTGGGAAACAAGAGTAAAAATTAATAAAACTGAAATTGAAATAAATGGCACAACCATTCTTATAAAAGTCGAATGGACATTGGCTAACGGTAACACATCAGGAACTGCGGAGGTGACATTATGACTCAACTACCTGAACCGAATTTTATCGATAGAGATCCCGATATTATTACAAAAGAATGGATTGAAAGATTTGAAGAGAAATCTGGGAAAGTTTTACAACCTGCTCAAATTGAAAGGTTGATGATTGATGTCGGAGCATATCGTGAAACTGTTTTAAGAATGGAAATTCAGGAAACAGCCAAGAAAAACCTTTTAAGTTATGCTCCTCTTGATATTCTTAAACACATTGGAGAACCTTTAGGTGTTGAACAATTAATTGCTAGTTGTTCAATAACAACACTTAAATTCAGTATTGAAAATGTACTTGATTTTGATTTTACAATTTCGAAAGGAACTGAAGTTGAAACAAAAGATGGTCTTTTTATATTTCAAACGGATCAAGATGTAATCATATATGCAGGTGCGAAAGATGCAACAGTAAAAGCAACATGTGAAACCGCAGGTGCGGCATCAAATAATTATATTATCGGCTCAATAAACAATTTAATTACACCGTTGAGTTATATTTCAAAGGTTGAAAACACAACAATTTCATCTGGTGGTGCTGATGACGAGGAGGCTGATAATTTAAGAGATAGAATTAGACAAGCTCCCGAAAAATTTTCAAACGCAGGAAGTCGTGGAGCATATCGCTATCATACATTATCCGCACACCAATCAATAATTGATGTCGCAATAACATCACCGTCACCGGGTGTGGTTAATATTTATCCTTTAACTGATGACGGAAACCCAACACAGGATGTTTTGGATATTGTATTAAATTATTTATCTGATGATAAAATAAGACCTTTAACAGATTATGTCCAAGTGCTATCACCTGTAAAACACGATTTTAATATTCGAGCAACAATTTATTTATATAAAGATGCTGATGAAACAAGCGTATTAACAACTATAAATGCAAAATTGGCAGAATATAAAAATCAACTATCCGCAAAACTTGGAAAAAGCGTTATTAAAACGCAAATAATATCTATTTTGAACAGCGTTTATGGAGTCTTCAAAGTCGTGGTTGATATTCCTGATGATATAGAACTTCAGGAAAACGAATGGGCAAATTTAACGAATTTTGAAATAACAGTCGGAGGTTATGCAAATGAGTAAGTCTCTTGCACCAATTAATGACATTAATTTAAAAATATTTGATGAGATTTGCGAGGAACGATTCAAAAATATTGATTTGGAATGTATTTTAATCTCAATAATCGACAATGTTCCTTCTGATGCTCTGCCGCATTTAGCAGAACAATATCACATAACAGGGAATGAAGGTTGGATTCAGGCTTTAAGTGATAACGAAAAACGAAACCTTATCAAATCCTCAATAAAAATGCACCGTTATAAAGGAACGAAGTTCGCTATTGAAGAGATATTCAAAACCTTAAACATAGTCGGTAATGTTGAGGAATGGTTTAATTACGGCGGACAACCCTATTACTTCAAAGTTATTTTACAGATTTTCAACAGATCAATTAATGAAGAAACCGAAAACAAATTGATTGCTCTGATAAATGAATATAAAAATGAAAGGTCTTGGCTTGAGGAAATTCAATTCCACCTTTCATCCAAAACTAAAATGTATGCATATTCTGCATTAGTCGAAGAAGAAACAATAACAGTAAATTCAAGAGGATCATAAATGGCTGACGAGTTTTATTCATTGGTCACCGATATTGGTGCAATTAAACAAATAGAAAGTGTGAGAGACGGAGTCCCGTTTGATGTTTATGAAATCGCTCTCGGCGATAGCAATGGAAGTTATTACACCCCTCAAACTAATCAAACTGCTCTGCGTAATGAAGTATGGCGAGGTTTAATAGAACGTTGCGAATGGGTTGATAATAAATTTTATTGCGTTACAACAGTTCCTGCCTCCGTTGGTGGTTTTACTGTAAGAGAAGCAGGTGTCTTTGATTCAGATAATAACTTAATAGTAATAACGAAATTCCCTGAAACAACAAAACAAGACCCTGAAAGCGGAACTGTAAAACAATTAACAATCAGAATTGAATTAGAACTTTCAAATTCAGAACTTGCTGAGCTTGTTGTTAATCCAAATATTCAATTGGTTACAAAAGACGAACTGACAGAAACCCTGACCGAGATTGATGGAACATATCAGAAAGTGGAAGAAAAAGGACAGCCTTTAGGTTATGCTCCGCTTGATGAGAATAATAAAATTCCTTTTCCATTTATCCCTAAACTCGACACAAAGAGCATTTTAACACCGTTCTGTTTGAACTCATGCCGGTTGGATGCAAAAGGAAACCCGAATTTATTATCCTGTGAAACAGTAAAAGTAGATAAATATACATCAACAGGACTCGGAGTTTTTTATACAGAACTTGGATATAATTTTGAAAAAGACGGAATTGTATATGCCGATACGGAACTTACAATCCCAAAGGGTACAATAGTTGCGGTTGATACTTCAACGAATTATATAGCATTCGGGAATATTGAAACATTAACTGAAGATGAGAATAATCCAAATCATTATTCTGCAACTAACATTGGTGATTTTTATATACAAAGTACACTTGCTGTTGGGGTTCAATGTTTCTCTGATTCTGAATTTACAAATTTAATCGGTGTTGTAACATATCTGAATCTTACCAAAATATGTATAAGCGAAGATGAGAATTATACTTATGACGGACATATAACAACACATATTTATATAACTGCTCATGCACCATTCACTTATACTACAGCACAAAGTAAAACCCACGATGTTGGAGAAGATCTAATTTTGGATGTAGTTGATTTGTGTCCAGAAGCAGGTCAAACTAGAAACTTCAATCTATTTGTGGATAATGGGGATGACGGATATGAACTTATTGCGTTATCAAACACAATTTTTACTCAAATGATTGAACCTGATATTTATCAAACTGATGATATATGGTTTAAAGTTTTAGAGCCTTTGAATGGTTACATATATTCTAATGATATTTGGAATGAAACAACGTCTGTACCTATTGGATATTTTTTACTTGAAGGAGGAGAAGAATAATGGATGTCAAATACTATTATAGTTTTAATTCAGAGGGTAATAGTTATGTTGGGAAATATCCGGCATTAAAAAACCCACGAAGACAAACGGAGTATTTATTACCTGCAATGGCAACATTTAAAGAACCACCAATTACAAAAGAAAATGAAGTTGCGGTTTGGAATGGTAATGATTGGAGAATTGAATCAGACTTCAGAGGTCAAACTCAAATAAATATTGAGACTCGTGATATTTCAAAGATTGATTATATAGGATCTGTTAAATCAGGATTTCAAAAAGTAACAGAAGAAATTGCAAACGATATTCTTCAATTCCCTGATAAGTATAAACAAATTGATAATCAACTTGTCGATATTTCAGGCACAGAAGAATATAGGCAATACCTCCACGAAGAAGAAATCGCCGAGAGAAAATCTCAAATTGAATCAGAGCTTATAGAACTAGATTCTAAAAGAATTCGTGCTATTTGCGAGCCTACAGTAAAAGATGAAGATACAGGTGAAACTTGGCTTGATTACTATAATAATCAGGTGTTACTTCTTCGAAATGAATTAAGAGAATTAATATAATTGAAAAAATTAGCATCAAATGGAAATTATAAATTTAGTCACAAATGAAGTTAATCAAAATGATTACCACTTCAACAAATTTACTCAAAATAAAATAGGAATTTTATACATAGCTCCGATAAATATCGTACCATACGATTGTTTAGCTTGTGATGGTTACGTTCTAAAAATTATTGATTATAAAAAGTTATATTCAGTTATAGGTACTTTTTTTAATCAAGGCACAGAAGAGTCTGACGAATTTAGAATACCTGATTACAACATCTCAAAAAGGTTTCTTCAACCGGGAAAAGATGTTGGAACAATATATAATGCAGGACTCCCCAATATTTGGGGAGAATTCAATCTCGGAGATTCCAATAATGTTTGGGGAAGTGGTGCCTTTTATGCAACGGGAAGTGGTAATTGGAGGAACGGAGGAGGATCTTCTTCCTCTGAAAGATATATCGGATTCAATGCATCTCGTTGTTCAGGAATTTATGGATCATCCTCAACAGTTCAACCACCCTCACAAATTGTACATTACTGTATCAAATATAAATAAGAAAAATGGAAATTTTAAATCTAATATCTAATCAATTAAATCAAAATGGTTATTCAAAAAATATGCAAACCAAAGGAAAAATAGGAGCTATTTATATATTCCCTACCTATTATACCCCTGATGATTGTTTTGCTTGTGAAGGCTATTCTCTATTAATTGTAGATTATCAAGATCTGTACAACGTTGTTGGAACAAAATTTAATAAAACTGACGATCCTGAAGGAACTTTTAGAATTCCAGATTACAACTTAACAAAAAGATTTTTACAACCGGGAACAGAAGTTGGAACTCAAATTGAAGCAGGATTACCCGATCATAATCATACAGTTACAGCTTTTTGGTGGGATGGTTCAGGTGTTGCTGAAGAAGGAAGAGGAAATCCAGATTATGGACACCACCGAGTTCTTACAACAAATAATGCTTCAGCAAGTAATGGAATATATGGAGGATCAACAACAGTTCAACCTCCATCGCAGATTGTACATCTTTGCATTAAATACAAGTAGGTAAATAATGAAAGTTAAAAGTATAAAAACAAATACTCTAAATCAGAATAATTACAATACTAATAAATTCACCCCAGATCAGGTTGGTTCTCTTGTTGTTTATCCTGTCGATTATACACACGAAAACACTTTATCCTGTGACGGATATGTCCTTTTAATTGACGATTACCCTTTGCTTTATTCTGTAATCGGCAAAAAATTTAATACAGGTTCAGAAACTGAAACCGAATTTAGAATACCTGATTACAACATAACAGGAAATTTTTTACAACCCGGCACTAATGTGGGAAATAAGATTAATGCAGGTCTCCCAAACATTTCAGGATATTTTACTGGTGGAAATAATTATTCAGGTTGCATTGCCGGAGGAGCATTTACATATCGAGGTGATACAGGATCTGTTAATCCCGGAAACGGTCGTTCTTATGGAGATAAACAATATAACTTTAATGCATCGAATTCAAATTCTTTATATGGCAAATCTTCAACAGTACAACCACCATCTCAGATTGTGCATGTATGCATCAGATATAAGTAGGTAAATAATGGAAATTAAAAATATAAAAACAAATACCCTAAACCAAAATAGCTACACTATAAATAGACTAACTCCCGATCAGATTGGATCTCTTATCATCTACCCAGTTAGTTATACTCATGAAAACACTTTACCCTGTGATGGCTATGTACTTTTAATAGAAGATTATCAATTACTTTATTCAGTAATTGGCAAGCAATTTAATACAGGATCAGAACAAGAAAATGAATTTAGAATACCTGACTATAATATTTCCGGTCGTTTTCTTCAACCTAGTTCTAGTCCTGTAACTAAAAAAGAGGCTGGTTTACCTAATATTACAGGTCAATGGCACAACGTTGGAGTTGAGCCGGGAGCAGCAGGAGTTAGTGGTGCAATTGTAAATCACAATTGGGGAGGAAGTTTTTACTACCACGCAAGCGGTCGTGGTGGCAACTTGGGAGGTTTTGACCTTAATGCATCAAGAAGTTCAGGAGTTTATGGTGCATCTTCAACCGTTCAACCGCCATCACAGGGCGTTCATGTATGTATTCGTTATAAATAAAGGAGATTAATATGACATCATTAAATAAAATTTGTTTGCATTGGACAGCGGGCAGTAATTCACCCTGCAACACAGATATAAAAGCATACCATTTTTTAATAGATTCTAACGGTCGGATTTATCCGGGGACACACAAACCTGAAGATAATTTGAACTGTAAAGATGGAAATTATGCGGCACATTGCGGAGGCGGAAATACAGGATGCATCGGTTTATCTGTTTGTGGAATGGCAGGCTTTATCCTAAATAAAAAAGAAACAAAATACCCTCTTACTCAAAAGCAAGTCGAAACCCTATGCTGTCTTACGGCTTACTTAACTTTGAAATATGGAATTTTGATTGGTGAAAAAACTGTATTTACCCACTATGAATTTGACCAAAAAAAAGCAAAGCCTGAAGGCAAAATAGATATTACTTATCTGCCGTACTTGCCGAATTTACAAATAATCAGGATCGGCGGTTATCTGCGAAACAAAGCCGAATGGTACAGAAAAAAGATAAAAGAAGGAAAGTATAAGTTAGAAAAGAAAGGAAGTTATTATGAATTTATTTGCGTTTGTTAAATCTTGGAAAGATTTTAGTTTTTTGTGGAGTCTTCTTCAACCGTTTATTTTGAAACTTTTGAAAAAGAATGTTCCGACATCAATTACAAAGTTGTATGAAAATCTTGCGAAATACACTCAGCCGGCAATCGACAGTTTGTATAAATTAAAAGCCAAGATTAAAGAAACACCGACTGAAGTTGACGATTATTGTTTCGATCAGGGTGTAACAGCTATTGAAACCTTTGCTAATTATTTGTTAGGTGAAGTCCAAAATTTAAGAGCATAAGGAGGATTTAATGACTTGGCGAGATTTATTAAATGTTCAAAACGTTGAAAAGGGATTTTTTCGCTCCTCAAACACCTACGGGATACCCGACATCAGAAAGGATGAGTTCGATATAAAAGAACTCATCCCATATCGGGTGGACAAAAACAGAAAAGGAACGGCACACTTCTTTCTTGATGATTACAGATTTGAACGTTGTTGGAAATGGGCAGACTCACAAATCCCTGAATTAAGAAAATATGACGGGGTTTTATCTCCTGATTTTTCAATGTACATAACATACCCGAAAGCATTCCAAATATGGCAGGTTTATAGAAACAGGTGGTGTGCCGCATTTTGGCAAGCACATGGAATTAAAGTTATTCCGACAATAAGTTGGTCTACCGAGGATAGTTACGACTTTGCCTTTTTAGGAGTTGAAAAAGGCTCTGTGGTGGCTGTCGGAACGGTCGGTGTGCTAAATGATGAGTATGCTAAAAAGTTGTTCTTGGATGGCTTTAAAGAAATGGTGAAAAGACTTGAACCGAAAGAGATTTTGGTTTATGGAAACATGCTGACCGAACTTGATGAATATAAAAATGTCAGATGGTTCGAGCCGTACATGAATAAATTTAACGATATAAAAAAGAAAGGAGCATAACATGGGCGGAAGAGGTTCCGGCGGTGGTAAAGGCGGTGGCGGAGGCGGTGCCGCTAAAAAAATACCAACAGGTGAAGGCATCACCGATAAAAACGAACTAATCAATTTATATAATAGTATTTCAGGCAATTCCAATTTATCTGTTGAACAGCGTGTAAAAGCGATGCACTATATTGAAGAGAGGATTAAGGAATTAGATGCTAAAAAACAGGCAGACCTAAAACAAAAACGACTTGATGCACTTGCCAAAGCACGTGCAAAGCGTGCCGAAAATAAAAAGAATGGCATAAAACCTGAAAAGAAAGAAAAAGATCCAAAAAGAACAAAAGCTAAAATGTCTATGGACAGCACAGTTTCAGACCTTAAATATAATTTAAGGCGTGGTGTCGATTCAGACGGATATATTTCAAGTTCTGACTTTAGAGTTGAAGACTATGGTGATTCCGTAAGTGTTCAAGTTAGATATTTAGGTAAATGGAAAAATCCATCACACGCACGCTACGAGGAAGATTACGATTGGCAAGTTTTGCATAAATCAAGCGGAAAACAGATCGATAAGGTTGTAAAGAAAATGGCAAGACAGTCAGGTCGTAAAATTACTTGGAGTGCAAGTGAAAAGAATTGGATTGATATAGATATACCAAAAATGCGAGGTGATAAATAATGGGTGGTCGTGGTTCAGGAGGCGGCAGATCCGGCGGAGGTGGTGGTGCATCATCCCAACAGGATCACGAAGTAAAACTCCGCAGTCTTAATGAAATATATCAGGAAAAATATTCCCAAATGACAGATTCAGAGTTGAATCGGGCATTGACTAATGCTAAAAATCAAATGAATAAAGAACAAGCAAAAGTCTTGCACGAACAACAGAAACTTCAAAAAATGGTGGATGAATTTAAAAAAATGAAAGACACCGATCCGGGAGTTGATGAAAAATGGAATGCCATCGATAAACAAACTGGCGTTTTGAATGATGCACGTTCACGATTAGATATCAGGTCACAGGCATATTATTTAGGTATTAATGAAAAGCACAATGTTAGAGGGAAATATACCGCAAACGACATTAAAAATATGTCTAACGGTCAATTAAATTCTTTCTATAATAATTCATACAAAGAAAGTTCCAAAGCTCGCAGACGTATTGAAAACACATCAAATCCCAAAACGAGAGCCAAATATCAAAAAATATACGATACTCAAAACGATTATTTCAATAAAGCAACTGCCGAAAAAAATATCCGGGGACTTGATGGAAAAGGTTGGTAATTGTGTCTGAATGATACAAAACTACGCTCAATGACTTTAATTAAAGCCTGTTTAGAGTGATGAATGTGTTTGTACACATTAAAAAGGAGATCATTATGACTACAATCACAGCAGAACAAGCTCTAAAGAGCAAACAGAATTTTTCAGAATTCTTGGAAAACAACACTCCCGTTCAGGTAACTTCAACCATAGCGGATTACCAAGCAAAGAGCGGAAAAGTTGTTGTAACCCTTACGGATTTAACACAAAACTTCGACACTTTCGTTGATGTTGTAAATGATCCAACAGTTTTAGAATTACCTCAAAAACCATACTTCGCTTGGATAGTTACAACTCCAAAAGAACGAATTATGAATGTTTTAAGAACGATCAATGATGGTTCAACAGGCGATTTAGGAATTTTTGTTTTTAAGGCATTTTTGAACGGCGATAAAATGGACTTTGAATGCCTTTTGAAACCTGAATTAAAAGAAAAGCAAAAGCGAGAAAAGACAATAACCAAAACAGGCGGTATTCAATATGATTATTGGAAAGTTTATTCGGAAGTATGCGATGAAATGGGCGAGGGCGATTATCAGATAAAGCCTGCATCACAACATTACCAAAATATACCGATTGGACTCAAAGGTGCATACATTAAACAAACAATGAGTGTAAAAGACAATTATATAGCATCAGAATTATTTATTGGAGATAATAAGCAACTCTTCGCTGACCTTAAAGAACACGAAAAAGAAATCGAAAAAGAACTCGGAGCAATGACTTGGGATTGTAAGGATTCAAATAAAAGTTGCTTTATAAGAAGAACAATATTTGTTGATTTTACAAATCCTGACCGATACGCAGAATTCGCAAAACAACAAATTGAATTAGCCATAAAAGTCAGAGAAACATTTTTCAAATACATATAAATATGTCCGAATGATACAAAATCACTCACAATGACTTTAATTTAATGTTGTTGTGAGTGATGAATGTTAATGCAGATTAAAAAAAGGAGCAATAAATATGGGAATTATGACAAATGACAAAGAAGAAAGAAACTACCAAGCATTTATGAATGAACTTGAAAAATTATCGAAAAAATATGGCATCGGAATTTCAGGATGCGGTGTATTTGATTATTGGGATGAAAACGGATTCAAAGAAATCAAGTACAGAAAAGATTCCTCAAGCGGTGATTTAAGAATTGAAAAACTTGTATTTTCAGACGGCACTTCATTAGACGATTAAGGAGCTGACAATGATTGAATTGAACGGTATTTACAAACTAAAACAAATTAAAGGATTAAACAGCAACACAGATTATGAATATAAAGTAATCGCAATAAATAAAGAAAAAACAATGGTTTGTTGCGAGCAAATAGAAGGATTTGATGCCGGCGAACGATTTGTATTTATGATCGAATGCTTGCTTGATCCTGAAAAACCTGATGATATTTACTTCGGTGAAATAATAAGAAAGGACTAAAAAATGACAAAAAAAGTTTTAGGAAGCGAAAACACACAGTACGGATTTTATGGAACTATTAACAGTTACAATTCCGCAGAAGAAACAGAACAAAAATGGGCAGAAGCATTTACAACCCTGCTTGATTTATCAGGCTTGTCTCCTGTTGAAATCAGAACTTATCTTGATAGCAGAAGCGGTCGTAAATTGGCAGATTGTTGTAATGATGCAAAGAACGATGTAAAAACAGAAATTTTAAGACTGTATTTTAACTGGATTGAAGATGATTTATATGAATGCAGAGTTAAAGAACTTCAGAACCCAAGCAGAATTTTATTTGGAACTGTAATGAAAGATGAGATAAGAAAACAAAATGTTGTAATATTGTGTGAAGGAGATAAAAAATACAGAAAAGAGAAATATTTTAAGGTTATCGACCAAGACGAAAATATTTATATTACAAGAATGGATTTTTTAACCTCGATTGATTAACTGAAGTGACTTATAATAATTTTCTATAAAAAGAAACGCTATTTGTGATAGCGTTTCTTCAATCTTTCACGTTAATTTTAATCATTTTTTAATTGATCAAGAACTGATGATATTTCACATATATTGCTTATAATTTCTACAGCAGTTTTATCATCTAATTTTGCCAAAGCAGTGCGTGTATTAATTTCTAAATTATACATTGATCTTGATTCAGGATGTAACTTTATTAATTCTTCTCTTTCAGCAAGCATATTTTCATGCATTTTATCTAATAACATCTTTAAATTATCAAAATTTTTTTGACAATCTTTTGGTATATATTTAAAATGTATTCCCGGTTCTGTAAAACTAGAAAATCCTAATTTATCAAATAATTCTGCTAATGCTTCTCCTCTTGATAAAGTTGATTCTGCCAATATATCAACAGCAGCTTTATATTTTTGAGCTATGTATCTAAGTGTATTTTTATCTTTCATATTTAATACCTCCTTAATCTCAATAATAATGTAAAAAAAATCCCAATGCAATTAACATTGAGATATAGAAGTGATGTTTAACTTGTTTTATTAAGCCTTTTCTGCTTTTTTAAGTGATTAGAGATAATTCTATAAATTTGTCTTTGAGATAAATCACATTCAATTGCCAATCGGTTAATTGTGAATCTTGAGCCGTCATATTCATTGATTACATACGTTTCTTTTAATTTTTTGAGTGAGTTTTTTGGAATATAAATACTTAATCCGGCTAAAAGGAATATCAACATCAGTGCATGTTTTATCCCTGCCTTTTCAGCAATGTATCTTAAATCTTCATTTGGCATATCTTTATGTGATACTTTTTCCATCCATGGCTCGAATTGCATACTTCTCCTCTTATGGTCTCATCAGTTGGAGCACTACTCCAAGACGAGCAGATTGCACTGTTATCCGCTCGTTTCGACCTGATATTAATATTTGTTTTTAGGAATAAATTTTTCTTCTGGAGAATCTGATTTGTGCTCTAATAAGTGTAATAAAAGAGAAATTTCATCTTTGACAGAGTTTGCACATTCATAACTTACCAATAATTCAACAATTTCATCCCAGTCACTTGATGTTTCACTATAATCAAGTAATCCAATTCCTTCAGTTGTACTAATTTTATGGTTTTTAATAAATAATTCTGCTATCGCAATTTTTGAGCAATAGATATCTTCATCAGCCTGATCTAATCGTTCTTTTAGTAGTTTCCTAAAATCATCATTTTTTTTCATCTTTCTAATCCTATATTTGGTCTCATCAGTTAACGCCTTACGTTAAGACGGTCAGCACGCAAGCCGACCGTTTCGACCTGTCATTACATGGAATGTGGAGGGGTAAACATACATTCAAAGTCGTTTTCTAATTTTGAAAGAATAGCCATTTGACCTTCAATAACCTTACAATCAACTTCTCTCTCGTATTTTCCACTCCAATTATCCTTTTCCAAGGCTACGTCGGCATATCTTAATTTTGCTTCCCTTAAATCTTCTTCAAGAATAAGCATTTGGTTTTTAATTAACCCAATAACCGCACATTCCGGCATTTCGTTCATTTTTTTAGGTGTAGCTGTCATTTCAGAATCCATTGATTCTTTCATTGAATTTTCCATTGTGTCTTGCATTGGCATAGACATTTCCATTGTTTTTTCTTCTTGCATTTTTTTCTCCTTATTTTTTATACTAACTAGAGAGCGGCCGCACTCTTTTCTAATTTTTGTTTAATTGCTTTTATAGCTTGGATTACTTTAATTGCCTTAGTTTTAGTAAGGAAATTAATGTCATCTACTTTAAATTTTGTTTTTAAGAATTTTCTTAGAGATTTATTAGCGAATTCGTTATTATCGAAATAACAAATCTCTCTCCATAAACCCTTTATCATTCTTAATTGTGGTGGGGTTGCCATTTTACTGTCTCGATTCAAGTCCTCATAAGGTTTAGGCATTCTTTTCCATAGATTCCGTTCTTCAGCTCTTGTTTCTAAAATATCAAGCATTACAGATGCTTCTGTAAAAGTTAAATCTTTAGAAGAACAAACTCCAAAAGACATCAGCATTTCACGATAAAGATCATCGTCTAAACCGAGTAATGACTTTAAAATATGAATTCTTTTAATCTGTGAAGGTGTAGCCATATTTAATACTTAAATCCTCAAGCTCTAATGCTCGCCCATGTTTAATTCCGACTTGCACTCCAAAAATAAAGATGGCAAGAGCGATTAAAAATACATAAAAAGCGGTTTCACCGGGTCGGAATGGAGGCTTACCGAGCGATTTATCTACTAACATAATTAATCCCTCCTATGCCATCAGCATTTTTGAAGTTTGTTTAATCACAGTAGAATCGACCTTTTCAATGCCATTAAATTTGGCAATGCTAATACTGTGAGTAATTAAATGTTCTAACTTTCTTGTATTTCCATCAGAATAGAAAAGAAAAGTTTCTGCTAAATCAGGATCTAATCCTGCCGCATTTAAAATTTTTGTTACATCTTGAATGAGCAATCTATCAAGTAATTTGTGATATTTCACTCTTGAATAAAGTTGATCATATTGATTGTTATAACCTCGCAAATTCTCAAATAAAACATTTCTTCCTACTAGCAGAACTCCAATCCCTGTTTTATCGTGAATTCTGCGTGTAATTTCTAACGCTCTATATGGCAAATTTTCTGCCTCATCTACTATTAATAATCTGCCTGAATTATTTAATTTATTTACTACTTCATTCATTAAGTCATAAGCACAGCCTTTACCTGAAAGACCGAGTCTTTTATGAATTTCAAGAAGTAAAGATTTGGCTGTATATCCTGAATCGCTTTCTATTAAAATTGCATCTAAAAAGTTTTTCGTATATTCTTTTACAGCCACAGTTTTACCGAGTCCTGCTCTGCCGGCACAAACACCAATCTTGCCTTTCGTATGACAAAGTCTGCCGATTTCTGAAATATACCTGTTAATTGAAATATCCACAAATGGAATTTCATCATTATTACGTTCTTTTTCTCTTTGAATAAAATTGTTTATTCTATCTGTAATACGGGAATTGTCACCTTTATAAGTGCCGTTAATCCACATACTTACGGTTGATTTTGCTACACCAATGGCAGTGGCTACAAAATTCACAGATAATCCTTTTGATTCCATTAAGGTTTTTAAATCATTTCTAATATCCGCCATTAGCGACTCCTTTCAATTCTTCATCAAGAATTAAATCTGTTTCAAATAAATACAAATCCTCTTCTTTTTGTGTCTCATCAGGCATAAACATTGTTAAATCGTTCTTGCCAAATGCTTCCATATCTTTGTTTTTTCGTATTGCTTTATCCATTGGGGTGTTAGCAATAATAGTAACTTTTGGTTTTGATTCCTTCTCTTTTTTGGCATATGCCAATTTATAGTTATTGCATTGCTCTTCAATAGGAATCATTTCTAAATTATCCAAGTAAGCCTTTGTCAGTTTTAAACTATGCTTTTTAATAGCCAAAGCATCTTTAAATTCTTCTTTTGAGACTTCATTTGCGTGTAGTGCGGCAACTGCTTTTACTGCTGTGCACTTTCCTAAAAATTCATCATTATCTAATCTAAATACCCACGCTTCTTTGTAATTTTCAGGATCTCTGCGGAGATAAACTTTAACAGACATCTGTGAAATCATCCAATCTGCCCAATAAGTAATTTCTAATTGGCGATCCTTAATACCATTTCTAGCAATAGTAAAATTGCGTGAAGTTCTTGTGCAGAAAAGTTTTAATGCCTCACGAGTTGGTTTAATGATTTCATTAAACTCATTATCAAAAAGCTCATCAGGGCTTAATCCATTGTGATTTTTACCATCAGATGGTTTTTTATTTAAAACATTAATAATATAGTCATTAAATACTGTTTTAAATCTTTCAAAATCATAAATTTTATTTGTCTTTATTTCTTGAGCAAGACGTTCAGGTCTTTCTACAACATTTCCACCTCTATAACCATATACGTGTTTAGACAGGATTTCTTTTAATTTTAGAAAATCTCTTTCTATTGGTTTTGTTTGAGCGTTATATGGCAAAGCAAAATGCACATTTACATTTAATTCATCAAGCATTGATGAAGTTTTATTTGTATCATTTTGAATTTTAATTTTTTCTATTTTTCTGCCGCCGGCAAAATCTTTGCATCGATAATCCTTACCGTTATCAATAATTACATCTTCAGGTAAACCAAACTTTTCTGCCGCATAATAAAATGCCTGAAATATTCTGTCGGAATTAGGACTTCCACATTGTAAAATCCAACCTAACCATTTCCCTGATTTGTAATCTCTCCAAGCAGTAACCCAAGGAAATACTACATTCCCTTCTGGATCAAATACCGCCACATCAATTTGTGCGTGGTCTGATACCCAAACTTTTCCGCAGGATATTGTCGAATAATCTCTTTCAATATAGTTTTCAAATTTTCTTTTATAAGCCGATGCACCATATCTTGCAAGATATATAGCTTGAACAGGCATTTCTTTTTCTAATCTTCTTTTAAATGCCATGTGACTTGGGAATGTGCATTTATCAATAGTTGAATCGATTGATAAAGCGTGTCCCAATGTTTGGTCTCGACAAGATCTTAACGAAGGAGCACCCTCAACTAAATATAAATTCTTAAAATAATCAAAATCGGCTTGTTTTACGGTCGAACGATTCAAACCATTTGAACCGTAGTTTGCTAATAAACCGTTTATACCGTATTTATTATATCTTTTTCTCATTTTTATAATAGATGAATAAGATGTTTGAAAATTAGTATGGGTGAGGTTAAAATTGGCAACAAAATCCCTCAATGCCGAACCTTTCAGCTTTAATGATGCTTTTATAATAGGCAAATATTTATCCGCTTGAGCTTTTGCCCAATTTGGAACTTCTGAATATTTCTTATCAGAAAATTTGCTAGTAAATCCTTTAATAAAAAGTTCGGGTAATGAATCCTTATTGATAAAATAATTACTCTTATTGCCGTTTTTAATAATTTTGTAATTTAGTTGATTTAAATAACATTTATTTTTTAATGTTTTATAACTGATATTTAATAATTCACACGCAGTTTTAGCATCAACCCAAGATGCTTGTTGGCTGTTCATGTTCAGCTCTGTCATAATCATTGACCTTTATATTGAATATCTGCTCAATAAAAAAGAGGTCTAGTTCATTTGATTTCCTTTCACCTGCGAGATATTTACTTACAAGGCTTTCAGACAAATCTAATTCTCTTGCAAGTTCTGAGGGCTTAAGATTTAATACTGTTAAAACTAGTCTTACAATAATTTTTTTTTGGCAATAAGCACAAATCTTCATCATTTACAATTCCTCTCTGATATAGTCGACCTTTCTATATCTAGCAGTAACGATTTTTTTTAATATTTTAATCAGTGAATTGGGTGATTTTTAGCATAACAATATAACCCAACAGGGGTATTGTTGTGCCTCAAATCTATCGTTCCCAATCACTTTATAATTTAATTATATTTATATCAAAATATTTGAAAAGACCTATCAGAAAGCATTTTGTCAATTTCTGTACAAAACAAAAACTCAAAAATCAGTAATATTCATAAGCAAAAAAATAAAATATTAAATAAAAAAATTTTTTTATTTAATATTCATAATACTTTGAGGTAAATTTATAAAATTGTACAGGAATTGCTTAACAAATGTTAAGCAAATTTTGTTTTAAATCAGTATATAAATACTCGTATTCTCTGTCTTTTCGCCATATATATTCCGATAATCTATGAAACATATATGATTCGTTAACATTGTGACTTTCTACTCTTCTTAAAAAACTATATGTGATTGAGAGTTTTCTTATGTCTGATTTTGAATAATTTTTCTCTTTTTTACCTCTCAAAATTTTATCAGTTACAAAAACGTAGTTATTATAAACATAAAAAAATGCATTCTTATCATAAAACTGACGGTATCGTGCAATTTGTGGCTTTTCAAAAAAATGTTTTTTCAATTCTTTTAATTGCCTTTCATACAACATTCTCCTAAAAATCAAATAGTAATTACAAATGCAACTTTTATTAAGCCTTAATAATATTGCAACTTTTTGAGGTGGAATTTCTAAACAAAAACTTTTCATAATAATTTCTTTTTCGTAATCTTCCCTAAATTCAAACATTGTTTCGATTCTTTTGGTTTCAATTCTTTTTTGTTTAAGATTTTTAGCTGAAAGGTACACAACTAAATCTCCATTTATAGAAATCGCACCTTCATTTTTTAATTCTGATATGCATTTTTTTATTATATTAGTATCAATTTCTAGAATTGAAACTAATTCGTTAAGCGTAGTTTTTTTGAGCCGGCGGCATAATTTTAATACTTGGTCTTTCATTGAACCTTCCTTTCAATATTTCTTCTGTTATTACATTAAATTTATTAGTTCTTGCTTGTTTTTCCAACTGTTCCAAAGTCTGAACAATTTTTCTGAACTGGTTGGTGCGTGTTGCAAGATATGTTATTGCATCTTCACTAAATTCAAGATCTGTTATTTGATTAAGAATATCTCTTAAATCTTCTTCGTTATAATGTTCAAACCTTAACTTTTTAAATAATCTATCGTCAAAATGTTTTAATCTTGATATTTTTTTATCAACGAATCCCATTCCTGAAAGTATAATTGGCGAACCTGTGTTATCTTGAATATCTCTTAAAATTTCAATGGCATTTTTATAACCAAATAAATAATCAACTTCATCAACTATAATAATTTTAGGATTAAATCTTAATTGCTTTAAAATTGCATTAAAATTATCTTGCATACTAAAATAAGGATTTATTTCCAACTCCTCCATAATCAGTTTTAATAAACCATTTTGAGTAATATCATTATTTGCTCTAATATAAATGGCATCATTTTTCGTAGCCCACCATAATAATGTTTTAGTTTTACCTATTCCATGGTCACCGTAAACAAGTGCTAGTTTTGGAATATTTGGCGGAAGTTTTTTTAAATCTTCCATTAGTCCGACAAACTTTTTGACGTTTTTTGTTTTAACAAATACATTTGCTTTCATCTGCTACCCTCCATATAAGTTGTAGTATTCATCACTTCTAATATAATTTGCGAGCCATTTCCTATCTTCAGGATTGGTGCATCCGTTATTTATTAACCACTCGTATTTTTCAAAATCAGAATCAAACATAGGTTTATTCATCTGTTTTTCACGAGGGGTTAATTTATGTTCACGAACAGTTTTTTCAGGTTCAAATTGTTCAATTTCAAGTGCCGGTTCAGGAGCAACATCTAAAACCTGAAGTTCCTCTTTTGGGAATGTTTTCTTTATTCGTTTTACTAATCTATTCTTAATTTTTTGTTGCTTTTCATATTGATACTTGTATTCTTCCATATCTTTTACTGTTCCAAGAACACGAGCCATAGGGTGTACTTTTTGAACTCTGTGAGCAACACATAAAAACTCCCCTTTTGTGGAATATACGTTAACTTTTGATAAATCAAACAGACTGTATCTAATATTTACTTTATCCCGGATTCCAAGAATTGCCTCGCTTCTGTAATGCATATTTAAGAATGTAATTCCATGTTTATTAATTGTTCTGCCTTCGGTTTTCATCATCAAATCATCGAGTCTTTGAACATCAATATTTTGTTTTTGAACGCTATTTAAACACTCTTTGATTGTTTTATTTCTATCGTTCGGGCAGGGTTGATTATTATGAAATTCAATCCAACTATTAATATATTTACTTGCTTCCGAAACTGTCGGAATATGATTATTAGTTAATTTTTGATGCCATTGTGCGTGGAGTTTTTCACCTCTTTTTAACCACGCCGGCTTATCTTCAATTGAAGTTCCAATGTAGCTCGGCATTCCTTTTTCAAGTTCTTCTTGAAATTCCCGGAAAAATCTTTCTATTACTTTGGCTCTTGCATTGTATGGTTTTGCAAAAACTGAATGTATATTTAAGTTTGCATAAACTCCGTTAAACAAATCTTCTTCAAAGTCTACATTTTGGAAGAATCGAGATTTGAAAGCTTTTCCGTTATCCTGATAGACAACTTTCGGAATTAAACCTAAATTTATAATTGCATTTCTTAAAGCTGATGCAATACATTGAGTGCTTTCAGTCATCATAATTTCATATCCGACAAGTGCTGTTGATTTCCAATCTAAAAAACCGACAAGAGTTGCTCTTGTCGGTCTGCCGGTGAATGGATTTATAACTTGAAAGTTTAGAACGTGTCCGTCTGCGACTAATACATCCCCAACTTCAATTTTGGAAATATCTCTTTCAATATATGGTTCAACTTTATCGTGGTATGCTTTCATACCTTCTCGTCTCAAAACCCACTCTGCGTAGTTGTTTTTTCTGAAGTTCTCTGCATATCTTTTAAATGATAAATCGCAGGGAAGAGATTCATAACCTCGTTTTTTTAATATCTCTTTTGTTAATTTAATTGCTTTCCCATAATTATATTTGCTTGGGTGAAGTAATAAGGTTAATAATATTTGCCGCATCTCATCATTCAGAATTGAATTATACTCTCCCTGTTTTGTATATTTATAATTTGGTTGTAAACATTCCGCACATTCATGCTTTTCATATTTCCTTAACCAACGGTGGAGAGTTCCAATAGAAATTGCTCCAATAAATCGATATGCTTTTGGAAGATATAACCCTGAGTTATATAAATCCAAAAAATCAGAATCAGCTTGTTTTTTAGTCGTATATTTTTTTCTGAATTTAATTAATGCCAACACAATATTTATTCTAAAATTCGCAGTAATTTTTGCATTATCTGATACAAACTGCTGTGGCTGATAATTTAATGGAACAAGTTCCGTAGATTTATTTTCATGCTTTCTTAATTTATCCTGAAGTTCAGGTTCTAAACTTGAAAACAATATTTCATAACTCGTGCCGCCATTAACCTGAACCTCTCTTGAGATATATTTGCTTTCGGTTTTATTTAATTCCAAACGAAGTGATCGGGTACTTTTTAAACCCTTGGCTTCTGCTACATCTTTTATATTTATATATATATTATTCATGGCACAACAACATTACCTCTGAAGATAAAAAATTGGAACACGACTTCCGACCATTGTGTCAATTTGTATCCTAAAATTTTGTACAGGAATTGACAAGATTTTGTACAGGATTTGACAAAATTCCCAAAGTGGACTCTTCCCGAAATAATCAAACTAACCGTACAACTCAAACAACACGCTAAAATGCAGATATATCAATTAACAGAAACTAAAAAACCCGAATAATACAACTAACCGTACAGTCCGCAAAATGAGAAATTTAGTCCTGTTAGTGTACGGTTAGTTTTACTTTTTCCGACCACTTAAACTCAAACAACGAGCGAACTTGCCCGAATAGTAACACTACCCGTACAAGTCAAAACGGTCATTAAAATACACTTACCAAAATCCTCAACTCGCAAAAAACGAATCAAACCCACTATCTCTGTCCATAAAAAAGACTCATCTAATGATGAGTCTTTTTTATGGAGCGGGAGACGAGGCTCGAACTCGCGACATCCTCCTTGGCAAGGAGGCATTCTACCACTGAATTACCCCCGCATATCTCGGGTACTTTTCTATTATTACATGCTGAATTTTTAAATGCAAGTATTTTCTTGTACTAGCAATTTTTTTTTTGTTCATGTTTTGTTTGTGATATATATTTTTAGGGAAATGTCTATGTCTTTTATTAACAAGATTTCATCAAAAGTTGAAAATGTTATAGCAGGAAACCGAATTAAGCTTCCGAACAGATTTACTATGGAAAGTGATTTCCTTAATATCGGTGCTGTATCTATAAAACCAAGAGCCAACTCTCAGGAGGAAATTCTCTATTCTCTTAAAGCTTATGCTAAAGATAATGCGGAGATTGCAGACTTTCTTGAACATCTTGATGAGATGGATAATAAGTATCTCGGCTTAGCTCACGATATTGTTGATCTTTCAAATTGTAATGAAGGCTTAATCGGCAGCATTAATATGCTTGATAAAGCGAATGAAAATCACTCATTTATGGGACATATACTTAGCATGCTCCCTATTGTCAGCAAAAAAAATCCTGCCGCTCTTGATTTATCACAATCTGTTATTAACAACTCGGATGTCATAAATGCTAAATATTTCCTTATAAATTTATTCGGTTTTGATTTACATAAAATGAGCGGACTTTCTGAACAATTTAAAGCCGTTAAAGAGGTTATTCCTGTTATTGCCAGAGATACTTTATCAGGCGGATACCTGATGGATTACAAAAAAAATAAAGAATTTTTTGAGTTTGTAAAATTTCTTGCATCGTCTGATGCAAAACCGGAAAATGTCAAAATGCTTAATGAAATTATGACAGTCATACAAACATTATGCAAAAAAACGCAACCGCTATGTGATTTGGGTTCAATTAAAACAGCAAACACTGCAACTTTGAAAAAAAATCTCGAAGCACTCCCTTATTACATTGAAAATGCAGAAGCACAGAAACAAGCAACAGTTAAAGTTTCCGATTTTCTGACAAAATCTGCTGAATAACAAACCCTATGCAACAGGCTCTTCAGTAACTTTTGAATCCATAGATTTGACGTTTATACTTATACGATCTTTAAAAGTTTTACTTAATGTATTAATCAAATCGTTAGAGGCATTAACCCAGAACATTGATGCTGTCAGGATTTTTGCCTCAAGTCCGTCATCATCAACTTTTAGCATAACAGGATCCGAGCCTTGAAATTCACACAATTTATTCTTTAAAAATACTAATTCCTCAAATTTAAAATCATTTTCTAACTTTATAGTCAGAATATTTGAATTATCTACGGTCTTTACAGTATCAATTATTATAACGGGCTGTTCATCACCTTCTCGTTTACTGATTTTTCCGGAAACAATCACCCTCTGTTCACTTTGAAGATACTCTCCATACTCGGCAATTTTTGAATTAAACGCAATTGTCTCAGCCTTACCTGTTAAATCCTCAATAGTCACAAAACGTATAAACTTTGTAGGATCTTTCTTCGTAGGTATCTGCTTCGTTGCCGTAATAAGTCCGCAAATAGTAACAACTTTGTCATTAGGTAAATTACTGAGTTCCGAAACTTTATGTGTCATTAAAAAAGGTAATTTATCTCTGATTGTTGAAAGCGGATGACTTGTTACATAAAAGCCCAAAAACTCCTTTTCCAAAATTTGGATTTCACGTTCGCCATACTCTTCATCTGAACCTGCAAGCTGAAACTTTGCATCCTGCACGGCAGAAGAATCATCAAGCACATCAAACAAACTTGTTTGACCTGATTCCTTCTGTTTTGCTTCTTTTGAGGCTGTTGCCGTAATATATTCTATATTATCCCATAACTGCTTACGACTTTTCTCGAGAGAAGCAAAAGCCCCTGATTTAATAAGTCCTTCAAGAGTCTTTCTGTTAGAACATTTTGTATCAAGGCGTTTTACATAATCATAAATTGATTTAAAAGGACCATTTTCATTACGTTCTCTAATAATTTCTTCAATTACGCCTTCACCAACCTGCTTAATTGATGCAAGACCAAAACGAATATTCCCGCTATCAGGCGTGAAAGTTGCATAAGAATGGTTAATATCAGGCGGAAGAACTTTTATGCCCTTTTTCTGAGCTTCTTCCATATACAACTGGGTTTTATCCTGATCGCCCGCAACACTTGATAACAAGGCAGATAAATATTCTACAGGATAATGACATTTCAAATACGCAGTCTGGTATGCAACGAAAGCATAAGCGGCAGAATGGCTTCGGTTAAAACAGTATGAAGCGAATGCTAATATCTGGTTAAACAAATTTGTTGCGGCTTCAGACGTCATTCCATGCTGAGCAGAACGTTCAATAAATTTACCTTTCTGCTTTTCCATTTCATCAACTTTTTTCTTACCCATCATACGGCGAACCATATCCGCTTGACCGAGGGAATAATCGGCAAGCACCTGAAACACCTGCATAATCTGTTCCTGATAAACAATTGTGCCGTAAGTATCCTTCAAAACGGGTTCCAGCAAAGGATGTGCATAAGTGATTGCCTGACGACCATGTTTTCTTTCAACGAAATCATCTACCATGCCTGAATCTAACGGTCCGGGTCTGAATAACGCAACTAACGCGCCTAAATCTTCAAATACGTCCGGTTTTAATTTCTTTACCAGATTTTTCATACCCTGAGATTCAAGCTGAAATACACCGTCAGTATCACCTGTCATCAACATATCATATACAGGCTTATCATCAAGAGGAATATTGTTTATATCTACATCTATACCCTGCTGTTCTTTAATCATATCAACAGTTTTATAGATAGTTGTAATATTTCTCAAGCCCAAAAAGTCCATCTTCAACAGGCTTAATACTTCAGTAACATCGTGAGGAGGATAACCGGTCTGAATAATACCATCCTTCGAAGGCTGTACAGGCAAAATATTATCTAACGGTTCAGGTGCAATAATAACACCGGCAGCATGAGTTCCTGTATTATTCTTTATTCCCTCTATTCCAACCGCCAGATCGATAATTTTTTTCATACCGACGGTCTTACCTTCCATAGGATCACCAACAGGAATTTGAGCATCCTCATCATACAAAGTTCTTAATTCAGAACCCTCATACTGCATAGCTTGCTTTAAGGTTTTAGCCTTGTCATCAATACTTTGTGCAAGTTCTATAGCCGGATCAATAAGACCTGCCAGTCGATTACTTTCAGAAAACGGAACTTTCAAAATTCTTGCAATACCCTTGAATGCAGCCTTCGCCGCATAAGTTCCGAAGGTGATAATCTGACAAACTCTATCCTCACCATACTTTCTTGTTACATAATCAATTACTTCACCACGACGTTCAATACAAAAGTCTATATCTATATCGGGCATCGTAAAACGTTCAGGATTTAAAAATCTTTCAAACAAGAGTTTATGCTTAATAGGATCCAAATCCGTTATTTCAAGTGCATAAGCTACAATTGAACCGGCTGCAGAACCACGCCCAGGACCTACAGGGATACCATTCGTTTTCGCGTAGTGTATAAAGTCCCACGTTATCAGAAAGTACGCAGTAAATCCCATCTGCTCAATTACGCCGATTTCATAATTTACACGTTCTTTTAAACTATCGGTAATCTCACCATATCTCTTTTTGATACCCTCAAATACAAGGTATTCAAAATATGATTCCGTAGTATGACCTGCCGGAACCTTATATTCAGGCAAAGGACTCTTGCCAAGCTCTATCATCAGATGGCATTTTTCAGCAATACTAACAGTATTTTGAATACACCTGTCAAATGTATCAGAATCCATCCATTTAAAAGAATCTCTAAGTTGTTCTGCAGTTTTTACATAAAACTCGTTATTTGGGAAATGAAAACGATTAGGATCATCCTTATCACTATTTGTCTGCATACAAAGAAGGGTATCATGCATATCTGCATCTTCCCTGCGTAAATAGTGAGAGTCGTTTGTGATAACCATCTCGATGTTTAGGTCTTTTGCTATTTGTATCAATTCGGGATTTGTTCTTTTTTGTTCATCTAACCCGTGATCTTGTAATTCAATATAATAATCATCACCAAACAATTCCTTATACTGCTTTGCTATAGCTCGGGCTTTTTCTTTATCACCCTTTAAAAGGTGCTGTAGAATTTCGCCGCCAAGACAAGCTGAAAGACATATAAGCCCCTCGTGGTGTTTTTCAATTAATTCCCAATTAATTCTTGGATGGACATATTTCCCTTTACACCACGCAGCAGACACGAGTTTTATAAGATTTTTATATCCTGTTTTATCCTTAGCTAACAATATTAAGTGATAGCAGGGATTATGTAACTTATTTTTTTCTTCCAAATCACCGTCATGCACATAAAATTCACAACCCAAAATAGGTTTCACACCGTTTTCTTTTGCAGTAGTGTATAATTCCATATCACCATACATCACTCCGTGATCAGTCAGAGCAACTGCAGGCATGTCATTTTCTTTGGCAAAATTTACCAAATCCTTAATTCTTATCGCACCATCCAAAAGAGAATATTCACTATGGAGATGCAGTGGTACATACGGTTTATTAGTCATAATTCTATGTTATCACAGCAAAAAGTAAATTATATTTATTGTTAATTTTTATTTAGGTAAATATTTATAAAGAGCATTTTTTTTAGCAGGAATGTTTTTATATTACTAAGTGTAATGAACAGGTAGTATTTTATGACGTCATCACAAAAAGTAAATTTTAATGCTCCATATCTGAGAGTACAGCAAGGTACTATTCAAAATCCTTCAAGCAGCAATTCTGCTTCTTCACCACTATATATTCCTCCGCAAAATAATAGTGACGTGTGTGATTTTTCATCGGATATGAGTGCTAATTTAAAATTTGATGCAGAACAATCTGTAGCAGGACCTGTATACAGCGGAAAAATAAATTCTAAGGCGGCAATATTTAAGATTATTGATGAAGATGAATTAGCACCGTTATACTATGAAGGCTTTATTGATAATAAAAAATTACAGCTAGAATCACTGAACAACATTTGCAAAGGGAAATATGGTGACAAAGAGTTTGAATTGGCGGTAGAATACAATGAACCATCCAAGATTTCTAACTTCTTTAATCACACCATTATGGGTAAAAGTTTCAAACCTGATTTTTACAATGTAAAAGGCAAAGTCGGAGATAAAGAAGTAGAAATTAATTTACCTAATGCCAAAACTCCGGATGATGAAGATGTCAAAGACATTTTGTCACTTATGCTATTTTCTAACGGACTTGAAGTCAGAACATACGATGATGAAATAGTAGCTTTGGATTATTCAAATCTTAAAAGAAGCGACATTAGAAAATCCCTGAAAAAACGCAGCGAAAGATACAATGAGGATGTTAAACCCCTGATTTCGCAAGCAATAAGTACAGCCTCAGGTATTATAATAGGTGCTGTTATGACAACACTGCTGGGAAAACTTAAATTACATAAATAATAATTTACTTTCTTAAAGCTACCTTTAAAAGTGGCGAAATTATATAGCTATTCAGTTTTTTGTCAGCTGAAATCAGATTTTTTGCCAAAAGTTCTAATGCGTCATTCCATTTTGTATTTTTTTCAATATAATCTCTTGCCACATCAGAACTGCCACTAAGCTGAATTCTAACGGCATCTTCCAGCATTTCTCTGGAATCCTGAATAACTTTCTTATAATCAATAAGCATTTTACCCTCAGGAGAAACAGTTATAGCACCGCTATCAAGGAACTTATTATACTGAAGCATTCTGCTGACTTGATGTGCTTCTGAAATATCATGACCTTTTGCAACATATCCGGTCAGGTATGAAATTACGCATTCTTTCTCTTGCCTTAGAGTATAAAACCCTTTTTTACGCAACTCATCAAACATTACAAAAGCTCCACTGTCAGCTTTAAATTCCTCGATTTTATTTTTGTATATACCAAGACCTTCAAGTCCGGCTTTAGGTCCCAGAGAATGTACATTTTCGTGCAAAATGCAGAAATCATGAATTCCCTGAGTATTAAAATACTCATGCTGTGACAAATCTAATAGTGCATCCAAGCGTTTTTGCATAGTATTTCCGCCAATATATTTTGAATCTCTAATTTGCTTATGATACACCATTCGGCGTCCTCCGCCTGTTTTTACGGAAAGTTTATCCTCATTAGGTAAATTTGAAGCAATAGTAATACTTCCTCTATATTCCGCAAAATCACCTGAAACATGAGCAACATCAATATCTACCATAGATGAATTCGTTTTTTTACCTGCATCAAAATGCTGCTCGTAATTTTCTCGTAATGGCATTTTTGATGCCATAAAGCTTAGCAACTCTTTCATTTTTAAAAGGTAATCCGTACCTGCACGATTAACAATACCAACCCTTGCACCAATGGTATCTTTTGCGTATGCAGTAATTCCAAGTTTATTTAACATTGCTTGTAACTCAGGATTTCTTGTAACCGTAGGAGTCATTTCATCAGTATAACATTCCCTACTGATTGTAAATTCCAGTGGAGTATCTTGCATTTTTGCCCACAAGGTATCAGCTTTACAATCTAAGTTTACATCATTTACTTTTAGAGCAGCAGCCTGATTTGATAAATATTCGGCGAACAGAGGATTTGTTGAAGTTTTTGCTCCTTCTTCCAATTCAGCTGCGGCTTTTGAAAATTCATCTTTAAAATATTCGGTATAATCAACAGCTTTCAATTTTTCGCCATTTCTTATAACAATAGAACGCTGATTCAAAATATTTTCTACTTCATTTGCTTCCCCATTTTCGAGCATGTTTTTTACAATTTTATGGAATTCATCAACGGACAAATCCTCAGGATAAAATCCTTTACCCGGAAGTTCTTCAAATCCTTTTGCCAAAATTACAGGATTTCTTTGTGTGTCAAGTCCAATAATCCCCTTTTGTCCATCATACAACTTTTTTGTAAGATATGCACGCATACTCCCCTTTTTAATCAAATTATCCAAATAGTTCTCAAATTCAATATTATGAGGGTTATCCATTTTCTTAAAAACAGGATCAAGATATTCAGCAGCACGAATCAGATGTTTTAAGGTTTCCTTATCGCCCTGTGCCAAACCCTTATACGCTTCAGAACTCTCATCAATCAATTGAATAGGTATAAACTTCTCGACTGAAGTTCTGTCTTTTAACTCAGCTTCGCTAAGATTTAGTTCAAACGATTTACCTGTTCCTGCAAATGACGGCATATAGAACGCCGGCTTAAACTCTGCTACAAAATTAGAACTGTTTACAGATTTATTTGATGATTGATTATTTACCTGTAAAAGTAATTCATTTTTAATTGGCTGACTGCAAATAGGTAATACTTTCATGACTGCTCCTTAATAATAAATAATAAAAAATAATTTAATCGCTATGTTCACCATTAAACATCAAGATTAGAGAAAAAGATAGTTTGATACACTAAATTTATACAAATGTTACAAATTTATGAAATATTGAAATCGGACAGAATAGATTTTTTTTATAAAGACAGGTGTTATTAAATTAATAGGTGTGTGAAATGGAAATGATGATGAAAACTATGGAAGAAACAAAAAATTATGCGGGGTATCCCATGTGCAAGGAGGAAATGTTAATCGCAGAAATCAGAATGAAAGTTTTAAAAACAAGGATAGCTGAAGCTTTAAGAATTCAAAAAATGTATATGCAAATTACTTCGGGGAAACTAAGTTAAACATTATAGGATTTAAGCATAAAAAAGCCTCCACTAAATGCGGAGGCTTTTTATATGTCAACTATTCAGCATCTGTTTTATCAACAAATTTAAATACAAGACCTGCACAAAGACCTGCAACAAGATTAACAATAACTGTAATCCAAGCAATCTTACAGCAGCAAGTAGCACCTAAAACAAAAGCGGATAATGCAACAGCCGGATTAAAAGCACCAAGACAAATTCCGCCAACGGCAAAAGCACCAGCCATTACTGTTGAACCAATTGCAAGACCATAGTAGCTGTTTCCTTCTGTCCTTTTTGAAGTAGCCGTTAAAAGAACTACATAACATAATGCAAAAGTGAACAGGAATTCTGCAATAATTACATGTGATAATTTAAATACTGCTGAGCTTTCCATAACTCCGCCAGCCATCCAAACAATTAATGAAGCAGCAGCAATACCGCCTAAAACTTGAAATATTGCGTATGGTAGCCATTGTTTAGCATCTAATGCACCTCTTACAACAGCCGCAAGAGAAACAGCCGGATTGTAATGACCGCCTGAAATATAGCCGCCGGCATAAACCATAACCATTAATACAAATCCGATTGCAAGCGGTGCAATTACTCCTTCACCGCCAAAAGCTATGGTTGCACCTATTGTGAATACAAGAAAGAATGTTCCGATAAACTCAACAAGGTACTTTCTTAAATTGTCCATTCTAAAACCCTCCTAATATTTATTGAAAAATACTACCTGTATTTTTCACCTAACGACTCTTATATATTATAATATGTTTTTAAATTTGTAAACTTATTAAGTTGTTTAATGTATAGCAGGCTAGCCTGCCTTTAGAGATGCTTCGCTCGTAGGACGCAATGATTTGTCGTGATACAAATAAAAGAGTTGCGAAAGTTAAAAAATATGTTATAATAATAGTGTGAATACAAAACAGCGGAGGATATTGCGATGAGCGAATTTTCACCTATGGGGGGGGGGTAAAATCCTCTTATGCAAGGGTTTACAGGGTTTTAATAATATTAAACCATGTCATTACGAGCAAATCAAAGGCTTGATTTGCGAAGTAATCCAGCCATTTAATTACCAAAATTTAAAAAGAACTACCAAGCTGAAATTTACAAACTTTGCTAAAAAGCTGGATTGCTTCGTCGCAAAGCCATTTGCTCCTCGCAATGACATGAAACGAAAAGCTGCATTTACACTTGCTGAAGTTTTAATCACCCTCGGTATTATCGGAGTTGTAGCGGCGATAACGTTACCTGCATTAATTGATAGCGTTACGGAGAGAAAAAACTCCGAACGCCATGCAAATATAGTATATAAAGTTACACAGGCAATGGAAATGATGAAAGTCCATGGTGAATTAGGCAGACGTTATGATACGACAGAAGCCTTTGTAGATGAATTACAGAAGTATCTAAAAATATCCAAAAGATGTGATGCAAATCATATAGCCGACTGTTGGCCGACCGATAAAGTAACAGACGGTGAGGGTAATGAATTTGAAATAAGTAAAGCTAAAACCGGCAAGAATTTATCCTTACAATCAAGCACAAACAACGTAGGTTTGATACTGGGTGATGGTGCATCAATAATCTTAAACTACAATCCCGATAGCGGAATAGTAGATGAAACAGATGCGATAGTAGCTGTAAAAAAATCACTACCTGTCGGCGGTGGAAGAAGTAAAGAATTTGTTTATACATCAAATGCAACCGCTTCAATTGATTTTATAACAGACGTAAACGGCTCGGCTGCCCCAAACGCTGAAACATCAAATAACGTATACCACGATATAAGAAACCTGACCGCCGCAAGATTTACAAAAGGCTGTGCAGGAGTTGAACTTCCCGGTATGGGTTGTGTAGTGAATGTCGGAACAAGCTATGATTGCGTGAGCTCGTCAGCGTATAGTTGCGATTATTGGGCAGGAGCGAAGAAGAAGTGTGAGAGTTTAGGCATGACCTTACCTGATTTTGGAACATTAAAGAACATAGCTGCCCAAAAAGCAAGCATCCCTAACCTACCTCAGTCAGGCTGGTTCTGGTCTTCCTCAGATTACACTTTACTCACCGCATGGGGCATTAATTTCAGTAATGGAAACAATGGCTACTACATCAAGGGCACTCAGGGCGGGGTTTTTTGTGTAGGTAATTAAGGTACTACGCATAAAATAAATATTGCCAAAAGGCAATCCGGTCGGTCGGGAAAATAATGCAGTAATATTCATACTTATTATTTTTGATCCTCCAAGATGTCTGACCACCGGATTGTTTTTTGTTTATAAAAATTTAATAGGTGTTGTATCTGTGCGTTTTAGAACTCCCCTGTCGGTTAATAGTTTTATTAAATTTTTCCTTTATGATAATATTGTTTTATCCTTTGGAGGTTTATCATGAAGAAAAATCTTATTATAGTTTTGTTTATATTTCTTGTTCCTTTAATTGTGTATTTCGGACTAAGTTCATTTAACGGTTCAAATATTGCAAGTGCAGATGCAAAAACTTCAAAACCGCAAATAGTAAAATTCACATCTGTAATGTGTTTGGATTGTCAGACAATGAATAAAATCATAAAAGAAATTTATCCTAATTATAAAGATGGTATTGAACTTATAGAAATAAATGTTCAGGACAACAACCCAAATAACGACTCATGGATTAAAAAATACAACGTAACTCTTGTTCCGACTATCATACTAATTAACTCAAACGGGAATCAGGTCAAACGTATTGAAGGTGCAATCGAAAAAGACCAAATGGATAAATATTTACAGGATTTAAAATAATGAATAACATAGCTGAACTATTTACAACAGGCAATAATATAGCAATGCTGTACGGATTATCATTTTTGGGCGGCATAATAGCCTCTGTTTCTCCGTGTTCACTGGCAATGCTGCCTATAATAGTGGGATTTATCGGAGGTTATTCGAAAGAAAAACCGTCAAAAACATTTATTCAAATGATATTCTTCGTAGCCGGCTCAGCCGTTATTTTTTCAATAATCGGAATAATTTGTGCCTTAACAGGTAAAGTATTTGTAGCATTTGCAGGCGGATACTTCGGACTTGTTATGGCAAGTATAATAATGATAATGGGACTGAAACTTGTCGGAGTATTAGACTTTGAATTACCTGTAATAATAAAGGAAATGCCAAATAACAACGGAACTCACACTTATATTTATCCGTTTATACTCGGCGGCGTAGTCGCTCTTGCAGGAACGCCGTGTTCAACCCCAATATTAGCATCAATAATGGCATTTGCTGCATTATCTGCAAGCCTTATACAATCAGTATTTATGTTATTTTTGTTTGCAATAGGACAGGGCTTGATATTAATCCTTGCAGGGGTAATAACTTCTAAAGTAAAAACATCGGAAAACTTTTATAAATTTTCGGATTTGCTTTTAAAATTTAGCGGAGTTCTGCTTATATTGACTTCAATATATATTTTTTATAAGATTTTCGCTCCTCTGCTTGTAAAATAGAGCCGATTGTAGTACAATGGAATGGGTATTAAGAGGATATGTGGAGAAAATTATGAATACATACGAAGGACAACTTGTAGCAGGAGATGAAAAATTTTGTATAATACTTTCTCGTTTTAACGATTTTATCGGCTCTAAATTATTGGCAGGTGCGGTTGATGAATTAAGAAGACATGGGGTTAATCCTGAAAATATTGATTTAGTCAGAGTTCCCGGGGCTTTTGAAATTCCTCTTGCAGCTTTAAAATGTGCTAAAACACAAAAGTACAACGCTATAATAACTTTAGGTGCTATCATAAAAGGAGCAACAGCTCATTTTGATTACGTTAGTGCAGAATTGTCAAAGGGTATTGCAAATGTTAGTCTGCAAACTGAAGTACCCGTTATATTTGGCGTTTTGACAACAGAAAACATTGAACAGGCTATAGAAAGAGCAGGCACTAAAGCCGGTAATAAAGGGGCTGATGCTGCGAAATCTGCTATTGAAATGGCAAACTTAATGAAGCAGTTTTAATTCAACATAGTGATGAGTTTATCAGTACAGTAAGGAGTTTTATATGAGTGAAGTTATTACCGAATACAGAAACGAAAACACAAAAAACATTGATATTCTGCCAACAATTGATATGGTCAGAAAGATGAACGAAGAGGATAAACTTGTCGCTCTTGCCGTAGAAGATGCCTCCGAACAAATCGCAGAAGCTATAGATATGATTGCAAAGCAATTTTTAAGAGGCGGAAGGCTTATTTATTTTGGGGCAGGAACATCAGGCAGATTAGGTATCCTTGATGCTTCAGAGTGCCCGCCTACATTCAGTGTAGATACGGACATGGTTCAGGGGATAATAGCTGGCGGTGATGCCGCTATAAGAACTTCTGTTGAGGGTGCGGAAGACAACTTTGATGCCGGCAAAAAAGATGCGGAAATTCTAAAACCTGAAGACGTGGCTGTTGTTATTTCAGCAAGCGGTAATCCTAAATATTTACTTGGAGTTTTGGAGAAAGCTGATGAAATCAACTGCAAAACAATAGGTATCACTTGCAATTCACAAGGAAGAATCGCGGAAGAAGCCGGGTTGGTTATATGTGTAGAAGTAGGTCCTGAAGTTATTGCAGGCTCAAGCAGGCTGAAAGCTGGTACTGCACAAAAAATGATACTTAATATGCTTACAACAGGTTCAATGATAAAAATAGGCAAAACCTATGAGAATTTCATGATTGATTTGCAGGCTGTTAACGAGAAACTTAAAGATAGAGCTATCAGAATTGTCGCTCAAATATCCGGAGTTTCTCATAGTGAAGCTTTATCTGCATTATTAAAATCAAATTGGGAGATAAAGACAGCAATTGTATCACTTGAATTAAATTCGGATGTAGAAACATCAAGAAAAGAACTAAGAAAACATGGCGGAGTACTGAGAAAACTTTTGGCGTCAAAATCAGCAGTATAGAAAGAGAGATTACAGATGAAATTAACGGTATTGGGAGCAGGATGTTGGGGGCTTACACTGGCATGGCTTTTAACAAATAATTTTGATGAAGTGACTGTTTGGGGCAGAGATTGTGATTTATCCGATGATTTGAAGATAAATAAACATACGTCCAAACCACTGGAAGTACAGCTTGATAAAAAAATAGAAATCACATCAGACTTATCAGCTGCTATAAATAATGCTGATATTATACTTTCTGTGATTGCTACCTCAGGGACAAGAGATGTTTGCGAAAATCTTAAAAAGTCAGGAATTAAATCAGAACAGATTTTAGTTAATGCTTCCAAGGGTATTGAATTACCATCATTAATGAGAATGTCTCAGGTAATAAAAGAAGTATTGCCGGAACAGAAATTAGTTATACTTTCAGGGCCGACTCTTGCACGAGAAGTTCTTGCAGGGAAACCAACAGCAGCATGTGCTGCGAGCGATGATATGGCGGCAGCAGAATTTATACAAAGAACCTGTACTGTTCCGGGCAAATTCAGATTATACACAAACAGCGACGTAATAGGGGTTGAACTTGGCGGCAGTCTGAAAAACGTTATCGCAATAGCATCAGGTTTTGCTCACGAAATGGGGCTTGGGGACAATTGTGCAGGAACTCTGCTTACAAGAGGTATGGCAGAAATTGTCAGAATCAGCATTAAGCTGGGTGCAAATCCGTCAACATTGTATGGCTTATCAGGTATGGGAGACCTCATTGCGACTTGCTCCAGTCCGCTTTCCAGAAATTATACAGTCGGTTCTATGCTTGGGAAAGGCAAAAAAATTAACGATATCCTATCTGAATTAGGCTCGGTTGCGGAAGGTGTAAAGACATCCAAAGCCATTTGTGAACTTGCTAAGAAATTTGATATAGATGTTCCGGTTTCGAATGCGATATATGAAGCGGTTTACACAGATATTACACCACAGGAACTCTTAGACAAACTTATGAATAGAAAACTCAAAGAAGAAGAAAGATATATTTAATGAAATATGCTGTAAAATATATAAAAAACACATTTTATCCGCTGATTGTCCCTGATGCATTATCATTAGAAGAAGGGCAATTGGTGCTTGTAAGGACTGAAAAAGGCGAAGAAGCATTGAAAGTTGAACTTGTTAACAGCCAAATTTCCGAGCAATGGGAAAAGTCCAAAAATAAACCTGATCCCCTGACCGTTATCAGAGTTTTGACACAGCGAGATTTGCAAACTCTTGACGACATAAAAAAAGAAGAAGTGCAAGCTTTTTTTAAATGTCAGGCACTTATTAACCAGCATAAATTGGTTATGAGTTTAGTACAGTGCAGAATTACATTTGACAGAAGAAAAATTACTTTTTACTACACTGCACCTGAAAGGGTTGATTTTAGGGCATTACTGAAAGATTTAACACAAGTATTTACCAGAGTGAGAATTGATTTAAGACATATCGGAGTTCGTGACGAGACCTCTTTAGTAGATGGTGTCGGAATCTGCGGACGACCATTTTGCTGTTCATCATATCTGAGAAAATTTGCGACAATAAACGTAAAGCTGGCTAAAGATCAGGGGATGCCTATTGCTCCGGGTAAAATATCAGGAACATGCGGTAGATTGCTTTGCTGTTTGACCTATGAATACGAAAGCTATATTGATGCCGCAAAAGGTATGCCGCCAATTGGTTCTTCTGTTATGACGTCAGAAGGTTTGGGCAAAGTTTGTTATTTAAACTTTATGAGTGGAACAGTTGCTGTTAAAATGGAAGACGGTAAAGTTAAAGAATTTCCTAAATCCGATATCGAAATGGTTGATGCTGATGTCAACGTTGAGATTGATGTACCTGTAATCAATAATGCTTATGATGACGATTCGAGCGGAATTGATATCAAACAGCTTGAAGATGACAGAAACAGCTCAACAGGGAATGTATAACATTCAGGGATTTTCTTGTTATGACATTTTATCATTAACTTTTTTTATGTGTCTTTGAATAATATCAAGGATTTCGCCTAATCCTGAACGGGCAATTTCCTCCTGCGTATAATAATATATATTTCTATCATAGTGAGGTTTCATCCCAAGCCATTTTGCATCAAATTTAACCATTTTGCCATCAATTATATGGTATGTCTTCTCGATTGTATCGTTATTCACAACAAGAATTTGGACTGCACCATTACCCTTTGCTTTTGCAAATTTTATCTGTATTGTTTTTCTGTCAGGAGTTATATCTCTCAGATAAATTTTCGTAGGATTGCCTTGGTAAGTTACGACCTCGGTATCATTTATCTTTTTGAACCTTGCTTTAGAATTCACATCAGGGAAAGCAGTTTTTATTCTCGTAACAAAGAGCTTTAAATTTTCATATATATCGTTTATTATTCCGCTATATTCTTCAACTGAGCCAATTTGTGTATTTGAATGATATTTCTTAAAGTCATTCAAGTTATTAATCTTATCATCTACAAATTCCAAATATTTACTAAGGTTTTCCTGCAGCAGTTTCAATATCATTTTGAAATTTGTTGAATCAATTTCCTCCTGAGAGTAAAACGTAAACGGGGTACGGGACTTTCTATTTTCAGAATCTCTCAAAATACTGGTCGGAATACTCTTAAACACTTCATTTTCGGGAGTTATAACAATTATTCTGTCAGGAGCACCGTATTCATTGGTTTTTATTACAAGATTTCTTTTATAGTGGTCATTAATAAAATTTACTGATATTGTTTTGATATACGGATGGTTTGTCTTAAATTCAAGAACCTTTGAGCCTGCAACTCCTTTTAAAATATCTGAATATCCATTCTTAATTAAATTCCTTGTAACAGAATTTTTAACGGACTTTAGCTTTTCATGTACAAGACTAAAGTTTTGCGTAATATCATTTACCAATTCGATATCCTGTTCATTTAATAATCCGTGAGGTTCCTGCTGTTTTTCAGTTTTAATCGTTTTGTTTTTCTTTGTACGGGCTGCTTTTGTTGAATTTGAGCAAGAAGTTTTTTTAAGTTTTTTATTATTTGCCTCCGATTCAGTCAAAACGGGAGTTTTTGATGACGGTTTTGCAGGCATCGGCGTTGATGCGGAATTAGTTGAAATAATATCTGTATTCTGAATGAGCTTCCTGCACTTTAAGATACTATAATCAGCAACATCAATAATTTCTTTTAATATAGCTTCTTTTTCTTTTAAATTAACCTTGAAATTAAAAAATTCAACATTTTTAGGAATGAAAGAAGTCGTATCAGTCCTTGCTATTTTATCGTTTACCAAATAAATACTGTCTTCAATTCTTTTTGTATCCGGATTTTGGATACGAATCCACAGCGAATTTTCAGTCGGAACAACTAAAAAATCCTTTTTGTCAGATTTAAAAACAAAACCATCTTCTAAATTTTCAGGTACTCGTTTTACGCCAAACGCTTCAAGAATATCCGGACTTACTTTTTTTAATTTGGCATGCAAAAGTTTTACGGTTTTAACAAAAACCCTTATTTGTTCGTAAAGCTTTTTATCAATTACCGCACTATAATTGGATGATGTAAATGGTATTTTATAGCTGCAAGTCTCAGTTTTCACAACTCTTATAAAAGCCGTGAATTTTAATTTTTGCTCATTAAATGTCTACAAAAATATATAGCAATTTTTATCATACAATTCTATAATTATATTTATAAAAATATCTTATTTTTGCTCAGTAACATAATTAAGCAAAGTTCTGACACCTATACCTGTTGAACCATAAATAAATATACCTTTAGGTTTTTCAAGGAAGGCTGTACCAGCTACATCAATATGTACCCATTTAACATTTGATACAAATTCTTTAAGAAATACTCCTGCCGCAGAAGCACCACCATATCTGGAACCTGTATTTTTCATATCGGCAATGTCAGATTTTAGGCTGTCTTTATATTCTTCAAACATTGGAAGTTCCCAATATTTCTCGCCACTAACCTTTGCTGTTTCAATGACATCTTTTATCATTTTGTCATCATTTCCCATGACACCTGAAGCAACAGAGCCAAGAGCTACCACACAAGCACCCGTTAAAGTAGCGATATCAATAACTTCATCTACACCGAGTTCTGACGCATAGCATAAAGCATCAGCAAGAGTTAATCTTCCTTCTGCATCGGTATTATCAACCTCAATAGTTTTCCCGTTCTTTGCAGTTAAAATATCACCCGGTTTATAAGCATTTTGTCCAGGCATATTTTCACAAGCTGCAACAATACCGTGAATTTCAATATCCTGAGGTTTTAATTTATTCAATGCACTCATAACACCAAGAATACAAGCAGCTCCTGACATATCATCTCTCATGGTTAACATAGAAGACGCAGGTTTTAAATCCATACCGCCGCTATCAAAACATAACCCCTTACCGATTAGGGCAATTCTCTTTTTAGGATTGCCGTTTGAATATTTCATGTGAATAAACTTTGGAGGTTCGGCACTGCCTCTGGCAACGGCAAGATATGCACCCATATCCATCTTTTTAATTTCATCTCTGTCGTATATTTTTGTATCCAAACCTTCCAGATGAGAAGCAATCTCTGCAAGTTTTGCAGGGGTTGCATATTCTGCAGGTTCATTTGCAATATTACGGGTTAAATTCATTGCTTCAGCAAAAATTTTGCCTTCCTCAATATCTTTCTCCGCAAAATTAACAAATCCTAAATTTTCAATATGGAAATCTTTTTCTGATTTATATTTATCAAAAGAATAATCACCTATATAAGCACCGATAACTGCCTCTTTACCGAATTCTGACAATCCGTCAAAATTAAACACAGCCTTTTTCGCTTTTATTTGTCTTAATTTTTTTACTGCTTTAGCCGCAGCTTCTGTCATCTTAACGTTATTAAATTGTTCTCTTTTACCTAAGCCGACAACAAGGATTTTATCTGCCGGTATTTTCCCGTATGTATGTAAAAGATAAGTTTCTCCAAACTTACCTTCAAAACCGTCTTTCTCAACTGCATAAGTATTTGCAAGTTCTTGATTTGTATTTTCATTTTCGAATTTACCAATAACAATAACTTCTGTGTCTAAATCTTGCGTAATCTTAATTTCCATTGTTCTCTCCTTATTTACAAACTTATTGTAGCACTTTTTTATTGCATTGTAAATTTTTATTGTATAATCAATCTATGGAAAATAATACAGACAAAAAACTATATGTAATTTCAGGTTCGTCAGGTGTAGGGAAAGGCACTGTATTAAAAGGTTTTATGGAAAAGCATCCGGACTTTATGCTCTCTGTTTCCTGCACGACAAGAAAACCAAGAGAAGGTGAACAAGACGGAGTAAATTACTTTTTCTTATCAAAAGAAGAATTTACGAAAAATATAGAAGAAGACAAGTTCCTTGAATGGGCAGAATTTGCAGGTAATTATTACGGAACTAAGAAAAAATACATTAAACAATGTCTTGATAACGGAATGAACGTAATTTTGGAAATTGAGACAAACGGAGCATTACAGGTTAAGAAAAAAATGCCTGAAGCAGTATTAATATTTATAGCTCCACCTTCTCTGGACGAATTAGAACATCGACTTCGCGGCAGACATACCGAAGACGAAGCTACAATTCAAAAACGTCTGGGAGAAGTTAAAAAAGAACTTGAATGTGCAAAAAAATATGATTACACAGTTATAAATGATACGGTAGAAAATGCTATTAACTGTATAGAAAAAATTATTTCAGGAGAATAAAAATGCTAAGCGGGAAAAATATATTAATAGGGATTACCGGTGGAATTGCCGCTTATAAAATTTGTGAATTAATAAGAATGTACAAACGGGCAAATGCAAATGTAAGAGTTGTATGTACTCCCAATGCACTGAATTTCGTTACAAAACTTACACTGCAAAACCTTAGTCAAAATGAAGTAGGAATTGAAGAATTTAATACAGATAATTACAAACCTGAACATATATCTTACGCAGATGAAGCAGATATTATGGTTATAGCTCCTGCAACGGCAAATACAATAGGCAAAATTGCAAATGGAATTTGTGATAATCTTTTAACATCAGTTGCCTGTGCATTTAAAAAACCAATGATTATCTGTCCTGCAATGAATTGCGGAATGTGGGATAACACCTTCGTTCAGAATAATATTTCTAAATTATCAGAAAACGGGGTTTACATACTTGAACCGGATGAAGGGTTTTTAGCTTGCGGCTATAATGGTAAAGGCAGACTCTGCGATTTAGAAAAAATATTCAAACAAACAGAAGAGATTTTAAACAAAGAACAAAAACTTTTCGGCAAAAAAATTGTTATTACCGCCGGCGGAACAATTGAACAAATTGATACGGTAAGGTATATTTCAAATTATTCTTCAGGGAAAATGGGAATAGCGTTAGCGGATGCCGCCTATAATATGGGGGCAGACGTCATTTTAATAAGTACTGTTAATACCCAAAAACCATACGGGGTAATTAGCGTAAAATCTGCAATCGACATGCAACAGGCTGTAGAAAACGAATTTGACAACACAGACTGCATAATTATGGCGGCCGCGGTAGCTGACTTCAGGGCAACAGAAATTGCAGATTACAAAATGAAAAAGACCGATAATACTGAAACCATAACAATTGAACTTGTAAAAAATCCTGATATACTTCAATCATTATGCAAAAAGAAAAAACAGGTACTTGTGTCTTCAGCAGGGAATGAAACCTTATCTAAAGCTCCTGTAATCGTCGGATTCTGTGCCGAAAGTGAAAATTTAATTAATAATGCAAAAGATAAAATTTCAAAAAAGGGATGCGACTACTTGATTGCAAACGACATATCAAGAAAAGATATAGGTTTCTCAAGTGATTATAACGAAGTATCAATACTGAAAAAAGATGGCACTATTAAACATCTTGAAAGAGCTTCAAAGCAGGAAATCGCATATAAAATTTTTGAGGAAATCTATGGATAAGTATCAAATTGTCCAAAAAATTGAAGATTTTGCACCGTCTGAAACAGCAGAAAGCTGGGATTGCTCCGGTTGGTTAGTTGAGACAAACAAATCCGAAATAAATAAAATAATGTTAGCTTTAACAGTAACGGATAACATTATAAAACAGGCAAAAATACAAGGCTGTGATATGATTATTTCTCATCATCCGATGTTTTCTGTTCCAACAGATTATAGAGATATTGATATTTACTGTGCTCATACCAATATGGATTTAGCTGACGGGGGAACGACAGACAGTCTTATTTCAAAAATCGAACAATACGGAGTTAAAATTAAATCAATTGAAAAACCTGAAGGATTCGTAAGATACATTAACACAGATATTTCACACGAAAACTTATGCAGCATACTTTCTCATATTTCAACAAATTTCAGATACATTAAACCTGAAAAAAACTACAAAAAAATTGCACTATGTGCCGGAAGCGGCTCTGAATTTATCAAAGAAGCATGTGAATATGGGGCAGACTGTTACATTACGGGAGATATGAAATTCCATACAGCACTGGACAGCCGGATAACTGTTTTTGATATTGGGCATTTTGAAAGCGAAATCCAGATTTTAGATGTTTTTAAAAACATTATCGGAGATGAAATTACAACAGTTAAAGCCGAAGAGAAAAGCCCATTTATATATTTTTCGTGATATAATCCGTATATGGATATACTATCGGACAGTCTTAAAGCATTAGAATTTGATAAAATCAGGGAACAACTTTCAGGGTATGCAAAATGTTCGCAAAGCCGTGAATTGTGCCTGAGTATTCTTCCCTCAGAAAATATTGAAGAAGTCATGTCTGCTCAAAAATACACCTGTGAAGCCAAGAAGGTTCTTGATCAACCAAATGATATTCCCTTGGATTATGTAGCAGACATAAAATCCATTGAAAATAATTCTCTGCTAAGCTATTTGAACGAACAGGAGCTGATTGATATTGCAAAAACCTTTAGAACATCAAGGCTTGTTCGCAACTTCATGAATGAAAATACTGAGCTTACTTCCGGCTTAAATACACTTGCAAGGAACTTAACCTCAGAAAAAGAGCTTGAAAACAGAATTTTTGAAACCTTTGATGACAATATGGAAATCAAAAAGGATGCGACACCTGAATTAAAAGGGCTGTACGCATCACTAAGAGAAACCGAGAAAGCAATCCGTGCAAAAGTCGGAGATTTATTAAATTCAACCGATTTTGTAAAACACCTGCAAGAAGCTATATATACAACTCGTGATGAAAGAATTGTATTTCAGGTCAAAGCTTCCGATAAAAGCAAAGTAAACGGCATTGTACACGACGTTTCAGCAACAAACAAAACCTTTTATATTGAACCGGAAAGCCTTGTTCCGCTAAATAATAAATTAAGAGAAACTCGGTCACAAATTCACGCTGAATGTGTCAGAATATTATCCGAATTAACTCAGGCTGTAAAATTTCACTTTCCGTCACTTAAAAAATCTGAACAAATACTGGCAGAAATAGATTTTCATTTTGCAAAAGCAAGATATGCCGTAAAACAGCACGCAATAGAGCCTGAAATATTGATCGACAGAAAAGAACTTGTTATTGAAAAAATGAAGCATCCGCTCCTTATCGGAACAGTAGAAAACATTATTACAAATGATTTTTCAATAGGTAAAGATTACAAATCTGTTATTGTAACCGGTTCTAATACGGGCGGTAAAACCGTAACACTAAAAACTATAGGATTGTACATTCTGATGACTAGAGCAGGAATGTTTCTGCCATGCACAGCTGCTAAAATTTATCCTTTTAAAAAAGTATTTGCCGATATTGGTGATGCCCAAAGTATTTTGCAAAGCTTATCAACATTTTCATCACACATGAAAAATATAATTGATGTAGTTAATAAAAGTGATAATGAAAGTTTTGTTCTGCTTGATGAAATATGTGCCGGGACAGATCCTGTAGAGGGTGCAGTCCTTGCAAGAAGCATTCTCGCTCATCTTGCGGGCAAAGATGTATTTTCAACCGTAACAACACACTACGGAGAACTTAAAGAACTTGAATATTCAAATCCATACTTCAAAAATGCTTCAGTAGAATTCAATACAGAAACACTTAAACCTACATACAGGCTTCTGCTTGGTATTCCCGGTTTGAGTAACGCAATAGCTATATCTGCAAATCTGGGATTAGACAACTCTATTATCAATGATGCCAAAAATACATTGACAACACAGAAAGATCCTTCAGCCCTTATAGTTGAAAAATTACAGGAAACTCAGCAAAAATTAAATGATACACTCTCCGAAACCGAACAGCTTAAAGAAGATGCTCTGAAGATAAAAGAAGATTATGAAAAGAAATTAAACGAAGTTAAAAATGATAAGAAAAAAACCATAAAAGATATTAAAAGGAAATTTGACGGAGAACTGTTAAAAGCAAAAGCCGAAATTAAAGACGTTTTGGATGAATTAAGAAAAGAGAAGTCGGAAAAAATTGCAAGACGTGCTTATTCCAGACTTGGCAAGTTAGAAAACGGATATATTGATGAAGTATCTAAACATGAAGACATTGAAACATACGGAGAAATAAACTGGAATACCGTAAAAGTAAATGACAAGCTCATTTTAAAAGATATTCACCAGCCTGTAACAGTACTGGAATTACCTGATAAAAAAGGGAACATTTTAGTTCTTATGGGTGGAATGAAAGCTAAAATGAAAACAGATAAACTTGCACCGTACAACAAATCTTATGAGAGCAAAGCTCCTGTATATTCACCTTCAAAGCTGACAAGTTTTAACCTGCACAAAACAGATATTTCTAACAGACTTGATTTAAGAGGGGTAAGAGTAGAAGATGCACTGGATAAATTGGATGTCTACCTTGATAAAGCCAGTCTTGCCAATCTTTCACCCGTAACAATCATTCACGGACATGGAACAGGTGCAATGAAAGCAGCCGTCAGAGATTACCTGTCAACATCACCTTATGTAAGTGAATTCCGTCCGGGCAACGACACAGAAGGCGGAGATGGTGTCTCTGTTGTTGATATAAAATAAGATATTTACACCACCGCTATAATTTTCATTTACCTTTAATTATTAAGAAATATTAACAAAAATCAATTTGTCATGCAATTCCGCTAACTGAAATGTTTTTATATAAATGTAGGTTAGTTAAAGGTTAGTTACAAAATTAATGATAAGGTAGGGGTAAGATTATGTTTTTAACAGCAAATTTTATGACTGGTAATCTTATACAGCAGAAAAACGATTACGAATACCAGTTATCAAAAATCAAACAGGAAATTCAAGACCTGAAAACGTATGCCGAAAACATAGCTGATGGAGGTATCTCTATAGGAGAAATGCTAGGAACACCATCTACAATGTACGGCAGGCAATTGATGTATATGAATGCAGCATCACAATATTGTCAGGTCAGTGCACAAAATCAAATGCAACAGTTAATGCAGACGCCATATTATCAGAATATGATGGCTCAACAGCAGGCAGATGTACAACAATCATACCAGAGTTTGATGTACAAGAGTTTTTATGATCAGGCTCAAGCACAGTTTGCAAAATATGAAAAGAAACTTCTTCACGAAAAAGAAAAAGCTCTTGAACAGAAACAACAAACGATTATGACAAATCTTGAAATTTGTAAAACTCAACTGAGTGAATTTAAACAGAAATCTAAAGAAGGTATAAATGATTTCTTTGGCAACGGAAACCGTGGCTAGCAATTTAAGTTTATACCTTGATAAAAAAATATAATCCTAAAATCCTTAATCCTTAAATCCTTAATGTTAAGCTCCGTTCCCCTGCGGAGCTTTTTATTTGTATTTTTTTTTACAATTTGAAATCGGAATGAACAAAATGTATAATATAGTCGTTAATATAATGTGACCAATACTTGAGGATAATATATTGAAATTTTATAATAACCTTTTGAAAGGGTTAATTTTAGGGATTATAATTATACTTACATCCGATATTGCAGGTGCATTTGAATCCAATGCTTCACTTATAAAAGCAGGAGCAAAATTAACTTTATCAGACTGCATACAGATAGCTCTGGATAACAGTCCCAACATAAAAAAGGCCGCTTTTAACTACAAAATATCTAAAAATGATGTCAGTTTGGCAAAAACAGCTTTTTTCCCCACTATAGGCATAGGAACCGGTTATTACTTTAACGGGAGCTACAACAGAAACAGAGATACTCATTCTAATTATTATAACCTGAGTACAAATCTTAATCAGCTTATCTGGAATTTTGGAAAAACCAATTCGCAGATTAAAATGCAAAAATTCAAAAGTATAGCTTCTTTATACACATTTGACAATACTGTACTGGATACTATTTTTGCGGTAAAAACCAATTATTTTGGGGTACTTGCTGCAAAAGCAGCTATGGATATTAATCGAGCAAATGTACAGATTAATGAAAGAAACTATCAAAGGACCAAAGCATTTTTTGATGAAGGTATCCGTTCAAAAATTGATTTAGTGAATGCGGAAGTTTATTTAAGTGATTCAAAAATAAAATATGTTCAGGCAGTCAAAGCATATCAAAATGCACTGGTAAAACTTAACAACTCAATGTTTGTGGCACACACTCCGGCTTATGAAATAGCAAACACCGAGTTATTCAACTATGATAACAAAGAAATTCCGGTTAATCTGGATAAAATTTCTGACACAAAAGATTTGAGCAATCCTCCAAAAGCAGTTTCAGACGCAGTTTTAACATCAAGAGTTGAGCAATTGGCTATATTAGAAAACTACAAATTTCAACCGTTTAAATATACATTTGAAGAATGCGAACAACTAGCACTTAAAAACAGACCTGATTTAAAAGCTTATGAAGCCACATTGGAAGCAATGAAGCAATCGCTGAAATACATTAAAAGAGAATATCTACCTGACATAACGGGTTCTGTAGGATATGGATTCAGAGATCATATCAGTACCAATTCAATTAATGCAAGCATCGGTCTGCAAACAAACCTTAATATTGCTCAGGAAAAATTTAAAATTGATAATGGGAAATTACAGATTCAACTTGCAGAAAATGACATTGAACTGATAAAACAAAATATCTATTTCGATATCCAAAATGCCTATGTAAACATGGTACAACTGGAAGAGGAAATTCCGCTAATGGCAGTCAAAGTAAGACAAACAAGAGAAAACTTTGAACTTGCCGATGGCAGATATGCCGTTGGACTGGGCGATTATATCGAATTACAGGATGCAAAACAGAACTACAATACAGCACAAAATTCTTATGTACAGACCGTATATAACTACAGCGTAGCAAGAGCAAATCTTGAGAGATTGATTGCCCTTCCGCAGCAAATAACTATAACCGTAGAGGATTAATTATATGAATATTAAAAAGAGATATGTAATAACAGCAGCAGTAATTATAGCCATTGTGGGAATTGGGCTTACACATACCCACATTAAAACTAAAGTGAAATATGAAACGCAAAAGCTTGATACTTGTACTATTACTCAAGTTGTAGAAGCCTCAGGAACTATTAATCCGGTAAACACAGTCAGTGTTGGTTCAACTGTATCCGGATTGATTAAAGCAATCTATGTAGACTACAATTCTCAGGTAAAAAAAGGACAGCTGTTAGCACAAATAGATCCTGCAAATTTTGAAGCTACCGTTCGCCAGAATGAAGCTCAGATAAACTCGGCAGAAGCAGATTTAGCGAAACTTAATGCCGTTACGGAAATGTCCAGAAAAACTTATACAAGATATAAAAACCTTTATGCCAAAAATTTTGTAGCAAAAAGCGAACTGGATCAGGCAGAAAGTGACTATTTGGCAAATCTCGCACAGGTTAAAGCTGCAAAGGCGAAAATTTCACAACAAAGAGCTACTTACCAGACTGCATTAACAAACCTTGGTTATACAAAGATTATTGCACCTGTTGACGGTACGGTTATTGCAAGAAAGATTGACCTTGGACAGCCGGTTGCAGCGAGTTTTCAGGCACCTGAACTTTTTACAATAGCTCAAGATTTAACCAAAATGCAGATTGAAGTAAACGTTTCAGAAGCTGATATCGGGAAAGTAAAAGAAGGACAAGAGGTTACATACACCCTTGACGGGTATCCTGACAGCGTATTTGACGGCAAAGTAACGCAGGTAAGATTAGAACCTACAACGGTATCAAATGTTGTAACTTATTCTGTAATTGTAGAAGTAGATAATGAAGATTTAACATTAAAACCGGGAATGACAGCTAACGTTTCGATTATAACAAGCAAGAGTCAGGATATACTGTGTGCTCCAACAGTTGCCCTAAAATTTACACCTGATGCAGAAGGGCATACAAAGTATAAGACTCAGGGATTATGGATACTTGAAGACAAAAAGCCTAAACGTGTAGATATTGAAACAGGTGCAAGCGATGATACCAGAGTAGAAATTGTATCTTCAAAAGGTTTAAAAGTTGGGGACAAAGTAATAGTAAGTGCATCTAACGGAAAAAAGAAAAGTAAAGGGGCTAATCAAAGGAGAAAACCGCCGGGTATGTTCTAAAATAAGGATTTGAATATGGATATAAATGAAAAAAACTTATACAGACAAAAATTCAAACAAGCATATTATGATATATTACCCAAATTACAAAAACTCGAAAAGCAAAGAAAAAAGATAGTACTTATAAAATATTTTACTATTATAATTGCACATATAATATACTTTTTTGTAATGAAACTGCTGGGTACTATTTTCCTAAATACAGGACTAATAATATTTTTCGGAATTCTGTGTTATGCTCCGGTTATTGGAATAGTACTAGCAATAAATTATGGAAAGAAATTTTCTAAAAATGTAAAAAAAGCTTGCATTTGGCAGCTTATAAAAGCATTTGATTTTATAAATATAGGTATAGATCAAAAATTTTATAAAGAAATAATAGGAGAGTTACACTATCAAGCAGCAATTGATGACGTGTTTTCCGGATTATACAAAGATGTAAAATTTAATATTGCCGAAGTTTATAACGGAACATCAATGAACAAAGAAGACTGGCATGGAGTTATACTTGAAATTCAAATGAATAAAAAAATATCTGATAACATATATATTAAGCCCAAAATGATTAATAATATACTCTTGCTGAATGCTATAATACCAATACTACTAATAATAATTTTTCTATACATCAATTTTGTGATAATTGGTGACATGCTGACAATTCTAAATGCAGGTATGTTAGCTCTGTTAATCGTATTTATATTTTATCTGGTTAATAAAATTTATAATAAGAGAAAAATCAGTTTGGAAAATTCTAATTTTGAAAATAAATTTTACACTGAGTGTGATAATCAGATAGAAGCAAGATACATTCTTACTCCCGCATTTATGGAAAGATTGAATAATCTAAAGACAGCATTTAAATCCGGCAACTATTGGGTACAAATTACGAGAGGAAAAATAAAATTTACGTTTGAAACAAAAGATGATTTATTTGAAATTGGGAATATAAAATACAAAATCAATGACATACGACAAGCGGAACAGTTCTTTAATGAAATAATGGCAATTACAGATATAATTGATCATTTTAAATTATACGAAAAAACGGGGCTATAATTATGCATTTAATAGAAGTAAAAAACGCAATAAAAACATATCAAACAGGCGACACAAGTTTCAACGCACTGAATAATGTATCGCTTAACATTGATAAAGGTGAATTTGTTGCAATTATGGGAACGTCAGGTTCAGGAAAATCTACTTTTATGAACATGCTTGGAACACTCGACAAACCGACGTCCGGCAGTTATTTTCTTGACGGGGAAGATATGCTGTCAATGGATGCCAATCACCTTGCAATGGTCAGATGCGAAAAAATAGGTTTTATATTTCAGGGCTTTAACCTTATTTCAAGGACCTCAGCCTTAGATAACGTTTGTTTGCCAATGATATATAAAGGAATTCCGGAATCTGAAAGAATTGAACGTGCAAAATGGGCATTAAACATTGTCGGACTTAAAAACAGAGAAGATCACATGCCAAATCAAATGTCCGGCGGACAACAACAGCGTGTCGCAATAGCAAGAGCCATAGTTAATGATGCACCATTGATTTTGGCAGATGAACCTACAGGGAATCTTGATACCAGAACCAGTATTGAGGTTATGGAATTCTTTATTAAACTTAATGAAGAAATGGGTAAAACTATTGTTCTGGTTACTCATGAACCTGATATTGCAGAATACACAAAACGTGTTGTAAAATTCAAAGACGGAAATATTGTACTTGATATGCCAAAACAAGAATGGCAAAAACACCGAAACAGAGAGACCTAGCACCGTAACATAGAACAAGATATGACTATAGGAACTAAAACAGTATATGGAGTTAACATCAGAAAAATTAAAATCTGACTTTATAAACAAAATAACGGAACGTATGCAAGTTTATGAAAAAGACAGGATTATCAGATTTTCAAAGCTTGTTATCAGAGAACTTTTTGTATTTTGTGTTTTATTCTTTTTAATTAAGTGTTTTATGATTTGTCTGGATGATTTTGATGCCTCATTCTGGTTCGGAGTCATGATATGCAGCGTTATTTATTATTCTTACTATGATATTACACATTCAAATAAACTCTTTAAACAATTTATAAAGTCAAAGTGTGACAGTATAATTTCAGATTTAATCTATCACGACTGCTATCCCCTGTCCTCTAATATACTGAATAGAAGTAATTTATTCGGATATTTTCAGGATGTAAATGTAGATGATGGTTTTCGGGGCTCTTATAATACAGTGGAATATCGAATTCTGGAAGCTTTACTTACTGCGAAATCGCCAAAGGGCTTTGATATAAAGATATTTAAAGGTTTGATTGTATTGTTTGAATTTAATAAGAAAATACTCAAAGATACTATTATTACCAGAAAAAGGGAGGATAATATACGACAAAATTTACATGGTCTAAACATAAAAAGATTTATGATTCCTTTCAGTTCTATCATTTTATTTATGATAATCTCACTATCTTTTTATAATTCAAAGTTCGATATTCAGGCTTTTAAATTTGCTTGTATGGTACTACTGCCGGGCTTCTTTTTTATTATATTAATTCTTGTGTTGCCGACTTATATTTTGCATATTATTCAGCAACGGAAAAAACCAATGACTGATACCCACATGGAAGATATCGTTTTTAATAAGGATTATGTGGTACATACCAATGATAATGTAGAAGCTCGATATTTGATTACTACATCATTTATAGAAAGATTTATGAAATTACAAAAAATATTCAAAACCAAAAATATTAAATGCTCATTTTTTGATAATAAAATAATGATTGCAATACCTGCCGGGAAAGATTTATTTGAATTATGCAGTTTATTTGTACCTTTAAGTAGTACAATATACATAAATCGATTTTATGATGAACTCTCTGAAATACTAAAAGTTATAGATATATTAAAACTCAATATCAGAACAGGATTATAAATAATATAAAGGGAAAAAACAATGCTTGACTTTAAATCTATATTAAAAATGGCTACTATATCATTAAAAATAAATAAAATGCGTTCAATGCTCACGAGTTTAGGTATTATTATCGGAGTCAGTGCGGTTATAATAATGCTTGCAGTGGGTTCAGGAGCGAGTAAAAAGATTGCTAAAGATATGGAATCTATGGGTTCAAATCTGCTTATGGTAAGATCCGCTTCTGCAAATTCCGGCGGTGTCAGAATGGGTTTTGGAACAAAACCGACATTAACGCTAAAAGATGCGGAAGCTATTGAAAAAAATGCCCGTGGAATTTTAGCGGTTGCACCATATTCTTCCGAGAGCAAGCAGTTAACCTATGGTAACCAAAACTGGTCAACGACAATCGGAGGAACAACTGCATCATATTTATTTATAAGAAATTATGAAATATCAAGCGGCAGAAACTTTGTGCAGGAAGATAATAAAAATAATTCTAAAGTAGCAATTATCGGAAACACAGTAGCAACAGAACTTTTTGGTGATGTCGATCCTATAAATAAAACAATGCGTATCGGGAATATTCCTTTTAAAATTATCGGACTGCTAAAAACTAAAGGGCAAAGCGGAATGGGAATGGATCAGGATGACTTGGTATTTATTCCGATTACAACAGCTCAAAAGAAAGTTTTTGGTACAGATTTTCCGGGTACGGTAAAAATGATAAACGTAAAGGCAACAGACTCTGAAATTTTAGATACAACGCAAGCAGATATTACAGAAATACTGAAACAACGCCATCATATAGGAAAAACTCAGGAAAATGATTTTGAGATAAGAAACCTTGCAGAAATGCAGGAAACTATAAAATCTTCTGCCAAAACAATGTCCATATTACTGGGAGCAATCGCTTCCGTATCTCTTTTGGTTGGCGGAATAGGGATTATGAACATTATGCTTGTATCAGTAACTGAAAGAACAAAAGAAATAGGTATCAGAATGGCTATCGGGGCAAAAGCAAGCGATATAAGAATACAATTTTTAATAGAATCGTTTTTACTTTCAATCATAGGAGGCATCATTGGCGTCATATTTGGCATATTATGCTCGAAAGCCATAGAAACATTCTCGTCAATGAGCATAGCCATATCAGGATTTTCCATAGCCTTATCGCTCGGTTTTTCAGGTGCTATCGGAGTAATATTCGGATATTATCCTGCATACAAAGCATCTTTACTAAATCCTATAGATGCCCTCAGATACGAGTAGATTTTACCTTTTTACATCACAATCTTTAGGGGTATCCGTATCAGGATTACATGCCGCATTAGACGGAATAATTTTTACCTGCAAAGGCTTAGATTTTGTAGTTCTGTAGTAAAATATTTTTCTGATTTTTTGAGCAAACGTTAACTCATTAGCATAACAAGCAAAACTATGAAATATTAGTACTAAAAAAATAATAAATAAGCGTTTCATACAAAATATTATACTACATTTAAAATTGTACGCAAAAAATTTTTTGTCTTGTTTTTCAATATATATATTGGAGAAATTTATGCATAATTTTAGTATTACATCCCCACGACAAAGGTTCATACATAAGCACATAAATGCTATGAAAAAATTAACGGAAACACATTTAAACGCTGAAATTTACGCAAAAGACGTTAATTATACAATAGCTGAAGAAAAAATGTACAGCTACATGGATAAACAGCTTAAATCAAGTTCTGTAATACTAAAAAGTGCAAAAAAAGCATTCAAATATTACAAGAAAAAATATGGACAAGAAGGTGTATCCAAAATTGCAGAAAAATACACCCAATCACTACCGTTTATGAGATTACGGGTTTTTCAGAGATTAATATTTTCAACTGATGAGTTATTAGACAGATACGTTGACAATATTGCCGAACTTGTATTAAAAAATCAGAGTGGTGCAAAAATTATAAATATGATAAAATAAACAACGTTAACAAAAGAAGAGGATTTTATATATGTATCAAAATGGAATCAAAATGTTAATCTTAACAGTTTTTGCACTATTATTTGTTGTCGGAGGTTTGTTCTTTGGATTAGACGGACAGACAAAACATCCTGACTACTCAGCATGTGAGTTAGGAGATTTGGTCGGAGATGACGTTGAACGCATACAATACGACGGCTATAATCTGGATTATCATACTAAAGATTTTACAAATGAGAAAGTAATTAACTTTGCACGCAGATGTATAAATGAAAAAGTATCAAACCAATATGAAATGGATTGCTGCTTAACATATAAAATGTATCCGAAATCTTACAGATAGACTTCGGATACAAAATTTCACTTTTAAATTTAGAGGATGGCACCTTTCGGTACAACAGTCACACCGCCTGCGGAAACATGAAATCCTCGGCGTTCATCTTCTTCCCTGTTAAAACCTATTCTGGTGTTTGGCGGAATGATAACATTCTTATCAATTATAGCTCGTCTGATTTTAGAATATCTGCCAACCTCAACATTTTCCATTAATATACTTTCATAAACCTGAGAATAACTGTTTATTCTAACCTTTGGTGAAAGTACGCATCTGGATATGCTGCCTCCGGAAACAATACACCCTTCTGATACCATAGAGTTAGTTGCCATACCAACCCTGTCACCTTCTTGCCAGATAAATTTTGCAGGTGGGTAATTATAATTGAATGTTCTTAATGGCCAATCTTTTGAATAAAGATTTAATTCAGGATTTGCAGACAGTAAATCCATATTTGCCTGCCAATAAGCATCAATACTACCTACGTCCCTCCAATAACCTTTTTCCGCATCCGTAATCCCCGGGAATTCATTATTCGCAAAATTGTAAATATATATAGGCTTACCTTCATTTAATAACATAGGAATAACATTTTTACCGAAATCATGATTTGAGTTTTCTAGTTTTGCATCTCTTTCAAGAGCATCGAGCAAAATGTCTTTATTAAATATATAATTCCCCATAGAAGCAAGACACATATCCGGATTTCCCGGAATAGACTTAGGCTTATATTGAGGTTTTTCGACAAAGTTTGTCAATTTCCAATCATCATCAACTTCTATAATTCCAAATTCAGATGCCTCTTCAATAGGTATAGGAATTGCCGAGATAGTTAATGCAGCATTCTTATCTTTATGAAAAGCCAGCATTTGAGTTACGTCCATCTTGTATATGTGGTCACCGCCAAAAATACATACATAATCAGGGTCCTCATCTTTTATGTGAAATATATTCTGATATATTGCATCTGCTGTTCCCTTATACCAGTCTTGTCCCGTTCGCATTTGTGCAGGAGCTAAATCTACATACTGATTTAAAAACGGAGATAATGCCCAACCTCTTGTAATATGCTTGTTCAGGGAATCCGATTTATATTGTGTAAGAACTTTAATTTTAAAGAAACCTGAGTTAATAAAATTATTCAATACAAAATCGACAATTCTGTATCTTCCGCCAAACGGTACAGCAGGCTTAGCTCTGTCCTGTGTTAAAGGCAACAATCTTCTACCTTCGCCGCCGGCAAGTATCATAACCAAAGCATCATCAATAGACATACTCATAGGCTCCTATATAACATAACCTTATGGCTAAATTATACATGAAATTATAATTTCCCGCAAGTATAATTTATATAGATTGTTTAGATTTTTTATATAATATACAAATCCCCGCAACACCAACAATAAACATTATAACTGAAACTATTTGAGCAATTGGAACTCCGAATACATTTAAAGCACTATCAATTCTGACTTGTTCAATTAGAAATCTAACCGCTCCGTATAACATCAAATACGCAAAAAACGCGATTCCTGAACATTTGTATGATATTTTTTTTATAACAGAAAGTAAAATAAAGAAAATACATAAATCTAAAATACTTTCATACAGGAATGTCGGATGATAATATTCAACACTTATAAACTCTAAAGGTCTGTGTTCAACAGGAATATAAAGTTTCCAAGGTAAATTTGTAGGAGAGCCAAAGGCTTCCGAATTAAAGAAATTTCCCCATCTGCCTATACTTTGAGCAATTGCTGTTCCACAGGCGAATACATCCAATACTTTTAATATACCTAATTTATACTTGTTTGCAAAAACAATCAGCAAAAAGATTCCTAAAAGCAACCCACCATGAATTGATAATCCCCCGCCTCTTATATCTAAAATTTCCAACGGATGCTCTGAATAATATGAAAAGTTTAGTAAACAAAAATATAATCTGGCACCTAAAATTCCACCTATCAAGGAATATGCCGAGAAATCCCATATTTTTTCAGCTAAAGATTTCGAGTAAAAATTTTTATATAGGAAATATGCGGTAATAACACCTGCAAGACAAGCCAAAGCAACTATAATACCATATTTGTATATTGGTATATCATTTGCTATGTAAAAAAGCACATCTCCGGTTGATTGTAAAACCATAACTACTCGGCTTCTGCAGGAGTTTCCTGTACTGATGGTTGTTCAGCTTTTTCTTCCACCGGATCAATTTTTTCTTCCAAAGACGCTATATGTTTCTTTACCTCATCAACATCATCAGCATTCTCGGTTTTAGATAAGTACAGATTATAATTTTTTACCGCATCTTTTAGCAATGTTTTTATATAAACTTTCTCTGCGTCTGTAAGAACAACATTACCTGCTGATGAAACATCTTCTTCGTCCGTATCTTTATACTCAATTTTTTTTAATTCACCATCATCATCCAACACCAACGCACCTGATTTTAAATCCGTCGCCAGATTTTCCTCTGCAACAGCAAGAGAATAATAACTGTCTGCAAACTCAGGTTTAATTGTAATTGCCTTCTGGTAGGATTTCATTGCATTTACATAATCTTCAGTTTTTGTGTAAGCAACTGCTAAATTGTAGTGGGATTCAAAAATAGAATCATCTAAATCGACACTGGATTTAAGTCTTTCAATTGCAGCGTTATAATCACCCTGCTCCATAAATTTCATGGCCTTTGTATTAAGCTCCTGAACTGCTAAATTGTTTATGCAAGCTGTTGTAATAACAGATATTGTCAGTATGCAAACTAACAAAAATGCTTTTTTCATATATAACTAACCCTCATTTACTCTCAAGAATGATAAAATAATACAATAATAAACATATTAAGTCAAATCATTTACATAACAAGAATTTTTGACATTTATTTAATTAAATTAATTTTTGTGATATAATCAACTTGTAAGCTTTGGACAATGATATAAAGGCAAGGAGAATACTATGTCTGACGATAAAGTGGTCAAATTAGGAGCAAAAAGAGAAAAACTGCATGAAGAAGAATCTTCTGAAAATAAAGAAAATGATTTAGTTTATTGCAGTTTTTGTCATCGTCCGAATACTCAGGTTTTAAAAATGGTAAAAGGTCCCGGAGTAAATATATGTTCTGAATGTGCAATGATAGCCGTTCAATATCTCATTTTAAATGACAGAATGCCATCTGCAGAAGCTCAGCAAATACTGGACGCATTCTGGGGAAAGGCCAGATAACAAAACATGCTTTTAAATCCGTTTGAAATTAAAGCAGAAATATTGACTATTATTGAGGATTGTCAGGATGAAAACAATCCCGATATATTGTCGGAACGAGTAGCTCGGCTTGACGAGCAATCCGATAAACAGACCATTGAGAAAATTCTTTTTAAAGAGTTGTTGCACGCAAACACTTCTAAAGAAAGAATAATAAGGTTTTTACTGCAAAGATATGTTCAAAAAGACAGACTTGTAGAACAGTTATGGGCTATTCTAAAAAATAACATGACCTCAAGTGAAGTCAAAATTATCGTATTAAGCTATTTGAGAGAACTTGAAACAGACTGGAAATATGAAGACTTCAATAATGTTATGGAAAACGACAATGAACTTGTGGATGCCGACACAAAAACACTACTCAATCAGGCAATTGTAAATCCTGAAGTTCAAATAGATTTTCTTGATTTTTTGGCTTCGGTTGAAGAAAAAGACAGATTGCTGTTAATACAATCTCTGGGTGACGATTATCAAGAGGATGCTCTTGCTAACATTTTAATTCCGGTATTTTTATCTGCTCCGGAATCAGCAACCGGCAAAGAAGCATTAAACTTGCTTGGAACATCAAGATCACAACTTGCGTATCACGCATTGAATACGAGTTATGAGTATGTTAGTGATACTCTGAAACCGCTTGTAAAGAAGAATTTGAATATACTTAAATTGGCAGGCATTAGAGAGGATAATTCTAAAGAATTTTATAAAAAACTGCTTTCGGAATCGAAACCCTACAGATGCTGTGCTACATATCCCGACGGACAAGGTAATCAGGCATTAATATTTTCCAGAAAAAACTTAAAAACAGGAAAGGTTCAGTTTGTTGCAATTGTTATAAATGATTACACAGGAATTAGAGACTGTTTTGGCTTTAATGAAATTTCAGAATTTGAATGTGACAAAATAATTGAAAGATTTTATAAAGACGAAAGGAATATTCCGTTACCTCCTGCCGCTCTTAAAACTCTAATCATGTATGGTGAAAAAATATCAAAGGAAAAAACTTCCGGTTGGTTACTCCCTTATGAATATGTATGCTGGAAAAATCTTCTGGTAGATATAGATTCTGATAATATAAATTTTGAGCAATACTTTAGCGAAAAATTTTCTAGGAAAAATATAACTGAAAAAGAATTTGAAGAAATAACAGCCTCAGATTTTACGGAACATTGGTTTTTAGATTATCATTACAGCAGTGAATTTGAAGTCTTTACGGAAATCCTCGATAATGAAGTACTGGCAGGGAACTACGATTTTGACAATCTAATAGAAGACTATTTGGCAAAAATTTTCTACAAAGACGAATATGAAACTTGGCATAAACGGCTGTTAGTATGTGCCTATATGGAATTTAACAGTGGTTCGGAGCATAATGCCGAATTAATACTGAATATTTATTTTGATAAAAACAAATATGACGAATTTCTAAAATTCGTATTGAAAAAAAGCATTTACGAATATTACTTTTCGTTAAAATTTAACACTGAGGACAATCAAAATAAATTTACATTGAAGCAACTTGATGATATTATAACCGTAATAGAGAAAAGATGGGTAAAAAATGTATAAAGTTATGGCTCTTGACATTGGTACAAAGCGGATAGGAATTGCTCTTAGCGATTTTCTTCTGGTAATGGCGTCCGGACATTCTTATATACAGAGAAACCCTGAGCAGGAAGCTCTTAAACAAATACAAAATATTGCAGCAGAAAACAAAGTAGAAAAGATTGTTGTCGGAATTCCCATAAATATGGATGGCACAAAAGGGTTTCAGGCAGAAGATTGCTTGGAATTTTCAAAAAAAATTGCCGGATATGAAATAATATACGAAGATGAAAGACTAACATCAGATACTGCGGAAGAAAATTTAAGAGAAAGAAAAATTGACTTTAGAAAAGAAAAAGGTCTTGTTGATGTTGAAAGTGCAAGATTAATACTGGAACAATATTTATCAAGAAAACAATAAACAGAAAGAGGTTAAAAATGGAAAACGAAGAAAATCAATTAATTGAAACTGTTGATGAAGATGGCAACGTAATTAATTTTGAGTTGTACGATATCGTTGAAGTTGACGGACAAGAATATGCACTGCTGCTTCCTGCTGAAGAAGAGGATGAAAGTGATGAAGCAGAAATCGTCATCATGAGATTAACAAAAGATGGTGAAGACTACATCTTTGAAACTATCGATGAAGATGACGAATTCAACAAAGTAGCAGAATATGTTGAAAGTTTGACAGACGAAGAAGACGAGGAAGAATAATTGTTTGAACGTTTTACGGAAAAGGCACTAAATGTTGTAACAAAGGCTCAGGAAATAGCCTGCTCAATGAATTCTGAAAATATTTTGTCAGAGCATCTTTTGTTAGCTTTGGTTTCAGAGGCTAAGGGGGTTTCGCTAAAAATTTTCAGAATGTACGGAATTACTTATGAGAAGTTGTATGATGAAATTACATCTGTAATGGAATTCAAAAAAGCAAAACATCCTGATGATATATCAGGCTTTTCTCATCATGTAAAAATTCTGTTGAAAGATACTTTGGATTTAGCGGTTAAGTCAGGTAATCCAAGTATATTATATGAACACTTGTTCCTTACCGTAATAAATGATAAATATTCAAACAACGTTAGAACTCTCGAAAAGCTCGGCTTTGATGTAAAAACTGCGAGAGCTTTACTGCAAAAGCTTGTTCAGAGAAAAACAAAAAGATTCATGCATCCTGAAACAGATAATTCAGCAGAGAAAATTGCAGATAAGAGTGAAGAAACGGATTCGCTTTTGTTTGACAGCGAAGAATCCAAAAAGGTTTTTGAGCGTGCTGTTGCTAAATTATCAGCCTCTAATTATGAAATACTTGGAACCGAACAAATAATATCTTCAATTCTGGAAGATAAAGACGCTCAACTTACCGATATACTTGCTCAGAACGGATTAACGGCTGAAATATTTAATGATAAATTAAATAACATTCAATCAAGAAAATCCGAATACGAAGGAAGGCAAATTATATTCACACCTAACGCTTTCAGAATGATGAATTTGGCACTTCAAACTGCTAAAGAGCTTGGCTCATCCGTAGTTTTGCCTGAGCATATAATTCTTGGGATATTAAAATCCAAAAAGGGAATTGCATACGATATACTTAAAGAACTCAAAGTAGACGAAACGACATTGGCTCACGGCATTATTAAACCTATTGAAAAGCAAATGCCGGAAACTCTTACTATTCTGCGTTTGGCAAAAGAAGAATCCCGAAGAATTGGCAGAAATGTTGTCGGAACGGAAATGTTTTTGCTTGGAATAATAGCAGAAGGTGCGGGTATAGGTGGGAGAGTGCTTGCCGAACTCGGTATCACAATAAAAGATGCAAGACAGATTGTTGAAAATATTATCGGCTTTGGCAATGAATATTACGACAAAGAAGTCGTATTCACTGAGCGTGCTAAAAGAGTTTTAGAAAAAGCCTGGGAACTTGCAAAAAATGAACATAAATCCAGAATTGAATCTCAGCATCTTCTTTTAGCACTAACTACAGAACCGACATCCCTTGCAATGCAATCACTTGAACAGTTAGGGGTTGATGCTGTTGAGATTAAAGAAGGTATAAAGAAATTTGCAAATGAATAATTTAATTCAAAATGAAATTTTGAAATTTATTGAGCAATATAATCTTTCCGATAAAACTACCCCTTATATTGTTGCTTTTTCAGGCGGTTATGACTCTATGTGCCTGTTGCACGCATTATCACAAACAGTCAAAAATCCGCTCATAGCTGTTCACCTTAACCATAATTGGCGAGGGGCAGAAAGTGATTTGGAAGAAAAAAAATGTGCTGAATTTTGTAAACAGTATAACATCAAATTTTATTCGGAAAAATTAGGAAATGATGTACAAAAGACTGAAACCAAGGCAAGAGAGGCAAGGTATAACTTCTTTACAAGATGTGCAAAAAAGTTCAAAACGAATGTAGTTTTTACTGCACACAATGCTGATGATAATGCTGAAACACTTTTATACAGAATAATAAAAGGAACGGCTGTTGATGGTTTGTGCGGAATTTTACCCAAAAGAGATATTTACTACCGTCCTCTTTTAAAAATTAAGAGAATCGAAATTGAAAAATACTGTACCGAAAATTCCTTAACACCAAATAAAGACAGTTCAAACGAAAACACTAAATATAGCAGAAACTACATTCGGCATAAAATATTACCACTGGCAAAAAGAGTTAATCCTGATGCAGTTGATGCTATAAATTCATTATCTGAAACTGCGACAAGGGATACGGAGTATTTTTATAATGAAGTCAGGGTTGTCGGTAATGATACAACGAAATTTATAACATCACATCCTGCTATTCAAAACAGAATTATCAAGCAAATACTATGCGAAAATAATATAGACTATGATAGAGAACATATTGAGTATTTATCAGATTTTATAATATTTAATGCGAATTCAAAATCAGGAAAGACCTGTTCCTTATCTCTCAATAAAAATTTATATGTAAATAATTCGTATTTTAAAGTTATAGAAACATCTGAAAATATTAATAGTGAAGAAGTTTGTATAAATAAAGAAGGTACATACAAATTTATGAACGGGGAATTTACAATAAAGAAATGTATTGATATACCATCAAAATTTCCGACGGATAACGAATACTGTGCATACATAAATATTGATGAAATAAATTTTACACTCAGAACACGACGGAATGGGGACATAATATACCCACTTGGTGCCAACGGGAAACAAAAACTCAAAAAATATTTAAATGAGAAAAAAATTCCACAACATGAAAAAGACAGACTCATAATGCTTGCCCAAAAAGACGAAATTTTATGGATAGCAGGTGTAGGTATGAGTGATAAAATAAAAGTAAACGAAAAAGCCACACATATTATAAAATTTAAAAAGGAGAGTTAACAATGAAAAATGTGAAATTATCCGATATAAAGGTCTTGTTTGATGAGACCACAATACAAAACAGAATAAAGGAAGTTGCATCAAAACTAAACGATAGCTACAAAGATGAGGAAGTTTGCGTAATATGTGTTCTTAAAGGTGCGGTAATGTTTGCTACAGACTTGGTAAAAAGCCTTACTATGCCGCTTACAATGGAGTTTATAAGATTATCCAGTTACGGACATTCAACGAGTACCAGTGGAAAAGTTAATGCTGTTGACATTAAGCTGCCTGATTTAACAGACAAAAACGTACTTATTGTAGAAGACATAATTGATACTGGATTAACTGCAAAGTTTTTGCTTGATTTTATAGCATCAAATTTTAGAACAAAAAGTACTAAATTTGTATCACTGCTTGATAAAAAATGTTCAAGACAAGTTGATGTTAAATCAGATGAATACTGCTTTGAAATAGACGACAAATTTGTAGTAGGATACGGACTGGACTATGATGGCAAATTCAGAAATCTAAGATTTATCGGATACGCAGACAAATCAATTCTTAAATAAATGTATCGATATTGATTTTTTACAAAAATATGGTAAAATTTAAAATAAGAGAATATTGGAGGTTGGGATGGCATCATTAATTGAAGCATGTGATAATACAATGAAAGAACCGTTTGCAGGAATAAAAGTGTTTTTATGGGCAATACCTGTATGTATGTTTTTTACAGCAGGTGCAAACTTGGTCAATCAAACGATTGGTATGATTACATTAATTTTATTCTTCGGATTATGCGTAACATCCTCAAACAATATAATTACCAAAAAACCGGTTCTGGTTCCGGGAATAAATTTTTTTAGTATGGCTCTTAACGGTATACTTGGATTAATTAGTATGCTTCCATACGGATTGGTTGCTTGGTTTGCTTACTGGGGAACAACTTTTATTCAGATACCGAACCTGCCGGTACTAAACGATACTATCCACATAACTTTGGATTTGCTTATTGCTTCAATTCCACTTACTGCACTTGCTATTTTTGTAAGAAGGCTTAATCCGCTGGAAGTTTTGAATTTAAAAAAATATTCTTACGGGTTTGGTGAAGTATTTTTAAGCATGTCATATTTTTTGGTTAGGTTAGCACTGTTTTCACTTATAGTAATTGGATTTCTTGTATACATATTTTCATTATTTATAGGCTTTGAAAACTCATTATGGACTTACTTAATTTGCGTTTTGGCTGTTTTCTATTTGATTGTTGCAGCGAATTTCTTTGCACAGCTAAGCGATGAAATCTATATATTTCCTGAAAAAGAAGAAGCCAAAGTAAGAGAACAGGAAGAAATTCGAAAAATTCTTACAAAACATGAATAAATTTTTTATGTTATAATAAATTTGTTAAAGCCAAATAGCGGTATCGTCTAGTGGTTAGGACGGGAGATTCTCATTCTCCAAACAGGGGTTCAATTCCCCTTACCGCCGCCAATAAGAAAGACACGCTTGTCGTGTCTTTTTTATTGGCTGTTATTAAGTGTAATATTGAAAGAACCCCTACAAGGCGTTAGCCTTGTCATAGGGGTTCAGCGAGGAGGGAGCAGAGGCTTTTTTCTATCTGGGTTGTGTAATTTTCACGAAAAGAATTTTTGATAAATTCTTTTGGGTTCTTCAGTAATTCTAAGTTCAAATTAATTTTCACTAAGAATTACTACCTCTCACAAAACGATACTTAATCGTTTTGTTCGGCAGAGTCCTTACCGCCGCCATAAAAATCGGAACATTACAGAAATATCTGACAAATGTTGATAATTACTCTAACCAAATTGATACATACTTTGCATCATTATCTCTTGAAGGTAAAGTCGATTATATTTTTCAATTAGCCGGAGAGTATTTACAGGCGTCAGGAATGACAGAGCAATTAAATGCACTTGAAGTTTTATCCATTAATGTGACATATTATGCTGGGGGATCTGTAACTGACCCTCCTATAGTTTATGGGCATCTGTCTAATTATCAAGATTCCCCGTTAGGATTTACTTCTTTTGCCAACTTGGGTGTTTATAAATATCGTTTAACGGAAGAAAAATGGTATGACTACGTTAGCTACCTTGTTGGTGCAGCTCAATCAGCAGCTATTGAGCTTGCCGCAAATGTAATAGTATATCCACAACGTGATACAGAGGGAGCAAAATGGCGTGAAAATTATTTTGATAGTGTTGGGGAAGGACGCTGGACCTTGGCACAAGAAAATTCCGGCAATTGGGAACTTTATGCTTAATTCATATTCAAATTAAATGAATTAAATTTCTTATTATATGATTATTTTAATTATAATAATTTTATGGTATATATTATACGTCTATATCTAATGATTAGATTTTATTTGCGTTTTTTATGTATAAAATATTAGAGTTTTATATTATATCTGAATCTCTAATAATATAGGTATTTGCGAAGTGAAGGTAATTTTAATCAGTAGTAAATTTGATTTATATGGCGGTGCGGAGATTATGAATTATCGTATTGCGGATATGCTAAAAAGGCATGGACACGAAGTCTTTTTCTTTTGCAGTGATAAAAAGCCATATTATGATGAAAATTATGAATATATTAACTATTTCCCGAAATATGAAACTCAAATACCAAAAAATTCTATAAAGTCAATAAAGAAGTACTATAATTTTGAAGCGAAGAATAAACTCAGAGAGTTCGTCAAATTGATTAAACCTGATATTATTCATATACATGGATTTGGTGTTTTAACTCCATCAATTTTAGATGCGTACAAAGGTATACCTACAGTAATGATGCTGCATGGTACTTATGTAAATATTTGTCCCCAAGGAATATTATTGAAAGCAAACGGAAACTGCTTCCAAAATGTTGAATGTCGCAATGGCAGATTCTATAATTGCATAAAAAACAGGTGTTTAGGAAATAGGTTTCAGACATATATCAGAAGAATATTATTGGCATTCGTTCAATATTTATACTTTACGCACAATATTGATTATTATATCGCAGCAAGTAATGCTATAAAAAATAAATTTTTGGAAGCTGATAAAAGATTAAGTAAGAATAGAATTGAGGCTATATATAATTTCTTGCCAAAGAATCTGACAGAAAATGTTATACCTAATTATAGTAACAGCGGTTATTTCTTATTTGTTGGAAGATTAGAAGAAGGGAAAGGGCTTGATTATTTAATCAAAGCTATGGCCTCTTTGCCTCGTGATATTGAGTTGCATGTTGCAGGTGAGGGTGAGGCTAAGAATGAGCTTATGCCGTATATTAAAGATAATAATCTTGAAAATGTTAAATTTGTGGGCTTTAAGAGCGGCGAAGAATTAAATGAAGAATACAATAACTGTATAGCTCTTATTGTTCCTTCAACTGGATACGAGGCATTCGGTTTAATAAATGCTGAAGCCTTCATAAACGGTAAACCTGTTATAGCAAGTAATGTAGGAGGAATACCGGAAGTAGTTGAACATAATAAAACGGGCTTGCTTTTTGAACCTGGGAACATTGAGCAACTGAAAGAATGTATTTTAAAATACAAAAACAATCCCGAACTTGTTATTGAACACGGTAAAAACGCTTATAAAAAAGCTATTGAAAACTATACAGAAGACATTTATTATGAAAAACTGATGCATGTGTATAATGAAGTTTTAAGTGAATATAAAAAGTAAGGTGTAATCTCCTGCTTATTGGTTATTATTTGTCACTTACAAAAGTAATTATATATCATTAGAATGGTATTAATATACTGCCTATGCAAAATACTGCGATTGATACTAATATATTCCAGTCCCAAGCCTGACATGCACCCCAAATAGCAGGAATAATAATTATTAAATCAGAGAATACAAAGAAAATTATTGCCTTGTCTGCATTGTTTTGAGTTGCAATTAGTAAAAGCAGAGGTTTTAAAATAACAGCTATTCCGGCAACTATCACTGCTATAATAAATGCGGCTATATTTGGCAAATCTGCTTCTACCAGTCCGCATTTAAAAACGTATGCCGCAAATATATAATATATAAATTTTGGAATTGAAATCATTATTGCTGCTCCTTTAAATTATTTTTATTATTTAATATCCGTACATTTTAACTCCACGCCAAGTGTTTACACTTGAATTCATTGAGTTTATTATACCCGTAGTTGCATTAGTCATATTAGCACTGGAATTTATAACTTCTTGTTTGTATTGTAATTCTGCAAGATGAGTGTTACTGGCATTACTTTCTATACGTCGTATATTTTCGTAGCAAGCTTCTTGTTTATCATTATCTTCTATGCTTTTACAATGTGCTATTTTCTTGTCAAAATCTCTTTTTCGTTCTTGCCAGTACTTCTTTTCTGCCAAAATATAATCTTTATCCGGATCAAGGTTTATATATTGGTTAGGACAAAATTCGTTCCATTGCGGTTCAAAATATGCTTCCGCAAAAACCGGCGAAATAGAACATAATAACAAAATCGTGATAATTTGTTTTTTCATTTTAATCTCCTTTTAGATTCTTGTATTTCAATAGACAATATATTAAGTAAATAGCGGTCAAAATATTAACTATTACCCATATAACTCTGCCAAGCGGCATTCTGATAATCGGATTATATAGGACTGCAATTACTATGAATATATAAATTGTATCTTGGTTAAGTTTCTTATTTTTTATGATTTCATAAATTAGACCAAAGAAAACTGCAAAGCGTAACAGGATATAATATCCGTACGGTAACGGTAATAATGCCAAAAGTAAAAGTATTATAAGTAATATTAGAATTGACATATTATTCCCCTAACAATTGTTTTTCCCTTTGCAAAATAGCAAATAAGCTCCTGCAATAATTTGTACAATATAATATATTAGGAGTACTATTTCTGTATGTATAAAAGAACGTGATAAAGGAAATAAGAATGTTAGTACTACAGCTAGAAACCAAGATATATCTTTATCTTGTGTTATATCATATAAGCGTTTTTTTACGTTGAATAGCCCAAAAATCATTGCAAAAGGAATTGTAATAATCAGCAGGCTAGAGATTATGATTATTATATTATTAATAAAATAATGCAAACGACCAATACCGCCTTTTGGTGAAAAAATACTTTTAATGTTATATTTATTGTTTTTAATATTTAAATCTTGTTCTAAATTATTATCCATAATAGTACTCCTATATTATTAATTGAATTGTATTACGTTTATTTGTTTTTTACTTTAAGTTTTTGACAAAAGATTTGTAATATTCTTCTGAAGTTTTATAATTATTCTTTTTTAAAATTTGGTAGGAATTACTTAAAATTTTATATGCCTTAGTATCTTCATCAAGATTTATAAAAAGTTCAATGAACTCTGTTTCCCCCTCATTAGTTAATTGTCTTATACATTTATACGAGAAAAGAGTACAATCTTCGGGGTCTTCATATTGCCCCCAATGTTCAAAATCGTAGATATTCGGATATAGAAAAGCATATATATATCTATCTAATCTATTTTCTATATCTTCTGCTAAATCTTTATTAGTATTAATTTTTTGAAAATTGCTCCATAATTTTATAAAATAGGCAATCTTATTCATGTTTAACGTATAACTGCCATCAGAAAATATGTCTGCACTACCTTTTAATTCTACCAGTTCTTGGACTCTGTTATCCCAATATTTCTGCCAATTGCTGTTCAAGTACAGTGACAAATCACGTTGAAACCAAGGATTAATTTGCGGTACTTCTGTTTCATCGGCGTGCAAAATTACAATAGAATTACAGTAATATTCAGGATATTTATATTTTATGAAAGTGTCATTTCCAAAATGTGTAAAAACATATTCAATATCATTAACTTTAAAGGTTTGTGTATAATAATTCGAGCTATAATCGTAATTAACGCCTGAATCGTATGGATTAACAAAGTCTAGAAAATTCGCATAATATCTTAAGTTGTCAAGATACAAATTATAAACGAGTTCTTTATCTTTTTTTGTGTGTCTTTCGTCTTTGAGGTACTTCTTAATATCAGTTTCTAATTCTTTTATTTTTATCAATGCACTATAACTATAATCTTTATTGAGTAAATCATATTTGTTTATTTTAATTGGCTTTATACTTTTATAACTTAATTGGTTTTTATATATTTTTTCTATTATATTTGAATTTATTTTTTGTTTAATGTTTTTTATATAATCATTTGCAAAACAATATGCACAAACTGATGAAATAATAAATGAAATAATAACTATATATGCAAAATTTCGATGTTTCATAAATCCAACCTCGTTAGAACTATAAGTCTATTTTATGCATAAATATGGACTTATATGTTCTATTATAAATTATTTTTTATAAATTTCAACCCTTGACTATTAATATCTCGACATCTTTTTTATGCTCATTTCGGTAAGTATATTTCCTTGAAACGTTCTGATGCTCAAATCAACGAAATTAAGAGTTTTACTTATACAAAAAGCTATATCTTCATCTGTAAAATCTACAGAATTAAAAGGTTTGGATTTTAAAATTTCTTCAATAACAATTTCAGATTGCTCCATAACATTTTGTATGGTATTTGTTGCAGGCGTTTCATACCAACCACTATATATTACAAGTCCATTTTTACAATATATACTTAAAATTTTATTATATATTTCGTAAAATTTTGCTTCTATTGTTTCTCTGTTTGTATATTTGATACGTTTGAGCAAGTCACCCATAAAGAGTGGGAAAATTTTATTGTCCTCTCCTGGAATTATACCAGCTGTACAGCATAACACTGCGACATAGTAAAAATACATAACAATATCAAATGTTTTATTATGATCTCTATTAAAATAATAATTTTTTGTTAAATACTCAGTGTAGGAATCAAAAAAATTTTCATTTCTCTTATTGCAAAATATGTAAAATATAATTAAAATTAATGAAATTCCTAAATATACCAGCATATAAATAACTCCTTAACAGATTACTTTAGTTTCATAAATCCAACCTCGTTAGAATTGTAAGTCTATTTTTATGCATAAATATAGGCTTACATGTTCTATTATTATAAATTATTTTTTGCAAATTTCAACCCTTATTTTTAATATTTTTCACAAATTTGTCCATTTAACCATATAATATAAGACTTGTAAGTCTTATATTACCCCCATTTTTAACCGTCTAAGGCATTCAAATAGAGCATAAATGTTCTATCATGTGAAATAGTAGAGGGATGAATTATGGCGGATAACTTAAGAACAAGTATAGGGGAAAGAATTAGGGCTCAGCGTATTGCACTCAATATTACTCAGGAAGAGTTAGCTGAAATGGTTGATATGCATGGAAAACAAATTTACAGGATAGAAACAGGTAAATGTTCGCCGTCATTTATTAATGTATTAAATATAATTACCGCTTTAAAAATGGATATTAGAGTTTTAGATATTAAAAATATAAATAATTTTAACCCTTTAAGAGATGAGATTTATTCTATATTATCAGACGCAACGGATGAAGAATTATATCTGTACCGTAATGTTATTGATGCTATTCGTAAAAGCCGGAGATTAACGACAAAGGAACTCCAAAAAATAAAAAAAGCTACTATATCAAAACACAATGAGATAATTGCTGACAACTCAATAAACAAAAAGAGTAAATGACGAATACCATTTGTTGTCTTTTTATATTTAGTTTTGTAACATTAGTTTATACTTAACCTTCTGTGTCTAAAGTTATTTAGTTATAGTGTCGTATATATGATTAAAACTATAGTTATTTTAACGATTATAAATTGAGGCATGCATGACAATTAACTTTGGGACAATGTTATTTAACAATAATAATTACTCTTCTGTTTCTTCGGCTACACAGTCAGCCGAGGTTACTAAAAACAGTGAAATAGAGTATAATGTATCAATTAATTCTGAGTCTAAAGAAGAAAATATTGTAAATAAAATTAAAAGCGAAAATAATGGGGATTCAATATATAAAATTGCAAATGATATTGCAAATGGTGATTATTCTGCTACCGGAATAAAATACAGTAAAAGTATCAATAATGACATTTCATCGCTTCAAAAGACAAGTAATGCCAACATATATATTGATCTTCCAAAAACTCAAATGTTAGCGTTAAAAGAAATAATATTACAAGTAAGAAACCAAAGACCTAGCGGAAGTAATACTCCGACCGGCGGTGGCGACAACACAGGTGAAGTCGGCGGTAACACACCAACAGGCGGTGGGGACAATACAGGTGAAGTCGGAGGAAACACGCCAACAGGCGGTGGCGACAACACAGGTGAAGTCGGCGGAAACACTCCAACAGACGGGGGCGACAACACAGGCGAAGTCGGCGGAAACACGCCAACAGACGGTGGCGACAACACAGGCGAAGTCGGCGGAAACACGCCAACAGGAGGCTTAGAAGGCTTCATTGGCAGCGGCTTCAATTATATTTGGTACATCTTTGCAAAAACAACTTATGGTCCTGATACGGCAGGAATGTTAGATATGGCACATGAAAAAAGAAATGATCCGACTTATGAAAAGGATGCAACTAAGATGTCTAACTGGAATGACAATAGTGTATCAGTTGACAAAGACTTTCTGAAAAATAAGGTTGCAACAGAATTTAATGACTATGGATTTGATATCGATACAATACCCGGTTATTTCTTCCCAAGTTACTCTGATCCTTGCAAGAGAATAGCTGTGGATGCAGACTTTTTAGCGGCTATCAGCAATAAAGCAAAAGTTCTTGATAATAATCAGGATTTAGGAATGGGCTTTACCGAATCAAATCTGCACTATGCTTTAGGACATGTTGCTATAAGAAACAGATATGTTGATAGTGACGGCAATTTACACGTTTATGTATATGATACCTATGATTTTAACAGTTCGGATACAAATAAATTGAGTATAGCAGGCAGAAATGCAATGATGAACGGTGAATTAAAACCATATTTTACAATACACGAAGTAGTAGTTCCAAAATCAAAACTTGATACTCTATGGAATAACTAATTTATTTTTTTATAGCACCCCAGGCCCTTATCGTATCACGCTCATACTTTATTAAGTAATAATCTCCCTGAGGGTTATACTGAATATCAGCTTCCATATAAACCTTCGGTTCATCATGTGGCATACCGACCTTGTCACGTTTTGCGTTTATTTCCTTACGCTGTTTTTCCTCTTTTTTTAACTCTTTTTTATATTCTTTATTGCTCAGACGCTTTGGTGCAGAAGCATCTTCCTCAACTTTAAACACAGGAATAATCGCTATCGCCTCTTTACTCTGTATAAGCAAAAGAAATTCCTGACTATCTGACAACGCCAACTCATAATATCCAGGCTTAATCACATTCCCAGCATTGTCATAAATAGGATCTACAAGTATTAATGTAGGATAATCGGCTTCTGCAAGCGAATATCGTACATAAGTTTTTGAATCGTGAGAAACTCCTGCAGTTTCTTGCGGCTGCATCGGATACGGACGGGTTTCGGGGTCATTCAATATATAATCTGCAAAAGCTCCCTCAAGCATTATTTTAACTCCTCTATAAGAGTTTTAATGCTGTTTCTGATTTCGTCAAAATTTTGCACTAAGGCACGCTCATACCCAACAAAGATTAATGACATATATTTTTGAGAATTTCCTAATTCTTTGTTTTTTAACTGAAGCCTGTAAGTTTCTCTCATCAAACGTTTTAGCCGATTACGTTTTACGGCACGCTTGTGTGTTTTCTTGCTAACAACAAATCCGACCTTTGTTGGAGTTTCATAATCAGACTTTTCTTTACCAACATACAAAACTATTCCACGGCAATAATGGGAATTTTTTATCTTGTATGTCGCAGAAAACGCTGCTCTGTTTTTTAGTCTGTACTCTCTTGGTAACATAAAAAAATTATACATTATATTCTTTAAGTTGTCATCTTTGTAATGTAAATCTGGAACTGAGCATTTTTTACATAAAAAAAGATCCGAGGATCAGGTATCTTGGAGGATTAAAAAAATAATAAATATGACTAGATTATTATTTCTCCCGACCGCTCGGATTGCCTATTAGGCAATTTTATATTTGTTTATCCGTTTCTGTAGAAACAGGATAGAATTCAATCCATATACTATATACTACCACTAATATAGAACTATAAATAATTTTTTGCAACTATATGTAAAACTTTATTACATAACAAGTTTTATTTTTACTAAATTCCCGAAATAGCTCTGGACTTCTTTATTATAAGCTTCAAGTTGATTTTTAAAATTCCAATTTTTTTCTTTGCATTCCTGTCTTAAAAGTTCTACGCCTCTGTTATAAACATTCTGAATAGTATTAATATTACTTTGAGGAATTTTACCGCCTTTATAACCTTTAATAGCAACAGAAATATCAAACAAACGGCGTTTTGACAAGCCTGCCATTTCTTTACCTGTCTTAGTAGCTTTATTATAGGTCATCTTATTTATTGCGGCTTCATATTTACCTACCTTTAGGCAGTAAGAAAGTCCCTCTGACTTTTGAATAACAGATTCACCCTTGTTGAAAACCATGTCAAGAAGGGCTTCTCTAACAGATTGAGGTAATTTTTCATAAGCACTTTTGCCAATAGAATGCTTTATTGAATCTTCAGCAGCTAACAAATCTCTTACACATAATTGACAGACCTCTGCGTCCGTAAGTTTTTGTTTTTCTCCTGCTCGTACAGCATGACCTATACCAATTGTCAAAACACCGTTACTATCTTTGTATGGAACATTATGAAACTTGTTATCAGGCAAATTTTGACTGTCCTCAATTCTTTTAAATCTTTTTAAAAATTCAGAACTAACACCCATAGCAGAAGCTATATCACTTAAATTTTTAACATTTTTAATTTTTCTTGTCGGTGGAATTTTTAAGGTTTGCCCAAGCCTTATAACGCTTTTATCATTCAGACCATTCAATTCCATTAGCTCATATAATGAAACATCATATTTTTGTGCAATTTTTTCCAAAGTTTCATTTTTTTGAACTTTATGGTTAGGATTTTTTTTATAATCAAAATATTTTTCTCTGTTTTGGCGAATTTGGATTTGTTCATCTGTCATCTCTGACATCATAGTAATTTCATTATCTTTTTTGGCAGGCTTCGGGGCAGGCATAATAGATGCAGAAGCCGGTTTAGTCTGAACCTTTGGCGTCGGTGCAGAAGATGAAAATACAGATGAAATTTTATTTAATAATTTTGTTAAGAAATCCATTTATATCCTCTAATTTTTACCAAAAAAGTACTCATTCAAGCCCAACAATGTACTGTCAAGGAATTGCTCTCTGAATTTTGAAGAATCTAAATTTTGGCGACCTTTAACCCCATTTATGTGTGCAGTTTCCAAAAGGACTGCCGGGATTTGTCCTAAACATTCTACAAGCGTGCCAACTCTATTACTATGTTCTTTGCCGTCAGCACCTATGTATTTTTTTCTTTCGGCAGTTTTTGATTTTACCCAGGTTCCTTCATAATTATTCAAGTTTCTATTTAATACGTCAGCAAATGCTTTGTTTCTGGAATCACTCGGATCGTAACAAACACTTGATTCATCGTTTTCATCATCCTGTTTTGGAGAAGAATCTGCATGGAATGATACAAAAGCGATATCTTTTTCAGAATATTTATGACCATCACCTGCTTTACCGGCTTCCAAATCTTTAATTAAATTAGTCAAAGCCTTAGTTCTGGTAAATGAGTGCATCTCACCCTGAGTAATTATAACCGAATAACCTTCGGCTCTCAGCTTATCAGCCATTTCATTAACATAGGGTTGTACTTTTTCGTATTCTAAATGCGGAGCATATTTCCCATTTTTCTTTTTAACAAAATTGTACGAACCGACATCAAAATTTCCGGCTAATCTGTGATATCCGCCGTGTCCTGAATTAAGTATTATAACTTTGCCGTTAGGCTTACCTGTCGGCTTCATTAAACCTGATACATACGGCACAATATTACCTTGAGAATCAATTATCGGTTTTGGTAAACGGTCAAGGGGAGCCGTATCCAGCAACTTAGGATCATATTTTATTCCATGAGCGGCACAATAGGACTTAAACTTTTGTAATGCTTCTTCTTTTGCAGCTTTAATTGCACCACTTCTGAGTGTTGACACAGTTTGCGGATATTTTGAACCCGGAACTATTACTTTTGTATTGTCCCCCTTTTCTGATTTTTGCTGGTCAAATCTTATTGATGTACTTGAACCTGAAACTCCTGCCGGTTCCTCTTCATCACCCATAATTCCATTTATAATATTATCCAACTTTTCAGTATTAACCATACCAATAAGCTTATCAAACTGCTTATCTAATTCTGTTTTAAATTCTTCACGCTTTTCGGAAGAAGCACTTTTTTCCTTGGCTAAAACATCATATACCTGCATAATTGCATCTTTTCTTGACTGCTTTGAGCTTCTTATTTCAGTTGCAAGCGTATATATCAAGCTTTCTTGATTTTCGTTTTTAGGATTTTCTTTATATGCTTTCAAAACTGCTGATGCGTTCTTCGGATTAATTTCTTTTAAAAGTGCATCAAAATCAGGTTTACCTACAGCACCGTAATACTGTTTAGATAAATCAAACAGTTTCTCTGCAATCTCCTGTGGTGTATATGAAGAGCCCCATTTCTGCTTATTTGCAGCAACTACACCAACTGCGGCACCGACAGCCGCACCGGCAGCTACTCCCGAGGATTCAACATCAGAGTTTGTTCCTCTGCTTTGAACAGGTTTAGACTCCGTTTTTTCTGCATGTTTAGGTTTTGCTTTCGGTACAACCTTTTGATTTGCACTTCTTACATAGAAAACTTCTCCTGCTTTTGCACTGTAGTTCTGAGGATCAGAGATATTATTCATATTGCAGAATTCAGCCATAGTCATACCATACTTTCTTGCGAGAGCATAAATACCTTTGCCCTGCTCAACGGTATCAACAGGCAGTTTTATTTTCTGTCCGACTCTTATTACACCTTTTAAACCCGTCCATTTAACAAACTCTGCTTTAGACATACCATAGCGTTTTGCAATTATAGTAAGATTTTCATTCTTTTTTACGGTTATATAATCAGGTCTTTTTTCGACTCCGGCATTTCGTCCTGTATTACCTGCCGCACCGATACCGCCTACATTTGATGACATAAATATCTCTCCTATACTATATTACACATACGAGAGTTAACGACAACTATTTAACAAACTTTAGAGTAAAAACTATAATGTAAATAAAAATTTACACACACAAAAAGATTCACTATATAGTGAATCTTTTACGTTAATACTATTTATTCAATTAATTAAGCACGTTTTTTTGCAACGATACCAACAGTATGACGACCTTTAGCACGGCGTCTGTTAATAACTTCTCTGCCGCCCGGGGTAGCCATTCTTGCTCTGAAACCGCTAACGTGTTGTCTTTTAATTTTTGTTCCTTCTAGTGTGCGTCTCATTTTTCCAATTTCCTTTTAATTTTATTTGCCGTATAATTCCAATGTAAATGAAACAAAACAAATAGTCAACTAAAAAATAAAGAGAGGTTAACTTATATGAACGTTAAATTTGGATTTATCGGCTGCGGCAAAATGGCAAGTGCAATTATTAAGGGAATTTCAGGCAACAAAACTTATTCAATAAAGGGTTCGGAAATTAATCCGGAATTTGCAACTGAAGCACAAGAGAGGTTACACATCCCTGTACTTTCAGACAACAAAGCTCTTGTAATAGACAGTGATATAATTTTTATTGCGATTAAACCAAATCAGGTAGCTGATGTTTTAGATGAGATAAAAAACGAAATAACAGAGAATAAATTAATCGTATCTATAGCAGCCGGAGTAAATACTAAAAAAATAGAAAACATTATCGGAAGACACAGGATAGTAAGAGTAATGCCTAATACTCCCGCACTCATAAAAGAAGGGATGTTCGGAGTTTGTAAAGGCAGATACGCAGGACAAGAAGATGTTAAAACCGTTTTAAATATTTTATCATCAATCGGTAAGTGTATAGAAGTTACGGAAGAGCAAATGGACATCGTAACAGCAATATCGGGTTCCGGACCTGCATTTTTCTACAAAGTCATAGAAGATATGGCTCGTGCAGGAGAAAAATTGGGACTTGATTATGATAAATCATTACTACTTGCAACACAAACTGCATTGGGTTCTGCAAAAATGGTATTTAACAGAGGAGAAACCCCTGTGCAGACGCTTGTAGATAACGTTGCAACAAAAGGCGGATGTACATTTGAGGGAATTCAGGTTATGAATAACCAAAATTCCGCAAAACTGTTTTTTGATGTTATAGAAAAAACAACAACAAAAGCAAATATGCTCGGGAAATAAAATTTTACTCAATATTGCGAAAAAACGAGTCCGAAATGGACTCGTTTTTAGCTGTAAAATCAAATATTACCACGGATAATCTTTAGGCATAGTCCAACCGCTCAAGAAAATTAAACCGGCACAATATCTGCCAAGTCCATCTTTACTGCAACCATTTATAGAACCTTTCATACCGTTTACAGTCGGACTGGTAACAACAACCGGTTCTCCCGTATAATTCTCAATACCAAATCCATAAGGATAGATTGTTCTTCCGTTAGGTCCTAACCCCCTTGCTCCACTGGCATACATAAATAAAAATAAATCTTTTCCAGCAGTATTATACCCTTTATATGGTCCATCCACATCAATAAATAAAGTCCCGTTGTAATCACCATTCCAAGCATGTGCGTGCCATAATACACATGCACCGTTTGGCATTTGAGCAGACCAAGAATAAGCCATAGGTAAAAATTCTCCACCTTTTAGAAATTGATGCGGAGTATAATCTTTACCCTCATAACAAAATGCATGTTTTGCATCATCTGCACTAGGATACATTTTCGCTGCAATTTTTTCCATTGCTAAATAAAAACAGTTTTCCTGATTATACTGACCTTCCGCCCAACCTTCATTGCAAGACCATTTATTCATAGGCAAAGTATCAAATTCTGCAGAAACAAGCTCTACCGCATTCGTTATTTGTGAATAAGTTTGCTTTAATAAATTTAGATTAACGTTCTTTTTATGGTTTTGAATTAAAGTTGGCAATGTCATAGCCGCAACTACCCCGATTATACCGAGTGTAATCAGAACCTCCGCAAGAGTAAAAGCAGCAAAACTGGGGGTTGCAGCCTGAGTAACCCGCACTATAAAACTTCTAAAACCCTTACCATGAGAGGATTTTACCCCCCCCCCCCAGGCTGAAATGCAATTATAGTCATGATATCCTCCATATTATTACTAATTATATTTTAACGTATTTTTTAAATTTTGTACACCCCTTTATAACATTACGCAAATTTACAAAATGAACCGACGATACAAAGGGAGTCGTGTGAGCTTGTATGCGAAGCACGAAGTGTGCCGGGGAACCAACGACCTTGACGTAAAACTACAAATCTTTTTATGAGGAACTTCCTCCTTTATATCTGTCCTCGACCAGCCACTTTTAAGGGGAGGGGAGAAAAACATAAACAGCCATCCTCATTCCGAGCACAGAAAAATTCCGCAAATTATCTGGGAAATACCTTGCCTATATAGTTTGTAACAATTAGTTATAAAATATTCAAACTATAATAAAAACATGTTATAATTTAAGAAAAGTGATTAAACTAAAATAAGAGTATTTTATAATGAAGAAATATAAAGCAGGAACTTATATTTTACATAAAGGCTACAAGCCTTTTGTGCCGTCATTTATTAATGGAGATATTGATTGGAAATTAGACGAATTGTCCGGTTTGCTTCAAGACGCTAGTTTGTGGCTTGGCAAATTAAATTCTTATGCTGACTTGATTCCTGATATTGATTTCTTTATAAAAATGTATGCAACAAAAGAAGCGACCAATTCAAATAGTATTGAGGGAACGAGAACAACATTTGAAGACGCAATTTCACCTGTTGAACAGATTAAACCTGAATTAAGAGATGATTGGCACGAAGTTCAAAATTACATTCAAGCAATAAATTATTCTGTTGAAAAATTAAATGAATTACCAATATCTATGAGGCTTTTAAAAGAAGTTCACAAAATTTTATTGCAAGGTGTTAGAGGAGAACACAAAACCCCAGGTGAAATTCGCAAAACTCAAAATTGGATTGGTGGTTCATCTTTGCAAGACGCATTTTTTATTCCGCCTGAGCCAAATCTTCTCCCAGAACTTTTAAGCGATATTGAAAAGTTTTTACATAATGAATATTTACAAGTACCGGAATTAATTAGAGCTGGAATTGCACACTATCAATTTGAAACAATTCACCCATTTTTAGACGGTAACGGCAGGACGGGGCGTCTATTAATAATTCTCTATTTGATTAGTACAGGATTGTTAAACAAACCTGTTTTGTATATTTCTGACTTTTTTGAAAGAAATAGAATGTCATATTATGATTCTCTTTCAATGGTCAAACAAAATGACAATATTACGCAATGGCTAAAATTCTTCTTGAATGGTGTAATAGAGACATCAAAAAATAGTATAAAAACTTTTGATGAAATTATTAAACTCAAAAAAGATGTTGAAAATAAATTAACTAAGATTGGCAAAAAAGCAGCAAACGGTCAAAGGTTATTAGAACTATTGTATTCTAAACCAAAAGTTAATTCTAAACTTGTAAGCGAAGAACTTGATATAACACCTGCAACTGCGAACGGCGTCCTTAAAGCATTTGTTGAAGTGGGAATTTTACAAGAAAAAACAGGATTTAACAGAAATCGTTTTTATGTATTTGAGGATTATATAAAAATCTTTAGATAATAATACTAACTTTTGCAAATATTTATGTCAGTTTGCTTTTACTTAATTTCTTTCTCGATAAAATTATTTTTATGCGATTTTAAAGGAGTAAGAATGCGAGAGGTGGGACACCTTTTATTAGAGGTAAATGTTTGGCAAGATTAGGGGTATTGGCTTCTGATTCTTGCATAATAGATGGTGAATTACAAATGCAGGGATAACTTAGAATACTATTTTACATTAAAGCAAGTTACAAGCCTTCATAGACTTATAAGAACTATACTTGCAGAGGCAGAAAAAGAATTGCTTGTGCCTTATAATGCAGCCTATAAATCCACACCACAAAGAATGAACGAAAAGAGGCAAATTATATTGAAATAGAAGATATTGAAAGCATTTTATTTTATTTTTTGCAAGAACCTTTAAAAAAGCAATTCATATAATAATATTTATTCCGCAAAACATCATAAAAAATTACACAGAGTTGAATTAAAGTCAAATTATCAGCCAAATGTATTGTATCTTGCAGTTTGAGTATTAATAACAGTCACCGCGAGTCGGATTTGAACCAAAACTGTCATTATGAAAAGCCGAAAACGAACTCTCATAATGTTTTATGATTAATTGAACTTTGTATATCCCAATCAATATTTTTTACATTAACACATTAACTCTGTTTTAATCACATTTCAAGTCGCTGAACATCTTCTTAATATCTTTTCATAATAATTATGCAAAATGCAGTTTCCCAAACGCTCACTATATAAGAGGCAGATTTTTGAAAAATTTAAGAGCCGAAAAACATTGATTTTTCGCTCAAAATTTGCATAATTATTACGAAGAAATATTACAAATTAAGTAAGTATGTTTATAGTATAATCAACTCATGCAACAGTATTATGATAAAGGGGACATACAGTTATATTTAGGTGATTGTATCGAGATTTTGGAAAAGGCTGCGCTGGAATCTGTTGATATGATTTTTGCGGATCCTCCATATATGTTATCTAATGGCGGCATAAGTTGCCAAGCAGGAAAAGTTGTCTGTGTCAATAAAGGCAAATGGGATGAAAGTAAAGGTTTAGACGAAGATTTTGCCTTTCATCAAAAATGGATTAATGCTTGTCGTAGAGTTCTTAAACCTAACGGAACAATTTGGATTTCAGGAACATACCACTCTATTTATGCTTGCGGTTTTGCTTTGCAGAAATCCGGCTTTAAAATCTTAAACGATATTTGTTGGTTTAAGCCAAATGCTTCGCCAAATATGAGCTGCAGATATTTTACAGCAAGTCATGAAACTTTACTTTGGGCAAGAAAAGATCCAAAAGGCAAGCATACATTTAATTATGATGCTATGAAAAATGGAGATTGGGGCGATGATGCAATCAAGAAACCAAACAAACAAATGCGTTCGGTTTGGCAAATTGATACTCCAAAATCTTACGAAAAAACTTTCGGCAAGCACCCAACGCAGAAACCTTTAGAATTGTTAAGGCGAATAATCCTTGCATCAACTAACAAAGGCGATTTGATTCTTGATCCGTTTACAGGCAGTTCAACAACTGGTATAATGGCATTAAAGTTAGGGCGAAAATTCATCGGTATAGACTTGGAAAAAGAATATTTAGACCTATCTATTAAAAGGTTTGAGCAGGAATTTGTAGATAAGGAACTTGAATGGCAGTAGTTTTAGAAAAATTACAACAAGAAACATATCCGATAGTTAAGTGGGTTGGCGGAAAGCGTCAGCTTATGTTTGAGTTGCTAAAAAACATGCCGGAAAACTACAATAGGTATTTTGAACCTTTTATCGGTGGTGGGGCATTATTCTTTGAGCTACAGCCAGATAATGCATATATTTCCGATATGAATGAAGAGTTAATCAATCTTTATCAAGTTGTTAGAGATAACGTTGATGAGCTAATTACAGACCTGCAAAAACACGATATTTCAAAAGAATATTTTATGGAAATTCGTAATATTGACCGTACGGAAGAGTATAAAAATTGGTCAAATGTTAAGAAAGCAAGCCGTTTTATCTATCTGAACAGAACTTGTTTTAACGGAATGTACCGAGTAAACTCTAAAGGCGAATTTAATGTTCCGTTCGGACACTATAAAAATCCAAGAATTTTAGACGAAAATAATTTGATAAATTGCTCTAACCTATTACAGAGAACTGAAATTAAACACGTAGATTTTTCAGAAATTTTGAAAGCAGTTAAAAAAGGTGATTTTGTATATTTCGATCCTCCGTATGTACCTTTGAGTGAAACTTCAAGCTTTACCTCATATACAAAAGACGGTTTTGATATGGATATGCAATTCAAACTCAGAGATGTTTGTGATGAATTGGATTCTATGGGTGTAAAATTCTTGCTTTCAAATTCTGATACAAAATTGGTCAATGAACTATACGAAAATTACAATATCAAAAAAGTTTTTGCTTCTCGTCAGATAAATGCAAATGCAGACGGCAGAGGTAAAATTACAGAAGTTTTGGTGAGGAACTATTAATGATAAAAGACGGAATTGGTGGAGGCAATACCACAACAGGATTGGTATTTGAAACAAAAGCAGATTTAAAAACATTATTAAATGGAGTAAAAAATTATTCAGTAGATAAAGACAACAATGTTCTGTACAAAGGTAAACTTGTAGGTATGATATTTGTTAAAAATGGGCTTTACAAGTTTTTAGAGAAAAATGGTGTTAATTGGAAAGATTATTTATCTAAAAAATTACTTCCTGATGATTCAATATATGTGATTTTAAACAATACATTTTATGTTATTGAGTGTAAATATCAACAAGTGGCGGGTTCTGTTGATGAAAAATTACAAACCTGTGATTTTAAAAAGAAGCAATATAAAAGACTTTTAGCATCGTTGAATTTTGAAGTTGAATATATTTATATTTTAAACGATTGGTTTAAAAAGCCGGAATACAAAGATGTTTTAGCATATATTCATAGTGTTGGCTGTGACTATTATTTTAATTATATTCCGCTACAAAGATTGGGGCTACCAATTGAAAATTAAAGAAAAGAATTTCCATACAGGACATAGTGTCAATATACCAATTACAATTGACGATAGATTTATCAGCAACAATAGGTTAGTTGTAACTTCACCAATTATAACAAACTTAATTAATAAATTTTTCAAAAATAATGATTACAGTGAAGTTAATCCGCAACTTTGTTTACTTGGAATTGCTTCAACTATTGAAGTTTTAAATAAAAGAATCATTAATGTACAAAATAGATTTAATGACATTCAGTATAGATTAAAAACTTATGTTCCTTTAAATCCCGTATCACCTCAAGAATTTATAGATTTTAACATAGAATTAGAACAAATTATTCACATAATTAAAAGAATTGTTGATGAATTAATTATAATGTTTTGTATAACACACGATTTAAAAAATATTGTAAATACAAATATTATAAAATTTTATTCAATAGGAGATATGAAAAGACGTTTGAAAAAAGATGAAAAACCATATGAAGAATTAAGAGAGCAAATAAAAACATCTATTAATTTTACAAATTTCGCATCACTTTTAACGGCTATAAATGATTTACATAATGCGTACAAACACGATATAAATAATGTAGAATCTAGAACAATACTAGGAATGTATGAAGTAACTGCTCATGCATTGTATTCTCCATATGGAAATTTGAATAATTTAATATACATAAATTGCTCTTTTGCACAAATAATTGCTGGTTTTAATGAGTTTTTGCTTGATATTACAGATATTGAAAAATTTAGTGGCAAACATATGTATGAATATGCTGAACAATTAAGCTTGTTAAATTAATTATATTAATAAATCCAACCTTTTATAAAAATTTTTCGACCAAGAAAAATATTGAACTTAAAAATATAAAATTTTTAATTCAACAAAACCAATGAAAAATCGTTTCAGGCGTACAAAATTCCGGAAAGGTGCAAAATCGTCAAAACTCTTTGGTAAACAGAATTAGGACACAAATGGGAACAATTTAGACTTATTGGTTCAAAAAAAGGACTTTTAGGACTGTTGAAAAGATTATTTATTGGTTGCTTCCAACCGCCAAACTGTTTACCAACAGCAGTTTTTACCCAAAATAATCATATTAGGCGTACAAATCATCTGAGGTGAAAAAATACACCAAAATTTACATAAAAAAAAGAGAGTTCCCAAAATACTGAAACTCTCTTTTGATAAATGGTTGCGGGAGCTGGATTTGAACCAACGACCTTCGGGTTATGAGCCCGACGAGCTACCAGACTGCTCCATCCCGCGATAATATTTAATTGTATTTGCCGAAACCTTATCGACACAAATATTATGTAACGCTAAAATTTAAAAATCAACCCCCTCGATTTTTCTTATTATATCTGAATTAACCCAAAAAACGGAATTATTTATTAAATTTATAACAGTTTACTTTTACCTTTTTTTATTATACAATCGGGGAGTAGACAGAAGTGTATAACAAATAAGCGGGTAATTGTTTTAAGTCCCGCAAGAAAGGAAAATTATGACGATACCGGAAACTAAAAAGTTCGAAATCGAAATCGGCGGTAAAAATGTTATCGTTGAAACCGGGAAGTATGCAAATTCCACTAATGGCTCTGTAACAGTTAGATGCGGTGATACTATGTTATTTGTTCACTGTGTTGTATCTAAAGAACCTAGAGTTGGTATTGATTTCTTCCCTCTACTAATTGACTATGAAGAGAGAATGTCAGCTATCGGTCGTATTCCTGGCGGTTACAACCGTTCTGAAGGTAAATCAAGCGACAAGGCTATTCTTATTTCAAGATTGATTGACAGACCTATCAGACCTTTATTCCCTAAAGGTTACAGAAATGATATACAAATCGTTGCTCAATTGTTCAGCTACGATCAGCAAAATCAGCCTGATACATTGGCAATGTTAGGTGCATCTTGTGCTTTAATGCTTTCAGGTGCCCCTTTCGAAGGACCTATCGGTGCTGTTAGAGTTAGTCGTGATGAAAACGGTAACTTCATTGCTAACCCAACACACCAACAAGCAGATAAATCAGATTTAGATATTGTTGTTGCCGGAACTCACGACAGCGTAATTATGGTTGAAGCAGGATGTAAGTTCGTTACGGAAGACGATATCATGAATGCGGTTGAATTCGCTCAAGGCGAAATTAAAAAACAATGTGAAGCTCAAGTTGAATTTGCTAAAATGTGCGGAGTTGAAAAAGAAGTATTCGTAAATCCTTACGATACATCCGAAATCGCTAAGATTATTGAAGAAACTGCTCACGATATGATTCATGACGCATATCATCACTTCGATAGAGAATACAGACAAAATAAATTGGAAGAAGCTAAAAAACTTGTAAAAGAAAAAATCGAAGCTCTTCCAGAAGATCATTATATTAAGAAAATCATTGAAGAAACAGGTATTGATTTTGTTGCTGAAGAATTCAAAGCAGCAGAAAAACATGTTATGCGTGCAATGATTCTTGACGAAGGCGTGCGTGCTGACGGACGTAAATACAACGAAGTACGTCCTATCTGGTGTGAAGTAGGTGTTATTCCCAGAGCACACGGGTCAGCAGTATTTACCAGAGGTCAAACTCAAATTCTTTCAGTTGCAACCCTCGCAGGTCCCGGTATGAAACAGGAATTGGACGGCGTTGATCCTCAAACTGAAAAAACTTATATGCACAAATATATCTTCCCGGGATTTTCTGTTGGTGAAGTTAAACCTCTCAGAGGTCCTGGCAGACGTGAAGTCGGTCACGGACATTTGGCAGAAAGAGCTAATGTTCCGGCTCTTCCGTCACAGGAAGAATTCGGCTACACAATTCGTGTAACATCTGATGTATTAGAGTCTAACGGTTCTACATCAATGGGTTCTACCTGCGGTTCTTCTATGGCATTAATGAACGCAGGCGTACCTGTTAAGTGTATGATTGGCGGTGTTGCAATGGGTATGATTAAAGAAGAAGGCTATGAACCTGTTGTATTAACCGATATTCAAGGAATTGAAGACTTCCTTGGTGATATGGACTTTAAAGTTACAGGTAATGATACAGGTATTACAGCATTACAAATGGATATGAAAGCTAAGGGTATTCCTAATGAAACATTAAGAAGAGCTTTATTCCAGGCTAAAGAAGGCAGATTGCACATCTTATCAAAGATGAGAGAAGCTATTACTGAACCGGGACCGCTTTCACCATTTGCACCAAGTATCACTACAATGACTATTCCTGTTGAAGATATCGGAACAGTTATCGGACCCGGCGGTAAACAAATCCGTGCAATTATTGACGCTTCAGGTGCTGAAATTGACATTCAGGATACAGGTGTAGTTACAATTACTTCTAATGATCAGGAAGGGGCTCAAATCGCAACAAGAATGATTAAAGAATTAACATTCAAACCTGAACCGGGAATGGTTGTTAAAGGTAAAGTCGTTAGAATTATTCCTATCGGAGCATTCGTAGAACTTGCACCGGGTAAAGACGGTATGGTTCATATTTCTCAGGTTTGCAACGAAAGAATAGAAACTATCGAACCACACTTGAACGTTGGTGATGAAGTTATCGTTAAGGTTATTAAAATCGACGACAAAGGCAGAGTCAACCTTACAATCAAGGGTGTAAGCGAAGAAGAAAAAGCTCAGTTTAACTAATTTAAATTGAGGCAACAATTCATTAAAATACCGCTCAATCGAGCGGTATTTTTTATTAAAAGCTTACAATTTCAAAATACAAAACTTATATATACTTCCTTACACTATTAATATATTTTCGAGTTCTGAAATATCATCTTCTAACAGCGATTTCTGGAACATTTCGCACTCCTCTGCCATATCTGAAATTGATTGATATTCAGCCTCATTTAATACTTCTGATATATTTTCCAATCTTTTTATACCGACTTTATAATAATCTTCCGTACGTTCAGATACTGCAATTATATCGCACTTATCAAGTAAATCCAAAAATGTTCTGACAAGTTCTATAGATTTACCAAGGAAACCTGCACAACGAATTAAATCAATTTTACCATCATTGTTATTGCAAGCAAATTTAATCATACCTGATATTACTTTTATAAATTCTTTATCATCAAAATACTTCACTGTATAATTCATAAGATGAATAGCAGACGGAGAAGTTTGTTCCAGTATTTGCCGTAATGTTTCAATATCAGCCGGATAATCAAAAAACATTATTGCATCACACTTTATGAGATTAGTTCTTGCAATAATATTGTCATTTAAGGCTTTAAAATTCAATAATTCGTCTTTAATTTGTCTGCTTTCTGCAAATATCTTTATATTTAATTTTGAAGACAATACATAATCATTCACCTGTTGATAAATATCAACCTTTTTTCTGTGGTCATAAATTTTTACTGTAGGTTCAATATCCAAAACTTCTTCTTTTAAATACTCTGAATGAATATCGTCTATAATCAACTGAACGGAAGTATTCCCATTAAATTCATTAATCTGAGGATGAAAAGCAATATCCAAAGTATCACCTTCTTCTAATCCGACATCCCCTGACTGCCATTTTATACAGGTAAATTCATACCCGTCGGACTCAACGGTTAATCTTAAATGATTTTTATTTTCACCCATCAAACGTTTTTGCCTTATCGTACAATTTTTGAGAGAAAAAACAGGAGAAGGATTGGAAGCTCCAAAAGGCTCCAACTTAGAAATCTCTTCGACTAAATCTATATTCACATCCTCCGGAGATAAATCTAAATCAATATTAATAAAAGGTTTTAACGTCTTACCGTTCATAATTTCTTTTACTATACGGTTAAGATTATCTTTAACACTTTTAAAAGGAGTTTTTTCGGGAGTAAAAGACAAGCCCGCTGCAAGTGAATGACCGCCAAAACCGTCCAGCATATCTCCGATAGAACTTATAACCTCATAAAGATGTACACCCTCAATACTTCGTGCGGAACACTTTATCTGTTTTGTTTCCTCGGAGTAAGTCATCAAAAAAGCAGGTTTATAATACTTTTCGACAAGTTTAGATGCAACTATACCAATTATCCCGACAGACCAGTTCGGACTAAATAAAACAATCGCAGGATTTTTATTTCCTTCTTTCTGAACCATATCGTCTGCCTGAGCAAAAACATCCTGACAAAGCGTTTGTCTGATTTTATTTAGCTCATTTAAAGTTTGTATGGCCATTTCTATTTCCTGTTTATTATCGGAAATCAGCAATTTTACGGCAGCTTCAACCGTTTCAAGTCTGCCTGAAGCATTAATCCTTGGTGCAACACCAAATGCGATAGTTTCAGAAGTCAACCCTTTTGACAAATCATATCCCGCAGACTCTATCAGCCTTTTTAAGCCATAATGTTTTCCTTTAGATATGAGTTCTAAACCCTTAATAACTAAATATCGGTTCTCTCCGATTAACGGAACAACATCTGCAACCGTTCCTACGGCAACATAAGGCAATATCTCCGAAATAAATTCTGTTTTACCATAATAATTTAACAATCCCTGTGCAAGTTTAAATGCAACGCCAACCCCTGCAAGAGATGCTAAAAATTTAATTTGCTTTGCAGATAAATTTTCATCGAGAGCGTTCGGGGATTTCGGATTAATAATCGCATAGGCATTAGGCAAAATTTCAGGTGCTTCATGGTGATCGGTTATGATTACATCAATCTTAAAGCTGTTTATAAAATTTATTTCATCAACATTACTTATACCGCAGTCAACAGATATAATAAGCTTAGGTTTAAGAGCTGACATAAGTTTTACAATAGCCTTTGTATCAAAGCCATGACCTTCTTTTTCTCTATCCGGAATAAAATAATTTACATTAGCTCCCAGATAAGTAAGGGTCCTGTATAATAAAGATGTAGATGTAACTCCGTCTGCATCAAAATCACCGTAAATAACAATCTTTTCATTATTTTCTACAGCTTTTACTATTCTGTCAACACTTTTTGACATATCACAAAAAGCCTCGGGCTGAGTAAGCTTCATTTCTAACGGATTAAGAAACTCATTTATATCGTCTTCCGTCTCAATTCCCCTTGAAATAAGCAAACGTTTTACTAACGATTTTTCATTATTCTCTGTCTTATTATATACCCAATCTTTTACTGTCATACCAACACCTGCTATCCCTATAATATCATGGTAGCACGAAACAAGAATCTAAGCAATTTAATAACTAAGAATTATCTCTTAAATTCTTGCGAGCTCTATGCTCTTCTTCTAATCTTTTTTGTCTGAAACCATACATAACGTATATTAATAACCCTACTAAAAGCCATATACCAAAGTACATTGAAGATGTTTTAATGGTTTTTAAGGTAACAACCATAAGAAAAGAACAAATCAATATACCGGCAATCGGAAACCAAGGGCAAAACGGAACTTTGAACGGTCTTGGTCTGTCAGGTTCACGTTTTCTCAATATCAATACTGCAATACAGATTATAATAAATGAAGTAAAGGTACCAAAATTACATAATTCAGCTGAGATTTTTAAATCCATAAATAAACCGCACAAAATAACTATTAAACCGGAAATCCATGTCATAACATGCGGGGTTTTATATTTTTTATGAATTAATCTCCAAGATTTAGGTAAAAATCTGTCACGGCTTATTGCGTACAATATTCTTGTTGTACCAAGTTGATATACAAGCAGCACGGTCGTTAAAGCACACAAAGCACCTACCGAAATAAGTCCGGAGAACCAATCCTTACCAATATAACTCATTGCATGAGCAATAGGTGCCATATTATTTATTTTTGAAATAGGAACTATTCCTGTCAATACAAGTGCAACACAAACATACAATATAGTACAAATAATTAATGTACCTAAAATTGCAACCGGTAAATCTCGCTGAGGATTTTCGGTTTCTTCTGCAGTTGTAGATATTGCATCAAAACCGATATATGCAAAGAAAATCAAAAAAGCACCCATAACTATTCCGGAAGGATCTGTCGGAAAGAAAGGTACCCAATTTTCAGGCTTTACATAAAATGCACCAACAACTATGAATGACAAAATCATAAACATATTTACGCCCACCATAATTGAGGCAAACCTTGTTGACTCTTTAATACCGCGAACAAGTAAGATTGTTAACAATAATACTATAATTACAGCAGGTAAACTGACGACAATCGGAATTTTATCAAATAAATAAGGAACTTTATCGTGTATATCCCAACCATTAGCGGTACAGATATTATTAACCGTAGTATAATCATACCTTAGCCACAAAGGAAAATTCAAGACAAAATCCGGCATATATTGTTTGAACCCTTTTAGTAAATGAATAAAATATCCGGTCCAGGCATTTGCAACCGTAATATTGCCAATTGCATACTCTAACATTAATATCCAACCCACCATCCATGCCATAAATTCGCCCATAGTAGCATAGGTATAAGTATAAGCACTACCTGCAACAGGAATCATCGCAGCAATTTCAGAATAACATAAAGCTGAAAATACACACGCTATAGCAGCCAATACCATTGATATTACAATAGCAGGACCTGCTCCGGCATTTTCAGGGCTGCCCGTTATAGCAGTACCTATAATTGTAAAAATTCCGGTACCAACAACTGCACCAATACCAATAACAATCAAGTCAAAAACATTCAGAGTTTTTTTTAGTTCTGTTTTCTTACTTGTTGCAATAAGTTCGTCAGTACTACGTCTTGTTAGGGCTTTCTCTATTATAGTTTTTATATTCATTATTTTTGCAATTCCAATTTTTTCTGTTCAACTCTTTCAAGATGAACTTCATTTTCACATTTTCTGTTACTTCTAAATCCGTAATTAAAGTATATGATTGCACCTAAGCCCAACCATACAGGGAATAATAATGCAGAATTAGAGTCCGCAGACTGCATTAATTTGTATACCATCAATCCGCCACAGCATAAAATACCTATACTAGGGAACCAGGGTGAAAATGGAACTCTGAACGGACGAGGTCTGTCCGGATCGGTATGTCTTAAAATTAGAACGGCTACACAAACAACAATGAATGAAGTAAATGTACCAAAGTTACATAATTCAGCCGCTGCCTGTAAGTCTAATGTCATAACACCTATAACAGATAATATACCTACAAGCCAAGTTAAGACATAAGGGGTATGATATTTTTTATGTAATACCTGTAATTTTTTAGGAATAAAGTTATCACGACTCATAGCATACAATACACGAATAGCAGCCAACTCCATAACCAGTAATACTGAAGTTAATCCTGCCAGTGAACCTACGGAAATCATCCCTGCGACCCAATCCTGATGTGCAATTTCAGACATTACAAATGCCATAGGTGCTTTAATAAATTCTGCCGGAACACTACCTGATGTAGGATACATACCTGTCATAACCAAAGCAACCAATACATATACAACTGTTGCAGCAATTAATGAACCGATGATACCTATCGGCAAATCTCTCTGCGGATTTTTACATTCTTCAGCAACCGTCGCAATTGCATCAAAACCTATGTATGCAAAAAATATTAAAAACGCACCATTTGCAATCCCTGATATGCCATTCGGTGCAAATGGAACCCAGTTTGCAGGTTTTATGTAGAATAAACCGACCAAAACAAATAATGCTATAACCGCAATTTTAATCACAACCATTATAGCAGTCATTTTTGCCGAGTCTTTAGTACCTTTTATTAAAATCATTGTAGACAAAATTATAACTACAGCCGCAGGAATATTTAAGCAAATAGGCATTTGAGCCATAAAATTCCACGCTACCGCTATATGATTAACGAACGGATGAGCAATTACAGGTAATTTATCAGCTATAAAGTGCATAATTCCCATATTAGGCAGTAATGAATGAATTGTAGGAATTATTGCATGCGGGTCTATTCCTTCTGCCATAAGGGATTTTGTAGCGGAATCAATATCACTCACTAACCATACAGGAGGATTAGCCAGCCAGTTTGGCAAAATATTGGCAAACCCTTTCATAAATTGAACAAAATGATTTGACCAAGCTGAAGCTACAACAATAAATCCTATTGCATATTCCAGCAATAAAACCCAACCTACCATCCAGGCTGCAAATTCACCCAAAGTGGCAAAGGTATATGTGTAAGCACCACCGGCAACAGGAATCATTGTTGCAAATTCACAATAGCATAATGCTGAAAATACACACGCAAAAGCTGCTATTACCATAGATATAGCAAGAGCCGGACCTGCACCGTTAGCACCTGCCGCTGCTACACCAACAATCGCAAATATACCTGCACCAATAATTGCACCAATACCGAGAACAATTAAATCCCATACTCCGAGATTTTTTTCCAGTCCTTCTGATTTTGCATCTTCCAACATTGCGTCAGGACTCTTAATTTGAGTAATCCTACGCAAAAAATTTTTACTGAACGTAGGGTGATGAAATTTTGTAGCCATTTATATTCCTTTATATTCTTACTTGCAAAGAGGAAATCCCATTTCCTCTCTCTGTGCGACATACAGCTTAGCTACAGCCGATGCCATAGTTCTTACTCTGCCTATGAAATTATTTCTTTCGTCTTTACTGATAACACCTCTTGCATCAAGAAGATTAAAAGTATGAGAACATTTTAACACATAATCATAAGCAGGCAAAACTAATTGTGCCTTTACACAATTATCAACCTCTTTTTGATATAAATCAAACATTGTGAATAATGATTTTGTATCCGATACTTCAAAATTATATTTTGATTGTTCTATTTCATTTTGGAGATAAATGTCACCATATTTTAACTCATTATTCCACATAATATCGTATACAGATTCTTTATTTTGCAAATACATTGCAATACGTTCCAATCCATAAGTAAGCTCCAACGCAACAGGCTTAATCTCTAATCCGCCAACCTGCTGGAAATAAGTGAACTGGGTAATTTCCATACCGTCAAGCCAAACTTCCCAACCAACACCGGCAGCTCCAAGAGTTGGGGATTCCCAGTTATCTTCAACAAATCTGACATCATGTTCTTTTAAATCTATACCCATAGCTTCAAGACTTCTTAAATAAAGTTCTTGAGCATCATCCGGTGACGGTTTTAATATAACCTGAAATTGGAAATAATGTCCCAATCTGTTTGGATTTTCGCCATATCTTGCATCGGTAGGACGTCTGCAAGGTTCAATCATCGCCGTATTCCACGGTTCAGGACCTAACGCTCTTAAAAAAGTAGCAGGGTTCATTGTTGAAGCACCCTTTTCTATGTCATAAGGCTGTTGGATAATACAACCGTAATCTGCCCAAAATTTTTGTAAGTTTAAAACAAGTTCTTGAAAATTTAAAGCCATAACTCTTTCCAAATATTGTACTATATACACTCGCTTGTTTATTCTATTACCAACATAGTACAATTGCAACTTAATGATAAAAAATGTTAAGTACCCGTATATTTATGATAATATAGAATTAACTAAAGAGGGTTTTGTTATGGCGAATAAAATTATTATATTTTCAGGGAAACAGTACAGTGGAAAAGATACTGCTGCAAAGATTATGTTGGAAAAAATGTCTGACTTCAGACGCTGTGCAATGGGTGACATCATAAAACTCACCTATGGTAAAGAAAAAGGGTTAACATACGAAGAAATAGAAAAAAATAAACCTGTTTACAGGCAGGATTTAATAAATCTCGGCAACTGGGGAAGAGCCCAAAACCCTGATTACTGGCTCAACAAAATTATAGAACAGGACGGAAATATAATTGTAACAGACGTCAGAGTTCCTCACGAATATGAAGTTTTTAAAAAGGCTGGTGCTATAACCATTAGAGTAGAAGCATCAAGAGAAACCAGATTGCAAAGAGGAGAACTTATTGGGGAATCCGATATTACAGAAACAGGACTTGACAATATTAAAGACTGGGATTTTGTTATAAACAACAATTCCGACTATGAAAATTTAAAAATTCAGGTACAAAAAATTATTGATTCCATAAATTAGTATAAGAATAACAATAAAGTCTTCAGAATTCTATTTTTTCAATATTTCAGGATAGCAGTTCCATTTTATATTCTGATTTTTTCTAAACCAAGTTAACTGTCTTTTTGCATAACGTCTTGTATTTTGTTTGAGCAAATTCAAAGCCTCATCCAATGTAATTTTACCGTCAAGATATTCTATTATTTCGTGATAACCAATTGTATCGACAAGATTTGGGATTCTTCCATGTTTTAATAGCAGCTTTTTAGTTTCATCAACCATTCCTGCCTCAAACATTTTATCAACACGGGCATTAATTCGCTCGTACAAAATATCCCTTGGATAGTTACAACCAATCCACTCAACATCAAACTCTGTATCCTCTTTCAGAAGTTTAACTTCGCTCAGAGGTTTTCCGCTTAATTTTACGATTTCTATCGAACGGATAAGTTTTTTTCTGTCATTAAATTCTATTGAACTTGCACCCTCGTTATCAAGTTCAGCCATTAGGCTGTACAAATCCTCACTACTCATTTGCTGTAGTTCTTTTCTTAATTCATAATCAGGTTCAACTTGCGGCGGATTATAATTTTCGAGCAGTAATCTGAAATATAACCCTGTTCCTCCGACAATAATCGGAGTTTTATTCCTCGATAAAATATCATAAATATATATTTTTGCATCCTTTACATACAAACCTGCAGTATAATCGAATTCAGGCTCAACAATATCCATCATATAATGAGGAATACCACATCTTTCTTCTACAGAAGGTTTTGCACAAACCTTATCAAAACCCCTATAAACCAATCTGGAATCGGCAGAAACAATCTCACCACCAATTTTTTGAGCAAGCTCTATTGAATAAGCCGTCTTTCCACTGGCGGTTGCCCCCACGACAGCTATAACTTTAGGTTTTTGATTCTTTAATTTTGTCTCTGAATTGTTCATCATAATATGAGAATATTAACACAACAACATATACAAGAAAATAGAAATATATTATAATCATCAGCATATATAAAATCGGATTTTTCAACGAAAACGGACCTATCAAAGAAAGTATCAATTGTACAACAGATATGTATATATATAATTTTAATGAATTCCAGAAGTTAAAATACACCTTTTTTATAGATGTAAATAATGTTATAAGCGGATTTCTATGGGTATATAAAGTTTCAGGCATCCACAACATAAGGGAAAACGAAACTATTGTAGGAATTAATGTAACTGCTAAAATAATTTTCATAACAGGTACAGAAATTGTCCTGAAGATATCAAGTATTTGCTCAGGAGGCAACTCATCAAGAAATGCTTTAACATCCTCTCCCGAGTAGCTGTTCAAACCGGCATTACTAAGAACGGAAATAATATCTCTTAAATTATCAAAACTTATCATCTTCATTAGAAAGCCCATACCAAGAGCTATCCCAAGAAATAACAAAGTTACTTCAACAAAGTACAGGAAAAATCTACCTATGCCAACAGGAAAAGTCTTTAACAAATCAAGAGCTTCTTTATTCTTATCTTTGTCGAATATAAAATCTTTTTTGGAAAATTTTACACATTTTTTAACCATGTAAAACCAACCGGCACAAAAACCGCTAACCATAAACAGCATTGTTATACCTGACAGTACCATTTCAGGAAGAGTATCTACAACATTTTTAGAAAAATCAATATAAATTGTCAGCAACCACCAAAATAAGGCTATAGGTATTGTTAAAATAATACCTTCGTTAGTTGCTTTGAATACTCTTTTATAAAGTTTGAACATATATTACAATTCCTATTTTACTGTCTCTGGTTTCTTTTTATCTGCTGCAAGTTTTCTTTTACGCCTTCTCATCAAATCTACAAAAGCTTCCAACCTTGTCAAATAGCCTGCTTTACCTGTCTGTTCATCCATTATCAATGGTAATATAGGGATATCGCAATTTTCTCGCATTGCAGGGAATATATTTTGAGACATAATTTCCGGCATACAAGTAAACGGGCTTATATGAATTATTCCATCAACACCTCTTTGGTCAGCATAGGCAACATCTGAAACACATTCCAGAGCATCACCGCCAATATCACGCATCAGGTATGGTTTTGCCAGTCTGTTTGCTCTTTGTAAATGAGTTTCCCCTTTTCTGAAAATTTTTGGGATAATCGCATCTTTTAAAAACCCGCTTACAGTCAGGCTTTTTCTGGTTTCAACACCCATTTTACCAAGCTCTTTTACAATATCCTGATTAGAAAACTTATCGCAAACAAGATAAATTTCGCCTGTTATATCAACATGCAAAACTTCTTTGTTCATATCAAGTTCTACTTTATCCATTTCCGCAAAAGCAAGTTTTTTGGCTCTGTTCATTTGCCTTGTATTCATAGCATCTTCAACAATTTTTAATGCACGCTTAAAAGCCTTTTCGGAAGCTCCGAACTCAACTTCTCTTGCTCTGCAATATGACAATTTTGCCTGCAAATCATCAAGTAAAAAAACTTTTCTTATTGCTAAAACTATAGCTTTTCCAAACAGGACGTAATCACTCTTGCCACTAATTTTTTTTAGGAAATCGAACATCCCTTTGATACCGTCATAAAGAGTCATTTCAATATAGTTTGCTTTATAACCCATATCCTCTAACGCACTATGAATACCTCCGCCGTACTCACCTAATCGGCAGCAACCGGGAGACGTAATCATTGCAACGTAATCAGCACCACCTTCTATTGCTTCTACAAAATTTCCAAGAATTAGCTTATATGGCAAGCATATAGCTTCAGGAGAATTTTTTGTACCTAAAGACAATGTCTTTTTACTTGTATAAGGCGGTATATACGGTTCAACACCAATCTTTCTTAACGCTGACGCCCAAGCTATATATATGTATCCCATGTGCGGGAAAGCTACTTTTATTTTCTTTGTTTTATCTGTCATATTGTTTCTCTTATTCTTTGTATGTCAAATCAGGATGTCTTGCCGCAAGAGTTTCATCTACCCGCCTAACCGGAGTTGAATGAGGAGCCGATGTAACTTTTTCCGGATCAGATTCAACTTCTTTTGCAATATTTATCATAGTATCAATAAATTCATCCAATTTTTCTTTAGTTTCAGATTCTGTAGGTTCAATCATAATTGCTTCATGCACAATCAGAGGGAAATAAACCGTCGGAGGGTGTGTATTTCCATCCATTAACCTTTTGGCAATATTCAGAGTTGAAACACCTTTTTCCTTTTGGCGTTCCCCTGTTAGCACAAATTCATGCATGCAAGGAAAATCATAAGGTAAATCGTAGTAATTCTTTAACTTTTCCTTTATATAATTTGCATTCAAAACAGCATTTTCCGTTGCTTCTTTGAGATTTTTACCCATCATAAGAATATACGCATAGGCTCTTACCAACACTCCGAAATTACCAAAAAACGCTTTTACTGAACCTATAGAATTTTTTAAATCATAATTTCTTCTGTATATTTCTCCATCAAATTCAATAATCGGCACAGGTAAAAATTCTTTTAATTTTTCAACTACACCGACAGGACCTGCTCCGGGACCGCCGCCGCCATGAGGAGTGGCAAAAGTTTTGTGCAAATTTATATGCACAACATCAAATCCCATAAGCTTTGGATTGGTATAACCCATGATTGCATTAAAATTAGCACCGTCATAATACAACAGAGAGCCGTTTTCGTGCATCAATTTTGATATTTCCAAAACATTTTCTTCAAACAATCCAAGCGTATTAGGATTTGTCATCATAATAGCGGCAACATCTTTATTCAACAAGCTTTTTAGATTATCAATATCAACCTGACCTTTATCATTTGATTTTACGGGAATTATATCAAAACCGCACATGTGAGCACTTGCAGGATTTGTTCCATGGGCAGAATCAGGAATTAATACTTTTTTCCGTTTATCAGAAATACTTTCAAAGTATTTTTTTATAATCATCATACCTGTCAACTCACCATGAGCACCGGCAGCCGGTTGTAAAGTAATTGCATCCATACCTGTAATAACCTTCAACTCTTCCTGAAGGTTATACATTAGCTTTAACGAGCCTTGGCAATACTCATCGGGAGTATTAGGGTGGATTGAAGTAAACCCTTCAAGAGATGCTAATAATTCATTAACTTTCGGGTTATATTTCATAGTACATGAGCCTAGCGGATAAAAACCTTTTTCAATACAGAAATTTCTGTCTGATAATTCTTTATAATGACGCATTACTTCCAATTCGCCCAGTTGAGGAAGCCCGACTTTACCCTGACGCAAATCAGCATTTTTTAGAAAATCAAGATTTTCAACTTCATCCGTTAAAGATATCCCCTCTGCATTATTGCTTTTTTCGAAAATTGTTTTCATTAAATCACACCCCGTCTTTTCAAATCTTTCTTAACTTTATCCAATCCGGATTGAATAATTCTTGATATACGGGATTGGGAAATATCAAACTCTTCAGATATTTCTCTCAATTTCTTTTCTCTAAAAAACTTATATTCAATAAGTTCGCGTTCTCTTTTGGGTAAACGCTTAATTGCCTCTACTATCTCGGATTTAAGTTCAAGAAATTCAATAGCTTCATCAGGAGTCTGATCCTCAGCCTTAATCTGAGTAGGGACTTCTGCTTCCTGCATTTCCTCAATGGAAAGAATTGTTTTATAGACCTCACATCTTACTTCCTGAGAGTCCTCTGCCTGTGCAGCCTGACGTCTGTTTTTTAAAGTATACCATTTATAACGTCTTCTGACTTCATTTCTGATAGCCCATTTTATAGCAGTAGAAAGGTATGTATTATTATAATGTTCCGGAGAATGCGACTGGAACAGAATATACAAAGCGTGCGTACCGATATTAATCAATTCAGGCAACTCTACAAGGTGTGATACCGAAAATTTCTGATATTCAACCTTCGCTATAGTTTCTATTAAATTCTTATATTCCCTTAAATTAACCTTTTCTCCGGCAGGCATACTATAACGTCCAATCACTATTCAAACAATAAATACTGTACATAATTATTCTAACAGAAAAACTGTAACATGAACAATTTATATACTTTTGCTTAACATAATTTAAAAAGAAAAATTCTCAGAATTTTAACTCCATTATACAAATTATTAAACAATTTTATCAATTATATTTTTGTAACTTTTAAAATCTCTGCAATTATACTTAGGAATATAATCAACATTATAATGTTCAGCAATCAGACGTATAGCATTAGAGGCAGATATAATAATAATTTTCGTTTTATAATACTCTTTCATTTTTTGTATTTGTTCAATTAACCATTCCCCTGCCATTAGCGGAAGAAAGTCACTTTCCATCTGCATATCTGTCAGAATAATATCATACGGATTATCAGTATTAAGATATAACAGTTCATTCCCTTCCATTGCAGATTCGGCAGTATCAATTTCGAACCTGTCAGGATATAGTTGTCGGATAACTTCTTCATGATGTCTTCTCCAACTTGGAGCATCATCTACTATCAATAATTTTTGTTTCATTTCTTAATCTTATCACAAAAATATCATATCTTCTCTTGAAAAGAGGATACATATATGATATACTATTTATGTGTAGTGCAATTTGGAGGTTAGTACATGGCAAAAATTTTAGTTACTATGCCGGATGCCTTTTTAAATAAGGTTGACGGACTGGCAACCGACGAACAAAGAACCAGAAGTGAACTTATTAGAGAGGCTCTTCGTTCATATATGCGTCGTGTTTCTGTTCACCAATCCCAAAAAGCAGGTGAAAATGCAAAAATACTGGAGAACCTTTTAGGTTAACTCTGCAACACAAAAAGTTTATTTAAGCCGGTACGAGAGTATCGGCTTTTTTATACGGATAAAATTTGCAGAGTTGTTTTTAATATATTTTCGGCATCGGCATTATCTTCAAGTACAGCAATAGCTTTTGACATAGCGGATTTTATTTCATCTCTTTCATATCCCAAAGAAGTCAGGACAGCCTGAGCATCTTCCATTGCCTGATTATTCTGAACTTTTGAGGTTTCAATATGAATTGGCTCATTTTCTTTAAAGTTCATTAATTTATCTTTTAATTCAAGAATAATTTTCTGGGCTAATTTTGGTCCGACGCCCTTTGCTCTTGTTAGTTCTTTATAATTTCCCTGAATAACAAATCCTATAAGTTCTGAGGACTCAAATTCATCAAGCAAAGTTAATGCCATTTTACTGCCGACACCTGATACTGATGTAAGTATGTTAAATATATCTCTGTCTTCTTTATGCAAAAATCCGCAAAGAGACATTTTATCTTCTCTGTGTATAAGAACAGCATAAATTTTGAGAGTATCTTCCGGCAGATTATTAAAATCTCTCGGAGTTATCTCCAACAAATACCCGATACCACTTGCTTCAATAGTAACAAAAGTTCCTTTTGTTGTATTTGTCTTACCTGCAAACTGACCTTTTATGTAATCGTACATTTTAATTTACCCTTTTATATTTTTTTCTAATGATTTAACCGCTTGACTTAATGAGTCATCTGAAATCATATCTTTTTTAACCTTGTCATAAGAATATAGCATTGTCGGATGCTTTTTATTGTAGAACTCAGCAATCTCTTCAAAGCTTTCACCTGTAATCTCTCGTGATAAATACACCGCAACCTGTCTTGCATTTGATATTTTCTGATTTCTTGCAGGACTCTTAAAATCTTCTACGGTAACACCGTAAAACTCCGCAGTTTTTTGTGCAACATCAGCTATTGTAACAGCTTTTTTTCTGTCATTACACTTCAATACTTTCTTTGCAAGTTCAATATTAAGTTCAGAATCAGAAAAAGATGCGTATGCACTAACTTTGTTATAAGCACCTTCAAGTTCTCTGACATTATTAACAAAATTTTGAGCAATATACTCACAGGTCGCAAAATCTATTTTAACTCCCTCCTGCTCTGCAAGATTTTGGAGTATTGCAACTCTGGTTTCAAAATCAGGCGGAGTTATCTCCGTCATAATACCCATTTCAAATCGGCTCTGCAACCGTGCGGGTAATCCCGGAATTTCCGACGGCAACCTGTCAGAAGTTATTACAATTTGTTTATTTTTATTTAACAATGAATCAAATGTATGGAAAATTTCATCCATTGTTCTTTCTTTTGATTCTATGAACTGAATATCATCTATCAGTAAAACATCCACATTTCGGTATTTTTGTCTGAAAGCTTCCATTTTGTTATTTCTGTCAGCACCCTTTTGAATAGACTTTATTAACTCATTGACATACTCTTCCGTTTTGATATATCGCACTTTTAATTTTGGCTTATTAAAAATTACATAATGACCTATAGCTTGCATTAAATGAGTTTTTCCTAGACCTGCCGCACCATATATAAACAAAGGATTATATTTTTTTGCAGGATTTTTTGCAACATTTTGAGCTAAAGCATAAGTAAATTCGCTATTTTCACCTACAACAAAGTTTTCAAACTTATATTTTAAGTTCAAATTTGCAAAAGACTGCATTTGTGCGAGATTTTCTTTTAATAAATTAATTTTTTCTTCTTCTTCCGACAACAAAGATTTAGGTTTAGAAGCTTCCTTTTTCTTATCCTTTTGGTATCGTTTTGCGAAATCTTCATCATAAATTATTGAAAAATCGTAATCTTTACCCGTAACTTTTTTAAATGTATCAATTATTTTTTTGTAATAAGTTTGCCTTATAACCTGAGGAGCAAGTGCCATAACTGTTATAATATTAAACCTGTTATCTTCGCATCCCGTAACATCGGTTTCCGTAATCCAAGTATAAGCATGGTCAGGCAAAACAGTTCTTAACTCTGTTTTTACCTCAGCCCATATTCTTTTAGCTTCCAAAATATCCATATAAATATTCTATAGCAAAAAAAAGGTGTGAACAATATTTGCATTTTTACTTCATAGACTTTGCAAATTAATTATGATATATTTTTAATAAAAAGGAGTAATGAAAGAATGGCTATAGACTTGCCGCCTAAAATTCCGTCGGCAATTATTCAATATGTTAAAGACCACGACTATCTGCCGGATGAGTTTAAAAATATTAACAAAGATAATGCATATAAATATATTAGAAAACTTAAATCTCATA